>NZ_CP166996.1:2448000-3060000 GCF_048318575.1 Pseudoalteromonas sp. RW-H-Ap-1
TGAACCTTGAATAATCGTACCTAAACCTTCAACACCCGGATTACCTTGAACAGGCGCACCACTTACAGCGGTTTCGGTATATAAGTTTTGACCTATAGGTTCAAGGCCCGACGGGTTAATAAAATCACTAATCGTGATCTGACCAATAACCACGTTTTCGGCCTGACCTTTAACGCGAACTGACACTTCACCGTCTTGAGATACGGTGATCGACTGTGCATCGTCAGGTACATTCATTTCAGGCTGAACAACATAACCAGCACCCGAGGTTACAACACGCCCGTCGCCGTCGGTAGTAAACTGGCCGTTACGCGAATAAGCAATATTGCCATCTGGTTGCAGTACTTCAAAAAAGCCAGGGCCTGAAATCATCCAATCTAATGAATTTTCAGTGGTGAGCATATTACCTTGCGAAAAGTTTTTTTGGTTAGCCACCACCTTAGTACCCGCGCCAAGCATTAAGCCTGAGGGCATTTCGGTGTCTTGCGATGAGCGACCGCCTGGTTGATTAATATTTTGGTAAAGCAAGTCTTCAAAAATAGCGCGGCTTTTTTTGTAACCCACTGTACTGGCGTTCGCTAAGTTATTTGATATAACCGATATATCAGTTTGTTGAGCGTCAAGCCCTGTTTTACTTATCCATAATGCTGGATTCATAATAATGTCCTCACGTTAAAGTTAAACGATGCGCATCAGCTGCTCTTGACGTTCGTCAATCTCTTCAGCTGTTTTCATCAGTTTTACTTGTAATTCAAATTGGCGTTGGTGACTGATCATATCGACCATTTCATGCACAGGGTTTACATTCGACTTTTCTAATGTGCCACCTAATACTTGTACATTGGCTGATGTTTCAACTATTTGGCCTGGTTTAGCTCTAAATAAGCCATCATTACCTTTCTCGAGCGTGGCGTTGTTTGCATCAACCACTTTTAGCCGATCAACTTCTTCTAAAAAGTTAGCTGGTGCACCTTGAGGGCGAACTTGAATAGTGCCATCTTTGCTAAATTCGATTTTTTCAATCGGTACAGGTAATATGACTGGCCCACCTTCGCCAATAACTTGACGACCGTCGCTGGTAGTTAACATACCTTCAGCCGTTATATTTAACGAACCCACTTTTGTATAGGCTTCATTACCAGAGGCATCCTGAACACTCAGCCATGCATTATCGCTCATGGCAATATCAAGGCTGCGACCTGTTTCGACAACACCGCCCGATGTCATGTTTGATCCTGGGCGCTCTTGCATAGCAAAAACACGAGTCGGCAAACCTTCACCGAAAGCCTGCATTGAGCGCGCTTGCGCAAAATCAGATTTAAACCCAGTGGTGTTTGCATTTGCCAAATTATTGGCTTTAAGAGCAAGCCCTTGCATGCTTTGTTTAGCGCCAGATGCGGCTATGTAGACCATTTTATCCATAACATCGACTCATTAAGAAATCTATATATGAGTAAATGCAATATAAGTGCCAAATTAAATTAAAGCATGAATAAGATTTTAAGAGAGGAATAAAAAAGGCTGCATTAAGCAGCCTTTTTAAATCAAAATATTGTCTTGTCCTGAAATGTGTTTACACATTTAGGACTTATTTTATGAAAACCACTAAAACTAAAGACGTTAAGCGTACTCAACGAGATTATACATTAGGCTTTAAATTATCCATTGTTGAGCAAGTAGAAAAAGGCGACTTCACATATAAACAGGCGCAAAGTCATTACGGTATTCAAGGTCGTAGCACCGTTCTGGTATGGCTGCGAAAACATGGTAAATTAGATTGGTCTAAACCAACTTATATAGCCAACATGCCTAAATCAAAAGAAACCCCAGCACAAAAAATTAAACGTTTAGAGCGCGAGGTAGAGGAGTTACGCCTAAAGGATTTAATCAAAGATGAAATGATTAATATTATGGATGAAGAATATGGAGCGGGTTTGCGAAAAAAGTACATATCCGAGCTATCACGCGCGCAAAAGAAAACCAGCAAGTAAAGCTTACTCCTTTATGCCGTGCATATGGCATAACGCGACAAGGTTACTATCAAGCTATGCGCAGAATAGATTCTCGGAATAAAGCGTTGAAGCCAGTCAAAGAGTTAGTGATGTATTGGCGGCAATTCATGCCTCGTATTGGTGGGAAGAAACTTTATCTGATGATAAAGCCAGAGCTGCAAGAGCGTGACATTAAACTAGGCCGAGATTGTTTTTTTGACTATTTGAGAGAGCATGACTTGCTTGTAAAACCAAAGAAAAATTACACTAAAACAACAAATAGTAATCATTGGATGCACAAGCATCCCAATTTACTAAAAGAATACAAACCTACTGCGGCCGAGGAAGTCTTCGTTAGTGACATTACATACGTAAAGTCATCGCAAGGCGTGCATTACCTGTCGTTAGTCACTGATGCTTATAGTCGAAAAATAATGGGTTATGAGCTCAGTGATGAAATGAAGGCAACTGATGTAGTCAAAGCGTTAGAGATGACGATTAAGCAGCGGGTGTATAAACGTGATGCTATTCATCATTCAGATAGAGGTTTACAATATTGCTCTGAAGTATATCAAGGTATGCTATTAAAGGAGGGAATTAGGCCATCTATGACCGATGGATATGACTGTTATCAAAACGCATTAGCTGAGCGTATTAACGGGATATTAAAACAAGAGTTTCTACTGTATAAATGTCGTAATATGGCAGAGTTAAAAGAGCTCGTTGAAGAATCGATATTTATATACAATGAAATGCGACCGCACTTAAGTTTGAATATGAAAACACCAAATCAAGTGCATAAAAAAGACCTGGCGCTTTCGCACCAAGTCTTTCATTAAAACCGTCAACCTATTTCAGGACGGGACATATGGTTATCGGATCTGTAAAATATTTTGTTGCAGCGTTGAATTCACTTCAAGCGCACGAGAGTTTGCTTGGAAGTTACGCTGCGCACTAATCAAATCAACCAGCTCTGTGGTTAAGTTTGTATTTGATTGCTCGAGCGCTGAAGAATTAATTTTGCCTAAAGTCCCTGTTCCCGGCTCACCCGCAATCGGCTCACCTGAGGTTAAACTTTTTTTCCATGAAGTATCACCCACCTGTTGTAAACCTTGTGAGTTTGCAAACCTAACCATGGCTACTTGACCTAAATATGAAGTGTCACCATTGCTGTACGACGCAACAACTTTACCATCAGTACCAATATCAATACCCGCTAAGCGACCCACTGTAGCACCGTCTTGTTCAAGCGCCTTTACTTCAAATCTATTAGCATATTGAGTAGGAATTTTACCTGTAGTACCAGCCTCATCACGCCACTGAATTGCAATGTCATTAAACTGTGCACCGTTACTCAATAACCCTGAAAAGTTAGCTGTATTTAAATTTACATCATCAAAGGTACTTCCTGTAATAGGTGCGCCATTGGTTGTTTCTGGCGTACCGCTTGCGTTAAATCCAAACGTACTAAGTGGGCTTGGAGTTGCCGTTGCAGCACCGGTAGCATCAAATGGTTTTTGATCCAATGTACCATGCACTTGCCATTCGTTTGGTGCAGTTTTAACAAAATAAAACTGCATTACATGCGGCTCACCTAGTGAGTCGTAAACTGTGGTTGAAGTCGAAGAGTTATAAGTAGTGCCATCTGTTGCATCAAATGGCACAGCTATAACATCGTCACGCGAATCAACATTGAACGACGTATAAACGTTTGAAGTAGAGCGCGGAGACCCTGATGAATCAGGTATTTGCAGTGCAGAAGATGTGCTTAAACTAACCGAAGTAGTACTGCCTGTAACTTCATTCACCGGAAAACTCTGTAAGAAGTTTCCTTTAGCATCAACTACAAAGTTATCTTTATTAAGCTTAAACGCACCTGCGCGAGTATAACTAAAATCTAAAGAGCCTAAATCATTACTTGTTGCAAAGTAACCTTCACCCGTGATCGCTAAATCCAGTGAGTTATTAGTAAACTGCAGTGACCCTTGATGAAACTGCTGGGCAACCATGGTCGTTTGCACACCATCACCATTTTTCGTTTTACCGGCGCTAAATACTGATGATGCGTATACATCAGCAAACTCGGCGCGAGACTCTTTAAAACCAGTGGTGTTTACGTTGGCAATGTTATTGGCGGTAACATCCAAATCTTTTTGTGCGGCAGCAAGGCCTGTTAATGCAATATTGAAGCTCATAATTAACCTCTAACCTAAAAGTATTTAGCCTGATGGCTAAAAAATACATAAAATCTATTACGCGATTTCTGCGACATCAGTCAGCCTAACCGCACCTTCTTTTGTATTAATAATAATGCCGCTTGAGCCATTAATATTAACACTTTCAATATTTTTGAATGTAGCTAATGGGAGGCTTGAAAATTCCCCATTTGTACTACCCTCTGCTTTAATATTGTATTCACCAGGAGGTAGTCGTTCACCCGCTTCATTTTTACCATCCCATGCAAAACGGATAGCTCCTGCAGGCTGAGTACCTAAATCTATAGTTTTAACCAACTGCCCGGATGCATCTTCAATGCGGATCATTAAACTATCGACTGGCTTTTCAGCTACAACAGAACCTCTTGATTCACCCGACTCATTAAGCTCCAGTGTATCCGACTCCAACAAAGCTTGTTTGCCTACCAGTGTTGATGCTTGCAACGCCGAATTTGATGTCATCGACGCGGCTAAAGACTCAAAGTTAGAGTTTAAATTTGAGATCCCTTCAGCCATGGTAAAGTTTGTCATTTGTGCAATCATCTGATCGTTATCAGCTGGTTTGCTGGGGTCTTGATATGACAACTGCTGTGTTAACAACGAAAAGAAATCTTCTTGGGTTAACGCATCACTGTCTTCTTTTTGTGGCACTTGCGTATCTTGCCACCTTAAAGAGTCCATGTAGGATGAAGAAGTACTAATATCGTTACTCATGAGCTACCCTCAGTTACCGCTGACCTAACAGCAGTGTTTTACTTAACATTTGCTTAGCTGCATCAGCAACTTGAACATTTGTCTGATAAGAGCGAGATGCAGAAATCATATTTGCCATCTCCTCAACAACATTCACGTTGGGTTTATAAATATAACCATTTTCATCCGCACTCGGGTGGTTTGGGTTATATTCAATTTGCAGTGGTTTATCACTCTCAACCACTCCTAACACTTTCACACCAACGGCAGAGCCCTGTGGGTTGCTTGCTGACGCTGACGCTTTTGTTAGCTCCGCAGCAAATACAGGTTGTCGCGCTCGGTACGTTTCATTTTGTGAAGAGCTAATTGTATTGGCATTAGAGATATTACTTGCGGTGGTATTTAATCGCACGTTTTGCGCGCTCATACCTGAACCTGCAATATCAAACACATTATATAAACTCATAATTAGGCTCCTTGACTACCGAGGGCTTTTTTCAGGCCTTTAAATTTACCATTTAGAAACTGGACACTGGCCTGATACTCCATAGCATTCTGTGTATACAAGTTCCGTTCCACTTGTATATCAACAGAGTTACCATCACCTGTATCTGTTTGATTTGGCGTACGAAATAATTCATTCCCACCTACACTACGGGTACCACCGGCAATGTGTTTTTCGTTGGTTCTTACCATCGTATTGCCGCTTAGTTGGTTAGACTTTGCCGTTTTTAATGCTGAGGCAAAGTCGATATCTTTTGCTTTATAGCCGGGCGTATCAGCATTTGCGATATTAGTAGCGAGCATTTCTGCTCTTTGCGAACGGATCAACATCGCATGCGGATGCACGCCTAATGCTTTATCAAAACTGATAGCCATAACTACCTCCAAAAAATTGACTTAGTATCAATAAAGCAATAAGTAAGCCAGCAATGAAAGTAGTGATGAGAAAAACAAAAAACGACGCTACAGCGCCGTTTTGAAGAGGAGGTATATCTTAATAGTCGTCATTTCTTTTGGTAAATAATACCGGGGTTACAACGCACCATATCAAATTCGGTACTCAAACCAGACATAGATTCCGACGCACCTAAAAATAAATACCCCTTAGGGTTAAGTGCTTGAGAAAATTGCGCAATTATTTTAGCTTTCACCTCAGGTGAAAAATAAATTAAAACATTACGGCAAAATATAATATCGAACTTACCCATCAAGGCGTACGAGTCGAGCAAATTTAAATGCCTAAAGCTCACTTGCTTTTTCAATGAGTCAACCACTTGTGCCATACCATTGCCGCTGTCTTTAAAAAATTTCTTACGACGATCAGCAGATAGCCCGCGAGCCAGTGCCAATGCATCATATTCAGCGTTTTTACACATATCTAGCATGGTATTTGATATATCAGTACCCACTATTTGTGCACCCATTTTTAAAACACCAGGGCTACTTGATTGAAACTCAGCCACTGACATAGCAATTGAATAAGGTTCTTGCCCTGAAGAGCTCGCAGCAGACCATATTTTTAATGGTCTATTTAACGCTTTAAACTCAGGGAATAATCTGGTTTTGAGTAACTCAAATGGATATTGATCTCTAAACCACAATGTTTCATTGGTTGTCATGGCATCAACAACAGCAGCGCGCAATTGACGCTCATGTACGCCAAGTGTTTTGCTAACCAGTTCAGATAACGACTCAACATTAAATCGGGACATTAATGGCGCCAAGCGACTTTTAACCAAATACTGCTTATTTTCACCTAAAACAATACCGCACTGTTGTTCTAAAAATAAGCGAAATTGATCGTATTCTGTTTGCTGCAAATCTTTATTAGTCAAATCAATAACACCTATGTTTATTAATCACAATGAACCCACTTATTAACGGCTGTAGCAAGCTCGTCTGGATTAAATTTTGCAATAAAATCGTCAGCCCCTACTTTCTCAATCATTGCTTGGTTGAACACACCGCTTAATGAAGTATGTAAAATCACATGCAGTGGAGCAAGTTTGGGGTCAGCTTTAATTTCTGCAGTGAGTGTATAGCCATCCATTTCTGGCATTTCTACATCAGAAATAAGTAACCCTACTCGCTCTGTAATATCGTTCACACAATCAAGCTCTGCAATTTCTTTTAGTCTTATTAAAGCTTCCTTACCATTTTTAGCAAGTTCAGTAGTTACGCCTAAAGGTTCTAACGCTCGTTTAACCTGATTTCGCGCAACCGCTGAATCATCGGCTATAAATACTATACGCTCACCCAAATCTTTTTGCATACTACCTTGAGCCTGAGCCGCAACATCTGCGCTAACCTCTGTATTTACTGGACAAATTTCGTTTAAAATTTGCTCAACATCGAGAATCTCAACTAACTCATTTTCGATTTCAGTCACGGCTGTTAAATAAGAATAACGGCCCGCACCGGATGGTGGAGGCAGTATTTTTTCCCAGTTCATGTTAACAATCCGCTCAACGCCACCAACTAAGAATCCTTGAACTGAACGGTTATATTCAGCAATGATAATAAAACCTTCTTCTATATTTTTTATAGGACGGCCACCTACAGCCATAGATAAGTCAATTACCGAAATAGTTTGGCCACGGATATGTGCAACACCGCGAATATAAGCATTAGCCTTTGGCATACTAGTAAGAGGCGGGCATTGTAATACCTCTCTTACTTTAAACACATTAATGCCGAAGCGCTGACGCCCGTTAAGCTTAAATAACAATAATTCTAAGCGGTTTTGCCCAACCAACTGAGTACGTTGGTTTACTGAGTCTAAAATACCGGCCATTTAAATCTCCTAAGAAAACAAATATAAGGAACGATAATTGCTTTCAATTAATAAAGCGTCATAACACAACGGGGGCGTCTAAATTCTGACGCAAAATATTTATACCCTGTTTGCAACCATAAGCATAGTCGAAACATTATGAGTTTGTTAAAAAAATCAGAAGATACAGTGTTTTTTATTTTCTTGCTAGCCTCTGCTTCACTTTGCCACTAAAGGCTCAAGTATTTAGTAAAGAATCACTTCAAGAAATGGCTGTATCTTATGTTGCACAAAAAGCAGTGACTACAAATGATAACAAAATACAGTTTAGCGCATTACCGTTAGATAGCCGCATACCTGATCGCCATTGTAACTCTGAGCCAGAGCTAGTAACGCCAAGTGAGCCCCCTTTTAATCGTCAAGTCACCATTCAAATAAAATGTAACGATAGTGATAACTGGGCACAATACGTACATGTCAGAATCACTGAATCAGCACCCGTTGTAGTGGCAACGACTAATTTAGCACGAGGTGAAGTGATTACTCCATCCCATTTAAGTATTGATATGCGCCCTGCGCACTTTATACGCGTTCAGTATCTTGATGATCCTGCACAACTTATTGGTAGCCGCAGCAAACGTAATATTCGTGAAGGTATGCCAGTACTACTCAATCAAATTTGTATGGTTTGCAAAGGCGACTCTGTTAACATATTTGCCAATATTAAAGGGTTAAGAGTAAAAACCACGGGTGTTGCATTAGAAGATGGAACCTTAGGTGAACAAGTACGAGTAGAAAACAAAAAAACAGGTAAAGTTTTAAATGCACGGGTAGATGGTGTAGAGTCTGTGCAGGTAAATATTTAATGTAATTTATGCTAAAGTATCTTTAGCAAATGCCGATATATAGGCATCAGTTGGGTAATAAATGGGTTTTTATCATGGTCGGTCAAGTAAACAAATCAAATCAACAGCCTGGTGTTTTAACAAACACTCAACAGCAAAAAGTTGATTTAAAAAGAGATAATGCAAATACGCAGGCTGCGCAAACGCCTTCGCCAAAAGCTGCAAGCGATTCGGTGAGCCTAACACCGCAAGCCAAGCAATTAAAATCTTTACAAGAAAAAGCAGAGCAGTCTTCTGGTTTTGACAGTAACAAAGTTGCTGAACTTAAAAAAGCCATTACCGAAGGCAAGTATCAAATAGACAGTGAGAAACTTGCCAAAAATTTAGCAGACTTCGAGTTTAATGTTTATGGCTGATCATAATAGTTTAATTACGATTAAACTAAACGAACAAGTAAATTGTTTAACAACCTTGAGTGAGCTTCTTACTCAAGAACTTAATGCTATTGCCTCACGTAGAGGCGAAGGTTTGAAAGAAATTGCCCAACAGAAAATGTCTTTTTTAACCAGCATAAGCACCCTAGATAAAGAACTTAGTAACCTGATTGCCAGTAATGATCAGCAAACAGATGAAAACAATGACTTAATAAAGCTGACCAGAACTAAGCTTGAGCAATGTCAAAAACAAAATGAAGTTAATGCTCATGCAGCTCATCAGGCACAGTTAAGTGTAAAGCAGCTGAAAGGTATTTTAATTGGTGCACCTTCATCAATGACCTACGACCAAGCTGGTAGCGTCGTAAATACCGATAACAGCATTGTGCGTAACCTAAAAGCCTAAAAAAATACCCATAAAAAACGCCTAAACGATAATTCGTTTAGGCGTTTTTTATGGGTAATAATTTGTCGCTTAGTAATAAGTGACCTTTTTCACTTCCCGTGGTTTTATCTCACCTATGTACAAGTCGTGAACGCGTTTCATATTAAGTTCAAGCTCAGTTATATACATATCATTAACGGCATATGTTTTTATAATTTGTGCGCCTTTAATAATACCTTGTACTTTGCTTTGTAAATAATCATCTTGGGCAACCGAGCCTGCGACCGTTGTACCTGCGGTAATTTTTTGCCCGTATACTTGCTCTGTTAGTTCGCGATAAGCCTCGAGCTTTGAGGCCTTAATCGCCATAAGCTGTTTTTGCGTGTCACTACTTCCCGACTGCAAACTAATGGGCGCATAGCCAACCGCTTTTAATACTGGGTAATTATTTGGCTCAACATATTTATACTCAACGTGTTTATCAAATATATTACTACAACCGCTTAAAGTTAAGCAGCCTAATGTGATCATTAATGGCATTACTCGCATCATACTGGGCCTTTAAAAACTAATTAAACTCAGTTATGCATGTTTAGTGCCAGTGATATGCCTTTAAATAGATAACAAAAAATAGTGGTACATTACTTGCTGAAGTTGATTAACGCTAACGTTTAATTGGAGTAAAAGTATGAAATCGTTTTTAAAGGCTGTATTAGCAGGGTTAAGTACCACTGCGGTATTAACGTTTTCACCTTTTACTCACGCTCAGTGGTATGAGTCTACCGGCCATGCAGTTATTCAAAATAGCGATATTCCAGGTGCAAAAGCCGCTGCCATAAAAGATGCGATAACCCAAGCCTTAGTATTTTCTGGGGCGCGTGTAAGTTCAGTACAAACCCTTGTAGATGGCGTATTAACTCAAGACCAACTAAAAATAAGCAGCCAAGGCGAAATCCAAAAAATAGAGCTCGTTAGCGAAAACCGCAGCAGTGATGAATTTGCGATTACCTTACGCCTAGATATTTTTGCCCAAACCGAGCAATGCCCACAAAGCAACTTCAATAAATTTATCGCCGTGACGCAAAGTCAGTTAACAAATCGCGAACACGCTAGAATGGGTCAAATATTTGACATTAATAAAGCCGTAAGCAAAAACATCTACACGTCACTGCAAAAATCAAAAATGAGTGCCATACCGGTTGCTTATTTCAATAAAGCGATAAAAGTCGATACCTACTTTAATCAACAACATGACTACTCTAATAGCCAGTTAGAGGAAATTTCATCGCGCAGTAACGCGCAATACGTGTTGTTAAGCCAAATTACCAGTTTATCCACCAGCGATAAACTCAATAGCGACTATGCATTTTGGCAAGATGAAAGCTATCAGCGTCACTACCAAATAGAGTTTAGTTTATTTAATGGCACTACATATGAGCCCTTGTGGCAACAAAGCTATCAAAGCCAAGCCATATGGCCATTTGAAAAAACAGCCATTATTGATGTAAACAGTAATCGTTTTTGGCAGTCACCTTTTGGTCAAAGTATTAGTGAGATAAACCAAACCCTAAGTTACGATTTGCAAGCAGCCATGGCGTGCCTACCCACCCAAGGCAAAATTATGCACATGGAAAATAATAAACTCGTCATTAATTTAGGAAAGGCACATGGCTTAGAAAAAGGCCAACAGCTGAGTATTGCTCATCATAATTATTTAACAGACGCGCAAGGCAACACCATGCCGCATACTATAACTACTTTGAACCGTATTCGTGTAGAGCAGCTATATCAGCATAGCGCCATTGCCGTCAGTATTAATGATCAGCCTTTACCGGGCGTACAAATTAACGATATTGTGGAAGTTGCAACGCCCTAAAGTACTTGGGTTAGCTTAACTTTTAAATTATCGTGAGCGCTTAACCAATCAGCTAACTGCTCAACCCCAGATAAATGCGGGTAGTGGTTTCGACAGGCTAATACAATATTACGTTGCTGATTAGGAAAAATAGGCAAATAATGAATTCCCTCTCGGGGTATTGCAGCAAGTTTTGGCACAAACGTAACCCCATCGTCCATTGCCACCAGCGCTAATAAGGTTTCTAAGCTATTACCTTGATACTGGCTGGAAACATCCACTCCTGCCGAAAAACAAAACTGCTGAGCTTGATCTTTAAAGCAATGTCCATCACTTAACATTAATAGATTACTGCCTTGAAGATCTTGCAGTGCTACCTTTTTATTTACAGCTAAAGCGTTATCAGCAGATACCGCAACTAAAAAGTCTTCTTTATATACATTAATCGTATGGTAATTTTTTAGCTCAGGCACATCCGCTAAAATTGCAAAGTCTACCTCGCCACTGTCTAATGCAGCTAAAATGGTAGAAGTTTGCATTTCAATAAACGAAAACTGGCTTTGAGTAAATGCCGCTTTCATTGATGTAAGCAGTGTAGGTAGTAAATACGGGGCAATAGTAGGAATAATACCAATACTTAGTTTGCCCTGTAACGGTTGGTTAGAAGTAGCAGCCAGTTCTTTTAATATTTGAGTTTGTTCTAATATAAGAGTGATTTGTGTCAACAAACGTTCACCTTGGGTTGTTAAGGTAACGTGCTTAGTTGAACGATCAAATAAGATAACCCCTAATTCTTGTTCTAGCTTTTTAATTTGCCCACTTAAGGTAGGCTGGCTTACAAAGCAGGCATCGGCTGCTTTACGAAAATGTTTAAAATGCGCAACGGCTTTTACATATTCTAAATCTTTTAAGTTCATATTCATACTTAACCTGATAGCTTATGCCTATCAGTTTAATACAAACAAACGATTGGAACTATATTTAATTGTTCGCCATAATGGCTATCAACAAATCAAGAGGAACTAAAAAACATGTTAAACAATATTGAAGGTCAAACAATCCCTAACGTTACATTTGCAACACGTCAGAACGACGAGTGGAAATCAGTAACTACTGATGACATTTTTAAAGGCAAAACGGTCGTTGTATTTTCACTACCAGGCGCATTTACACCAACATGTTCATCAACACACCTACCACGCTACAACGAGTTAGCCGGTGTACTTAAGCAAAATGGCGTTGACGACATTGTTTGTGTATCAGTAAACGATACCTTTGTAATGAACGCATGGGCTGAGCATCAAGAAGCGCAAAACATTACTTTACTACCAGATGGTAACGGTGAATTTACTGACGGTATGGGTATGCTAGTTGATAAAAACGATTTAGGTTTTGGTAAGCGCAGCTGGAGATATTCTATGCTGGTTAAAGATGGCGTAGTAGAGAAGATGTTCATCGAGCCAGATTTACCAGGCGACCCGTTTGAAGTATCAGACGCTGACACTATGCTTGATTACATCAACCCAACTCAAGTAAAACCAGAAGCAGTTACTCTATTTACTAAGCCTGGCTGTCCTTTCTGTAAAAAAGCAAAAGAGCTACTTACAGCTAAAGGCTTTGCTTTTGAAGAAATTGTAATGGGTGCTGGCGCATCACTTACCAGCCTTAAAGCGGTATCGGGCCGTGAAACCGTACCACAAGTATTTATTGGCGGTAAGCACATTGGCGGCTCAGACGATTTAGAAAAATACTTTGCTTAATTAAGTAAATAAAACAGGGGCTGCAACGCCCTTGTTTATTAAAGGAAAAACACTATGAAAGAATTGCAAACCGACGTTGTTGTTATAGGTGCAGGTACCGCTGGTTTAAGTGCCTACCGTAATGCTAAACAGTTTACTCAAAACGTACTTATGATTGAATCAGGCCCATACGGTACAACCTGCGCACGTGTTGGTTGCATGCCAAGTAAATTATTGATTGCTGCAGCAGAAGCCGCGCACTCAATAGAAATGGCACCTGCCTTTGGAGTTCACAGCTCAAAACCGGTTATTGACGGTAAAGCCGTCATGGCACGAGTTAAAAGTGAGCGCGATCGCTTTGCAGGATTCGTAGTAGAAGCCGTAGATGAAATACCTAGCGAAGATAAAATTCGTGGCTATGCACAGTTTTTAGACGCCAACCGCGTGCAAATAGATGAGCACACCATTATCACTGCTAAACGCTTTGTAATAGCAACAGGTTCACGCCCATCTTACCCTGGCGTATTTAATAACTTTGGCGACCGACTGATTATTAATGACGATGTATTCGACTGGGATGATTTACCAGAATCAGTAGCCGTATTTGGCCCAGGCGTTATAGGCCTTGAAATTGGCCAAGCGTTGCACCGATTAGGGGTAAAGGTAAAACTCTTTGGTGTAGGTGGTGCCATAGGCCCACTAACCGACCCAGTAGTTAAAGATTACGCTAACACCGTATTTGCAGAAGAATTTTATGTTGATACCGACTCAAACGTTTCAGATATGAAACAGGTAGGTAATAAAGCAGAGCTAACCTATACCGACAAACAAGATGTTAAACATACCGAGCAGTTTGACTATGTTCTGGCTGCAACCGGGCGAGTACCTAACACCGATGAACTAGGGTTAGAAAACACCGGCATAGAGCTTGATGAACGTGGCGTACCACTTGCTGATGCCCACACTATGCAATGTGGCAACTCTCACATATTTATTGCAGGCGATGCCAGTAACATGATCCCACTGCTTCACGAAGCATCCGATCAAGGAACAATCGCAGGGCAGAACGCAGGCCGCTACCCTCATGTACGTGCGGGTTTACGCCGCGCTAAAATTGCTGCCGTATTTAGTGACCCACAAATAGCCATGGTTGGTGAAAGCTTTAAAGAAATTAGCCAACGATTAGGCAGCTGTGACTGCTTTGAAATAGGCGAAGTCAGCTTTGAAAATCAAGGCCGCAGCCGCGTTATGCTAAAAAACAAAGGCTACATGCGTGTATATGCCGAGCACGGTACCGGCTTATTTTTAGGTGCTGAATTTATAGGCCCACAAGCAGAGCACATTGCTCACTTATTAGCATGGGCTGTACAAAACAAAATGACTGTACCGCAAATGCTAGATATGCCTTTTTATCACCCAGTTATTGAAGAAGGCCTTCGCACTGCACTGCGAGATTTAAACGCTAAATTAAAATTTGGCCCAGACATTATTAACCATTGTATGGAATGTGGCCCAGGCGCATAACACACCACTAATACACACTTGCTACTCAAAGCCAAAACTCTTGTTTTGGCTTTTTTTATGTTAAAAACAGGTATATAAAATGGAGTTTAAGCTGCTACACTCAGGTTAATAAACAAACAAAAATGGACCCACAATGAGCAATAATAAATATAGACTTGTCACTCGAAGCGATTTTGACGGCCTAGTGTGTGCCGTATTACTTAAAGATTTAGATTTAATCGACGATATTTTATTTGTGCACCCAAAAGACATGCAAGATGGCAAAATAGCCATTACCAGCAACGACATTACCACTAACCTCCCCTATGTTGCAGGTTGTCATATTGCGTTTGATCATCACTTAAGTGAAACCGTTCGTAACGAAAGCGATATAAAAAACCATATTATTGATCCAGATGCGCCCTCTGCAGCACGCGTTGTATATGACTATTATGGTGGCGCTGAGAAATTCCCTAATATTTCAACTGACATGATGGAAGCGGTTGATAAAGGGGATTCTGCACAATTTTCAAAAGACGAAATTTTAAACCCAACAGATTGGGTGCTGATGAACTTTATTATGGATGCGCGCACAGGGCTTGGCCGTTTTCGTGAATTCAAAATTTCTAATTATCAGTTAATGATGAAGTTAATTGACGCCTGTAAAGATCACAGCATAGAACAAATACTAGCAATGGAAGATGTTGCCGAGCGTGTTGCTTTATATCACGAGCACAACGCACAGGCTAAAGAGCAAATAGACCGCTGCTCATCAGTACACGACAACTTAGTGGTCCTTAATTTAACCGAAGAAGAGACCATATTCGCCACTAATCGCTTTGTTATTTATGCCATGTTCCCCGAGTGTAATATCTCAATTCATAAAATGTGGGGGCTTAAAAAGCAAAACGTGGTGTACGCCATTGGTAAATCAATCACCAACCGCAGCTCCAATACTAATGTTGGCGAGTTATGCCTTAAATACGGCGGCGGCGGCCATCTAAATGCCGGCACTTGCCAAGTAGAAACTGACAAAGCTGAGCAAGTATTGAGCGAGCTGATTGCTACGATCACTAGTGATGGCTGAGTTATAGGTTCGGGGTTCGGGGTTCGGGGTTCGGGGTTCGGGGTTCGGGGTTCGGGGTTCGGGGTTCGGGGTTCGGGGTTCGGGGTTCGGGGTTCGGGGTTCGGGGTTCGGGGTTCGGGGTTCGGGGTTCGGGGTTCGGGGTTCGGGGTTCGGGGTTCGGGGTTCGGGGTTCGGGGTTCGGGGTTCGGGGTTCGGGGTTCGGGGTTCGGGGTTCGGGGTTCGGGGTTCGGGGTTCGGGGTTCGGGGTTCGGGGTTCGGGGTTCGGGGTTCGGGGTTCGGCAAAGTATTTTATAGAGCGAGCTAAATGATAGCTCGCTTTTTTTATTTATAAATAAAGTTTAATATAAGCGAAGAAGGAAAAATAATCGCTTTAAACGGAATTAGACTCTAATGAATAAAATAGAAAACTTTGAAAATATCTTATATAAAGAATCAAAATTAGCATTCACTAAAATTATTCAAGACCACGGTAGCGAGCTTTATGTTATTGGGTTTTACTTCACAGGAAGCTACAGCCTGCTGCCAATGTTTAATACTTTGTCAGATTTAAAAAAAGTCTTTGCAGAAGAATATAACAATGAAGAAAATGATTTTTTATTAGCTAAATGGAACGTTTCTGATTTCCCCTCTCTTGAAATGCACTCTGAATATTTTAATGATACAGAAGAAGCCTGTTATGAGTTTGATGATATAGACTACACAGCCTCTAGTGAGCAAGTAAATGACCAATGGGAGCAATGGTTAAACGTATTAGAAAGAGTTTTAATTCGTTTAGACTGCGATGGTTTATTTTCAAAAGGCATAGACCGAAATAAAATTACGCTCGCAATCCTTGCTTATGATGAAGAAGAAGCGACTCAATTTGAAAGAATTAAGCGAATAAACTCTCCCGCCGCTCTAAAGTATATTCAAAGCGATTTCGGAACTATGATTAATAAGCGTAATGAGATAGAAAAGTCAGTAATGGATGAATATGAACGTATTCAACAATTGCAATAATGTCTATGGATAACACATATTATGCTCTAATGACACTTGCCATTAGAGCATAAAACATCACAAATTTGAGCTAGAACAACTGAACCTGCTCAAGTATTAGTGCTAGATAGTTTAGAAGTATGTGAGTAAGTCGGTATTAAAAACTAGCCCTGTCAGATTATTATCGTTAACTAATTTTTTGAAATCGTCAGTGCAGTAGAGTGACAGACCTGATTGCATTTTCGATTTAAAAATAAGCTTATTGCTTATATCCTCATCATCAAAAGCAAGTGACTTTAACCCATCTTCAAAGCCATCTAGGTATGCTCTTTCTGTTAGTCTCAAATCCTCTTGAGCAAATATTAATGGATTGAACAAATATAAGTTATCACCATTAGTCTTTAAATCAATGAACTCACCAAATTCACTTAAATAGGCATTTAAGCACTCATAAGCAGACTCATTCAGCACTAAAAATGAACCGTATAAATTAACGTCATAGTTTTGCTTTTTTGCCCTTGGCTCATGCTTACATTCAAAACCATTAGGAGATAGCTCAGATAATGTAGCTTTTCCTTTAGGGACATCATTCATAACGACTTGAATAATATTATCGCTCATAGGCTTATTCGAGTTCTTAACTATCTGTTTTGACATTTCCATTATATCAAGGTTAATTACATCGTAAGCATTTGTTGGCTTTCTTAATTGATATACATTCATATGCCTTTCCACTGCTTATCTATTTTCTCAAATATTTTACTTGGCAACGTACCAGTCCTAATTGCAACTTTTACATTTCGAAGTTTATTGGTGAACAACGCTTTGTTTCAGTTTGTATCATCCCTAAGCTACCTCCAATCCATGACTTATAATTGTATCTGTGTATTTTTCTGAGTGGAGGTGTATCCTTTGTAGCCCAGTCGAGAGCGAAAAGCTAGACGCATTAAAAAAAATTATTCGTCATTACGCTATAAGTAGATGGTTAGGAGAAAGGCGGTTACGCTCTATGTTTAAGGGTAAAGAAGATAGCCTATTAGAACAGGCTCGCTTTGTTGCTGATAACAGTGATTGGAAAGGCTGCATACTCGCTATGGGCGGTTTACACACAAAGCTAAAAGATAGACCTATCAAATTACACACCAATTTAAACATAGTAGAGGAAACGGGCGAGTGCTTGCAAAACTATTACGATGGTGAACTCATACTTAAAGTAAAAGGACTGTGGTTCGCAGGTAAAGCCATAATCACAAGGCACTATTCATGGAAGGTAGAAAAAGCATAACCTAAAGCTAAAACTTATTAGCTAAAGCTCCGTATTATTTAATAAGGGCTAAAGCTATAACATTTAGATAAAATTACAGTTAAATACAACATTTCAAATAGCTAAAGCTCTAAGCTAAGCTTTAGCTCATATCAAACACCATTACAAAGCCAAAAATTACCTTTAACTTACCATTTGCCTGAATGGCAAAAAGGCTCTTACTTGGAGTTCTGTAAATAACTGTACTAAGGGATAAAATTCAACTTAAAACGCTCCAACCTGAGTACTCGTTTACAAATCATTATATGCGCCCATTCCCTCATAAACACAATCATATACAAATTAGCCTCTATCAACTAAAATGTCTGAAAAATGGAGAAGTAAAAAATGGCAAATGAATTTGATGTAGTAAAATACATATTAAAAGAGTTAGGTGAAATTTCTGCAATGAAATTGCAAAAACTAGTTTACTATAGTCAAGCGTGGTCGCTGGTTTGGGATGAGGAAGAGCTCTTTTCAGAAGACTTTGAAGCATGGGCTAATGGTCCAGTACTTCGAACAGTTTACGAACAGCATAGAGGTATGTTTAAAGTTAAAAGTGATACTTTTTCTAAAGGTGATCCCAAAAACTTAACTGAAGATCAAATTGACACTATTGACTCTGTCCTTAAGTTTTATGGTGATAAAAGTGCTCAATGGTTAAGTAATTTGACACATAAAGAATCTCCTTGGAAGGATGCTCGTGCTGGACTAAATGCAATGGACTCATCAAATGAGGCTATATCTAAAGGCTCTATGGAAGAATATTACTCTGCGCTTTAACTATTATGATAAAGAAACTAGAGAGGGAAGCTCGGAAAGACGCTCGGAAAAAAACGTCAAGAAAAGTCAGTAAAATTCAGAGCTGACTTTATCGAAAATAACCCAGAACAAATCCCTAAAATACAATTTCTGCCCGATTTGGATAAGTACCCTAAACTAGATGCAAATATCTCAGAATTAGAAACTCCGAAACAACCAATTATAAACCAATCTGGCTCTAGATTTGGTCTAAAAATGACATGGTGCGCGAGAGCCGCTGATAAATATGAGCAATGGTCATGGGGTGAAGATAGAGGGTGGGCCAGTGATGAATGGAATAACGAAATAGCTAAATGCTTAGACTCTCTTGAAGGCCATGATTGGAAAGAAATCCAAGCTATGACATCAGATACAATGCACTTAATGCATCACGACCATGATATCAGTGATTTATGTGATGAAGCCGTAGAGCGTTGGATAGAGCGAGACTTAGAACAATTTGATACATTGTTTAGGTTTCGACTTGGTAATAAGAAAAGAGCTTGGGGGATAGAGCTCCAAGGCCACTTCTATATGATTTGGTATGAGCGTAATCATCAAATTTACTCCGTAGATTAAATAGAATAACAGACATCAACAAGCTACATATGTGCTACACAGAAAAACACTAAAAACAAAATAAAACTGTAACCCATTGATTTTATTGGTAGCCCCTGCAGGAATCGAACCTGCAACTGCCCCTTAGGAGGGGGCCGTTATATCCATTTAACTAAGAGGCCACGCTTGGTGCTAAGTATTAAGTGTTTGGAAATTATAACGGCATCTGGTTTTTTATATCAAGCATCAAATTAAGTTAATTGCTTGATAAATATATATCTTCTTTATTTAATACATAAAGCGGTATAAATGTTCGGCTGCTGGCTGCAAGGCGCTTATTTTCAATATTTATCACGCGAGCGTTAATAACAACCCCATCTGCACGGTAAATTAATGTACCCGATAAAACATGGCTGGCTATATTCGTACCTGCAAGCTTGCGAGTGTTCCGTGTAAACGCAAAGTCGCCTTGTTCGTTAACGGTAATTAAATTGGCTGTTTTAAAATCAACCGCGCTATAACCAAATTTTTGCAGCTGATGTATGAAGGTTTCTGATAACTGATTACCTAACTGGCTTGCTGTAGTTAAACTTGCGTCTAAATCAACGAACGACGTAACCGCAATCGCTGCATCTTGCGGGGCTACTTGCATGGTGTCGGTTAAATCAAGTGCCATTTGCTCTACGTAGTTAACTAAGCTTTTATGGTGCTTGTTTGGGTTAAACTGCGTTGTATCGGCGTATTGTTCTTGCTCGTCATTTTGCTGCATTTGCGCCATGATCTGGTTAAAATCAAGATTGCTTACCACTGTTTGCTCTGGCTCAGATTTGGCGGGCTTGGTCGCGGTCGACTCGCCCATTAAATTACAGCCTGAAAGTAATAGTGATAATGCACTTATGCTAATTAAAGCTGAACGCTTAGCTAAGTTAGCCATGATAAATCTCACTTACTCGCTTGTTTAAGCATAATGCCATCAGCACTGTTACTACTATTTAGCGCATCAATAACTGATTGCGGAATAAAGCCCTGTGCAGAGCCTACAACCGCTTTGCTTGCTAAACCAACAATACGTGCATTTACTAATATGCCGCCTTGATGGTTTACTAGCGTGCCAGCTAATACGTAACTAAAGTTTTGTTCTTGGTTAAGCTCTAAGTAGTCGCGGCTAAAAACAAAATCGCCACCAGGGGTTACACGCATATAATCGGTGGTTTTAAAATCAATGACCGGCACACCAAAGTTATGCAGTTCGTGCATAAAGCTCTCTGCTATTTGGTTACCTACTAAATCAGCATTGTTGTAGTCACGGTCTAAAAAAACAAAACTTGATACCGCCAATGGCGTTTTAGTATTTACGTACTGTAAGTTTTCAGCCATGTCTTGCATGATGCCACGCACATAGTGATTAATATTTTTACGGGTTGGTGTATTTACTTGTTTGTTTTTATTCATCACTGCGGCTTTATTTTGATAAAGCGAATCTGTATTTGTTGGTGCAGCTACAGGGCGTTGCTCAAAAAACATAGGCGCATCGTCGGTAATTTGCGTGTCACTATGGTTTGTCATTTGTGAACAACCAAAGCCCAGTGGCAAACATAAAGTTAATAGTAGGCGTTTCATGTGTGCTCCTAATTAATATTCACTGCGGTAAATATAGTCACCGCGCTGCTGTATTTTTTCATTACTCCACATCACATTGATGGGAATTTCAGTACTTGCGGCAGATACAATCTGATTAGTTTGCATATTTACCATGCGAGCATTAACAATATAAGCATGTTCTTGACGGGTTAAAGTACCAGTGATCACAAAGTCAATAATCTGACGCTGCTTTAAGTTACTCGTGCTGCGGCTTAACACTGAATCAGCGCTCGCTGATAAGTTAAGCTGGTTTTCAAGCCGATATTCAACCGTGTTGTACCCTAACTGAGTAAATTGGGTTATTAAGCTTTCTTGAACTTGCTGACTAAGCCCTGCTCCCTGCCCTTGAGCAATTAGTGAATCCAAAGCATTGGCTAAATAAAAGCTGCTGACCGCGATTGAAGCGGTGCTTTTAAAAGGCTCTTTGATATGGCTAAGCTGGGCACTCAAGCTATTTACGTACTGGTTAAGCGTATAAGGTGCCATGACCGCTTTAGGCGCATCAGTGCTTATACTCGGCTTTGGCTGGGGTGTTAAGCTACAGCCCGCTAAATTTAATAATAGTAAGGGTAACAAAAGGCGCATAGTTGCCATCCTCTAAAAACATAATAGTTACAAAGCAATTATTATGCCTAATACCCTAGATGCATATTTATTTTAATGGCTGTTGGGTGTAATGGCTCACAATGCAATTGATTTGGCGCTGTTTAAGTTTATCGCAATCGGCAGCGGCATTCGCTTGATTTTGATAAGCCCCAAGCTTTAAACGGTAATAAGTCATGCCACTCACGTTAATAGTTTCTACATTAGCCACAAATTCGCCCTGAAATAACGAAGATGCACTGGCTTTTATTTGATTTAAACTTTGGCTAAGTCGCTCTTTGTCGGTAACGGCTGCAACTTGCAAGGCAAATAAGGCTTTAACGGCTTGTTTTTCATCAGCTGTATTCGCTGCTACTTTAGCTTTTTGTGCAACTTTTGTGGGTGCTACCGTTTCAGCCGAAGCTTTAGCTGTTGATACTGCAGGCGTATTTGTTGATGCAGAGCCTTGTTTTGCCACTACATTTAATTGGCTTATTAATAACTTTAAGTCTTGTTCAATCACTAATAAACGTTCAACACCTGCTTTGGCTGCTTGCCACTGCTGAGACGATGCTTTTAGCTGCGCCAACTCTTCCTCAGAAAGATTGGCACTCGCTTGCATTGGCTGAGGAGATTCTGCAGTTTTGGTGGTGCTGCATCCTGATATAAAAAGAGCAGCAATACAGGCAATTAGTATTGAGTAGCGTTTATATAAATTAGCATATTGCATGGTTAAACCTTATTGTTATTAGTGGCTAATAAGTTGTGCTTGGACTTGGCAGTTCAAGCCTTTTACTTTTAATTCTGCACATACTTGTTCAAGCTCCCCTTGCGCAGACTCGGCATAAGCGACGGCTAAAATATACCGTTTTTGTTTTTCGTCTTTAATATAAAAAGCATCACGCTTTGATTGCTCATTTAAATGACGTTTAATTAATTGATAATACGCTTTCATAATTGGTAATGATGAAAACCCACCCGCATTAGCAATATACGCTGGAGTTTTTGTTTTTTCTTTAAGCTCAAAGTCAACGCCCATTACTACTTCACCTTGCGCTGGTAACTTAACCACCACCTGTTGCGTATCTTTTAAAGACTTACGTTGCTTAAATTCATCATCTATAACCGCTTTATATTCGCCAGGGCGTAAATCGGTAAACAAATAATAACCATCATAAGCAGCCTGCGTTTGTGCCACTTGCTTGCCTTGTTTGTCGAGTAATTTTACGGTAGCAAAAGGCTGTACTTCAGTGCTGCCTTGCTCATCTTGTTTGTAAACAGTTCCCTCTAATTCACTGCTATTATTAAGCGGCACTTCCATATATTCAACAAAGCCGGCACGCGGTGTAATAGAAAAGCCATCATTGGCGGCAACTAAAAAAGGCTCACTAATACTACCTGGCTCTATCACTATGTCGGTGGTTCTATTTGCTGGCATTCCTTTAAGTATTGCTAAACCATTTTCGTTGGTTACAGCTCGGCGGTAGTTTTGAACTCCTTTTACCTTAACGCCTTCAATTCCCTTTTCTCCGTCATCTTGAATATTGTTATTATTTGAATCAAGAAAAACTCTAACCATTAAAGTGCCAGAGTTTGCGAGGCTTCTTTTACTTAAAAAGTACTCGTCAGTGTTCGTATCAAAACCAATACTAAAGCGACTAAATAAACCTAGCCGCCAATTATCATCATCGTCGTAACTCATTGTGCTATTTAAGCTAAAACTATCGCTTTGCCAATTTAGACCCAGTTCCATAGAAACTAAATCATTTATACGAGAGTTTCTTAGTGTGAATTCAGATTGTAAGTTCTGAGATAAACTACGGCTTAATTCTGCTTGGTAACCCAGTATAGTTGAACCAGAGTCTGCGCTGTAGTCAACACTAAAACGAGTGTATGTTTTACCAAATCGATGTTGAAGACGCATACTGCCAAGTGTTGTTGCATCATCTAAAGAATCAAATTTTCGCCAAATTAAGTTGTTACTAACAACGGTACCACCTAAATTATACGATAAGGTATTATCAACACTTAAATATGAGTCGCTAAATTCTCTGCTGTTATAGGCGAGCGTATTTTGATAGCTTAAGCTTCCAAACGATTTATCAAACAACTTTCCTGCCGTATATAATTGATAACTTTCAACTTTCGCTGTCTGCGAATCACCAATTATCTTTTCATTGTTTTGAGACAGGCTTAACCGTACCGATTGACCAATTAACTCACCTCTCGCAGCTACCTCTAGCTTATCTTCATCGTTATTATTTTTTTCATAATCTAGATTAAGTAATACTTTATCAAATATACTTAGGTTCGAACCAAAAGCATAATTGTTAACATAATCACCCGAATTACTATTTAATATTGATGTACCAGCATAAACCGATAAATAGTCAGTTATTCCCGTTTCATAACGACCTGCTAGCTGCCAACCTTTGCCTTGTGTCGAATAAAGTGACTGATTGAATAACTGTTCACCTTGCTCAGTAATTGACAACTCATAAAACGACTCATCTGCTGACAAACTATTTCCATCTATAAAATATTGCTCTGTTTTTCGCTCTACTTGCCCTTGTGGGCCATAAAAAATCAGCTCAAAATTATTAGCGCCAAACAATAAATCAATATCTTCAAATAAATAACGCCCATCAGCTAAACTAAACTGCTGCGCTAGCAGTACATCATTACGGTATAACTCAACATCCCACCCTGGTTGAATAGCACCCGTTAAATTAATTTGATTACTGTTAACCTGTTTAAAAAGTGGTTTGTTATCAACTTTTATTCCTCTGGCGTAACTACTATTAAATTGTTTACCGATTTGAGTTGCTAATACATCTCCAAATTGAACAGTTGTCGCATTTAAAGGACCTAATAACCGTGCATCTTTACTTTGACGGCTAAATGATAATCTTGAATCTGACAGTAAATCTTGCTTTCGTCCTGCAAAAAAATACTGAGCATTAAAATAGGCTAAGTCGTTTGAGCCTAATACAGAGTACCCTAGCGCTGAATCCGTATTACTCTTGGTTGCACTAAGCTGCACATCAGCAAGAGGAGATGAAATTGCACTGTATGGACTGGCCTTCCACGGTAATATAGCTTGGCGAGATTCTCTATTAGTTACAGTTTCTCGCTGCTCTCTTTCGCGTTTTAACTCTATAGGTAATTTGGTGGGGGAGCTTACATATAGCTCAAGTGCTGAATATTCAATATCAATATCTAACGAAAACCACTGCGCTAACAAGTTACTATCAACAAACATATCGCCGTTATCAGCATAAGCTTGTTGGCTGTTAAATGAATATCTAGCGCCGTTAATTTGTACTGTATTTGTATTTAAGTCTAAATAAAACTGATTATCTTCACGAATAAACCAGCCTTGAGCAATAAGGTCATCGCTATTTATATCGATAGCAAAATCTAGGCTTTCTGAAAAACTTAATAAATCTATTAATACACCGGTTTTACTTTTCACCCCGAGCATTTCACCCAGGTAATTTTTTTCACGAACGATGAAAAAAATAATAACTCCCCTTCGGGGATACCCTCACCTTGCTGCACATTAAGCTCAGGCACTGTTCTTTCACTTACAGCTTGATCAGTGTTGTATTGCTGCCATTTTTTATCTATTTTTTTTATGCTAGCAAGAATGGCCTGAGTGTCAGGCTCTGCTGCTAATAATGGATCAATTGATAAAAAAATGATCAACAACCACTTTAAGCGCTTAAAGTAATACATCGCCTATTTCAAATTACCGATAATTGCATTATTAATTGGCGCAACCTTTTCACTAAAAATAGTATCGCGATATTCTTTAAGCCCTGTATAAATGACGCGAACTTCGCCATTTTTCGGGATATTTTGATCTGCAAAAATTGGTATCGTCGCCGTTGTTGTTTTTAGCTCAGGGTAAATACTAAAATCGTTTAACATGGCGATCTTTTTCTCTGTATCCGTTCCTTTTTGCTTAAAGAAAACTTCTAACTTGCCAAAAGAGCTAAAGCCCCCCTCTCGCTTAATTTCAATCTCAAGCGCTTTTTTTCTGGGCTGTGTATAAGCTGTAAATTGCTAATATTAACATTAGGTTTTTCAGCGCCTTTTCGCAAAATAACAGGGATAGTGTAACTTAATAGTAATTTCAAATTAATACCAAGTCTTTGTTGCTGGATTTGAGTTTCATTCGGGAGTGCTTTAAATGCTAAGTGAGAGCGGTATTCCTGTTCTATTAAACCTTTTGGCTTTCGAATAGCAAGCTTGACTATCTGCCTTTCTCCTGGTGCTAATCTAACTTGCGATGGGCTAATCCTAACCATACTTTTAAGTGAAGATGAACTTTCTTGATCAGCCGCTAAATTAGCATACCCTCCACCAGCTAGTGCAACTTTGTCTTGCCACTCCAACCTATAAGTTTTTGCTTCATTAGAGTTATTAACAACAATGACTTTAGCAACACGCTGACGTTCATCAAAATTTACTCTTGTTGGGGAAATAAGTAAGTTCGCATATGAATGGAAGCTAGTTAAGATAAAGCTTACTAAGATAAAAAAAGGTTTTATTATTGTCATTTTATCAACATCTCTAGTTGTCTAATAATTTAGCGTCACTTCAATTGTAGTATCAAAGATACCATCTTTATAAGTATTTCCGTCACCTGAGGTACTTAATTGCCCCCCTACTCTCAATAAAGCAGTTCCTGTGGTATCGGTTGTAATGGTCGCATTATAAATGAGTTGATTTAAAATCAGTGGCGCGCCACCAAAAATGTTATTTAGGGGCTGATCACTTACAAAGTCACTCACGTTTACCTGGATACGTGCAGGGTATCCTTCAAGCAACAATTCAGCTGCATGGCCTTTTTCAAGTAAATATATCTTATTGGTTAAGGTATTTGTATTACTGGGCAACAAGGTTATAGAGCTAACACTTTGATTATCACTGATAACAATTTTACCAAAATTCAATTGCTCAAGCGGTGTAACTTGTGCGTATAAATCCGTAGTTAAGAAAACTGCAAGTATGAGTAAAATTAATTTCATAAAGTAGCCTGCTTTATAAAATAAAGCAGGCTTTGCCTATTAGTAATTTAATTCTAATGTAAACGTGCCACTATATGATCCATCGATATAATCACTAGTTGCAGCAACCGCTGTTGTGGTTAATGTTGCACCAAAATTAAAAGTTGCTTCGCCAGCTGAATCAACCTGAATGGTCGTTGTAGCTGCACTATTAGGCGTCGCACCAGTTAACACATAATACGTTGGAGTGCCCAAAGTAAATGCAGCAGTGCCCGCAGGTGCTGTATCAGGCGCAATCGCAGTTTCAGTCGGATTTGTAATGGTCAATGTACCAAAAGGAGACACGCCTGAAATTGAGAATGAAGCTGGTGTACCTGCTACTAAAATTGCAATTTCAGCTGCGGTTGCATCTGTAGAAGCCGTTGTAGGAGCAGTAGCAGGGTTTGCGGCTAATACTAATGTTGCAGTCTCCGTCCCCGTTAAATCACCAGAAGCCCTGATTGTACCAAAATTTAGTGGTGCATCATTCGTAAAGGTAAATGCGTTTTGAACTGTAACACCCGCTTGAAAAGAAGCAGTTTCTGCAGCCGCACCGAAAGAAAGAACAGTTATTGATGCAGCCAATGCTGCTTTAGTAAATATTTTGTTCATAGTTTTCCCTTAGACATAAAGTATAAACCTGTAAGTCAGGTTATGTTAAGTATCGGCCAAAATCACTAAAAAGTTAGAAAATATTTACTTTATTTTTATTTATAATAACAGGATGCAAAAATAAGCGTAAAAAACCTTAAACATCCTCTGAAAATACCGCTAAAGAACACTTATTACCCATTTTATAAAAAAACAAACACAATTGCGCTGCTTGCTGTTGATTTTTTAGCGGGCCTGCTACAACACTATAAAGCGTAGTTGATTCTTTTTGTTGCTCATTAATACGGTATTGCAAAATACTTCTCAATTGGGGATATTGCTCTTTTAGACGCTCCACTTGTCTTTTGGCTCCATTAGAAACTAAATAACGTCCAATTTGAACACCGTACATTACCTTGTTTGTACTGGTACTGTTGTCAGCTAAGATGGTTTCTGATGAGAGTTGTAAAGATTGCTTAGAGCCATATTCAACACGTTTTACTTTCTCTTTCATCGGCTCAGGTACGGTATCAATATCTGTTTGTGCAGAAAGAGCTTGAATCAGTAATAATAAGTCCTCTTCCATGGTGCTTAAACGCGCTATCTGCTCTTTGTTGTTATCCCATTGCTCTAGGTAAGGTTTTATATCTTTTTCACGCACAAGCTTGTCGCTTTGTGAGTCGGCGGGCATTAGCTGGTTGCTACAACCCGCTAATGCAAATGGTATTAGTAATATTATTAAACGAAGTTTCACTTTAAAGCACCTATTACAAAAAACTAGCTCTAACTATTATGCAATAAAAGCGCCAAATAAATAATTTATAATCTAATTGGTTTGTCAGTGTAGTTACTCACAAAGCAATCAACTTTATAGAATTTAAATACCTCACAATCATCCTCAGCACTTTTAAAGTTAAAATACTCACCTAATTTTAATCGATAATAGGTTTTGTTATTAACTTTTGCTTTTTCAATGTTTGTCGTGATTTTATCCTTAAACAAAGGCGCTGCTTTTTTGTTAATGTGCTTCCACTCTTTAGCAACACTTTCTTCTGAATCAAGCGACGCTACCTGCAAAGCAAATACCTTTTTTTGTATCAACCATTGCCACTTTTGTTACCTTAGATATTTGAGAAGCTACCTTTCTATTCATCCTAGAACTAATCGCTTTCACTGGCGAACGAACGGTTCGCTTACTGAAACTTTTTGAAGAGGCGGCGATCATTTTTGTAGGCACGCTAGCATAGCGACTGCTGTATCTTTGCCTTGGTCTCTCAACTTTATCAGACGTGCTTGCGTAGTTATTACCATGCCTGAGGTCTGGCGAGGTATTAGCCTTAATTGATGAACGCGCATAGCGATTGCTAACAGCTTGGTTAGATTTCGCTATTGCTTTACTGTTAATAATATCTAAATTATCAACTAAATATGTAAGCTCACGTTCTAACTTTAATAGTCTCTCTATACCAGAACGTGCTTGTTGCCATTGCAAAGCGGCATCTTTTAGCTGTGCAAGTTCAACTGCGGTGATAGTTACATATTCGGGTGAATCTTTAGACCTTTCATTTAATGAGGTTTTATCAGGCGATATCGTACAGCCACTCCCTATTAACATAAGTAAAGCTATAGCTAAATATCGGTGATACTTTACGCTGTATTCACACATTGATTGTTTCTCTTTCAACAGTTTCGACCGCTAAATTGAGCCAATTTGCGATTGGCTTAATAAAGCACGTTAACTACAAAACAACTTTAGTTAACATAAAGATTACATTACAAACCCAAATCTGTCTGTATAACTGCAAAAATAGTTATAATTAAATGTCTGTAAAAGCGATTTTACAATCAAAAAAAGCGCCATGTAGGCGCTTTGAATAATGATAAGTTTATTTAAATTAATGTTTTAATGAAGTTTTTAAGCTCATCAGCAAATTCATCACGGCGCAAAGCAAATTCTATCGTCGCCTTCAAATAACCAACTTTACTACCACAGTCATGGCTTCGGCCTTTAATAGCATAAGCGTCTACTTTTTCATCTTGCATAAGCATCGCAATTGCATCAGTCAGCTGAATCTCATCACCTGCACCTTGTGGTGTTTTAGCTAATAATGGCCAAATATTTTTACTCAACACGTAACGACCAACCACAGCAAGGTTTGAAGGTGCCTCGTCAATAGGTGGTTTTTCTACCATGCTCTTAATGGGTGAGCTCTCACCTTGGTTTAACTCAACATCACCTAAATCAACAACACCAAATTTATCTACTTGATCTTTAGGTACTGGTTCAACCATAATTTGGCTGTGTTTAGTTTGCTCAAAACGAGTGATCATTTCCGCTAAATTATCTTTTGTTAAATCACTTTCCACTTCATCGATAATAACGTCGGGTAAAATAACTACAAAAGGTTCATCCCCTATAATAGGGGCAGCACAGTTAATAGCGTGACCTAACCCTTTCGCCTCACCTTGACGCACATGAATAATCGTCACGTCTTTGGGGCAAATAGACTGTATTTCGGCAAGTAATTGCCGCTTTACACGCTTCTCTAACGTTGCCTCAAGCTCAAAGCTAGTATCGAAATGGTTTTCAATTGAATTTTTACTCGAATGCGTTACTAACACTATCTCTTTAATGCCAGCGGCAACGGCTTCGCTAACAACGTATTGAATAAGTGGACGATCTACAACTGGCAGCATTTCTTTTGGAATTGCTTTAGTGGCCGGCAACATTCGTGTTCCAAGGCCCGCTACAGGGATCACTGCTTTCATTATGCTCTCCTTATTTTTTAAACTGAAAATGGGTACTGAATCGCTTCATGGCATTGATAGCCAACCACCTCAAAGTCATCACGTGTTACCCATGTTTCTATATCTTCGAGTGATTTAATCTCTGGGTTGATTTTTAATTGGGGAGAAGCAAATGGCTCACGCTTTAACTGCACATCTCGCATTAAATCAAGCTGGTTTTCATAAATATGAGCATTGGTAATTTTATGATATGCCTTACCCGCTTTATGGCCGGTAATTTGGGCAACTAATGCAAGTAATACAAAACATTGAATTTGATTAAAATTAAGCCCCAATGGAACATCACAACTGCGTTGATATGAGGTTAAATACAGGGTGTCGCCCAATAATGAAAAGGTATGTGTGTGCATGCATGGGCGCAAGCAACCAAGTTCAAACTCACCGGGGTTATAAAATGTAATAATTTCACCGCGATCATCTATGCCATTTTTTAAGTTATTGATGACCTTTGCCAGTTGATCCAGTGTTGAACCATCAGGGCGTTGCCAGCCACGACCTTGAACGCCGTAAACGCGCCCCATATCGTCCTCACCTTTACGGTTAAGGTTATTAAGCCAGGCATTATTTTCATTGGCGTTAGCATCCCATGTTTTACAGCCTATATTACGAAACTGCTCAGCACTGTCGTACCCTCTTAAATACCCTAACAACTCAGCAATAGCCGCTTTGTAATAGCTCTTTCGAGTAGTGATCATAGGAAACTGATTATTCGCCACATCGTATTCTAAATCAGCGTTTATAACCGTTAAACAACGTGTACCGGTGCGTTTATTTTCAACCCACTGTCCTTGGTCAACAATACGCTGACATAATTCTAAATATTGTTTCATCTAACTTCTTCTTTTAAACTTTTGCCGCTGTTTGCGATTGTGGTTGTTTATAGGCCCAAATAAGTAAGCCTAACCCGCCAATGATCATAGGTAACGATAGGATTTGCCCCATTGAAATGAAGTCGGCAAATAACCCCAGTTGTGCATCTGGTTGGCGAAAATACTCAATACCAAACCTAAATACGCCGTAACCTAGTAAAAACAAACCCGACACACTTCCCGCAGGACGAGGACGCTTTATAAACCACAATAATATGACAAACAATACCAGCCCTTCAAAAAATGCTTCATAAAGTTGTGATGGGTGGCGTGCAAGCGGGCCTCCAGTTGGAAACACCATTGCCCAAGGAACATCGGTAGTACGGCCCCATAATTCGCCGTTAATAAAGTTACCTATACGCCCAGCAAGTAAACCAACAGGCACTAAAGGTGCTACAAAATCACCAACTTGCAATAACGACTTTTTACGCTTGTAAGCAAAAATAGCAATCGCAGTGATCACCCCAAGTGTGCCGCCATGAAAAGACATGCCACCTTGATCGATTCTAAATAAATACAAGGGGTTTTCAATGAAGTAACTAAATTGATAAAACAGAACATATCCAACACGCCCACCTAATATAACGCCCAGCATGCCGTAAAAGAGTAAGTCGCTGACTTCGTCTTTAGTCCAACCCGACCCTGGTTTCTTCGCTTGACGATTAGCAAACCACATCGCAAACGCAAAACCAATTAAGTACATTAACCCATACCAACGAACGCTAAGTGGTCCAACAGAAAATATTATTGGATCAATTTGAGGAAACTCCAGTGCCATAAAAATAAACCTTTAGCTAAAAACCATTTTAATAGCGATGAAAACCAGTAACATCGCGAAAACTTTCTTAATTGTATTCACAGGTAAGTAATGTGTTGCCTTAGCCCCAATAGGCGCTATAAACCATGAGGTAACAACAATCCCAAATAAAGCGGGTAAATATACAAACCCCATAAAACCATGCGTTAAGTCCGTTACATACCAACCAGCGCTGATGTAACCGATAGAGCCAAAAAAGGCAATTACAATACCACATGCAGCAGCGCAACCAATTGCCTTTTTAATATCAACCGAAAAATAATGCAACATAGGCACAAGTAATGCCCCGCCACCAATGCCAATTAATCCAGACAGTGAGCCCATTACCGCACTAATACTTCCCAGTACGGGACCTGCAGGTAAAGGGTGTTCTGCGCTCACTTTATTTCGAGCAGAAAGTACCATTCTCATCGCAATAAAAACCACACTGACCGCAAACACCGTTCTTAACATTTTCTCAGGGATAAAGCTGGCAGCAAAGCCACTAATCAATGCGCCAACGGCCACGCCCGACATAACCCAAGGAGCAATTTCCCAAGGCACATTATCATTTTTATGATGAGCTAACGCTGAAGAAGTGGAAGTAAATAAAATAGAGGCTAAAGATGTTGCAATAGCGATAACTAACACATGATCGGCAGCGGCCACGTCAAAACTAAGTAACAAACTACTTAGCACAGGCACAATAATTAAACCACCACCTATGCCTAATAGCCCTGCTAAAAAACCAACAATGCAACCTAACAGCGCACAACTTGCAACTAGAAGTCCTAGTTCATACATAGTTATCTCTAATACATTTAATTATATGTATATTTTAATTGATTATATAAACAATTACAGCTCTATCATTTAGGTGTATAAAATAAATCACCTAGCTGATGCTCTATCATAAAGTTACGGGTTAACCGTAGTACTTGTTTAGCGTTAGGCTGTGCCAAACAATCGCTCAGTAATTGTTCCATGTCGCTTACATTTAAGCGTCTTAATACCCACTTCACTTTGTTTAGCGACGATAAGTTCATGCTTAAACGTCTATACCCCATAGCAATCAGTAATATTGCGCCCTCGGGGTCGCCGCCAAGCTCCCCACATAAGCTAAAGGGCAATTCATAATGTTCACACTCGCTGGCAATATTATTTAATACACGCAATACCGCGGGGTGGTAAGGGTTAAATAAATCGGCTACACGGGCATTTGCTCTGTCTACGGCTAATAAATACTGAGTTAAGTCGTTACTACCTACTGAGCAAAAATCGACTTTTTTAGACCACTCTGGCAGCATAAATACACTTGAAGGTACCTCAAGCATGATGCCAATATCAGGCTTTTCTATAAGTTGCTCAGGAAATGCTTCACTTAACTCATAATAAGCTTGTTTAAATAGTGCCAGTGATTCTTCAACTTCATCAGTGCCGCTGATCATCGGTAACATTATTTTTAAATTACCTAAGCCAATATTGGCTTTTAACATCGCTTTGAGCTGATCTAAAAAAAGCTCGGGATGGTCTAAGCTAATTCTAATACCACGCCATCCTAAAAATGGATTTTCTTCGGTGATATTAAAATAATCTAAAACTTTGTCGCCACCAATGTCTAACGTTCGCATAACAACGGGGTTAGGGTAATAGCTACTAAGTACTTCTCGATACCAGTTTTCTTGTTCTTGCTGCGAAGGAAACTGTCCCTTTTGCATAAACCATGCTTCGGTTCTGTAAAGACCAACACCATCACAAATATGGGCGCTATTTTGTTGAGTATTAAGCTCAAGCCCTGCATTAAGTAATAAACTAATATGCTCACCGTCTAACGTGATTGAAGGCAATGCTTGTTCTTCTAAAAAACGATTATTGAGTAAGTTATCTTGGTGCTGTAATTCCGTATACTCATCAATAAGCATTTGCGAAGGTGAAATATATAAACGCCCAGCAAAAGCATCTAAAATCATTTCTTTGCTATCAAACTGCAATAGCGGTAAATCTTCGATGCCCCAAATCGCCGGCACGCCCATAGCCCGGGTTAAAATAGAGGCATGGCTATTGGCTGAACCATTAATGCTCACAACCCCAGCCAAACGCTCATTGGGTACCTCAGCTAACATAGCTGGCGTTAATGTATGCGCTATTAAAATGGTGTTTTCAGGGTAGTCTTTTATTGCATGCTCGGTATTCACTAAATGATGCAGCACCCGTAAACCAATGTCTTTAACATCAACCGCACGCTCTTTAATATAAGGGTCTTGCATTTCGTTAAACTGCGCTACTAAACGTTCAATCACAATTTTTAATGCACTTTTTGCACACCACCCTTCTTGTAATTGAGCCTCTACATTATGACCTAAACTTTTAGCATCTAATAATTGCTGATACACATCAAATACAGCCAACGCCTCTTGCGGTATGCTGTCGCTCAATGTCATCGATAAGGTGCTAAATTCTTTGCGCGTTGCAGCAACCGCTTGTGTAAATAAACGACGCTGTTCAATAACATCGTTATTCTTAGTAAGTTCTATAGACTTAAAATTAAGTTTAGGAATAACAACAAAAGCTTTACCAATACTTATACCTGGCGCGCTAGAAACCCCTTTTAATACCGATGTTTGATGGGATGACTCATCTTGGCGTAATACTTCTTTTATTTCAGCGTGGGCTAATTGCGAAGCTAACTGCGCAGAAAGGGTAATTAAAAACGACTCCTCATCTTGAGAAAATACCCGCGCCATTTTCTGTTGAACAACAATAACACCTAACACTTTTTTTTGGTGAACAACAGGCACGGACAAAAAGGCGTTATAGCCTTCTTCGTTAACTTCTGGGGAGAGCTTAAAGCGAGGATGCGACTTGGCAAAGGCAATATTAATTGCTTCTTCACGCTGGGCAACAAGCCCTACTAAACCTTCGGTAAAGCCAATTCTAAATTTACCTACCGCATCAGGGTTTAACCCTGATGAGGCCATCAGTACAAAGTTATCTTGACTATAATCGGCAAAATAAATGGAGCAGCACTGGGTATTCATGGCATCTTTTACCATTTTCACAAAGCACACTAACGCGTCGTCTAAATTCGCTTGTTGCGAAACAGACTCAGCTATCGTTCTGAGTGTTGCCAGCATACACTGCTCCTTTTTATGAAAAACTACCTTTTATTCCGCCAGTGATCTTTTTGTTGCTCTCGCTTATTAAAAGGCATAGCAAAGGGAGCAAACTCTTTCATAACACGTCGATAAACATCCCGTTTAAACGACACAACCTGCCTAACCGGATACCAATAACTCACCCACCGCCAATCATCAAATTCAGGATGGTGGGTTTTTAGTAAATTAACATCTTCATCTTTGCAGCGTAGTTTCAATAAAAACCATTTTTGTTTTTGCCCAATACACACCGGACTTGAATCGCGGCGGATTAATCGTTTGGGTAATTTATAGCGTAACCAATGTTTTGAGCTTGCAACTATTTCTACATCTTCTGGTCGCAAACCTACTTCTTCGTGTAATTCACGGTACATAGTTTGTTCTGGTGTTTCGCCATCATCAACACCACCTTGGGGAAATTGCCAAGAATGTTGACCATAACGTCTGGCCCAAAACACCTGCCCCTGATTATTGCAAATCACAATTCCGACATTGGCACGAAAACCTTCGGCATCAATCACCTTAGTGCCTCATTTGTAAGTCGATTTTTTATGATTGTTCCACATTAGTTGCAATACGGCAAATACTATTACGTGCAAGCCTTGTTAACACCTTCGCTTGGGGTAAATTAATAGCGATAGATACGAATAACAAACAACCCTAGCAAATAAATACATAAAAACCACACGGTTTGTGCTGGTTACTCACAGCTTGTGCATAACTTTTGTAAAACACGCTCATTTAGCAAACAAATCCACAATACAAGATCGAAAAAGTGATGTTCTCCACAGATTCTGTGGATAAACATGTTCATACATCTGTATTTATCCTTACAACAATTATAGACCTTAATTAAAACTGAACGCTAAAAACAAAAAAAACAATACAGTTCAGCTACTTATCTAAAACTATAGTTTTAAAGCCGTGCATAAAATTGCACCAGCCACACCAAGTTCAAAAATCAACCAACCGCTAAAGATATCCACTACCACGCTAATTTGCTATCATGGCGTTGGTATTTATTCAACTAAAATAACAGTATGCAACCTTTAAAACCCCATTCAATCAATCAATTAATGCAACGCGTCGATACGATTGCCGGCCTCACACTAGGTCAATTGGCGCAGCAGTATCATTTTAAAACACCTGATGATTTGTTACGTGAAAAAGGCTGGACAGGGCAACTGATTGAGTATGTATTGGGGGCTACGGCTGGTTCAAAACCGCTCCCCGATTTTGAAGATTTAGGCATTGAACTTAAAACACTGCCCATTTCATATAAAGGCAAACCATTAGAAACCACGTTTGTGTCGGTAACCCCGCTAATAAATGTAACCGGTATGACCTGGCACTCAAGTAATGTTCGAAAAAAGTTAAATCATGTTTTATGGCTACCTATTTTAGGCGAGCGCGATATAGCACCGTTTGATAGAACCATTGGCAGTGGCTTTTTATGGCAACCTAGTGCAGCACAAGATGCTCAATTGCAGCGAGACTGGGAAGAACAAATGGAGCTTATAGCCCTTGGTAGAGTTGACGAGATATCAGGACATTTAGGGGATGTAATGCAAATACGCCCAAAAGCAGCGAATAGCCATATTGTTACCGATGCCATAGGCCCAAATGGGAAAATAATTAAAACCTTGCCTCGTGGTTTTTACTTAAAGACCAGTTTTACCGGCGAGATTTTAAAGCAGCAATTTCAGCTTTAATTGATGAAAAGTAACTAACGTTCGGCGAGTCTACTTTCTTACTTGTTCAACCTAGACATTTGCACTGCAAGCTTAACGTCCTTTGCTCGATGCTCGTAGCCCGTTCCTTTGTCTCTTTTTTGCTATTTTTTACAAAAATCCCCGCATAAGCGAGGATTTTTATAATCTTAAATATCAGATTCTGATTAGAGAATTACTGACCTTTAACTTCTTTTAAACCATTGTAAGGTGCTTTAGCGCCTAATTGCTCTTCAATACGAAGCAATTGGTTGTACTTAGCAACACGATCAGAACGGCTCAATGAACCCGTTTTAATTTGACCTGCAGCAGTACCTACCGCTAAATCAGCAATGGTTGCATCTTCAGTTTCACCTGAACGGTGAGAAATAACCACTGTAAAACCTGCATCTTTTGCCATTTTGATTGCTGCTAACGTCTCTGTTAGTGAACCAATTTGGTTAAATTTAATTAAGATTGAATTAGCAATACCGTTATCAATACCGCGTTTTAAAATCTTAGTATTGGTTACGAATAAGTCATCACCCACTAATTGAACTTTATCGCCCATTAGTTTAGTTTGGTGTGCAAAGCCATCCCAATCAGACTCATCTAAGCCATCTTCGATTGATACAATTGGGTATTGCTCAGTTAAATCTTTTAAGAAGTGGTTAAACTCTTCAGATGTAAATTGCTTACCTTCACCTTTAAGGTCATAGATATTTGCTTCTTTGTTATAAAACTCAGAGGCCGCACAATCAAGTGCAAGGGTAATATCTTTACCAAGCTCATAACCGGCATTTGCAACTGCTACTTTAATGGCTGCAAGCGCAGCTTCGTTTGATGAAAGGTTTGGTGCAAAACCACCTTCGTCACCTACAGCTGTTGAATGGCCATCCGCTTTAAGTACTTTAGCTAGGCTATGAAATACTTCAGCACCCATACGCAATGCTTCACGGAAGTTAGTAGCACCCACAGGCTGAACCATAAATTCTTGAATATCTACTGAGTTATCAGCATGCTCACCGCCATTGATGATGTTCATCATTGGTAATGGCATAGAGTAAACACCTGGCGTGCCATTTATGTCCGCAATGTGCTCGTAAAGCTCTACTTTTTTAGATTGTGCTGCCGCTTTAGCGTTGGCAAGTGAAACCGCTAAAATAGCATTAGCACCTAGTTTTTCTTTGTTTTCAGTACCATCTAAATCAAGCATTACTTGGTCTACATCACTTTGAGTAAGTGCATTTTGACCTTTTAGTGCTTCTGCAATTTCGTTATTAATAAAGCCAACCGCTTTTAATACGCCTTTACCTAAGTAACGCGCCTTGTCACCATCACGTAATTCTAATGCTTCGCGAGTTCCTGTAGATGCGCCTGAAGGTGCAGCAGCACGGCCCCACGAACCATCAGCTAAATATACTTCAGCTTCAACAGTTGGGTTACCACGCGAGTCCATAATTTCACGACCGATTACTTTTACGATTTCTGACATCTTGATTCCTCTATATTCCCAAAATGGTGAGTGCGGCTAACCTGAGTTTGGCTAGCCTTAGAAACAAAAAAGGCCGCGCATCATGCACAGCCTTTTTAAATTACGAAGACGCTTTTTGGTAGGTATGAGCCGCAGCTACAAACCCTTCAAATAGCGGGTGACCATCACGTGGTGTTGAAGTGAATTCCGGGTGGAATTGCGCTGCAATAAACCAAGGGTGATCTTTATTCTCAATAATCTCTACTAGTTTTTTATCTTCAGATAAACCTGTAAAGCTCAAACCAGCTTGCTCAAGCTGTGCTACAAAGTTGTTGTTAACTTCATAACGGTGACGATGACGTTCAACAATCTCGTCGCTGCCATACACGCCATGTACCTTAGAGCCAGGTGTTAAATGACATTTTTGTGCGCCTAAACGCATAGTGCCACCTAAATCAGACTTTTCGTCACGTAGTTCAACATTACCTTCAGCATCTAACCACTCGGTAATTAAACCAACCACTGGTGACTCTGAATTTGCGTTAAATTCAGTTGAGTTTGCATCAACTAAACCAGCAACATTTCGTGCGTATTCAATAAGCGCAACCTGCATACCTAAACAAATACCTAAGTAAGGCACTTTGTTTTCACGGGCATATTTAGCCGCTAAGATCTTACCTTCAACACCACGACCACCAAAACCGCCCGGTACTAAAATAGCATCTAAACGAGAAAGTACATCAGTTCCTTTGGTTTCTATGTCTTGTGAATCAACATACTGAATATTAATGGTTAAACGATTTTTCAGTCCTGCATGTTTTAATGCTTCGTTTACTGATTTGTATGCATCTGGTAATTCAATATACTTACCTACCATACCAATCGTCACTTCACCTGTTGGGTTAGACTCTTGGTATAATACTTGTTCCCACTCAGCTAAATCCGCTTCAGGCGCGTCTAAATGAAAACGACGACATACAAAGTTATCTAACTCTTGCGATTTTAATAGCGCAGGAATTTTATAAATACTGTCTACGTCAGGTAGTGAAATAACGGCTTTTTCTTCAACGTTTGTGAACAATGCAATTTTTGCACGCTCATTATTTGGCAATTTACGGTCTGAGCGACAAATAAGAATATCTGGTTGAATACCTACCGAGCGTAACTCTTTAACTGAGTGCTGAGTTGGTTTTGTTTTCACTTCACCGGCAGGGCCTAAGAATGGCACTAAGGTTAAGTGAATGAAAAGTGCGCGTTCACGACCAATTTCTGTACCCATTTGACGAATTGCTTCGATAAATGGTTGTGATTCAATATCGCCTACCGTACCACCAATTTCAACGATTGCTATATCATGGCCTTCTGCGCCATCATAAACACGTTGCTTAATGTCATTGGTAATATGAGGAATAACCTGAATAGTTGCGCCAAGATATTCACCACGTCTTTCACGACGTAGTACATCTTCATATACGCGCCCCTGCGTAAAGTTATTACGGCTGGTCATTTTGGTGCGAATAAAACGTTCGTAGTGACCTAAATCAAGGTCCGTTTCTGCGCCGTCTTCGGTAACGTATACTTCACCGTGTTGAATTGGGCTCATTGTGCCTGGGTCAACGTTGATGTAAGGATCCAGCTTTAGAATGGTAACATCTAAGCCACGGGCTTCTAAAATAGCGGCCAATGATGCTGCTGCAATACCTTTACCCAACGAAGAAACAACTCCGCCAGTAACGAAGATAAATTTTGTACTCATGCGAACCCTAGAATATCAGGAATTAAAAGGAATATAATACCCAAACAAGTGATTTTGGAATATAAACAAGACGGGGCGAAATTGTACCAAAACATAGCTAAGCAATCCAGCTATAAATAGCAAATCTGTGCACAAAAAACAGACATTTTTTATGTCCCTATTTATTTAATTTTTTTATTGCATCCCATGCCGCATCCATTTCCTCTAAAGACGCTGACTCAATACATTTACCCTGGGCAATTAAGTAATTTTGCACCTTTTCAAATCGTGCAGAAAACTTATCGTTGGCACTACGAAGCAATTGCTCTGGATCACGTTTAACATGACGTGCTACATTCACGGTCGCGAACAACAAATCACCTAGCTCTTCTGCTGTATGCGCTGAGTACGGGTTATGAGCTAAGGCTTCTTTCACTTCCTCAACCTCTTCACTCACTTTATCTATAGCGCCATGATAAGTAGGCCAATCAAAGCCTAAAGCGGCTACACGTTGTTGAATTTTTTTAGCTTTTGTTAAGCTAGGTAAACTGTTTGGTATATCTTGCCAAAGTATTGAGCTTTCATCTTGGGCTCTAGTAGCACGCTCTTGTGCTTTTATTGCTTGCCATTGCGCGGCTAATTCGGCATCAGTTGTGGGTGTGTCTTGCGATGAAAATACATGCGGATGACGGCGCACTAGCTTCTCATTTAACTGAGCCACCACATCATTAAAGTTAAATAATTGCTGCTCTTGCGCTAGTTGCGCATAAAACACGATTTGAAATAACAGATCACCTAGTTCACCTTTAAGTTCACTTAAATCGTCGCGCTCAATACAATCAGCCACTTCATAGGCTTCTTCAAGAGTGTGAGGTACGATTGACGCAAACGTTTGCTTGAGATCCCAAGGGCATCCGCCCTCAGGGTTTCTCAGTGTTTGCATTATTTCCAGCAGTTGGCTTAAAGCCTCATTGTTAGCCTGATTACTGCCCTCGTTTTGCACTGTGTACCCCTTCGATCTGATGTAACTTAGACAGCACTTTGTTTGTGCCCTGCAAGTCATGCACTTCAATTTGCATCACAAAAATAGCAGTTTGAGTGCTATCAACCGTGTTTACGTTCATATTGAGCACATTAACTTTTTCATTGGCAAGTGCAGAACTGATGTCACGAATTAAGCCAGAACGATCACTGGCTTCAATACGAATAGTTAAGGCGTAAGAGCTACTAATATCATCTGACCAACTCACTGAAATAACACGCTCGGGGTGCTTGTTTTTTAAATTACTAAACGAATCACAATCCTCTCGGTGCACCGCAATACCGCGTCCTTGAGTAATATAACCAATGATTTCATCACCAGGTACTGGGCGACAACAACGCGCAACATGGCTCATTAAACTGCCGACCCCATCCACTACAATACCGTTTTTATCACCAGTCACTTTACTAGGCGATTTGAAACGAATTACCGGCTCATGCTCTGTTCTGTCGGTAATAAAGTTAAGCATTTGGTTAAGACGAATATCGCCTGCGCCAATGGCGACCATTAAGTCATCAAGTTCTCTAAAATTAAAACGCTTTATAGCGGGATCTAAATCTTTATAAGTTAGCTCTAATTTTTGTAACTCACTATCAAGAATCTCTTTACCCGCACTTAAATTTTTATCGCGGTCGAGCTGTTTAAACCAATGGTGAATTTTGGCTCTAGCGCGAGACGATTTAATGTAACCTAACGATGGATTTAACCAATCACGACTTGGGTTTGGCTGCTTTTGGGTTAGTATTTCAACTTGGTCACCAGTGCTTAACTGATGAGTAAATGGCACTATTTTGCCAAATATTTTTGCGCCAATACATCGATGCCCTACATTGGAGTGAATGTAGTAAGCAAAATCAAGAGGCGTTGCTCCTAGTGGTAAGTCAAAAATATCGCCTCGAGGGGTAAACACATACACACGATCTTCAACCACTTGGTTTTTAAGCTCTTGTGCTAAATCGCTGCCATCGACCACTTCTTCTTGCCATTGCAGTAACTTACGCAACCAGCTAATTTTTTGCTCATAGCCTGAACCACGCCCTGGTAATGCCCCTTCTTTGTACATCCAATGCGCGGCGACACCTAACTCAGCATCTTGATGCATGTCGTGCGTTCGTATTTGAATTTCAACGGTTTTACCCTCAGGGCCAAATACCACCGTATGAATAGACTGATAGCCATTTTGTTTTGGGGTCGCAACGTAGTCGTCAAACTCTTTATTTAAATGACGCCAATTAGTATGCACTATGCCTAGGGCGCCGTAGCAATCTTGCAATCGTTCAACCACAATTCGCATAGCGCGTATATCAAATAGCTGATCAAACTCGTAGTTCTTTTTCGCCATTTTTTTATAAATGCTGTAGATATGTTTTGGCCTGCCGTACACCTCAGCTTTAATACCCGCTTCATGGAGGCGTTGTTTGACCTGCTCAACCATATCAACCATATATGCTTCACGGGCAAGGCGCTTATCATCGAGTTGCTTAGCAATGTTTTTATAAATATCGGGATGCAAATAACGAAAAGCTAAATCCTCTAGTTCCCATTTTAATTGACCAATACCAAGACGATTCGCAAGCGGTGCAAATATATCAGCAGTTTCTTTGGCGGCAACTACTCGCTCTTCTTCAGCGGCATCTTTGACGTTGCGTAAATGGCAAACCTGTTCGGCTAATTTAATCACCACAGCGCGCACATCTTCCACCATAGCAAGCAGCATCCGGCGAATATTATCGACCTGCACAGTGCCGTTGCCTTGGTGAGCTAAGGTGCTTATGGTGGCCATTTGTGACACACCTGTAAGCAGCACTGCAACATGATTGCCTAAATGCTCTTCTACTGCATCTATGCTCACTACATCATTTAAATAATAAGGGGTTAAATAAGCAGTGGCTAAAGAGTCTGCATCTAAATTTAGCTCTACTAAAATCTCTACCATTTCTATAGCGGTATTTTGTCGCTCGCTGTTATCGCACGTTTGGCAAAGCTGCTGCGCTTTATTGAGTAAGCTAATTTTTTCCTGAGACAAATCAAGAGATTCTACGCGCGAAAAAAAGTCACCCGCTTTGTCATGTTGATGAGATTGACGTGTCGCTACCATAATGCGCTTTACCTCCGTTGAAATAACGCCATAGTTTCGATATGCCCCGTGTGAGGAAACATATTCATTAGCCCTATTTTATTCAGCTCAAAGCCGGCTTGCGAAATAATAGCGCTGTCACGGGCTAAAGTAACAGGGTCGCAAGAAACGTATAAAATCGCTTTAAACTGCGTTAATGGAAGCTGCTCTAAAACTGCCATCGCACCAGTGCGTGAAGGGTCAAGCACTAAAACATCTAATTCTTTATTAAACCACGGCGCTTTTTTAATGCTCGTGGTTAAATCAAAACAATGAAACTGGGTATTAGTAATAGAGTTAGTGTGCGCATTTTGTGTTGCTAATGCAACCGCTGAACTCACACCCTCAATTCCTGTTACTGTTTTAGCTTGTTTGGCTAGCACTAAAGAGAAGTTACCAATACCACAAAATAAATCCAGAACATTTTCATCACCTTGAAGTGCTAACCAGTTTGCAGCTTGAGGCAGCATTGCTTGATTTACACTCGCGTTAACCTGAATAAAGTTACTGAGCCCAAATTCAAACGTTATATTTAACTGCTCAAGTTTATAAAATGGCATAGCTAAATGTGAATGATCAATGGTATCACTGTCACTTTGCCACACTAATTGCCAATTATGAGCTGCCACACTTTGCTCAACAAACGCCTTATCATGGGGTGAAATCGCTTTGGTATGGCGAATAACAATAAAATATTGTTCATCAGCGGCACATAACTGTAAATGACTAATGCTGTGCAGCGCCTTGTGTTGATTAATGACTTTATCAAATACATTAAATACCTCGGCAAATGAGTCACTTAATACTGGGCACTGATTAATACTAACAATACTTTTAGAAGCATTTGCTCTGTAGCCTACCCGCATTTTTTTTGCAGTCTTGTCGAACATAACAGCAATCCGAGCACTGCGTCGATAATGAGTTGCTTGGCTTAGCAGCGGAGCTTGCCAGTTTAAATCGGTTAATTTTGCAAACTTGGCAAATAATTGATTCACCGCTGCTTGCTTTTCAATTACCTGCTGTGTGGCATCTAAATGCTGTAGCTGGCAACCACCACACTGGCTGTAATGCTCGCAAATAGGAACTGTGCGATATTCACTGGCTTTAATTATTTTAAGCGTATCAGCTTGGCTGTAACGTGCTTTATCATCAACTAATTTGGCTTTTACTCGCTCACCAGGTAATGCTCCACTGACAAAACACACTTTATTATTGTACTTAGCAATACCACGGCCATGGTGATCCATTGCTGTAATATCGAGTTCAAGCGATTGCTGTTGTAGTGGTTTTTTCTTTGCTTTAAATATTTGTGCCATGAGGCATTACCTTAAAGGTTGATGAATTACGTCTCTACTTTGAGAATAGCTATGAGTATGTATATACTCACATTTAATAAAAATGATAATAATGCTCAGATTATGACCAAACTAGGCTTGCGCGATTCTGTTTTAACACTCACCCTGATCCCCACAGTGATCATTGGGCTTTTACTAGGTGGTTATTTTACAATAAATCGTTACATTGAGCTTGATGAAATTTTATATCAACAAGGCACAACGATTTCTGAGCCTTTAGCGATTGCTCTTGAACAACCTTTACTGGAAAAAAATAAAAAACTACTTAACCGTGTTATTCGTTATACACATAACAAACACTCACCAGCGGTTAAATCAATTGCTATTTTTAATGATAACAACCAACTTATTATAACCAGTAATTATCATCGCTCGTTCGATACCTTAATTGAGCAAACGCAAATTGACAGTTTTAAAGCCACACATGTTCAGCAAACTGAAGAGTTAGTGACTTTTTTTACCCCTATCATTAACCATACAACACCCAATAGCGACTGGAATACTTCTGAGTTTCAGACCACATTAGGTACCGTGGTGATCCAACTTAATCGCGACAAAGCTGTTATTGGCCAGCAACGCGCATTATTAGTCAGCGGTATTATTATTATTCTCGCCTTAGTATTAGCTGCTATTTTAGCACTAAAACTTAGCCGTATGTTTATGACACCGCTAAATAAGTTAGTACTTGCTACCGACAGGTTGATTGAAGGTAAAAGACAAACAGGCTTAACTGAGCCCATGAATGGTGAGTTTGAACTATTGCGTGAAGGACTCAATACCATATCCCACTCTATGGTGATGCAAAAAGACGAAATGCAAAAAAATATTGATCAAGCAACTAGTGATTACCGCGAAACGCTTGAGCAATACGAGACACAAAATATACAGCTCACTATGGCTAAAAAAGAAGCCCAAGATGCTAACCGCGTTAAGTCTGACTTTTTAGCAAAAATGAGTCATGAATTGCGCACACCACTTAATGGGGTTATTGGCTTTACTCGCCAGCTTTATAAAACACCGCTAAATAAAAACCAAAAAGATTACCTTGATACCATTGAGCTTTCAGCAAACAGCTTACTGACCATTATTAGCGATATATTAGACTTCTCCAAATTAGAAGCGGGTGCTATGGAGCTTGAATCAATTCAATTTCAATTACGCGATAGCGTAAACGAAGTGATGACATTACTGGCACCTAGCGCTCACGACAAACAACTTGAGCTTTCTATTTATATAAATCCTCAGGTGCCCGATCACTTAACCGGCGACCCCACTCGATTTAAACAAGTGCTTATTAACTTGTTAAGTAACGCGATAAAATTTACTGAAAAAGGCGCTATTAAAGTCGATATTAGCCATCGTTTATTAGATGAGGAGCAAACTTCCATTTTAGTGTCGGTTGCTGACACCGGGGTGGGTATTCCTGCCGATAAACAAGACGCGTTATTTACCGCCTTTGGCCAAGCCGACTCTAGTATTACCCGTAAATTTGGTGGCACTGGCTTAGGACTTATTATTACTAAACATATTGTTGAAGCAATGAATGGCCGTATTACTTTAAATTCAGCTCCAGGCAGTGGCACATGCTTTACCTTTAATGGCGTATTTAGATTACCAAATCATGTATTTATCAACGATTTGCCTACCCAATCATTAATTGGTAAACGTGTGCTTTACCTAGAGCCACATAAGCATACTCATCATGCCGTTGTTTCATTATTACAAGAGTGGAAAATTAGCGTCACTCGATGTCATAGCGAAAGTGAATTTTTAGAGTGTATCGAGAAATCAGAGATTAATTTTGATATATGCCTTATTGGTCACATGGCATCGGTTGATGATATGCAGCGCTTAAAAAGCTATGTAAAAGCGGTTAGAGAATCAACCGATTATTTATATTTAATGCTTAATACTGTATCGCACAATATGCGTGAAGCTTTTATAGGCAGCGGTGCAGATGCCTGTTTAAGTAAACCGCTCAACCATCGTAAATTATGTGAGTTATTAGCCGCACCATATCGACTTGATCACCCGACGCATAACATAGACCAGCATGAACAAACTCTACTGCCATTAAAAGTATTAGTGGTAGATGATAACGACGCTAATTTAAAATTAATTTACACCCTACTAAACGAACAGGTGGAATTGATTGATACTGCCCATAATGGTTCACAAGCTTATAGCCTAAGTAAAAGTCATAAATATGATGTGATTTTTATGGATATTCAAATGCCGATAATGGATGGCATTACAGCCTGTAAACTCATTAAAGAGTCATCTTTAAATGAAGATACACCTATTATTGCCGTAACTGCGCATGCACTTAATAGTGAAAAAGAACAATTATTAAAAGATGGTTTTGAAGGCTATTTAACCAAGCCAATTGACGAAGATATGCTCAATCAAGTTATTTGCGATCATAGCCCGCAATTACCTGTAAGCCGTGATAAGTCAAAAAGCACATTTGAACATAGCACAGCGCCTTTTAATAGCACTCGACTTGATTGGACGTTGGCGCTGCAACGTGCTGGCGGTAAGCCTGAATTAGCCAATGAAATGCTTAACATGTTGTTATTAAGCGTGCCCGAAACCCTAAACTTATTAAATCAAGCAATAGTCAGCAATGACTGCCCTCAAGTACTCAGCGTGATCCACAAATTTCATGGAGCGTGTTGCTATACTGGTGTACCAAAATTAAAAACATTGGCTGAAACGATCGAAACATCACTTAAAAATGAGTGCGTACTTGATAATATAGAGCCCGAATTGTTTGAACTTCAAGACGAGCTGGAAAACTTACTTGTTGATGCCAACATTGATAACAACAATAAAAAAGACGAGCTATAGCTCGTCTTGTCTATTGTTATTTATGATTCTAAGCGCGGGCTTCAAGCATTAAGCGTTTCATATCACGCACTGCTTTATCTAAACCATCAATCGCTGCACGGGCAATAATAGCGTGACCAATATTAAGCTCGTAAATCTCTGGCATCGCTGCAATTGGCTTCACGTTGTGGTAGTGCAAACCATGGCCGGCATTAACAATTAAGCCAATACTCGCTGCATACTTAACGCCTTGGCGGATGTGTTCAAGCTCTTTTGCTGTATCTTCATCGTTGATAGCATCGGCATAGGCTCCGGTATGAATTTCAACATAAGGCGCGCCACAGGCTTTTGCCGCATCTAACTGCGCTTTATCGGCATCTATAAACAATGACACTTTAATACCAGCTTGCGTTAGAGTTTTAGTCGCTGCGGCTATTTTATCAATATTACCCGCTACATCTAAGCCGCCTTCGGTAGTAAGCTCTTCACGTTTTTCAGGTACTAAGCATACATATTCAGGTTTAACCTCAAGTGCAATCGCAATCATTTCATCGGTTACTGCGGTTTCAAGGTTCATGCGTGTTTGAATGGTTTTAGCCATCACATACACATCGCGGTCTTGAATATGTCTGCGGTCTTCGCGTAAATGAATCGTAATGCCATCTGCACCGGCATGTTCTGCTACACTGGCAGCGTGGGCTGGATCAGGGTAAGAAGTACCTCGAGCTTGGCGAAGCGTTGCAATATGATCTACGTTCACGCCTAGAAGAATATCTTTCATGTTTGTACCTGTGAAATTTGTTTATTGAGAGCTAATAAATAACTCACGACTTTTTAATGGCTTATTGCCTAATAATGGCTTTAATAAATAACGACTTAATTGCTTTGCCATATATAACACATCCGCTTGGCTAAAGTCATGATTTGCTATGGCATTAAGTTGTGAACCGGTGAATCCAGAGCGCGTATCATGCTGCACCGAAAACCCTACTTCTGCAAAATAGCTATACGTTTGTGCCTCGTCAATTGGCTCACCGTCCGCATCAAAACTAAAATCAACTCCATATCCTAGTAGCTCTAACAATTGAAATTCATAAGAGCGCAGTACCGCTTGCATGTCAGTACCACTATTAAGGTTTTCTAGGTGTGTTTTATAAAGTTGAAAAACTTGATCAATGGGCTCATTAATCGGCACAATGCGATTCGTTAGCTCATTTAAATAAAAGCCACAGTAAAGCTTATCACCGGTTAGGAATAACGGGTTGCCATAGAGCTCAAATTTATTAATATATTTTAAATCGTATTTGCCGTTGTAATGAACGAGTAAGGATTGAAATGGTTGTAATTGGGCTTTATGTTTAGTGGCCTGGCGACCACTAACTCGTGCGAGCATTCTAAGCTGGCCAACGCCTTCTACCAGCATATCTAACATTACTTGCGAGTCACTATAGGGACGTCGATGTAATAAATAGGCTTTGTAAAAGTCGCTGTCCATATTAGGCTATTCGATACTTATTAATCTTCACCGTAGCCTAAGCTTCTTAAGGCACGTTCATCGTCAGCCCAGCCCGATTTTACTTTAACCCATAGCTCTAAAAATACTTTATTATCAAGCATTTCTTCTAGATCTTTACGCGCTTCACGGCCGATTACTTTTAGCTTTTCGCCTTTGTTACCGATAACCATGCGCTTTTGCGTTTCACGCTCAACCAAAATAAGGCCATTGATGTGCCAAACGCCGTTTTCTTGCCATTTAAACTGTTCTATTTCCACAGTCACTGAGTAAGGTAGTTCCTCACCCATAAAGCGCATAAGCTTTTCACGGATCACTTCAGCCGCCATAAAGCGCATTGAGCGGTCAGTAACGTAGTCATCCGGAAAATAAAATTCGCACGGCGGTAAACGTTTAGTCACTTCTTCTTTGATCAGGTCAATGTTTTTACCCTGAGTCGCAGAGACAGGCATAATGCCTATAAAGTCAAACTTATCGCCTAAAAACTTCATGTGTGGCAGGACAAGGTCGCGATCTTTCACTTGGTCAATTTTGTTAATAACTAACAATACCGGCTTGCCACTTTGGCTCACTTTATTTAGTACCATCTCGTCATCGGCATTCCAATGTGTGCCTTCAACAACAAAAATAATCAGTTCAACATCGCCAATTGAGCTCGACGCTGCGCGGTTCATTAAACGGTTAATGGCACGCTTTTCTTCAACATGCAGACCTGGGGTATCTACGTACACCGCTTGGTGTTTACCCTCAGTATGAATACCCATAATACGATGGCGCGTGGTTTGTGGCTTACGTGAGGTAATACTGACTTTTTGCTCAATAATTTCATTAAGCAAGGTTGATTTACCCACATTAGGACGGCCAACAATCGCAACCATGCCACAAAATGTGTCTATTTCGCCTTCATGAGGCTGTATTAAGGTATCAAGATTCATTTTTAAGTATCTTCAATGCTTTTTCGGCCGCTTTTTGTTCGGCTTTACGCCTTGAGCTGCCAACAGAAATAATGCTATCCATTCCATCAACGATACATTCAACCGTGAATGTTTGATTGTGTGCCTGACCTTTAGTGTCTACTACAGTATAGCCAGGTAATGATAGCTTACGAGCTTGCAAATACTCTTGCAGCAGGGTCTTAGGATCTTTTTGGTTAAGCCCTGGTGAAATAGCATCTAAACGTGATTCATACCACGCTAAAATAAGCTCGCCGCAACGATCAATGTCTGAATCTAAAAATACAGCGCCAATTATAGCTTCCACTGCATCTGCTAGGGTCGACTCACGTCTAAACCCGCCACTTTTTAGCTCGCCTGGACCTAAACGCAGGTAATCACCTAGCTCAAACTCAAGGCCAAATTCAGCTAACGTCTGGCCGCGAACTAAAGTCGAACGCATGCGGCTTAAATCGCCTTCACGTGCTTTAGGAAATTTAGCGTACAAGGCATTGGCAATTACAAAGCTCAAAATCGAGTCGCCCAAAAATTCGAGTCGCTCGTTGTGTTGACCTTTGTGGCTGCGGTGCGTCATTGCTTGCTCAAGTAGGCCTTGATCAGCAAATGTGTAGCCAATTTTTTTGTATAACTCTGTTACATTTTTTTTCATTGTTACTGAATATTACCTAGGCGTTCAAAACGAACACCAGTTGGAACCCATCCTGGTAAAATGTCATCTGGGCCATTATCAAATTCAAAACTCATCCATATAAAGACAGCTTTACCCACCAAGTTTTCTTTTGGTACAAAGCCCCAAAAGCGACTATCTTGGCTGTTATCGCGATTGTCACCCATCATAAAGTAATGATCAGCAGGCACCACCCATTCATCTGCAGGAGTGCCCAATTGCTGGTAGTAACGCCCTTTACGTTCAGGCGATTTTGGGTTGATTAAAATATCATGGCTAGAGGTCGTTAAATCTTCATTTAAACGCGCTAAAGCCATTGGGCCTTGCATAAATTCATCATCATTAATTAATTTAAAATCAATTTTATTGAATTCGTTGCAAAGAAGCGCGCCTTTTTGAACTTCGCCTTCTTCACATTTTGGTTGAATATACAAACGCTTATCGCGATAAACAATTTTATCGCCTGGTAAGCCTATAGCGCGTTTAATATAATCAACTCTTTCATCTAATGGGTATTTAAAAACAACAATATCGCCACGCTCTGGTTCGCTCACATCCACTAACTGGCTGCGCCATACTGGGTCTTTAATTCCATAAGAATACTTTTGCACTAAAATAAAATCGCCTACTAATAAGGTTGGCATCATCGAACCCGATGGGATCTGAAACGGCTCAAAAATAAACGATCTAAAAATAGTGATAGCAGCAATCATCGGAAAAATCGACTTTGCTGTTTCAGTAATGACTGGCTCAGGCGCAATCAATGCTGCGGTTTCTTCATCAAGTTGGCCACCGGCAGAAGTCTGTGCAAGTGCCAAACGTTCTTGCCTTTTAGGGGCAAACATTAAGTGATCTATTAACCATATTAGGCCTGAGCCTAAGGTTAATAACACCAATAAAACTGAAAAGTAGCCAGCCATTTATTATCCCTTTATTTTTTATTTACCAACTTTTAAAATGGCTAAGAACGCTTCTTGAGGCACTTCAACGTTACCAAGTTGCTTCATTCGCTTTTTACCATCTTTTTGTTTTTGAAGTAATTTTTTCTTACGACTCACGTCACCGCCGTAACACTTCGCGATTACGTTTTTACGAAGCTGTTTCACGGTTGTGCGCGCGATTACATGCTGACCAATTGCTGCTTGAATCGCAATATCAAACATTTGACGTGGTATAAGCTCTTTTAGCGCATCAGCAAGCTGACGACCACGAGACTGCGCGCTATCGCGGTGTACAATAATAGCAAGAGCATCAACACGCTCGCTATTGATGAGTATATCTACGCGAACCATGTCTGAGGTTTGGAAGTGCTTAAAGTTATAATCAAGCGACGCAAAACCACGACTGGTTGATTTTAGCTTATCAAAGAAGTCCATTACCACTTCAGCCATTGGCAGTTCATACGTTACTGCAACTTGCTTACCATGGTAGCTCATTTTAGTTTGCATACCGCGTTTATCAACACATAAAGTGATTACGCTACCTAAGTACTCTTGCGGTACTAAAATATTAGCTTCTACTACTGGCTCACGTATTTCTAAAATATCGTTTACAGCTGGTAGGTCAGACGGGTTATCTATTTGTGTAGTGCCCTCTTTAGTCACTACCTCATAAATAACCGTTGGTGCTGTGGTGATTAAATCAATGTCGTATTCACGCTCTAAACGCTCTTGAATAATTTCCATGTGCAGCATACCTAAGAAGCCACAACGGAAACCAAACCCTAACGCGGTTGAGTTTTCTGGTTCAAAGAATAACGACGCATCGTTTAAGCTTAGTTTGTTAAGTGCATCGCGGAATGACTCGTAATCATCCGACGCAATTGGGAACATACCCGCATAAACTTGTGGTTTAATTTTTTGAAAACCTGGTAAGCGCTCTGGTGCCGCATTTTTTTGATGAGTAATGGTATCGCCCACCGGTGCACCGTGTATTTCTTTAATACCGGCAATAACAAACCCTACTTCACCTGTACGTAAAATACCGGTGTTAGTTTGTTTAGGCGTAAAAATCCCCACATGATCTGCGGTATGTACGTTCTCGTTTGACATGATTTTAATTTTGTCGCCCGCGCGAAGTTCGCCATGTTTGATACGCACTAGCGATACAACGCCTTGGTACGGGTCAAACCAAGAATCGATAATTAGCGCTTGTAATGGCTCGTCTTTTTCACCAACGGGTGGCGGTACATCTTTAACGATCATTTCAAGTACTTCGGCAATACCTACACCTGTTTTAGCACTACATTGCACGGCATCAAGGGCATCAATACCAATGATGTCTTCAATTTCTTCGGCTACACGTAATGGGTCAGCTTGCGGTAAATCAATTTTATTTAGAACCGGTATAACTTCTAAGTCCATTTCGATGGCGGTATAACAGTTAGCCAATGTTTGTGCCTCAACACCTTGGCCAGCATCAACAACCAATAATGCGCCTTCACACGCAGCTAGTGAGCGTGATACTTCATAAGTAAAGTCAACATGACCAGGAGTGTCGATAAAGTTGAGCTGGTAGGTTTCACCATCGTTTGCCTTGTAGTTTAACGTTACACTTTGCGCCTTGATGGTAATGCCACGTTCACGTTCAATATCCATTGAATCCAGAACCTGCTTCTGCATTTCACGGTCGGTTAAACCACCACAAACTTGGATCAAACGGTCAGAAAGGGTCGATTTACCATGGTCAATGTGGGCGATGATCGAAAAATTACGGATATGCTTCATAAACTGGATTCTAAACTTCTATTTTAAAGGACTAAGGTCGCATGCCTAAATAACTTGAAAATACTTGCTGTGCATTTTCAAGTTACTGTGGCATAAAAACGCAATTTTACATTTAATTGGCGTCAATCACCATCTATTTGAGTTAAAGGAAGGCTAATTGGATGAATTTTTATCACTTTAATCTCATGTCTAAGTGATTTCACCCATGTTTTAGCAATTAAGAAGCCGGTGATGCCACCTAATATCGCAGCTAAAATTTGCCAGCCTTCGGCTAATTGTATTAATTCACTAGCCAATAAGGCGAATATTAAACTTAAAAATAAGGGCAGCATGTAAACGGCAAAGGCATGTTTTACAACATGGCTATCATCCAGTGACAAGGTCACTTTTTGCCCCACCTCTAATTGCGTTTCAAATTTGTAGGGCAAGGTTTTTTTGGCAGTACCAAATAACTTACTAAACACTTGAGAGCCACAACGTCCATTACAGCCTTCACATGCCTGTTTTTGTTGGGCTTCTAAATGCGCAACGTGGCCACTAAGGGCCACGACGGTTAACGTTTGTTCTATCATCTATAATGCCCGTGAAACAGACTCAGCAATCGCTTTGGCGCTCATGGTTGGTATATTCCCCACCACAGACACATCAAAATTTCCGCCGTTGTGCACATAAATAGTGGTGGCTCCTGAGGTCAGAGCTCCGCTTAAGCGCTTACCTGGTAGTGGCCGTTGTATAAATACTGAGACCTCAACAAATCCATCAGAGAATAAATAGTAATCTGTTAATTCATTGTTTAAGTCGAGCTTATGTCTATCGGACTTGAGTAATTCAAACCCTTCAGGTAGCCATCCAATAGTCCAATTCATAGCATTTGCTTTGCTTTGTTCATCAATTGAATTAGCGGGTAATGGTGTTGGAAAATTACGATTAAGTACTTCCAATAATAAGCTTGCCGGTTGCTCAGTTACGCTAATGTGGGTAAGTTGTAATTGCTCTAGCGCTTCGCCTTGGTGATTCACATAGGCGGCTTTCAACAATAAAGACGACTCAGTATCAATCCAAATCCAATAGTTATATTTGTCATCGTTTTTAGATTCAATTCGAACCAGCTGAGCAGGACGCCCCGCAATACGGCCTTTACCACCAAGCACAAAATCATAATGCGCACTTAAGCGGTTAATATCTTTAAATAAGACTTCTGGGATGGGGCCTGCAATCGAGTCAGTTGTTAACGAGTAAGGTTCTGATTGTGGCTCAAAGTAGGTAACTTGATCGTCAATGCGGATCATTTCAAGGCCTGCACCATTAAGCAAACTTAAATGCTCTAGCTCTATATCACCTTGTTTAGCATGCACCCAGCGGTAGGGCTCCATACTTTTACCCTTAACAACAACAAAAGAGGCGTCGAAATTACGAGTGTGAACTGCACTGGCCATTTCAAGCAGTAAATCTTTAGCAGGGTTTGTGTCATTGGCAAAAGTATTAAAACTCAGCACCAATGACATAATAAAAGTAATTACTTTCATCTAATTAGTTTTTTTCCTCTGGGGATGTTTCATCTGTTTTAGCTGTTTTTAACGAATGAGCCACTCGCGCTTGACGTTGATGTTCAAGTACTAATGCGCCAATGCGTTGCTGCTGAAGCTCTCGTAAACCTTGCTCTGCGTTATCAAGTGCAGGTGCTGATGAGTAGCTTACAGGCGACGCCATGCCGGTTAACGGCGTGGTTTGCAATAAAGGAATTTCGTTTTGCACAACATCTTCACCTTGCGGTAAGGTGTTCACGCCAACGATAGTAAACATTGCTACGCTCGCAGCAATTGCTAGTTGGGCAACCGGTTTACGCCAATTAAACGCCACTACTTTATTATCTGTTTCGGTATTAGAAGCGGTAGCCACATTGTGAGACTGGCTAAAGTCTGCATAAACGGGCTCGCTCTCAAGTGCTAACGAAATGCGTTCGCTAATATCAAAGTCCATATTATTGTTATTTTCTTTAGCTCGCATTGCATCACCAATTAACGCGTAACGGCCAAACGTAGCTACATCATCCGATGCAATAGTTGCATCCTTTAATGTTTGTTCACCGTCAAGTAATGCTGATAACGATTCGTTATCTAAGCGGTTAACGTGTGCTTTTGTCATACTAAGACTCGCCTATCAATGGGTTTAATTTATTATCAATTGCTTCACGGGCACGAAAAATACGCGAACGTACCGTCCCGACTGGGCAATCCATAACCACGGCTATTTCTTCATAGCTCATACCCTCAATTTCTCTAAGAGTAATCGCGGTTTTAAGATCTTCAGGCAAACTATCAATCGTATTAAAAATAACAGCGCGGACTTCTTCGCTTAATAGTAAATTTTCAGGTGACGCGTTAGAACGCATTGAATCTGCACCTTCATAAAACTCGGCATCGTCAGCATCTATATCATTTGCTGGCGGTTTACGCCCTTGAGCCACTAAATAATTTTTAGCACAATTAACGGCGATACGGTAAAGCCAAGTATAAAAAGCACTATCACCACGAAAGTTTGGAAGGGCACGATACGCTTTAATAAACGCTTCTTGTGCTACATCAGCAATGTCACCTTGATTTGATACATAACGAGAGATCAAACCGGCTATTTTGTTCTGATACTTCTTAACTAATAGGTTAAAGGCGTTTTTATCTCCCTGCTGGACCCTTTTCACTAACGCTAAATCTAATTCCTGCTCGCTCATTCGAGCCGGTACTCCTCTGATTGATTCTTGCTTATTATTCATAGTGTCGCCATTGTTCACACCTACTCTGACCCCTAGATGAATAAAAAGTTCTGACTCATATTGTTTTTTTATAAAATAGCTACAAATTACGCGTTTATACGCTAAAACCACTTAGTAGTAGTTCAACAAATATGGTACAACTGTAAGTATTAAAAATAAATATTGCTCTATCTGAGCATTGTAACCGCAAAGTACCTCACAGATGAACCAAAATAAACATCACATTACCGATGTCGCTATTATTGGTAGCGGCGCAGCAGGCTTATCACTTGCTTTATCTTTGGCTAATTACTGTAACGTTACCGTGATCAGTAAAGGTGAATTAACCGAAGGTTCTACTCTTTACGCCCAAGGCGGAATTGCCGCTGTTTTTGATAAAAAAAATGACAGTATAGAGTCTCACGTTGAAGATACCTTAGATGCAGGTGGCGGTTTGTGTGACAGAGAAGCTGTTCATTACACTGCCAGTAATGCACATGACTGCCTACAATGGTTGATTGACCAAGGCGTGCCTTTTGATATGGAATTTGATAGTAAAGGTAAAGAGCGCTTTCATTTAACCCGCGAAGGGGGTCATAGCCATCGACGCATTTTGCATGCCGCCGATGCTACTGGCAAAGCAGTGCAAACAACGCTGATTAGCCAAGTTCAAGCGCACAGTAATATCACCTTGTTAGAGCATTATAATGCGATTGATTTAATTACAGATAAAAATATCGGTAAAACGGGGTCACATGTTCACGGTATGCATGTGTGGAATAAAAAGGCCAAAAAAGTAGAAACCATTGGCGCAAAATTTGTTGCCTTAGCAACCGGTGGCGCAAGTAAAGTGTACCTTTACACCTCTAACCCTGATGTTTCTAGCGGTGATGGCATAGCAATGGCATGGCGTGCAGGGTGTCGCGTTGCTAATATGGAATTTAATCAATTTCATCCAACCAGTCTTTACCACCCGGAATTACAAAACTTTTTAATTACCGAAGCAATGCGTGGTGAAGGGGCCTATTTAAAACGCCCTGATGGCACTCGCTTTATGAAAGAGTTTGATGAACGAGAAGAACTCGCTCCGCGCGATATTGTAGCGCGAGCTATCGACTTTGAAATGAAACGCCTTGGCGCAAATTGCTTATATTTAGATATTAGCCATAAAGACAAAGATTTTATTATTGAACACTTCCCTACTATTTACGCTAAATGCTTGAGCGTAGGGCTTGATATAACCAAAGAAGCAATCCCTGTCGTTCCTGCGGCACATTACACCTGTGGTGGCGTAATGACCGACTTTAACGGCAAAACGGATTTAGCAAATTTATACGCTGTGGGTGAAGTGGCTTATACCGGCTTACATGGTGCTAACCGCATGGCAAGTAACTCATTATTAGAGTGCATTGTATTTGCCCATGCAGCAGCAAAAGACATTTTAAGTAAAATAGAGACCGCACCCGCGCTGGTAGATTTACCTAGTTGGGATGAAAGCCGTGTATCTAATTCAGATGAAGAAATCGTGATCACCCATAACTGGCATGAGCTACGATTATTTATGTGGGATTATGTTGGGATTGTACGTTCAACTAAACGCCTTGAACGTGCGCTGCATCGTGTTGAACTGCTACAACAGGAAATACACGATTATTACGCAAACTTTAGAGTAAGCAATAACTTACTTGAGTTACGTAACTTAGTACAAGTTGCCGAGCTTATAATTAGAAGTGCTATGGAACGTAAAGAAAGTCGTGGACTACACTTTACTATTGATTATCCAGAGCAAAATGAGAACCCAACGCCCACTATTTTGACTCCTCTACGTAATTAATTGCTTCAAGCGTTGCCCGTTTCAAGCGCGCATAGCTTTGCTTATCAACACTATTGGCTGAGATAATCAGCCAATAGTTTTTACTAAAGCCATTAATATACAGCCACACACTCTGACCAAGTAACCGGCTTTGGTTACTAATGAGCCCTTGAATTTGCCTGCCTGATCCTTCAAAACGAAATTGATTCGGCTCTAAGAGTATAATGCCTTGCTGTGGTTGAGCAGCCACGATTTTTCGCCAAACAATAATGCCAGCAAGTGTATTAAGTGCAATACAAAAAAGAGTTGCCACCACCGAGTTCATAAATAGGCACAACACTAAAGTCAGCACACAAAAAAAGACCACAATCGGTTTGTGGTCTGTTTTATTATCTGTAACGGTAAATCTATACACGAACTCGGTCTAAAATTAGCTGAACCATGCTGTTTAGCTCTGCGTCTTTACATTCTTCATGGCCCATAAACCAAGCGAATAAATCTGGGTCTTCTTGGGTTAATAGACGCTGAAAAATCGCTTGCTGTTTAGCATCTAACGAGTCATAAGCTTCTTCAACAAACGGCATAAACAAAACATCTAGCTCTAACATGCCACGGCGACAAGCCCAACGGATACGTGCTTTACTATGTATTTCAACCATTTTAAACCTCATATTTAATTAACTCGAGTTTACCAAATACGCGTTAATTTAACAGCACTAAGTTATAAAAACATCGTCTGTTAGTCGCTGTACCATACGCTTTAACTACGTTATTATGTGGCCTCATTTGTTATTGCAAAGAAGGTGTTTATGTCTCAGGTTTATGCATGTCCTTTATCACATCAGGTTATTAGCCTCTCAGGCGCAGATAAATTATCGTACCTACACGGACAAATCACTCAAGATCTAAATAAACTTAACAACGATAACTTTTTGTGGGCAGGTCACTGTAGTGCAAAAGGTAAGTTATGGGGTGTATTTAAGTTATTTTCTTATCAACAAAGTTACTTTTTAACAGGCTCAAGTGCAGAAGTAGAACGCTCTCTTGCTGAATTAAAAAAATATGCTGTATTTGCAAAAGTTGAAATTAATAAAGCCTCAGAGCGATTAATTGGTTTACTTGGTGATGACCTAACAGGCTTACTCACACAACTCGACATTCACTTTAGCGATAACGCCACGGCTTGTGATTTCGCTCACGGTAAAGCTCTTAAGCTTGGATCAAACCGCATTTTACTGATGGTTAATAGCCAATTTTGCCTACCTGACGATGTGTCGACCCTCGATGACGATGCGCTATGGCAGCAAGCATCTATACTTGCTGGTGAACCGCAATTAAGTGTTGATGCGATTGATGAATACGTACCGCAAATGGTTAACCTGCAAGCCATTAACGGCATTAGTTTTAAAAAGGGTTGCTACACAGGCCAAGAAACCGTTGCACGTATGAAGTATCTGGGCAAAAACAAACGTGCCATGTATATCGTCTCTGGGCAAAGCGAAGGACAACTTGATGAGCCTGATATTGAAACCCAATTAGGTGAAAACTGGCGCCGCGCAGGTAAACTTATTGCGCAAAGCTATAATGAACAAACACAGACTTTAACTGGTTTGGTCGTGTTGCCAAACGATACTGATATCGATCAGACTCTTCGTGCAAAACACACCCCTTCGGTAGAGCTAAACATTCTGCCTCTACCTTACTCTCTTGAAGATGAATAATAGGAATGACTATGATCGTTGCAGCAAATAAAGTGGTAAAAATGCATTACTCTGTTTTAGATAATGACGGCAATACCATTGATAACTCATTTGGCGGTGAGCCATTAATTTTTATCGTTGGTACAGGCTACCTGATCTCAGGGCTTGAAAACGCGCTGCAAGGCAAGCAAGCTGGCGATACACTAAGCGTAAAAGTGGAGCCTGAAGAAGGTTACGGTGAGCGTCATGATCACTTAATGCAAGCCGTACCAAAATCAATGTTTGAAGGTATGGAAATTGAAGTGGGCATGCAATTTCGTGCAACCACCGATGACGGCGACCAATCAGTAATGATCATCGATATTCAAGACGAAGAAGTGATTGTTGATGGTAATAACCCACTTGCCGGTATTACACTTAACTTTGATGTAGAAATTTTAGAAGTACGCGATGCAACAGCCGAAGAGCTTGAGCATGGCCACGTACATGGCGAAGGCGGCTGTGGCCACGAGCACTAAAACCCGCTTAGTAAAATTGCTATAAGTTTATAAAAAAAGCGCCTAAGGCGCTTTTTTTATAGCATATTATTTTGTGTTCGTAATTTGGCTTGAGGCTCTGCAGCTGGCATTTCAACAGGGGTTATTTTATCTTCAAGCGCAGCAACTAATCCTGCTTGGTCATTCGTACCTAAGCGATACTGGCTACCATCTTTAAGCGTTAATTGCACCGCACTAAAGCCTGATACCGTATAAATCCAACCATCGTGTGTAATGCGAATACCAATACCATGGCGGTATGAGTTTTGTACTGCTTTTACATCGACAATATCTTCTAATGCTAACTTTTGGCCAGCAACACCTGGGCCAAACGCCCAGCTAATATGAGTTTCGTCAACTTTAATGGTTAAACCGTGGAACAAAAAGCCCACCAGCACTAAAATACCAGCAAATACGATTAACGGGGCATCGGCACCAATTAAATTCCATGCAAGCGCAACAAAACCGCTGATCCACGCTAATACTACAAATATAAATACCGCATACTGCTTATGCTGATACATAACACTCTCTATTAAAAAGTTAAAAAATTAAAAACTGTACACTAAGGTTGCACTGAGCTCTGAATCGTATTTAAGCTTATCTTCTTCAGGCTTAGAATTATAACGATACATATAAGCAAACTTAAGCGATACCGCGCCAACCACTTGGCTAATTAAGGCCGTTTCTGACTTTAACCGAGAGTTAAGCCCAGACAAAGACTGTTCTATACTGATATCTTGATTAAATCGGGTACGCTTAGATACTAACCTCTCCCACTGCATTGCAATACGAAGTAAATAACCCATTTTGTCTTTATCGTCTTCAAGTGCTGTTGACTCATCATCAGCAACTGAGCGATATAAACCTGGGCCAATATCTATATCTACTTTATTTTTAACCCCTTGATAAACACGTGCACCATAACCGGTTGCTATCGTACTTTTAAAATCAAGACCGCTAAATTGATCTTCCTCATAATCCCCGTAAATAAAGAACGACGAGTTTTTAACCCCTACTTTATAGTTACCTTGTGCAGAGAAAAACACCCGATTAGCGGTCACATCCGACTCGCCCGTTTCTTCGTTTTCATCACGTTTGTACAAGGAGTCTATTTTGAATTGATTTCGCCAGTTTTCAAAATCTTGATAAAGATTCCCTTTAAGCTTAAAACTGGTGGAATTAGTGTTACCTTTACTTAAAATAAAACCAAATTCGGTATCGCCGTACAACACTTCGCCTTTGTGTAACTCATGAATTTCTTCATCTGAGAGTTCCCCATATTGATGAAAATCTTCAAAGGGATCAACGGCCCAGCTAAAGCAGCTAAATAATAAAAGCAGTAATACAAAGAAGCATCGCAAAATACGTTCTCTTGCAAATGGCAATAACAAAAAAGCAGAGAGGTGGTTATTCACTTTCTTTCCACAAAATATGACAAAAAGGCGCGTCTTTATCACGGCTAATTAGAATTTTCGCAAATAATACGTCTTCGTTATCAAACTCAAGGCCCACTAATACTTGAATAAAATGCTCAGGTTCAATTTCTAGGGCAACAAAGTCTTGCCACTGTTCATCGGGCTCATCTTCTTCAATAAAGCCTAGTTCTTCACGGTGTAGGTTAAATTCTTCAACATCTTTGTCGCTTAAATTATTGGGAGCCAGCTCTAAAAAAATATCATAAGCTTGATGAGTTGCTTCTTCTACCGTAAATAAACGTGGACCTGACATGAATGGTTAACCTCTGAGCTTTTAAGTGGCAATCATAATATCAAAAGTTGCTAGGGTTTTGATAAAAAAACACGTTAATTACTGACTTTTTTATTTATTCCTAATACTTATAGATATTATTAAATTGGTTAGCACACGGGTCTGTTGACCTTGGAAGATTAAATAGCCATCAAAGATAGCTAGCCCCACGTGTATTAAAAATTCAGTTTGTTTTTATTCACCTTCACCCACTTTACTTAACATCAATAAAAACATAAGCTCAAACAACAGGTCAGAGGAGTGAACAATGATTAAATTAGAAAAAAAACAGGGTATCGCTACCGTCACATTACATCGTGTAGAAAAACAAAATGCCTTAAGCTTTACTATGTTTGTTGAGCTTAACAAAGTGATTAAAAATATAAAAAAAGACGCCAGTATTCGTGCGGTTGTATTAACCGGTGAGGGCGAACACTTTTGTGCAGGGCTCGATATTAACGCGGTCATGGTCTCGCCATTCAATATCATAAAGCTCCTATTCAAATGGCTTCCTGGTAATCAAAACCTAGCGCAAAAAGTCGTACTGGGCTGGCAGTCATTGAGTGTGCCTGTAATTGCTAAAATTAACGGAAACTGTCTTGGTGGTGGCCTGCAAATAGCGCTTGGAGCTGATTACCGAATTGTTCATCACGATGCCAAACTCGCCATTATGGAAGCGCGCTGGGGGTTATGCCCCGACATGGGCGCTAATGTTATGCTTGCAGGCTTAGTTAAACGCGACCAAGCACTTTGGCTAGCAAGTCATGCTGACCCCATTAGTGCTCAACATGCTTTTGAACTCGGTTTAGTAACAAAAACAACCGACGATACCGATAAAGCAACTAAAGAAATGCTTGATACATTACAAGCACGTTCACCTGATACATTAGCAGCAATAAAACGTGTAACTCAACAAAGCTATAAAGCCCCTGCTCGAAAAATACTCGCCAAAGAAACATGGAGTCAAATTCGCTTATTAATCAACCCTAATACTAAAAAAGCCATAGCTAAAGCAAAAGGTAAAACTGATATTGAGTTTGCAAACGCCAAACGCTGGTAATACTAAGGCACAATGCACAAAACAGCGTTATTTGTTAAAGTGATAATCCTCTATTTTATTGAGTCATCGCCATGAAATACTTTTTAAGTAGCGCTATCATTTTGCTTTGCTTGGCAGCGGGCAAACTTATTATGCACTTTATTGATGCCAGTTTTCCTGCGCCACTGTTAGCAATGGTTATTTTACTGGTTTTACTTTTATCAGGTATTGTTAAAGAGCAGCATCTTACCCCGTGTGCCACACCTATTTTAAATGTAATGCCTATTTTCTTTATTCCTGCAGGCGTTGGTTTTATTGAACACTTAGCACTTATAAAAACCCATTGGCCTTTCTTAACTGCCGTTATTTTATTAGTCCCCTTAAGTAGTTTAATTTTAGTGGCAAGCCTAGTGAGTTACTTTAAAGGCAGAACTAATAATGACTGATTTCAGTAGCGCCATTTTTAGCCTTGGCTGGTTAACTATTCCATTTATTATTATCCTTTTTATTGCACTAAGGGCAGTTAATCTTAAAATCAATCAGAGTATTTTAAAATCATTAACCAACCCCGTTTTTTTAAGCATCGGCATTATTGCCTTACTACTCGTTAACCTTAAATTACCCTATTCACAGTTTGCATCGCATAGTCGGTTGTTAACGTGGTTATTAGAGCCGGCCATAGTCGCTTTGGCCTTGCCGCTATATCAGCAATTTATGCACGTACGTAAAAACTTTTTACTTATTTTAGTCACCTGCAGTATTGGTATTATTAACGCCACACTGGTGGCTTTTGTATTAAGCGTTTTATTTGCTGTCCCCTCGCAACTGAGCGCCTCAGTTGCCGCACTAAGCGTTACTACACCTATTGCATTACTTGTCACCGACTCACTTGGCGGGATCAGCTCGCTAGCCGCTGCCATGGTTATTTTTATTGGTTTACTCGGCGCTTTATTTGGCATTTTATTACTAAAACTAATTAAAATATTTAACTTTGAGGCACAAGGAATCGCAATCGGTACCGCGTGCCATGCTATAGGCACCGCGGCTGCAATTGCCGAGCATCCAAAAATAGGGGCGTTTTCATCAGTAGCCATGGCATTGAGTGCGTTATTAACTGCTGTAATTGTGCCAATAATATATCCAATTTTAGTTAACACTTTGTTATGATAAGCAGATAAAACACTATCGCTAAAATAGAGTCGACATGATCAGTTCTGAAATTCAGCAATTTGAAAAGTACTACGCCCTACTTACTGAATATTTAGTTACCTACAGTATGCAAATTGTCGGCGCTATTTTTATTCTATTGGTTGGTCTGTGGGTAGCGAAAAAGCTCGCTGCAGGTGTTGCCAATTTGATGACGCGACATAACGTCGATATCACCTTGACCAACTTTGTTAGTAATGTCGTTAAAGTATTACTGATCATTATGGTGATCATAATTGCGCTTGGTAAAATTGGCATTAGTGTTACCCCGTTTGTTGCTGCAATAGGTGCCGCTTCTTTAGGTGCTGGCTTAGCATTACAAGGCATGCTTTCTAATTATGGCGCCGGGCTTGCAATTATTGCCACGCGGCCATTTGTGGTGGGCGATACCATAGAAATAAAAGGCGTTAGCGGCCAAGTAAAACTCATTGAGCTGGGTCACACCGTATTAATTAATGAAGAAAAAGTAGAAATAACCATTCCCAACAAACATATTGTTGGCGAAATTCTGCATAACTCATTTAGCTACTCCTTAGTAAAAGGTGAAATAGACATAGCCTACAGCGCCTGCAGTGATACCGCGATCAGCCTTATTGAAAACGCATTAGCTAATCACGAACTGGTTGCTAAACAACCCAATGCACAAGTTGGCATAGAACGCTTTGCTGATAGCGGCGTTACTATTAGCTATAGATACTGGGTTCCTACCACTAAAATTATTGAAACTAAGCTCGCTATTAACGCCAGCGTGTATAAAGCAATTAACAATGCCAATATAGAAATTCCGTTTCCACAGCGAATTGTTACACTTAATAAAAATAACTAGCACTACAAATATAACTAAAGCAAAAAGCTAAATGCACTTATAACTATAAAAATGAGCCAATTATGCATCAACCGCCCTTTTATTTAGGTGAATGGCAAATAACGCCTGCCAGTAACACCATTCAACGCGCTGAAGAACAAAAACAGCTAGAACCCAAAGCCATGGATGTGTTGCTGTACTTGTGTCAAAACCAAGCAGAGATTGTGAGTAGCGACGCGTTATTAACCCACTGCTGGGCAAACACAGAAACCGGCGATAACCCTCTGCATAAAACTATCACTCAGTTACGAAAAGCTCTGGGTGATAAGGCAAGCGCGCCGCAATACATAGAAACCATACGTAAACGTGGTTATAGAGTTATTGCAACGGTTGAGTTTCCATTAGCTGATGACCTCCCCAACCAAGTTAACACATGGCAAGGCGGCTCTCCTTTTTTAGGTTTGAGTGCATATAATCCAACCGATACCCACTTATTTTTTGGTCGTAATCACGCCATCAGCAGGTTATTAGAGAGCGTATCAAACCAAGTAACATTGCAGCGCGCATTTTGTTTAATCCTTGGCCCTAGTGGCTCGGGTAAATCATCATTAGTTAATGCGGGTATATTGCCAAAACTACTCGACGAGCGAGGCTATAACGGCATTAGAGTAATGTCGTACACCCAACTCGACTTTGCAGATGTAGCTCAAAATAGGCTGTATTTAGATCTCGCCTCAGCCATGCTAGATTGGGATATTAACGACATTCCAGTATTTACAGGGTTAAGCGCACAAACGCTGGCGCAGCAACTAGAACATGACATAAATAATGTTATTAGTTGCTTAAAAAATACAATTGCAAATACTCAAACAGCAGCAAAAACGCCGCAATTGTTTTTGTTTATAGACCGCTTAGAAGTGCTACTTTCCTCACCGCTATTTAGTAACGACACCCGAAGTCATTTTTTATCTGTTATTGAGCGTTTAGCGACCTCTAAAGCGGTGATTGTATTTAGTGCCTGTCGTAACGATTTTTACCCTTTAGTGGTTGAGCAGCCAAGCCTTATGGCCGGCAAAGCTCATGGCGCGCATTACGATTTAACCCCACCAAATCGCCATGAACTACAACAAATTATTCGTTTGCCAGCGTTAACCGCTAATTTAACGTTTTCGCAAGACCCAAACACTAAAACCCCGCTGGATGAAATACTTTGCGCCGATACCGCCAATAATCCAGATGCACTGCCCATGCTACAATATACACTGCAAGAGCTGTATTTACAGCGCAGTGATAATAATGAGTTATTGCACAGTGTTTATGAAAAACTCGGCGGTATTGAGGGTGCCATTGGTAAAAAAGCCGAAGAGGTATTTATAGGGCTTTCTCAAGCGCAACAACAGCAACTAAAAAGCGTGTTATCGCAATTAGTAACGCTAAACCCAGATGGTAAAACCATTACGAGCCGCGCAGCCCGCTTGCAAGCATTAACCAACACCAGCCAAAAAGAGCTGGTTCAAGCCATGGTCGATAGCCGCTTATTTGTATCGCATTTACAAAACCAAGAAGCCTACTTTAGCCTTGCTCACGAGGCATTATTACGCCAATGGCCACGTGCTAAACAGTGGATTAATGACCATAAAGATGCCCTTGCTATAAAAAGCCGCTTACACCACCACACTCAACAATGGCTTAATGAGCACAAAAGTAACGCCTATCTGTTAGCGCCGGGTAAACCATTGCAAGAGGCCGTTACCTTATTAAACGACAACATATTTAAACTAGACGATGACGAACGCGCGCTTATAACCAGCTCTCTTAAACACAGTAAAACAAAAACAACTATAAAACGCGGCACCGTCGCTCTGCTTTGTTTACTTACCTGTGTTGCCCTATTTATGAGTGTTACCAGCTTTCAAGCGCAGCAACTTGCACAGCAAAAACGCCAAGAGGCCGAAAGCTTACTAGGGTTTATGGTAGGTGATTTTGCCGATAAATTACGCAGCGTAAAGCGTATGGACTTACTTGATGGCATTAGTAATAAAGCACTTGAGTATTTTACCAATCAAGTAGAGGAGCCAAGCTCGCTATTTAACTTTAGCAGTCAACAAGCCGAGTTTAAAAGTCGCTTTCAGTACGCACAAACCCTAGAAGCCATGGGGGAAGTGGCCTATTCTCGCGGTAAAACCATTGAGGCCTTCACTGCCTTTGAAAACGCCCGCATTCGCCTTGAAGCATTATTAAAAACCCAGCCAAACAACTTAGAGTTACTAACGCTTGCCGGTGCCAATGCCTTTTGGCTCGGCCAGCTTCATTATGATAAAAGTGATTACGCCGCTGCTGAACCGCTCTTAAAAAAATATCATACTTATAGCGAAACCATGTATTCATTAGCACCGAATGATTTCAACTCGATTATGGAATTATCCTATTCACATAATTCGCTAGGGTCTTTGTATTTAAAGCAATTTAACTACACTGCCGCGAAACAGCGCTTTACAGAGTCGCTCGCCCTTAAAAATGAAGCGCTTAATTTAATTCCAAACGATAAAAACTTATTAATTGATAGAGCTGATACTCTTAGCTGGATTGCTAGCACAGAAGTACACTTAGGTAACTACAGAAATGCGCTAAATTCTTATGAACAAGCAGAAAAAGTTTTAAATACTTTAACCTCATTATATCCTAATGATGCAAACTTATTAGAGATGCTGGCCTATACGCACTCCCATCAAGCCAATCTACTAAGTTACCTGCCAGATAAACAGCCAGCTTTTTTGCATACAATAAAAGCATTAGAGGCTGAAAAAAAGCATTAAAACAGGATCCAAAAAATAAGAAATTCCAAGAAAAATATTTTCAGTTTTTAACTAACCAAACCTTAATTTACGCTGAGCTCGCTAATGTTTCTTTAATTGAAAGCATTATAAACTTCTTACATACATCAGAGAAAAATCGTAATATCACGGGTATCTATGTCAATTTGATTCGCTACTTTGTCAAAGTCAAACAATCGACCTTGGCAGAGAAGTTCATGGATGAGTTAAACAGATATACAACTTCACTAGGAATTGAAGAAAACTCAGGCATTAATAATAGCATTCATATAGCCAGCATATATTTGGCGCAAGCAAAATTAGCAGCATCAAAAGAGAATAATGAGAAGCGAAAATTATTTTGCCACAAGGCTCTAAAATCAATCTTAAATATAGCTAAAAAAACAAATGATATTGATATTCTTTTTCCCCTATTACAGGCATATAGTTGCTTAGATCGCTTGTCTGAAGCTCCCGAAAAAATAAAGATACTTAAAGAATTTGGTATCAATAATTTCGACTTATAAACTAAAAATATATTCAGTAGTATCCTACTACTTATTAAAAAAGAGATGTAAACAATGACTACAGTAGATAACAATCAACTTATAAAATTTAGTGTTAACGTAACAATTAATGAGAACGACGAGGCTGTATTCAAATACACAGAAAATGGTCATGAGGTATCAGGTGGTGGAGAGGTAACAGTTCCAAACACTCATGGTGTCTATACTTTAGATGAAGAAACGCTTAAGCGTGGTTTTTATTTTGTTGGCGCAGAGCTGAGTGGGCCAATAGTAGAAGATTTTAGTTTTAAAATAATCAACGGTGGTCAATCTATAGTGGTTGTTGATTCAAATAAAAATGCAGGTGATTTATGCTTGCAGTTTATTGTTGCAATCCCAACAATCCAAAAATACATTAGCGCAGATCCACAAATTAGAAATGAACCTCGTTAATATTTAGAACTCAAAACGCTCATTTAGCTGTGAACTAAATGAGCGTCTTTTATTTAGAAAGTTCAAACATACATAACTTTAAAAGTTGTTCATATTATTACTAATTAGTTTTAAATGTTGTATAACCAACAACAAATTTAAATGAATATTTTAATTAATAATAAATTTTAACACACTAACTGCTATTTAAACCGCAAATAAAACCAAACCACAAACACAAACACAAACACAAAAAAGACATTAAGAATCAAACAATTAAATTCAGAAGATTACCGAAAGGTTTAATTGCACTTTTTTAAGTAAATTTGTAGACATCAAAAACGTCTGTACCATGCTAAGGCTAAAACGTGTCGAAACAAATTAACAATAAAGAGACTGCCGCAACTAATAACGATAAAGCATTGCCCTTCGATAGCGCTTTATCATCCCCTTTTTCGCATACTCAATTTGATGCATTAATTGAATTATTTAATGGCACCGCCGAAGGTATTTTTGTACTGAATGAACAGGGGGGTTTGAGTTTGCCAACCCAAAGGCAGCACAGCTATTAGGTTACTCTCAGCAATCTCTGATAGGCGAAAATTTACTGTCGTTTTTACACGGTGCAGACCTTGATAAATATAAACAAACCTTGTTAAACTGGATTGGTATTAAGGACACTCCCCTTAGCATTGGCCCAAATGAAGTTACTATAAACAAAGCCAATGGCGATGTGATTGAAGCAGACTTATCAATATCAAGCATGCCAAAAAGTCTCGCATCGGCGCAAAAGTTGTACGTTTGTATACTTCACGATCTTAGTACTCATAAAGCCATGTATAACCGTTTAAAAATACAGGCCTCAACCGATCATTTAACTGGGCTTGCTAACCGTTTAGCTTTAGATGAGTCGTTAAAAAAATACTGGCAAGAGAGTATTCAAAGCCAACAACCTTTAACCAGTATATTAATTGATGTTGACCACTTTAAAAAATTCAACGATACCTATGGGCATATTAAAGGCGATAAATGCTTACAGAAAATAGCAAAAATGCTATTGCAGTGCATTCCATCTAGAGAGTGTTTAGCTGCTAGGTATGGCGGTGAAGAGTTTGCCATTATTTTACCCCGTTGCGATATAAAAACCGCCACGGTTGTAGCCAACCATATACAACAACAAATTGCACAAATGAGCTTTACAGACATAGGATTGCCGCCAGAGGTTAAAATTACGGTAAGCCAAGGAATTGCCAGTGAAAATAATAACCAGTACCGCACCTACGAGGCGCTGTTATATGCCGCAGACACGGCTTTATACCGAGCAAAAACGGAAGGTAGAAATAAAATAAGTACGATTGTTTAAAGCTTAAATTAAAGGCCTTTTCATGACGCTATATCTATATTAAACGCCACTTCATGGAGGTGGCGTTTAGTTAAATAACAGCCAATTAAATTAAAGTAACAATAAACTGCCTAACCCTAAAAAGGTCACAAAGCCGACAATATCAGTCACTGTGGTTAAAATCACTGAGCCCGACAACGCAGGGTCAATTTTCATTTTATCTAAAATAGACGGGATCACTACGCCTGCCAACGACGCAGCCACTAAATTAAGCAGTATTGCCACGGTAATGGTTATACTAAGCATAATATCGTTAAACCATAGATACGTTAGCAAACCAATCACTAAAGCCCATACCAAGCCATTTACCGCCCCTACACGCAGCTCTTTTTTAAGTAGAGCGTTACGGTTGGAGTCGGTAACCTGACCAAGCGCAAGACCGCGCACTATAACTGTTAAGGTTTGACTACCGGCAATTCCGCCCATTGACGCCACTACAGGCATTAATACCGCAAGTGCCACCACTTGTTCTATGGTGGCGCCAAATAAGCCTATAAACCATGATGCTAAAAATGCGGTTGCTAAGTTGATACCTAACCAAATACCACGGTTTTTAGCACTTTTGCGAACACTGGCAAATAGGTCTTCGTCTTCACGTAAACCACCCGCTTTTGCTGTGGCTTCGTCAGCAATTTCTTGACGTAACTCGTAAGCCGATGCAATGGTTAAACGCCCTATTAGTTTGTTTTCGGCATTAACCACGGGCATGGCCATTTGCTCGCTGTGAATAACCACCTCGGCGGCTTCATATAAATCGTGGTCTGCGTGCAATGAGGTAAAGTCATGATTAGTTAAGGTGACTAAGCTTTGATTATCATGCGCTTTTATTAGGTCGTTAACTGCCACTTCACCAATTAAGCTGCCTTTGCGGCTCACTAAATAAATCACTTCGCTGTACTGCGGTAACCCTTTATGTAGCAGCTTTTTAGCGCCACCCGCAGTGAGCTTGTCTGACACCTTTAAAAAGTCAAAACCAATCCAGTGACCTAGTTGCTCAGGCGTATATTGTTGCGCCAGTTCGTATTGTTTAGTTTGCGCTTCATCAAGCTGCTTTTTTGCATAATCAGTAAAGCGCTGCGGGATCACCTCTTCTAATTCAAGCAGCTCTTCAACGTTAACTTCGTCTAATAATTTAAAACCGTCACTGTCATCTAGGGTTTGCAGTAACCATAAACAGCTATCTTCACTTAAGTTAACGAAAATTTCGTGTTGTGTGTCTTCATCTAATAAGTGCCAAATTTCAAGGCGCTGCTCTTTAGGAATAGCTTCAAACAATAAAGATAAGTGTTCGGTTGATAAGGTTTGTTGAGCATCTATAAGTAATTTGTTTTTACGCTCTGTGGTATCACACTGCAATAAGTCGTTTATGAGTTGTGGTAACTGATCAACCGGATACTCTATCATTTTAAAACCCTAAAATAGTCTTTCACTATAAATTTACTGTAATAAGTAAGCACTTATTAATAAGAATAGCTAATAGTGTACATTAGACACGAACAAAAATATTAAAAAATCTCTGTGCCGTTAGATATTTATAGCTGCTATCACCCACTCAACGCTAACCAATAAAAAAGCCGTAACAAATAATGTTACGGCTTAGTGTAGTTAGTATTTTAAATCGCGCTATATTTTAAATTGTCCTACTAGGTCACCCAAGTTTTCACCTCGCCCTGCTAGGTGCTGACTTACTGAAGAGGTGGTTTTACTCGACTGTGTTAACTCATTAACTATTTCTTGAATAGCATACACGTTACGGTTAATTTCTTCTGTTACACTGCTTTGCTCTGTTGCTGCTGTAGCAATTTGCGTACTCATATCATTAATGGTGGTCACGGACGTGGTTACCGCACCTAAGCTTTCTGATATAGCGCGTGAAGACTCAACTGAACGATTACAGCTTTGTTGACTCGCATGCATAGCATCAACTGCTGCCGTCACTAAATTATGTAACTCGCTTAGCATTTCGTTAATTTCTAATGTGCTGTCTTGGGTTCTACTCGCTAAGCTTCTAACTTCATCAGCCACTACCGCAAACCCACGACCTTGCTCACCTGCGCGTGCCGCTTCAATTGCCGCATTTAATGCCAATAAGTTTGTTTGTTCAGCAATACCACCAATTACACTCAATACACTGTTAATTTTTTTAGATTGCTCACTTAACGAGTTAACCTGCTCTGCGGCTTGATTAATTTCACCCATTAAGTTTGATACTTCACTGAGTGAAATATCCACACAATCTTGCGCGTTGGCCACTTCTTTTGTTGCTGCCTGCGTTGACACTGCAACTTGTGTGGTATTTTGCGCAACTTCATGGGATGTTGCCGACATTTCGGTAATCGCCGTTGCCACTAAATCGGTTTCATGGTTATGCTTTAATAGTTTGTCTTCTATCAGTAATGTTTGTGTATTAATATCTGAAGAGGCTGTTTTAACATCACTTGTTACATCAACCACACCGGCAATGATGCTGTGTAGCTTGCTCACAAATACGTTGAAAGATTCACCTAACTGACCAATTTCATCATGGGTATCTATTTCTAAGCGTCGAGTTAAATCTCCCTCCCCTTTGGCAATATCATCTAAGCTTTGCACCATACGTTTAATTGGTTTTAGCATATTGTTAGAAGCGTACAACGCACCTGCTGCAGCTAACCCAAGAAGCAGTAGTGATATTAAAACCAAAGTGGTCATTTTTTCGCTTAAATGGCGCTCCATGGTTGCTTGATACTTTACCAGTTCGGCTTCAATATCATCCATATATGTGCCGGTGCCTATCATCCAATTAGTACCTGGGATCATGGCGGCATAACCAATTTTTTCGACTAAGCCGGTGGTGTTGGGCTTTTGAAAATGATAAGTAAACGAGCCACCGCCTTTACGCGCTTGCTCAAGTAAGCCAACCACTATTTTTTTACCGTTTGGGTCGGTCATGCCTATCTTATTTTGCCCTTCTATCGCATCACCCAATAAGGCATGAAAAACACTAATACCATTGGTATCATAAATAAAGTAGTAACCATCTTCACCAAAGGTTAAATCTCGCAACGCATCTTTAGCGTCTTGCTCATTTCCTTGTGCTAATTGGTATTGCACTACTTTAGAGCCGATTTCTATTTCTGTTCTTAGCAAGGTTTGTTTATCAGCAATTAATTTAGTTTTAAACTCATTAAAGTTTTGCTGTTGATTTTGCATCTCTAAGTAATAAGAACCTGCCATAAAACTGATTAGTAATACAATCAATGGTAAAACAGCCAACAGTAGCAATTTGTTTTTTAAGCTTAAATTACCCATTATTTCTCCAATTAACATTATTCGCCATTAAGCTTTTACTTTTCGGTAGCTTAACAACTATGTTTCCATTGTTTATATTACTGACAACAACGCCATAATTGTATACAAATTAAGCACAAATGGCGTTATTTCGCAATTTAATATACTCGTATGTTAGTAAAACACATTAAAAGCCACTTTATAATTAGACAATGGTATACAGCTAGTAATAAACAACTGATTTATCTCATTATTACAAACCCTACTAGTACACATTTTATTAAATTTACTTAAAGCTAAATTAACCTGAATAACGCTATTTTAGCTTTAATATAAATTAAACATTGGGTATCAAACAAAGGTCTTGCTTTCTGAGTTAAAACGCAAATAATGAAGCAACTAACCACTGGGTAAGAATGAGGAAAATGAGTTATATACTAACCACCCAATGCGCAGACGGTATAGGCTTAATCGCCAAAATTACCGGACTGTGTAATGAGCATAATTTAAATATTATTCGTAATAACGAATTTGTTGATAAAGATGCACAGCGCTTTTTTATGCGCACAGAGCTTACTGGCGAACCACATGCTGAGTTTTTGTCACAACTGCGCGGCGTATTACCAGCTGGCGCAAAAGTGGCACTGCACGGTGAAGAAAAAACCAAAGTGGTACTATTAGCCACAAAAGAAGCTCATTGTTTGGGCGGCATGTTACTTAAGCAATTTGAGCAAGCCTTAAACATTGAGATACTCGCCGTTATCGCCAACTACCCTACTCTAGAGCCTCTAGTGAAAGGGTTTGATGTTCCTTTTCATGTGGTTTCTCATGAAGGACTTACGCGCAGTCAGCACGACGAAAAAGTCGGTGACTTAATTGCCAGCTATAACCCTGACATTATTGGCCTAGCTAAATACATGCGTATTTTAAGCCCTGAATTTGTGGGTCGTTTTGAGGGTAAAATCATTAATATTCATCACTCATTTTTACCTGCTTTTATTGGTGCAAAGCCGTATCATCAGGCGTTTGAACGTGGTGTGAAAATTATTGGTGCCACAGCTCACTTTGTTAATAATGAGCTAGACGAAGGCCCTATTATTTTACAAGACGTGTCGAGTGTGACCCATGCGAATACAGCTGAGATGATGGCTAAAATGGGTAAAGATGTAGAGAAAACGGTGTTTTGTAAAGCACTGCAACTGGCATCAGAACATAAGCTGTTTATTAATGGCAATAAAACCGTGGTGTTTTCATAATTAGTTTTATATCAAAATTAAAAATGCCAGCAACTAAGCTGGCATTTTTTATAAGTAAATATTAAACCTTACTTAATTAGGGTGTGTAATACGTTGGTGCCCCAGGGCCTACTGGCATACCTAAAACAAATACCCATAAATAAAACAATACCACCCAGCCAACAAAGAAGATTAAGCTGTATGGCAGCATAGTGGCTACCAAAGTACCTATTCCCATGTCTTTTTTGTATTTAGTGGCAACCGCGAGAATTAAACCAAAGTAACTCATCATCGGGGTAATTAAGTTAGTTACTGAATCACCAATACGATAAGCCGCTTGAATTGTCTCGGGTGCATAACCTATAAGCATTAGCATAGGAACAAAAATAGGCGCTGTTACTGCCCACTGCGCTGACGATGAGCCTAACGTTAAGTTAACCAAAGCACACATTAAAATAAACAGTACAAATACTTCCGGCCCAGTTAAGCTAAGTGCCTGTAGTAATGCGGCACCATTAATCGCTAAAATTGTGCCTAAGTTAGTCCATTTAAAAAATGCCACAAACTGCGCAGCAAAAAACACCAATACAATGTACATGCCCATAGAGCTCATACTTTTGCTCATGGCATTGATCACGTCTTTATCATTTTTCATGGTGCCAACCACGCTACCATACACAAAACCCGGAATACCAAAGGTGACAAAAATAAAAACAACAATCCCTTTTAAAAACGGCGAGTGAGCAACGAGACCTGTTTCAGGGTTACGTAAAATACCGTCTGCTGGAACAATCGTCCAAGCGAGTAACAACGAAACAACAAGTAATGAAACTCCAGCCCATTTTAAACCTGATTTTTCTTTGTCAGTTAAACCGGCAATATTATTTTGAGCTAAATCTTCGGTGGCTTCATCTGGGTTATATTTACCTAAACGTGGCTCAACAATTTTCTCAGTAACGAGTGTGCCTAAAACAGCAATTAGCAACACCGAAATCATCATAAAATACCAGTTTGCTTCAGCGCCTACTTGGTAAGTTGGGTCAATCATTTGTGCTGCAGGCGTCGTAATACCCGCTAATAACGGATCGATAGTACCCAGTAATAAATTAGCGCTATAGCCACCCGATACACCAGCAAACGCGGCAGCAAGACCTGCAAGTGGATGACGACCTAAACTATGAAATATCATTGCCGCTAGGGGGATCAATACTACATAACCCAGCTCAGATGCTGTGTTTGATAAAATAGCAGCGAAAACCACCATGAAGGTTACTAAACGTTTAGATGCCCCCATAACCATGCCACGCATTGCTGCAGACAATAATCCTGAATGCTCTGCAACACTCACACCTAATAGCGCTACTAGCACCGTACCCAGTGGCGCAAAGCTGGTAAAGTTGGTCACCAAGCCCGTTACAATACGCTGTAAGCCCTCAGCACTGAGTAGGCTAACCACTTCAATTACACCATCGGGATCGCGCCCGGCAGAGCCCTCAGGGCGAGGATCGATAGCACTTAGTCCAAACCAATCGGCAACGCCACTAAATAAAATAATGGCAATACAAAACATCGCGAATAAGGTAATTGGATGAGGAAGCATGTTCCCTAAAAATTCTACCGTGGCTAAAAATCGATTAAACCAACCGCCCTTTGCGACCTGATTTTCATCTTGGGATGTGTGTGGTGAGTCTATTGAGTCTGACATACCATGCTCTCTTAATTACAAAATGCCCGTAACCTAGCATTATTTTCTGAGCAGGTCATGTAATAAAGATGAATGACTTGTTATGTCATGGTAATAACTGAGGGGTTTGTTGTGATGGGATTGCAAAAAAGAGGCTCTCGCCTCTAATTTAGTCTGCTTGGGCTTGCTCTATCGGTTCTAGTTGTAGTTTTGCAGCAATTAAAACAGCTTGAGTGCGGTTATAAACACCGAGTTTTCTAAATATGGCAGTAATGTGTGCTTTGACTGTGGCTTCTGAAATGTGGAGTTCGTAGGCTATTTGTTTATTCAGTAAACCTTCGTGCAAGTATTGTAATACGCGATATTGCTGTGGAGTAAGTGATGCCACTTGTGCAGCAATTTCTCTATCTGCGCTTTCGATTTCAGCCACTTTACTTTTTAGTTCAGTTGGCAGCCAAGTATCGCCTTCGAGTATTTGGTTAATCGCGTTGGCAATATCATCAGATGAAGATGATTTAGGAATAAACCCCATAGCGCCATAACCCATAACTTTCGAAACAATATTTACATCTTCACTACCCGAAACCACCGCAATAGGTAAACTTGGGTAATCTTCACGTATACGGATCAAGCCGTATAAGTCACCGTTACCTGGCATGTGTAAATCTAGTAGTAATATATCAAGGTCTTCTTGTTCGCTTAACACCTGCAGTGTGCTGTCAAAATCTGCTGATTCAAATACTTCTAAACCCGCAAACTTTGCACTCAAAGCGCCTTTTAGTGCTTCACGAAATAACGGATGATCGTCCGCTATTAAAAACTGACTCATTGTTCACTCCCAAAAATTCGGCCGCTATCCAATAGACAACAGCCGATATACTACGTTTAGAATCAACTTCTAATCAAGCTTTTAACGCGAAATTAACGATTTAATCGATTTTCTACTAACTCATCAACCACAGACGGATCCGCAAGTGTTGAAGTATCGCCCAGCTGTTGATGCTCATTTGCCGCGATTTTACGTAAAATACGACGCATAATTTTACCAGAACGTGTTTTTGGTAGACCTGGCGACCACTGAATCATATCCGGTGATGCTATTGGGCTTAGCTCTTTACGAACCCAATTACGGATATCTTTAGTTAGCTCATCACTCACCGTTACACCCTCGTTAGGAGTTATGTAAACGTAAATACCTTGGCCTTTAATATCGTGTGGGTAACCTACTACGGCCGCTTCAGCTACAGCTTCATGAGCAACTAAAGCACTTTCAATTTCAGCAGTACCTAAACGATGCCCTGATACATTGAGTACATCATCAACGCGTCCTGTGATCCAGTAATCACCGTCTTCATCGCGACGACAACCGTCACCGGTAAAGTACACACCATGATAAGCGCTAAAGTAGGTTTGTTCAAAGCGCTCGTGGTCGCCATACACGGTTCGCGCTTGCGAAGGCCAGCTATCTAAAATGACAAGGTTACCGTCAACCGCACCTTCTAATGTATTGCCTTCAGCATCAAATAACGCCGGTGCAATGCCAAAGAATGGACGGGTTGCAGAGCCTGGTTTCATATCGGTTGCACCTGGTAATGGCGCAATCATGATGCCACCAGTTTCGGTTTGCCACCATGTATCTACAATAGGACAATTCGACTTACCAATTTTTTCATAATACCAAGTCCACGCTTCTGGGTTGATTGGCTCACCCACAGAACCTAAAATACGTAAGCTATCACGATGTGAGCTGGCAATCGGCTCTTCGCCTTTAGCCATCAATGCGCGAATGGCAGTAGGTGCTGTGTATAAAATCGTTACGTTATGTTTATCAACCACTTCACCCATACGACCAGCTGTTGGGTAAGTCGGTACGCCTTCAAATACCACTTGCGTACACCCATTAACGAGCGGCCCGTATGCAATATAACTGTGACCTGTGATCCAGCCTACATCAGCACTACACCAAAAAATATCATCGTCTTTTAAATCAAAAATGTATTCGTGAGTCATAGATGAATACACTAAATAGCCACCAGTGGTGTGTACCACTCCTTTAGGCTGACCTGTAGAACCTGAGGTATATAAAATAAACAGCGGGTCTTCAGCATTCATGTGTTCAGGTTCGCACTCTGGCGTTTGATCTGCAACTAAGTCATGCCACCAAATATCATGGTCGTGCCAATCAACATCGCCTGAAGTTAGTTTATGCACCACTACATGCTCAACAGTGGTGACAGAATCTTGTAATACGGCTTCATCTACATTAGCTTTTAGCGGCACACAGTTACCTGCACGTCGGCCTTCATCTGAGGTGATCACCACTTTAGCACCCGAATCATTAATACGATCCGCAATAGCAGACGGTGAAAAGCCACCAAATATAACTGAATGAATAGCACCTATGCGGGCACAAGCTTGCATTGCGTATATCGCTTGTGGGCTCATTGGCATGTAAATGGCTACACGGTCACCTTTTTTAACACCTAATTTTTTTAAACCATTAGCAAATTTTGCCACTTCATCATGTAGCTGTTGATAGGTAATATTTTCGCTTTGAGAAGGATCATCACCTTCCCAAATTAACGCTACTTTATCTGCTTTTGTTTTTAAATGACGATCAATACAGTTATAAGAGGCATTAAGGTAGCCATCTTCATACCATTTAATATTGATATGGCCTTTATCAAATGAAGTGTTTTTTACTTTTGAATATGGAGTAAACCAGTCAAGACGCTTACCGTGCTCAGCCCAAAACCCTTCAGGGTCTTCAATAGACTGTTTATACATCGTATTATATTTTTCATTATCGACGAGCGCTGCGTTTTTTATATGTGCAGGAACTGGATAGATACTTTGTGACATATTAGTCTCCAATTTATATTACTTGCCTTAGGCTTTTCATCAAGGATTACTCAGCAGTGCACTATTAAATATTAGACATTAGTTGTATCTGGGTTCAAAGAACCAGGGTCTGTTGACCTTTCAAGGTTAAATTTGCAGCAGTCTGTTTGGTATTTAGGCAAGGCAGCGCCTATGTGGTGTGGTTATTCCCCATAAATAGGCGATAACGCAGCATCAATGCCAAATAGGCTCTGCCCGATGGGTTCTGCCTAGGGGCGATTTACTCTTTGTTACTCGGTTTTTACTTAGCCCACTAGGTTACAAACCTCGCGCCGTGATTAAATCGCCCCTAGTTTGAACAAATTTTAATCCGCAAAGGTCAACAGACCCCAATATCTTATCTATAATCCTCATGGCTATACCCTATTTACATAAAAAACATACTATTAAATAAAAGTATGTGGGCCCTCAATAATTATTAAACCTTAGTCTAATAGACTAATAGCTGATTGAGTAAATTGTGCACATATACAACAGTAGCTTAAATATATATAAACTTTGATTGTTTATTAATAACTCGCATTTACTAACAAATTAAATTAAAGGCAATAAATTCAATCTGTTAGTACTATATAAGTAACACACATTAATGCATATCATAATAAAACATACAACAAGTAGCCTATAAAAGGACACAACAATGAAATTAACTCCAATTAAAACACTGGCAGCGACTGCCGTACTATGTGCACTTTCTAGTACAGCTTATGCTGCAACAGCTGCAAAAATAGGTGATACAGAATTCACCTACGGTGGATACATTAAACTCGACGCAATGTGGAGTGACTATTCAGCAGGCGCTCCTGCTGGCAGCAGTGTTGGCCGTGACTTTTATGTACCAAGTACATTAACAGTTGGTAGCGATGATAGTTCAGACGCAGTATTTGATATGCACGCTCGTGAGTCACGTTTCAATTTTGGAACTGCTACCTTACTAGATAACGGTAAAACGGTTAAAACTAAAATAGAGCTAGACTTTTTAGCGTCTGCCCCAGGGGGCAACGAGCGTGTGTCTAATTCATATTCTCCGCGTATTCGCCATGCATTTATTTCATACGATGGTTGGTTATTTGGTCAAACATGGTCAAACTTTCAAAACGTTGGTGCATTACCAGAAGCGCTTGATTTTGTTGGCCCAGCAGAAGGCACGGTGTTCGTTCGCCAATCTCAAATTAAATACACTACAGGTGCATGGTCTTTCTCTTTAGAAAATCCAGAAAGCACAATTACTACAGCAGGTGGTGGTATGGCAGTGACTGATGATGCCTCATTACCTGACTTTACCGCACGCTATACTCACAAAGCGGATTGGGGTAACTTTGTAGTAGCAGCCCTTGCTCGTCAACTGACCTACAAAGTAGGTGGTGTTGATGCCGATGAAACCTCATTTGGTGTTAGTGCATCGGGTATGGTGAAACTTGGTGAAGACAATCTAAAATTTATGCTTACCCAAGGTAAAGGACTAGGTCGTTATGTGGGTCTAAACGTAGCACGTGGGGCGGTTCTTAATGGTGATGACCTAGATGCGATTGATTCAACATCTGGTTTTATTGCATATCAACATAAGTGGAATAGCCAGTGGCGCTCTACTTTCCTATATTCGTTCTTATCTGCTGATAACGATGAAAATCTACTGGCAGTGTATGGCGATCCTACAGAATCAAGCCAAAGCTACAGTGCAAATATTTTATACTCACCGGTTAAACGTCTAACCTTTGGTGCGGAATTTAAACATGCAGAACGTGAGCTTGAAAGTGGCGTAGATGGCGACATGGATCGCTTACAGTTCTCTGTTAAATATGCGTTTTAATTTAAAATACTTCCTGAGCGGCTTCGGCCGCTTTTTTGTTTCCTTAGTAAATACACCTGTACACTTTTTTAAAATAACATTGATGACGTGTAAAATATTACAATAACGCAATTGCAAATCACTCTCATTTAGATTAAATTACCAGCCAAATTTAATCTTATGGGAAACAAGATGCTGCACAAACAAAAAAACTCTGCATTTAAACTGAGTCTACTTACTTCACTAGTTTTATCTGGTCATGCTGTTGCAAACGACACGCAAGACAACCTGCCTTTAGAAAAAATTGCCGTTTATGGGCAACATCATAAAAACTATATTACCGAAGAAGCGCAGTCTGCAACTAAGCTAGGTTTAACAATTAAAGAAACCCCGCAATCAATTTCCGTTGTTTCACGCGCTTTGATGGATGACTTTTCACTTGATGATATTAATGCGGTACTAGAAAGCACACCAGGCGTAACAGTAGAGCAAATAGAAACCGATCGTACATACTTTAAAGCCCGTGGTTTTGAGATAACTAACTTTTTAATTGATGGCTTAGGCACTCCGCAAACCTCTGGTTCAATTCAAGGGACACTTGATACTGCAATTTACGACCGTGTTGAAATTGTACGTGGTGCCAATGGCATGATGACCGGTGCGGGTAACCCATCGGCTACTGTAAACATGGTGCTAAAAAAACCAACCTACACAACACAAGCTCATGCTTCTGCTTCTTATGGTTCGTGGAATAACAAGCGCGTAGATATAGATGTTTCTGCACCGATTAACGATGAACACGCTGTTCGCGCTGTATTTTCCAAGCAAGATAAAGAGTCATATTTAGATCGTTACGAAACCGATAAAACTATTGCCTACCTTGCCTATGAAGGAAAGCTAGCTGACGATACGTTACTGAGCATTAACTACGTAAACCAACAAAAAGATGCTGACAGCCCATTGTGGGGCGCATTACCACTTTACTACACTGATGGTTCACCAACTGATTATGATGAATCGACTAGTACCGCTGCAGATTGGTCATATTGGGATAATAGCGCTGAACGTATCTATGTAACACTTGAGCAAAACTTATCAGCGACTTGGGTTGCTAAAGCCCGTTATGCCCATATAAAAAATGAACAAAATTCTGAGTTGTTTTATGTATATGGTACCCCAGATAAAGAAACTGGTTTAGGTTTAACCGGCTATGCGAGTCGTTATGATTACAAAGACACGCAAGATTTATTTGATTTATATGCCAGCGGTAAGTTTGAGTTGTTTTCATTAGAGCACGACTTATCATTTGGTATTAGCCAAGCAAACATGGACTTTAATGACCAATCGCTTTATGACTACAGCACAGGAAATGGTTTCCCTGCGATGCCTGATTTAGCGACTTGGGATGGGATTGCACCAGAGGCAACGCTTGCGGATGCACCTAACGGCAGTGATGTACAAAATACACAAAGATCGGCCTATGTTTCAACTCGCATTAAACTAGCTGAGCCATTAAGCATTTTGGCAGGCGTACGCTATACCGATTGGGAAACTAAAGGTACTGCTTATAGTGTAGTGCAAACCCGCGATGACTCAGAGGTTATTCCTTACATTGGTACTGTGTACGACTTTACCGAGTCGTTATCAGCTTACGCAAGCTACACCGAAACGTTTGTGCCACAAAAAGAGTTAGACATTAACGCTGAACAACTGGCTCCGGTTATTGGTAAAAGTGCTGAGGTTGGCCTAAAAGCTCAACTTTTAGATGAGCAAGTATTTGTAACACTGGCCTACTTTGATGCTAAGCAAGATGGACTTGCTATTGCGCTTCCAGACTCTCTTCCTAGCGATACGCGTTATTATGCTGCAGATGGTATCAACAGTGATGGTTTCGAAATTGAGCTAAGCGGTCGATTAACAGATGATTTAAGTGCTAGCATCAGCTTTAGTAATTTAAGCATTGATGGTGATGAGCTTGTAAAAGATTACACCCCCGAAAACCAATTAAAAATGGCAGCTACTTATCAAGTACCATTTATTAGTGGTTTAACCTTAGGTGCTAATTACCGCTGGCAAGATACTACTAGCCGCGTGCAAGTAAAAGACCCAGCTGGTAACGCATTGGTTACTACAAAACAAGGGGCTTATGGCATATTAGATTTAATGGCCACCTACGAAATTACTCAAAACGTCGGTGTTACCTTTAATGTTAATAACAGCACTGATGAAAAGTACATAAACAGCCTCTATTGGGCACAAGGTTATTACGGGGCACCACGTAACTACTCATTGTCAGTTAACTGGCAGCTATAAAGCTAACAATTAGGCTTTAAGTCACTTTATAGCAAACAATAAAAAAGCGCTAACCTAAATGGTTAGCGCTTTTTTTAAGCTCGGGTCAAATCAAGCTTTAAAACTAAATGGCTTAAAGGTCGCCTTCATCACCTAATACGTCTTCGCCATCTTCTGGCTCAACCGTTGCTTTTAGCAATAGCATTTCACGTAACTTACCTTCAATTTCATCTGCAATTTCAGGGTTTTCTTTAAGGAACTTAATTGAATTAGACTTACCTTGGCCAACTTTGTTGCCATTGTAACTGTACCAAGCACCTGCTTTTTCAACAATTTTATGCTTAACACCTAAATCAATTAGCTCGCCCTGCTTAGAAATACCTTCACCATACATAATGATAAATTCAGCTTGTTTGAACGGCGGTGCTACTTTGTTCTTCACAACTTTAACACGCGTTTCATTACCAACAACTTCATCACCTTCTTTTACTGAACCAATACGACGAATATCAATACGTACAGAGGCGTAAAATTTCAGGGCATTACCACCAGTTGTTGTTTCAGGGTTACCAAACATTACACCAATTTTCATACGGATTTGGTTAATGAAAATACATAGCGTGTTTGAGCGCTTAATGTTACCTGTAAGCTTACGTAGTGCTTGTGACATTAAACGTGCTTGTAGACCCATGTGTGAATCACCCATGTCGCCTTCAATCTCAGCTTTAGGTGTTAATGCAGCAACAGAATCGACAATCACTACATCAACCGCGCTTGAGCGCACTAACATGTCACAAATTTCCAGTGCTTGTTCACCCGTATCTGGTTGAGATACCAGTAACTCATCAATATTAACGCCTAACTTTTGTGCGTAAACTGGATCAAGAGCATGCTCAGCATCAACAAAGGCACACGTTTTACCTTCTTTTTGAGCTTGTGCGATAACTTGTAATGTTAGCGTTGTTTTACCTGATGACTCTGGGCCATATACTTCAACAATACGCCCCATTGGCAAGCCGCCTATGCCTAAAGCAATATCAATACCTAGCGAGCCTGTTGATACAGCGTCAATGTTTAACGCCTTATTGTCACCCAATTTCATGATTGAACCTTTACCAAATTGACGTTCAATTTGTGATAAAGCTGCGTCCAACGCTTTTTGTTTGTTATCGTTCATTTTCTTCTCCAAATCCAGCTAATGCACACAAGTATACTGTATGAAATCACAGTATCAAGCTAATTTTATTATTTTATCTTCTCTATTACAGTTTTTAAAGAAAATACAATGGCTTGCAGCCTAACTTGCGCCCTATCACCATTAAATACTTGTTCAAACGTCCAGTGTTTACCGTTAATTTGTAGCCCAAACCACACAAGCCCTACCGGTTTGTCCTCAGTAGCGCCACCGGGCCCTGCAATCCCTGAAATAGCAATGGCAATGTCAGCACTGGCTGCCTTGCAGGCACCTGCTGCCATCTCAATAACTGTTTGTTCGCTCACTGCGCCAAATTGCTCGAGGGTATCATGCTTCACATTGAGTAATTCTTGCTTGGCGTTATTGCTATAAGTAACAAATGCACGGTCAATATATGCTGAACTTCCGGGGGTATCGGTAAGCGAATAACTCACTCCACCACCAGTACATGATTCAGCGGTAGTGATCCATAAGCGTTTATCCGTTAAAATAGCGCCTAATTGCGCAGCAAGTGTCTTAATCTCTTGATGTAATTCCATATTCAGCCTTTGGGTAAATACATGTCGTTTGATCTTTATGCACCGCACACTATAAAACAACAAACCCCTATGATGCAGCAGTATCTAAAAATAAAATCAGAGCATCGCGATATTTTATTGTTTTATCGGATGGGGGATTTTTACGAACTCTTTTTTGATGACGCAAAACGCGCCGCGCAGTTGCTTGATATTTCACAAACACACCGTGGCAAAGCAGGGGGCGATCCTATTCCTATGGCGGGCGTGCCTTATCATGCGGTAGAAAACTACTTAGCTCGCTTAGTGCAAATGGGCGAGTCGGTGGCTATTTGTGAACAAGTGGGTGACCCTGCCACCAGCAAAGGCCCTGTTGAACGCAAAGTAGTGCGTATTGTAACCCCAGGTACTATTTCTGACGAAGCCTTACTACAAGAGCGCCAAGACAACTTACTAACCAGTGTTTGGCAAAATAAAAAAGGTCAATACGGTGTTGCGTATCTTGATATCAACTCAGGACGCTTCAATGTTGTTGAAGTTAGTACCGATGAAGCATTTAGCTCAACCCTACAACGCTTAGCGCCTGCTGAATTACTATATAATGAACACTTTGAAAACACTCATTTAATTGAACATATTAAGGGAGCGCGTCGTCGCCCTGATTGGGAGTTTGACCTTGATACCGCGCAACACTTACTGTGCGAGCAGTTTGGCACCAAAGATTTAGTCGGTTTTGGGGTCGATAAAGCACATAGCGCCTTGGTAGCGGCAGGCTGTTTAATGCAGTACGTAAAAGATACCCAACGTATTGCATTACCGCACATTCGTGCAATTACCCTTGAGCATAATGAACACGCGGTAATTTTAGATGCGCCCACCCGTAAAAACCTTGAACTTACCGTTAATTTATCAGGTGGCTTTGAAAATACCCTTGCCCAAGTGCTTGATAAAACAGCCACAGCTATGGGCTCACGATTACTTAAGCGCCGTATTCATACTCCTATTCGTAATAAAGACGAGTTAAATTCTCGTCTAAATGCCATTAGTGCTATTTTAGATGTGCAATTATGCAGTGAGCTGCATGACGCTCTCAGAGATATTGGTGATATAGAACGTGTAATTGCTCGCTTGGCATTACACACTGCTCGGCCACGTGATTTAACAAGGCTTCGTAGTGCGCTTCAAGCATTAGCACCGCTACATAACTTATTAAGCGATGCCACAGATGCGCGTATTTCTCATATTATTGCCCACTCTAAAGAGCTCCCCGAGCTTCAAGCATTACTTGAACGTGCAGTGATTGATAACCCACCGGTGTTAATTCGTGATGGCGGCGTTATTGCGCCAGGGTATAACAGCGAACTTGATGAGTGGCGTAATTTAAGCCAAGGTGCCACCGATGTGCTTGAACAGCTAGAGCAGCGCGAACGTGAACGCACAGGTATTAGTACACTTAAAATTGGCTATAACCGAGTGCATGGCTTTTTTATTGAGGTGAGCCGCGCTAACTCGCACTTAGTGCCTGCAGATTATATTCGTCGTCAAACGTTAAAAAATAATGAACGTTATATAATTCCAGAACTTAAAGAACATGAAGACAAGGTTCTCGGCAGCCAATCAAAAGCGCTGGCCCTTGAAAAACAATTATACGAACAGTTATTTGAATTTATAGCTCCGCATATTGAGCAGCTACAAATAATGGCCTCGGTCATTGCCGATTTAGATGTACTGAATAATTTAGCAGAGCGTGCCCAAACGCTAAATTATGCCAAGCCTGAGCTTTGCGATAACGATAATATCAGCATCGAACAAGGCCGCCACCCTGTAGTTGAGCAAGTAATGAAAGACCCATTTATTGCCAATCCTGTGGAGCTCAATAGCCAGCGTAAAATGTTGATAATTACTGGTCCTAACATGGGCGGTAAATCAACTTACATGCGCCAAACTGCGCTTATTGTGCTTATGGCGCACATTGGCTGTTACGTTCCTGCTGATAGCGCAAAGATTGGTAATATTGATAGAATATTTACTCGCATTGGCGCCAGTGACGACTTAGCATCTGGGCGCTCTACCTTTATGGTTGAAATGACAGAAACTGCGGCAATTTTAAATAATGCCACCGCACAATCATTGGTATTAATGGATGAAATAGGCCGAGGAACCAGTACTTACGATGGTTTATCACTGGCATACGCAACAGCTGATCATCTTGCTTCAAAAATCGCGGCTAAAACTCTGTTCGCAACCCATTACTTTGAACTCACTGAGCTTGCAGAACAAACGCCTGGGCTGGTTAATGTGCACCTAGATGCCATTGAACACAACGATACCATTGCCTTTATGCACACGGTATTAGATGGTGCCGCAAGTAAAAGTTTTGGTTTGCAAGTGGCAGCCCTGGCTGGTGTGCCTAAAGCGGTTATTGCCCAAGCTAAACAAAAGCTAACCTTGCTTGAAAATCATCAAAGTGTCACAACAGTCACCACAGAGCAACAGGTTTTACCGTTTGATAGTGAACCGCAAATAATTCAGCCTAGTGAACTTGAGCAACAAATGACCGCAATAGATCCCGATAACCTATCACCGCGTCAGGCGCATGAACTGCTTTATAAATTAAAAGCACTGCTTTAAACGCAAACAGCCCGACTAAAAAGTCGGGCTGTATTTAATTTTACTGTGTGTTTAGATTAAGCAAACTGCTCAAACAAGCTTTCGGTACTTAATCCTTCTTGCTGCAAGATATCTTTTAACCGACGTAGCGCCTCAACCTGTATTTGGCGAACTCGCTCGCGGGTCAACCCAATTTCACGGCCAACATCTTCAAGGGTTGAGGGTTCATAGCCTAGTAAACCAAACCGACGTGCAAGTACTTCGCGTTGCTTAGGGTTTAATTCACCTAACCAGTCAATAATATGCGTATTCATATCGTTGTTTTGTACTTCACCTTCGGGGCCTACATTTTTTTCGTCGGCAATTACATCTAACAATGCACTGTCATTCTCGCCACCAATAGGCATATCTACAGAAGCTATTTTTTCGTTTAGGCGAAGCATTTTTGTTACATCTTCGACCGGTCTGTCTAAGCTTTCTGCAATTTCTTCTGCGGTTGGCTCATGATCAAGCTTTTGAGTTAGCTCACGTGCTGTACGTAAATAAACGTTAAGCTCTTTAACAACATGAATAGGCAAACGAATAGTACGGGTTTGATTCATTATTGCCCGTTCAATGGTTTGTCGTATCCACCATGTGGCATAAGTAGAAAATCGAAAACCCCGTTCAGGATCAAACTTTTCAACTGCTCGGATCAGCCCTAAGTTACCTTCTTCAATTAAATCAAGTAGAGCAAGTCCACGATTGTTGTACCTACGCGCAATTTTTACAACTAAGCGTAAGTTACTTTCAATCATACGTTTTCGGGAGGCTTCGCAGCCTTTAAGCGATTTTCGTGCAAAAAACACTTCTTCTTCTGCACTTAATAGAGGGGAAAAACCAATCTCGCCTAAGTATAACTGGGTGGCATCGAGGTTTTTAGTGACTTCTTCTTTTACAAATACATCTTCATCTTCCACTTCATCAAGTAACTTCGTTGTCTCCTCTATTTTAGAGTCGTCAAACTTATCATCAGTGGGGGTTTTCTCAGCTTTTGCTACATCAGCCATAAGACTTCTCCTGAGCAAGCTATCAATAACTTTATGATTTAGGTCTGTAGTCGTTTTACAAGCTTTTGCTGTATTAGCCATGAGCCTTCTCCAGAACAGTCAATCAACACCTTCAGTTCAGGGTAGGTACTTAGCAGGGTTAACAGCTTTTCCTCGATAACGAATTTCAAAACGAAGTGCCGTTACTGAAGACTCTGAATTACCAATTTCTGCTATTTTTTGTCCCGCCTTCACTATTTGCTTTTCTTTCACAAGTAACGTTGAGTTATGTGCATAAGCACTTAGGTAATCATCATTATGTTTCAATATGATTAAATTACCGTAACCTCTTAGCGCACTACCCGCGTAAACTACCGTTCCTTTTGCAGCGGCGAGTACAGCAGTACCCTTTTTATTAGCAATCTGTAGGCCTTTGTAACCATTTTCCTTGTTAGAAAAGCGTTTTGTTATTTTACCTTTAGCAGGCCAAAACCAACTCAACTTTTTAGCTGAAGAACCTTGAGACTGACTAATTTTTTGGTTAGCTTGTTTTTGAACATACCTACGTTTTTTCGGCTTATCAAGCTCTTTCTTTAATTTTCTGTTACTTTTTTGTAAATTAGATGACTTTTTAGCGGGCTTATTTTGGTAAGTTTTTTGTGCAACCCTTGACCTACTTGGTTCTAAAAGGGATACAACCTGACCAGGAACAATAGTGTAAGGTGATGGAATTGAATTATTTTTTGCAAGTTCTCTGAAATCTTTTCCAGCACTAAAAGCAATCGAATAAAGTGTATCGCCTTTTTGTACCGTGTACTTGCCACCGTTAATATTAATCCGTGAGGGATAGTCATTAATATTATTATTTAAACTACTTACAGGAGCAGGAACATGGCGAGACGAGCATGCACAAAGCAAAACACTAATAAATAAAGCAACATAACAGCGTATTTGTTTATTCAATGTGTTTTGCCCTCTGTTTTAACATCGTTGCATTATGGCGATTATCGCAATAATACGTACGCAACAGCGATTAAAGCAACCACTGCCCAGCCAAATACTTCAATATATTGACGTAATTTTTGTTCCATTTTAACTCCACCCCACTTCATTAAAGCAGATACTAAAAAGAAACGCGCGCCACGCCCAATAGCCGAGGCAATAATAAAGGGTAAAAACGCCATTTGTAATACGCCAGCGCCAATGGTAAATACCTTATAAGGAATAGGAGAAAACCCCGCTATAAATACCACCCAAACGCCATAATCTTTAAACCATGCAAGCGCCGTATTAAATTTATCTTGCCATTGCATTTGCGCAATAAAGGGCTCTACAACCGGTTCAAACAACCAAAATCCAAGTAAATAACCCAGTACGCCGCCAAGCACAGAAGCAACCGTGGCAAAGCTTGCAAATCGCCATGCCTTACTTGGTTGCGCTAGCGACATAGGCGCTAACATTACATCAGGTGGAACTGGGAAGAAAACCGACTCGGCAAAACTCATCCCTGCTAAATAACGTTCTGCATGGCGGTGTTTAGCCCACACTAACGCCATATCGTATAACTTGGTAAACAACTTCAAAATGAATTCCTATTCAATATCACCAGGGACTAAAGGTACAAATCTTACTGGCGCAATTACATGCTCTGTAAAGTTATCGCCTTGGCGAATAACCATGGTTAATTTTTGTTCTTCCTCACCAATAGGGGCGAGTAATACGCCTCCATCAGCAAGTTGTGCGAGTAACTCGGGGGGAATGGTGGTTGCCGCAGCAGTCACGATAATGCCATCAAATGGCGCTTGTGACTGCCAGCCTTGCCAACCATCGCCATGTTTCATGGTGACATTGTACAAATCGAGCTGGTGTAATCGGCGTTTAGCTTGCCATTGCAAAGCTTTAATACGCTCTACCGAATATACCTTATCAAAGGTTTTAGCTAAAACCGCAGTTTGATAGCCCGATCCGGTGCCTATTTCTAACACCTTATGTTGCACACCGGCTAATCGCATTAGCTCGGTCATGCGCGCAACAATATAAGGCTGAGAAATAGTTTGCCCTTGTCCTATAGGTAGCGCGGTATTTTGATACGCTTTGTGTTTGAGTACATCATCAATAAAAATATGCCGAGGAATTTGCGCAATCGCTTTTAAAACCTCTTTATCTTCTACGCCATCTCGCTGTAAAAGGTCTGAAAGTGCTTGTGCACTGCGAGTATAATTAGCCAGCACGATTAATCTCCAACTCGGCTAACCACTCTCCCACGGCTTTAACACTGTCTTTGGCAGTCATATCAACGCTTAACGGGGTCACTGATGCATAGCCATTATTAACCGCATAAAAGTCAGTGCCTTCACCTGCGTCGCTTTCAAGCCCTAGCGATCCATACCAAAAAATATCGCGTCCCCATGGATCGGTTTGCTTAGTCATGGTTTCTGCTTTGTGACGAGCCCCTAAACGAGTTACCTGAACGCCTTTGAGCTCAGAGAGCGGAATATCGGGAACATTAATATTAATGATCTGATCTTTGGGCAACGGATGTGAAGCAAGCCCTTTAATAATATTTACAGTAACGGCTGCCGCTGTTTCAAAATGCTCACCATGATGAGAGCACAAAGATACCGCAATTGCTGGTAAGCCTAAATGACGGCCTTCAGTCGCCGCAGCAACTGTACCAGAGTAAAGCGTATCATCGCCTAAATTACCGCCATGATTAATACCAGCAACAACCAAATCGGGTTTTTCATCCACTAATTGATTAACACCTAAATGCACACAATCAGTGGGTGTACCGTTTACCGACATAAAACCGTTGTCGAGCGTTGTGGCACGCAGCGGATTCATTAGCGTTAGTGAATTACTAGCACCACTACAATTTCTATCTGGAGCAACCAGCGTTACCTCAGCAATTTGTGTTAATGCTTGATATAAAACAGCAATACCTTTGGCATTAACACCATCATCATTACTTAATAGAATCTTCATCTGCGGTATCCTTTTCTTTTCGCTCGCGAGGGCTGGCATCAGTATAATCGACCAGTTCGCGCAGTAAAGCCGTTGCAAAACAGCCTTTGGGTAAACCAAAGCTGAGTTTTAATGTGCGTTCATCAAGTGTTTCTATGCTTAGCTCTTGGGGTATTAAACGCAGCATTCTACGCTCGTTTTTAAGCCCTAAATCCCCTAAGCCATCACACCATGCTTGATACGGTGCCAACCATGTTTTTTCTTGTTCGGTTAAGCCTTTTTCACTTTTGCCCACCATGGGCGCCGACATCATAATATCGCCAGAGGCAAGCCGTGCAATATTTTCATCACTTATCGCATCTTCAAAAAATGCATTACTGCCACTGAGCATAAATACTTCGCGATGCATGGTTTTAGCAAGGCCATGCTCAGCCACGCGTAAACTAACAATTTGATTAAACACATGTGAACGCGCAGCAGAAATAATAATGCCCCGCAGCTTTTTATCGCGAATACGCTCACCGGCAAACATTTTTTCGGCCATCACTAGGTTGTGTCCATCACGACCAAAGCGCTGTTCACCAAAATAGTTAGGCACACCTGCGCGTACCGCGTTTATACGGCATAAAATATCAAGCGGCTCGGTTACATTGCGCAAGGTAATAGTAAATCTATTTCCTTTATGGCAACCAGTGCGCAATTTTCGCTCATGGCGCTGCTGCGATACCACAAATAAGCTTTCACTGTTCAGCTCAGTAAAATCAATATGCTTTTTAATCGGTACTTTTACGCTAAACCACTGCGAGCATACTCCATGGCGGTCTTTCATACCGGCATAGCTTACATCACGTGGCGATACACCCGCTTTTTGTGCAATCAGCTTGGCAACATATTGGGTGTTTTCACCCTTTTTAACCACTTGCAAACACACATGTTCGCCACTGCCGGTAAACTCTATACCGAGATCCTCATCAACCATAAAGTCTTCTGCGGTGGTTTTAAAGTCGGCTTTGGAAAGCGGCGCGCCATATAAATAATTTAATTCGCTCATGCGTTTTGTTTGCTCATAATGACCACGGCATGGCTTGAAATGCCTTCTTTACGCCCCTCAAAACCGAGCTTTTCGGTAGTAGTAGCTTTTACATTTACCTGTGAAAGCTCGGCATTTAAATCACTGGCAAGGTTGCCACGCATCGCTTGAATGTGCGGCAGCATTTTTGGTGCTTGTGCCACAATAGTGACATCCGCATTGCCCAATACATAACCTTGTTGCTTAGCAAGGTTCACTACATGGCGAAGTAAAATACGGCTATCAATATTTTCATATTCACTGGCCGTATCCGGAAAATGCTTACCAATATCGCCCAGCGCTAATGATCCTAAAATAGCGTCACATAAGGCATGAATAGCTACATCACCATCTGAGTGTGCTAAAAAGCCTTGTGGATAATCAATTTTTTCGCCGCAGATAGTTAAAGGCCCTTGGCCTCCAAATTTATGCACGTCAAAACCATGGCCTATTCGTATCATGTTGCACTCTCATTATTTTGTTTTTGCAGTAAAAAGCCTGCTAAATCTAAATCTTCTGGGGTGGTAATTTTAATATTATCACTACGCCCTGCTACCAGCTTTACCGGCTTATTTGCCCACTCCATTGCACTGGCTTCATCAGTAATAGTAACGCCGCCGTTAAGCGCACTTTGCAATGCCGTTTTAAGCTCGTTGTATTTAAACAGTTGCGGGGTAAGCGCTTGCCATAAATCATCACGAGGCACAGTTTGCTGCGCATGGCTTTGCCCTCGTTTTATAGTGTCTTTTACTTTGCTGGCTAAAATGCCGCCTTCATCAGCCTGCATGCACTGTGCGATTAAGCGCTCTATATCAGCAATATCGACTAAAGGTCTTGCAGCGTCGTGCACCAAAACCCAAGCAGGTGGGTTGGCAGCTAAAAACAATAAACTGTTTAACACTGAATCTGCGCGCTCTTTACCGCCAATAGCACGCACAATGCGAGGATCAGCTAGCGTAAGGTCGTCAAAGTAGGGGTCGGTTTCGCTCAGAGCCACCACTATAGAGTTTAACTGCGGTAACTGCGATAACTTAGCGAGCGTATGCTCTAGAATGGTTTTCCCTGCTAAGGAAATATATTGCTTTGGTGTTGTGTGTTGCATTCGACTGCCAACACCTGCGGCAGGAACAATAGCAGCAATAGTTTGTTTATTTGTCATGGTGTTGAGCCGGTAAAACACGAATAAAGGTTTCGTCCGGTTTAATCATTCCTAATTCGTTGCGGGCACGCTCTTCAATGCCTTCGTGGCCGAGCTTTAAATCTTCTATATCCGCTTTTAATACTTTATTACGCTTTATTAGTTTTTCGTTAGTTTGTTGATGCGATGCCACCGCATTTTTTAAACGGGTGTAGTCTTGCACCCCGTTATGACCAAACCAAAGGCGATACTGGATAAAAAGTGCTAAGCACAACAAGCCAAATTGAAAAAATCGCATTAAACACTCCTTATTTTAATTTTTAATTATCTACTTATGCTAGCGGCCGCTTAACATTGCGCCAATTAATATTGGCAGCTAGTAACATTTCCCGTAGTGACAAAACCCGTGGCGTGCTACGCTTTGAAAACTGCCACTGGTGGCCACAACACGCCGCTGCAAGGCTCGTTTTACTAGGTTTAAGCAGTTGCGCACTTTGCTGCTCAAGTCCTTGGCCTAAAAAATCAAACCAGCCAAGTTCATTACAATGCAGTTGCGTATCAGCTACTTGATCAATGCTGTCTATTCTAACCCGAATTTGACCGTGACTTTGTAATAATACCGGAATTATTAGCCCTACTTTGGCATGCGCTTGATAAAAAAGTTCATTCGCTGAAGGATTAGCCTCTGGCGGTGTTGGTTTTTGCTTTTCAAGCCAGCCTCCATTTTGCGCATCAAGCGTAAAAGGCAATGGTGCATTAGCTACACGTGTTGCGGCACGTTCAATATAATAAGGCAGACTTTTTAATTGCCTGCGTAAACGGTCACCATTAGGTTCAGCCACTAAGCGCTGAACTTCACGCTGATAAAAAGCATTGCATAATTGTGCGTAAAGCACTTTTTCTGCATCAGTTTGCCACATTTCAACTTGCTGGCTTGTGTTAAACTGCTTATTTTTAGCAACCAATCGCTGTACTCAAAAAAACATTTTAATACTGTTTTATAACACAGTAATGCACAGTTTTTAAGCACTTGTAGTAATTTAAGCGCTTGGCTTTTCACCTAATTTTGCAATACCTGATTCTAAAAATTGCACCATAGTACTGCGCTTTTTACCTATTAATAAGCTGCCATCAGATAAAAACATAAAGTTTTGCCAGTTACGTTTAAACACATCAAATGTCGTTTCGATAATATTGTCGCGTGCCATGCAAAAATACACTGTGGTATTAGCCTGCCAATCTAAGTGGTTCAAAATAGCTTCTGGAAATTGGGGTTCTTCGCTTTCCCACGCATCTTCCCAATTAATTTCTTGGCTAAAGTTTTGCTCTTGCGCGCACCAATCGGTTTTATCAAAAAAGTCTGGATGATCATGTTCACGACTCACCATGGTTGTCCACAGTACGGCGGCACGCTCGCTGGTCATTGGTTTAATATTGGCTGCATCAATATCTGAAACCGGAATATCTTTGTGGCGAAATACCCAGGCTTTTTTGTAATCATCAAGAGAAATATAATTCATAGTATTGCTGTATTCTTTGGCATAATAAAAAGCGAAGGCAAATTATACAAGATAACAGACTATGACTACAGCACTAAAACTGGGTTTATATCAACACTACAAAGGCCCACAATATAAAGTTATGCATGTGGCGACCCACAGCGAAACCAACGAGCAGTTGGTTATTTACCAAGCCTTATACGGTGAATACGGCATATGGGCACGCCCACTAAGTATGTTTACTGAAACCGTAGAAAAAGACGGTAAAACTATCGCCCGTTTTGCCTACCTTGGTGAAGCCGATTAACTATGGCATTATAACGCATAATAATTACTGCTCAGACCAGATAAAGGATAACCCGTGCAATTTAATTCTACTGATAATTACATCGCAAGCTCAGCATTAAAACAGGCCGTAAACGCCGCTATTATGCTGCAAAAACCGCTTTTAATTAAAGGCGAGCCTGGCACAGGTAAAACCATGCTGGCCGAAGAGTTAGCGAAAAGTTTAGATACTGAGCTTATTCAGTGGCATATAAAATCAACCACTAAAGCGCAGCAAGGTTTGTACGAGTACGATGCGGTATCGCGTTTGCGCGACAGCCAGCTAGGTGATGAGCGCGTTCACAATATTAGTAACTACATAGTTAAAGGTAAACTGTGGCAAGCCTTCATGTACGCTGAACTAAACGGCAAACGCCCAGTACTGCTTATTGACGAAATAGACAAAGCCGATATTGAGTTTCCAAACGATTTACTACTCGAACTCGATAAAATGGAATTTCATGTATACGAAACCGGTGAGCGCATTGTGGCTAAAGAGCGCCCTATTGTGATCATCACATCAAACAATGAAAAAGAGCTGCCTGATGCGTTTTTACGTCGCTGTTTTTTCCATTATATTGATTTTCCAAATAGCGACGAAATGCAGCAAATTATTGATGTGCACTACCCGCATGTTAAACAAGATTTAGTTCGCCAAGCGCTAGAAGTATTTTTTAACTTACGCGAAGCCAACGGACTTAAAAAGAAGCCATCCACCAGCGAGTTACTGGATTGGTTAAAACTATTAATGGCTGAAGATATAGACGCAAAAACGCTGCACGACAAAACGCAAAAAGGCGGTTTAATGCCGATGTTTGGCGCGCTGCTTAAAAACGAGCAAGACATAAGCCTAATCGAAAAACTTGCGTTTATGAGCCGTCGCTAGGGCCTGTTGACCTTTCAGGATTAAAATTTGTTCTAACTAGGGGCGATTTAATCGTGGCGCGAGGTTTGTAACCTAGTGGGCTAAGTAAAAGCCGAGCAACAAAGAGTTAATCGTCCCTAGAACGAACCTTCAGGCAGCGCGTGTTTGGTATTTATGCTGTGTTATCGCCTATTTATGGGGAATAACCACACTACATAGGCTCTGCCTTACCTAAATACCAAACACACTGCTGCAAATTTAACCTCGAAAGATAAACAGGCCCTTATATGTTAGTACAGTTTTTCTTCAAATTACGCAAATACCGCTTGCCTGTGAGCCTGCGCGAACTACTCGATTTAATTAACGCTTTAAAACAAGGCGTTATATTTGCTGATGTAGACGCGTTTTATCATTTAGCGCGCACTATTATGGTAAAAGACGAAACCCATTTTGACCGGTTCGATAAAGCCTTTAGCGATTACTTTAGCGGTATTGCCGACTTAGACCTACTCGAGAGCTTAAAACAGCAACACAACTTACCTGAAGATTGGTTGCGTAAAGAGTTTGAAAAGCACCTAAGCGATGAAGAAAAAGCCCAACTAAAAGCCATGGGCGGGCTCGACGAGCTAATGAAAACCCTAAAAGAGCGTTTAGAAGAACAGCAAAAACGCCATGCTGGCGGCAATAAGTGGGTAGGTACAGGCGGCACCTCGCCTTTTGGTGCATACGGCTATAACCCTGAGGGTGTGCGTATTGGTCAAGACGGCAACCGTAATCGCCAAGCAGTAAAAGTGTGGGATAAGCGCGAATACCGTAACCTAGATTCTGACCGTGAAATAGGCTCTCGTACCATAAAGCTGGCACTTAAAAAACTACGCAAATTTGCTCGTACTGGCGCAAGCGACACCCTTGATTTAAACGAGACTATTCGCGCGACCGCCAAGCAAGGCGGCATGCTCGATGTAAAAATGGCCCCCGAGCGCCACAACGCGGTAAAAGTATTGATGTTGTTTGATATTGGCGGTTCAATGGATGACTACATTCATACCTGTGAAGAGTTATTTAGCGCCGCCCACAGTGAGTTTAAACATTTAGAGTTTTACTACTTTCATAACTGTTTATACGAACATGTTTGGCAAGATAACCAACGCCGCCACTCAAACGTTATTGACACCATGACGCTGATCAACAAGTTCACCAGTGACTACAAAGTTATATTTGTTGGTGATGCCACTATGGGCCCGTATGAAATTGCCTATCCTGGCGGCTCAGTAGAGCATTGGAATGAAGAACCCGGCAGCGCTTGGTTGGCACGAATCACTAATCACTTTGATAAAGTCGCGTGGCTCAATCCACAACCGGTTGAGCATTGGCCGTATTATCAATCAATTGATTTTATAAAGCAGCTAATGAACAACCGCATGTTCCCGCTGAGTTTAGATGGAATAAGTAGCGCGATAAAAGAGTTGAGTTAAAAGGGATAAAATGAAAAGGAATATTTACTTAAATGAATGGGTTGCTTCTACTCTTCTCATACTTATTGGATTCATCGCAGGTATTTCAACGAATTCAATTATGGATATACTACTGAGCAAACTTAAACAGGATAGCCTAGCTAACTGGATAACCTCTATCAGTACCTTTGCAATAATGTTAGGCACTATCGCTTTAGCCTGTATAGCTTGGAAAGTAAGAAATTCTTGGATTGAAGAAAAAAATACAACTTGAGTGTTGGTTTATTAAAAGACATATCATCCTTTTATTGTATCTCTTTCGAGCTTAGAAAATCTCAAGTTCGAATTTTCGAACTATATGAAGATCTGAGATACTCAGAAAATGATGCTGATGAGGCTCACAGAATCGCCTATGAAAAAGGCTTATCTGATGAGTCTTTGCAGCAAGAACTTTTGAAAATAAAGTCATTAAGCAAAACGAAGTATCATGATTATTTAGAAGCACGTCGCCTGTATGAAAACTTAGAAAAAGAGCAAGTAAAATACAAAAATACAGCATTAGTTCGCTCATCTTTAGTTAACTGGGGCAACGAAGCTGTAGAGCTTATAAAAAGCATAGAGGAAAATACCGTAGCGTTTTACGAAACTATTTCACCAAAGTATAAGCTTTTATCAAAAAGAGCAGCTGAAAATGATGAAGGTATTTTGGACTTACCTAAACTAGAGGAATCGAAACTTTTTATAAAATACGAAGGAAAAAATACATTTAGTGACATTGATGGTGACGACTAACTTTTCCGTATTCGTCCTTCATTTTACATTGCCACTTGATGCTATTAACGAATAATAAAGGATAGAAATGTGCAAATCTGATAAAGCGATTCTATTAGGGATTAGCTTAGTATTTATTGCAGGTATAATTGTAGGGCAAACCTTTTCTTTTGAAATAAAACTCAGTGACTTAATTGCAACCTTAGTTGCAATCATCACATTTTATTATGCTTTTCAAGGATTACAGCACAATAAGAGGATATATCAAAACGCTATAAAACCTGTAATTGAAAGGTTTATTAGCGTAGACAATGAAAAGTATGTTTATAACTTCCAACTAAAGAACTACGGTACAGGATCAGCTATAAATCTGAAATATAAGATACTATCAGATGCCGGTGAATTATCTCATAAAGATCTCCAACAGAAACTACTCTTATTTGGAGATATGGAGCTGGAAATAGGAGCGGAATTAGGTATTTCGCCTAATTCATCATTAAATATAATCACTATGAAGATGAACAATGAAGCTAGTTTCACGGAAGTAATAAAATACCTTGGTACAATTGAACTTCATGTTAACTTTTCATCAATTCAAGATGATGTTCAAGATAAGGTTTTTTCACTCACTCCCTGAAACTAAGTTTAAATAATCCCTTACTCTTCTTGTTGTGATTCAATAAAAAACAAGTAACACATACATATTAATTATTAAATCTCTACAACTCAGCTATACGATTTAAAGTTTCAGGGTGACGCTGCACTAGCTTTAATAATGTAACAGCTTGACCATTGGGTGCGCTGCGCCCTTGTTCCCAGTTTTCAAGCGTTCTTGCTGATGTATGTAGGATGTTAGCAAACACACCACGCGACATATTAAATGTTTTTCGAATATTTACTATTTCATCGGGTGAGATAGCAAGATCGTTAATATCATTTACCGTATGAGTACGTAACGTAAGCTTTTCTTGTGAATGCGCTTTGGCATCATCAAGTGCTGTAGTTAATTCTGAAAATAAATCACGTTTGCTCATTACGCCATACCTCTAAGAATTCTTTTAATTGCTTTTTCTGATCTGCTGTTAAATCGGTTACTTCGTTTTTACTGTAAATAGTGAGTAGATAAAAACGTCTTTTTTCGTCCAAGTAATAATATATAACTCTTGAACCGCCACGCTTACCTTTTCCTTTACTCGCAACTCGTACTTTACGTAAGCCGCCTGTTCCTTGAATCACATCGCCCTGTTTTGGGTTAACCATGAGATCTGCTTGAAATAAACGATACTCGTCATCACTCAAGTACAGCTCTCGGTACTTTTCGAATATGCTTGATTCAACAAATAGGCTTTTCATACGCCAAAGTATACGCAGATAGCGTATAAATTCCAATTAAATATTTTAAACGAGTGGCGGCAGGTATCTCTTGCTTTAGCTAAAGCGCTTTACTCATAAACAAGCTGTACGGATCTAGCTCATAATTTCCAAACGGTTCACACTCTTTAAAACCAAATTGGGCGTAGAGCTTTTGTGCAGACAAAAATGCCTCTGCTGTTCCAGTTTCTAAACTTAGCTTTTTGTAACCTCGCAGTGTTGCCTGCTCAATAATATGCGTAAGTAGCTTAGCCGCTATGCCTTGGCGTAAATAGTTACTTGATGTACGCATTGATTTAATTTCGCCATGAGTTGTATTGAGCGCTTTTAATGCACCAACACCAGCTAAATTACAATCAATCCATAAGCTATAAAAGGTTATCTCGGGCTGAGTGAGTTTACTCACATCAAGTGCATGTACGCTCTCAACAGGTGAGTGATTTAGCATATCGTTATGATGCGTTTGTAATAGTTTTATAACGTGTGGGTTTGAAAGCTCGCCTGTTCTTATTTCCATTTACAGCTCATTTTTTTGTGTATTAATATTTAATATAAAGCGCTAATAACTTTATATTTAACTCATCATCAGTAAAAGCGATAACACTACCGAGTGGTTTCGAGTGTTCTAAGTCCCCTATTCGCATTTCAAACCTTTGATTATCAAAGCTATCAATAAAAATATGTACTTCTTTATCCTCATCATAAAATGATGCGAAGTTGTTTGTAATGAGCATATTGAATATCATAGTTTCCACCTTATAGATTAAACATAAAATAATGTTCCCCTAGGACAATTTAAAGTTACAAGGTTTATAACGAAGGGGTGCTATAAATTTTAAAATATTGATAAAAAATATTCTTTCTCGAAACTCCTTTAAGTGAAGAAACAAGAGGAAATAAGAATTCCTTGCTATCTAGTATTTCTATTTTCCATTTAGCATCGCCAATAAAATTAAAATTTAACGTGTTCGAGTTTTGAATATTATAATTTCTAAAAGATCCCGTTGAATACATGCTTCCAATAGTAGCTGAATCAACAACATCAAGGTGTTTATTTAAAAGGTGAATATGAAGCAGATCCTCGTAAGGAGTGTCATCCGTTATAAAGACAAGGTATTTACAACCTGCTTTAATACAAAGTTCCAAATAAGTACCATCAACAACTTTATCTGTTTGCGTATTATTTAAAAAGATACAGCTCTGTTCTGGAGACTTAGGGATTGTCTTAAATACTTGGCTTTCAAGTATGATCATCTTTTTCACCTAGCTATTACTTTTGACAGGCTAATTCTCGCCCACCGCAGGCTATCGTGGCCCACACTAGTCGACATTTATGCAGAGGTTGTTTGATTTGTATCTTTCACCTCGAACCTTGAACCTTGAACCTTGAATATAAAATCACACCATCTTCCAAACCACAAACGCCACAGCAAAGCCAACCAAGTACACTAAACCTAACCACGTTAAGCTACGCAAAAGTAGACTGTGTTTAATCGCGGGCTCTGAGCGCACTAGGCTGAAGTTAAGCCATGCAAAAACCGGTGTGGTTACAAAAGCAAGTGTCATTGCAAAGGTAAGCATAGGGCCAAGGGCTGATTTAAAAAATAAAATAACCGCCATACCGGCCAATGCTTGCAGTATAAGCCACGTATTTAAGCTGTGTTTAGATTGCTTAAAACCAAGTAATTTGTGTGATTCGTTAAGTGTGCGGGCGTAACCGTCAAGTACGGTGAGTGTGGTGCCAAACATACACAAAAACGCGATGGCTGATACCAAAGGCCTTGCCCACTCGCCTATTGTTGATGCGTACATATCAATCAGCTGTTTAGCAAACGCTACACCACCGAGCTCTATATTACTGTTTTGCCCATATTGCACTAACGCACCTAAACTAAAAAATACCAGCGCAAGCCCGGCGGTTAACCAATAACCTAGATTAAAATCGAATAAGCCTTGGTTTTTAGTCACACTTTGCTGAGCTTGTTTTTCTTTAAGCCACAACGAGCTCAGTGCCGATATTTCAATAGGCGCTGGCATCCAGCCCATTAAGGCAACCATAAAGCCTAACATGGCAAGTTCATACGGTGAGGGACCAACATAGTTTACAGGCGCTACAGGGCCGTTATTTATAGCAATAATTAATGCTGTTATGGTTGCTATAGTAAGTAGCCCCATAATAGCTTTTGCAACATTATCGAGTGCTTTAAAATGCCCCAGTAATAATATAATTAAACACACGGCCAATATTACCCAACACAATAAGGTAACAGGAATGCTAATAGGTAATGCGTAGTGTAATAAGCTCGCCGTAAGCAACAATACACCTGCGGTATTTACCACAGCGGCAATAATATTGAGGGCAATAAAGCTGTAAAAATAGCCAGGGCCTTGGTTTTTATACCCTTCTACTAAACTGTTTTTGGTGGCGAGTGTGTATTCCATACCAAAGCGAAAAAACGGGTACTTTAAAACGTTAACCACCACAATAAGCCAAAATAGCTGCCAGCCAAATAATGCGCCTGCTTGAGTAGAGGCCACCAAGTGTGAGCCACCAATGGCAGCGGTTGCCATTAAAATACCTGGGCCGAGCGCCCCTAACCGAGACTTCCATGTGTTTTGTGTGTACTGCATTAACTTCTCAAATTTGGTGTGTTATGTGCTTTTATTATTAATTTTTATCATTAATAAACTGTGTGAATGCATAACTTACCTAATTTACAGGCAATAAAAAAGAGCCCTTAGGCTCTTTTTAAAATAACACGCTGTTAGTTATTAATTTAAATCCATCTCTTGGATGATTTCATGTGCTATTTCTGGTGTGGTACTTACAGGCTTTTCATGTAAGTTCGCTTTTATTTGCCCTTTACGATGCTTTAGTGCGGCATCGAGTTTTTTAGCTGCGCTGGAAATAGCAGGATACATAACTTCGTTTTCCCCTTTTACCGATATACGCGCACCTTCATAATTTGTGCTAATTTCTGCTTGGAACTTATGATGCTCTTTTGAAAGAATAATATCTAGAGATATCAATGATGGAAAATGGCTCGCGACTTTTGAGAACTTTTCGTTAATGTGTTCTTTAATAGAATCAGTAACGTCAACATGGTGACCAGAAAGATTAATTTTCATAGGGTATCCTTTTATTTGTTACCTCATAGTTAGTATTGGGGGCTAAACGAATTAACACAAGAGAAAAAATGAAAATTACGCAATTATTTATTACCCCACCTGATTTAGATCATTCATTTAGCATTAAGTATGCAAAAAGCCGCTTTGAAGCGGCCTTTAGAGGTGTTGATAATTTAATCAATCAACAAATTAATCGGTGTATGAACAACAATAATCTGCAAAATCACTTACTTTTACATGAAAGCTCACATTAGCATCAACGTTAAATGACTCACCCGCATTAAATGTTTTCCACTGTGTTTCACCAGGTAGTAATACATCCCACTGCCCTGCTAACAACTCCATGCACTCTTTTTGGTTAGTATTAAACTCAAATTCACCGGGTTGCATAAAACCCAAGGTTTTAGCCTCACCATTACCTAAAAGCACAGTACGGCTTGACACTTTGCCATCGAAGTACACATTGGCTTTTTTAACCACACTAACGTTATCGAACTTTGGCATGTTAACTCCTGTTGTTAATTTATAATTTTGTTGCCCCCACAGTGCCTGATACACAAAAACCTTGCAAGTTAAGTGCTGTGAAAATTACTCATCTAAAATCCAAAAGGTTAAAAAAGAACGACTTTATAGGGGAATTTGCTTCGAGCAACGGGATGCGAGTTTCGAACAGATCTTTTAGTAATTTATGCATAAAGAGGGCGATGAGACGCTACGCTTTAGAGAAGTGATGAAAAAAGTACAACTTATAAAAGAGCCCGCCCTGTTTTACACAGGACAGGCTTTTAAACTTTTAAAAGCCATAAAAACGCTTCGATTACGTTAAGCATTCTTAGAATTATCAGTAATTAAATTATCGTGATCGGGTGGTAAATCACTGAGTTTAATTGATTCCATAATTCGCTGTTGTGATTCAAGTGCATGCTTAGCCCATTTTTTATGCTTATCAGAGCGATCAACACGATGATTAAATTCAACCTCTAAAAATGCATGCTCACTTAATGGTAAACAATAAAAGTCTTGACGAGAACGCTTATTACTTTTCTTTATTTGATAAAACACCCATTGGCGATCATTAATAATTACTCCTTTAGCTGCCGGCAGTGGCGGATAACCATAAGATTCAACGCGCCCTAAAATTTCCTTTTTCAGTGCTTCGCCTTCCCATGGGTTTGCTCTTTTATTCGACTCTAGCTTAGTATCATTTTGAAGCTTAGTGTTATAACCATCTGACCCCCAATGATAATTATCATACTCATCAATTACAAAGCGTCTTAATTGCATAGTATCAAGAACATTGATTTTATTAGTTTGCTTAATTCTTAGTTGGCAACTAAACATGCCATACTCACTGCTTAGTAAATAACTTACTGGAGGCAAATACATCCAATTTTCAGTGAGTATATGAACATACTCATGGTAAAGGAACGTTTCTTTGTGTTGGTTAAACCAGCTTGTTGAATTATAAGGAAACGAGACATCAATGGTAGATGGTACAGCTGCGACATTGCTATCCGGCACATCGAGTGTTAATAGCTTCTCTTCTAAAATGAGGCGATGATGAATACAGTTGTCGAAACTAGGGCCTCCTACAAAACCACGATAAAACGCCTTAGCTAAATTAATCATTCTTAAAATTATCTGTAATTAAATTATCGTGATCGGGGGGTAAATCACTGAGTTTAATTGATTCCATAATTCGCTGCTGTGATTCAAGTGCATGCTTAGCCCATTTTTTATGCTTATCAGAGCGGTCAACACGATGATTAAATTCAACCTCTAAAAATGCATGCTCACTTAATGGTAAACAATAAAAATCTTGGCGAGAGAGACTGTTATTTCTTTTTACCTGGTAAAACACCCACTGGCGATTATTAAGTATAACTTCTTTGGCCGCTGGTAGTGGTGGATATCCTCGAGTCTCAATACGTCCTAAAATTTCTTCCTCTAACTCATCAGGCTCAAAAGGGACGGCCATTTTACTTGATTCTAACGTAGTGTCATTTTTAACTTCTGTATTTCTGCCATCAGGTCCCCAATGGAAGTTATCGTATGATTCAATCACAAAACGCTTTAATTGCACAATATCCAGTACATTGATTTCATTAGATTGTTTAATCCTTAGTTGGCAACTAAGCATACCATACTCACTACTTGGTAAATAGCTTACTGGTGGCAAGTACATCCAGTTTTTAGTAAGCATATGTACATATACGTGATGGAAATAATCTTCTTTGTGCTGATTAAACCAAGTTTTCGAATTATAGGGAAACGACACGTCAATGGTAGACGGTACAGCAGCAACATTACTGCTAGGCATATCAAGTGTTAACAGACTATCTTCTAGAATAAAGCGATAGTGGATGCAATTTTCAAAAATGGGCCCGCCAATAAAACCACGGTAAAAAGCCTTGGCTAATTTGATCATAATCGCGCATCCGTAGGCGGTAAAGTTTTAATAAACTTTCTTACTATATCGGCCTTTTCATTATTACCTAGCATTTCTAGCTGAGCTGCATAGGTGACTAAGCCTAAAAACGGTAAAGTGTGTGGGCTTTCGCCAACAGAGCCATCTGTAACCAGGCCTTTAAATTTCAGCGAACGTACTAAACTACTGGATGATATTTTACTGCGATCAGCTAAATTAGGCACTAAATCATAAGGGTTATTACGAACTGAGACAACTTTTACACCTACGCTATGTGCAATGCGTTTTAAACGTTCGACATTTGAGCCTGAGCCGTGCACGGCGAGTTGCTGACCTGTAAGTGACTTACCATAGTGAATACGATAATGCTCCAGTGCCGCACAAAAAATGATTGCCCCTTGGCTGTGAGCTAGCCATTTTACTTGTTTACCTTGCTGATTATTTTGTGCCAGCACAGCTGCTAAATGCTGAGCATTGTGGGATTTAGTCCCTGAACGCTTATCAAACGCGCACTCAATTAAGTCAAGTTTTGTATAATCGGTGGGGTTATGAAACAAAGTATAGGCTTTTATACCATCGCCCTCATAAGCTCTATCAAGGTGGGTGCCCATTAACCATGTGGCTTTGTTAAGCTCATTTTGCATACCATTAACCGCCGCATGCTGCGTTTTTATATGTGTGGTTGGAGTTGGTATTCGTTCCCAAGCTCCCTGTACTTTCTTTATTTCATCATCATTCATTGCTTTGTCGTATGTATGACTGCCTCTCCTTTTCACTTCATAAAGCATAGTACGCTCTGCAGAAAAATTATTTTTGGCTCCCTCTAATTGCTTATCAAATAATATATCGGTTATAGATATATTATTTGTTTCTAATGTATAACGTATTAAAAAATGATAATTACGAAATGGATATTTTGTTCGCCATAAACGGCGCAGCGGGTTACGGCTATGCTTAATTGAGTTTGTGGCATTAGGGTTCGCGCATATTTGAATGATATCGGCACTGACCATTTTTAAATCATAATCATTGAGCTGCGATAGCATAGCGAGAGCTTGGCAAGTAAATTTAACTTTATTAAATGGAAAATTAACGGGGAGATTAACACCAAAATCACGACAACTTAGCGCGTCAAGAGGGATTACAGAATGGGCATTGATAGTTTTATTGAGTTTTGACCAAGACATATTTCTTCCTTGTAAATGAGTCTGTGCCCGAAATGATACTGCAAACTAATTTTTAGAGCAAAAATAATTTTATGCTGTACTTACCTTCATTCGGACGCTTATCGGTCCTAGTAAATATTTAAAGTGGCTATTTATAGTGACAACTTAATTGTTTTAACGTTCTCCTTAAGTAGGACTTAAACTGCAGGTTGCGGCACAAAGTTTCAAACCTTCAACTTTTATAAAAAATTAGTGCTGACCTCCCTCCCATTGTGGGCTTCATTGTGAGTTAAACTGAAAACTGAAAGTTGACGGCACAAGTTCTCTCCATTAGGTTTCGCTGCGATGCCCTACCCAGCCTACAAAAAAGCCCGCCCTGTTATACACAGCGCGGGCTTTTAAATGTTAAAGCAGTCGCTTAAAACAATGCCTTTGCTTTGTTAACGATGTTTTCTACGGTGAAGCCGAAGAATTCAAATAGCTCGTTAGCTGGTGCCGACTCACCAAAGGTGGTCATACCGACTACAGCGCCATTTAGACCTACGTACTTGTACCAGTAATCAGCAATTCCCGCTTCAATCGCTACGCGACGAGAAACGCTTGCTGGTAATACGCTTTCTTTGTACTCAGGCGATTGATCTTCAAACGCATCAGTACACGGCATAGATACAACACGTACCTTTTTACCCTGCGCACGTAACTCTTTCGCAGAATCTTGCGCTAGTTGTACTTCAGAGCCGGTTGCAATCAAAATAAGCTCTGGGTTGCCGTCACAACTTAGGATGTAACCACCCTTTTTAACGTCGCTTAATTGCTGTGCATCACGTGCTTGTTGCTCTAAGCCTTGGCGAGTAAAGATTAATGAGGTAGGACCGTCTTTACGTTCAATAGCTTGTTGCCATGCAATTGCCGACTCAACTTGGTCACATGGGCGCCAGTTGTAAAGGTTAGGCGTTAAACGCATGCTGGCAATTTGCTCTACTGGTTGGTGAGTTGGACCATCTTCACCTAAACCAATTGAATCGTGCGTGTATACAAAAATGCTTGGTTGCTTCATTAATGCAGCCATACGTACTGCGTTGCGTGCGTATTCCATAAACATTAAGAACGTTGCACCGTAAGGAATAAAGCCTTTATGAAGTGCAATACCGTTCATAATTGCCGACATACCAAACTCACGTACACCGTAGTAAACATAGTTACCACTTGCATCGTCTGCAGTTAAGCCTTTAGAGCCATCCCAAATTGTTAAGTTTGAACCTGCTAAATCAGCAGAGCCACCCATAAACTCAGGTAGTAACGGACCAAATGCGTTTAATGCATTTTGTGATGCTTTACGTGATGCTGGGTTTGCAGGGTTTGCTTGTAACTGCTTAATATACGCTTGTGACTTTTCAGCCCAATCAGCGGGTAAATCTGAATTTGTACGGCGTTTGTATTCAGCAGCGAGCTCTGGGAATGCTTGCTCGTAGGCGGCAAATTTTTCATCCCAGCTTGCTTCAAGCTGTTGGCCTTTTTCTTTGTTATCCCACTGTGCGTAAATGTCAGCAGGGATTTCAAATGCATCACCCGTCCAACCTAAAAACTCGCGAGATGCTTTAATTTCGTCATCACCTAGTGGTGCGCCATGACAGTCGTGGCTACCTGATTTATTAGGTGAGCCATATCCAATTACTGTTTTACAACAAATTAGCGTTGGTTTGTCGGTCACGCTTTTTGCTTCGCTAATTGCAGCACTTACAGCATCGCTATCGTGGCCATCAACGTCGCTAATTACATGCCAGCCGTATGCTTTAAAACGTGCTGGTGTGTCATCGCTAAACCAACCTTCAACTTCACCGTCGATTGAAATGCCGTTGTCATCCCAAAATGCCACTAACTTGCCTAGGCCTAATGTGCCAGCAAGCGAACAGGCTTCATGAGAAATACCTTCCATTAAACAACCATCACCCATAAATGCGTAAGTGTGGTGATCAACAATGTCATGGCCTTCACGGTTAAATTGAGCGGCTAATGCTTTTTCAGCAATTGCCATACCTACGGCATTTGTGATCCCTTGACCTAATGGGCCCGTAGTGGTCTCAATTCCTGGCGCATATCCATATTCTGGGTGGCCTGGCGTTTTAGAGTGCATTTGGCGGAAGTTTTTAATTTCGTCCAGTGGTAAATCATAACCACTTAAATGCAATAGAGAATAAATTAGCATTGAACCGTGACCATTTGAGAGTATAAATCGATCTCGGTCAGCCCACTCTGGATTTGTTGGGTTATGTTTTAGATAATCGCGCCATAGTACTTCTGCGATATCAGCCATGCCCATAGGGGCTCCAGGGTGACCAGATTTGGCCTTTTGTACTGCGTCCATTGACAAGACGCGAATAGCATTTGCAAGTTCTTTGCGAGATGGCATGAATTCTCCTACCTTTATATGTATTTGCGCGGGTATTTATATACCTCCATTCTTACTTATTGTAGGGGCTGTGTGCAATTAAAAACCCATAAAAATAGGGCATTATGAATATTTTTTAAGAACCTTTTACTATTAGATATTTTATTTAGACGTCTAGGCGTAAAAAAACTATGCAAGTTCGCTTGTTTTAGATAAAATACGCGCCTTAATTTTTTAGCGCTAATACCGACGTTTGTGAAGCGCAATATTTGTGAGCATAATTACAATGGCAAAACATTTATTTACTTCTGAATCTGTTTCTGAAGGTCATCCGGATAAAATCGCCGATCAAATTTCTGATGCGGTACTTGATGCTATCCTAGAGCAAGACTCTCATGCCCGTGTAGCGTGTGAAACTTACGTTAAAACCGGTATGGTTATGGTTGGTGGTGAAATCACTACTAGCGCATGGGTTGATATCGAAGAAATTACACGTAAAACAGTACGTGAAATTGGTTACACACACTCAGATATGGGCTTTGATGCAGATTCGTGTGCAATTTTAAACACGATTGGTAAGCAGTCTCCAGACATCAACCAAGGTGTTGACCGTACAAGCCCTGAAGAGCAAGGCGCTGGCGACCAAGGCTTAATGTTTGGTTACGCATGTAACGAAACTGAAGTATTAATGCCTGCTCCAATTACTTATTCTCACCGTTTAGTACAGCGTCAAGCTGAGGTTCGTAAAAGTGGCGAACTTAACTGGTTACGCCCTGATGCAAAATCACAAGTTACATTTGCATACGAAAATGGCAAGCCAGTAGGTATTGATGCCGTTGTACTTTCGACTCAGCACAGCGAAGATGTATCGCAAAATGACTTAGTAGAAGCGGTAATGGAAACAATTATTAAGCCAGTACTTCCTGCTGAGCTTATTACTAGCGCAACTAAATTTTTCATTAACCCAACGGGTCGTTTTGTTATTGGTGGCCCAATGGGTGACTGTGGTTTAACTGGTCGTAAAATCATTGTAGATACATACGGTGGCATGGCTCGTCACGGTGGTGGTGCTTTCTCTGGTAAAGATCCATCAAAAGTTGACCGCTCAGCAGCTTATGCTGCACGTTACGTTGCTAAAAACATTGTTGCTGCAGGCCTTGCTGATAAGTGTGAACTTCAAGTGTCTTACGCTATTGGTGTTGCAGAGCCTACTTCTATCAGTGTTGAAACATTTGGCACAGGTAAATTAGAAGAAGCGCGTTTAATTGAACTTATTCGTGAACACTTTGACTTACGCCCTTACGGTCTAATTCAAATGCTTGATCTTGAGCGCCCTATTTATCTTCCAACAGCGGCTTACGGCCACTTTGGTCGTGACGAATTCCCATGGGAACGCACAGATAAAGCAGACGCGCTTCGCGCAGCAGCTGGTCTATAAGCCACTTAGCTAATATTTAAACGGCCCTTTTTAGGGCCGTTTTGCTATGTGTACTAAGTTAGTCGTAAAACAGTCTCGAACTGTTTAACATTTTAGGTATATACTCTGCTTATACAATAAAGCGTATTAGGGATAAAAAATGGCCGACAATTTTCGTGTTATATTTGTAGGACTTGCAGAAGGTGCAGACAGCCAAGCAGTGACCACTGCACTGACAGAAAAGCTGAAAACCTCGCCAGAAAAAGTGGCTGCTTTTTTTGATGGCAAACCGTTATTTGCCCCTTGCCCCAAAGATAAAGCACTCAAGCAAGCTAAGTTACTTTCAACGCTGGGGATTAAAAGCAAACTTCAGCAAGCTGCGGCTATACAAACGGCACCTCAAACAGCTTACGACAGCCAGCGAGATCAGCGCTTATTTGACGCCCTAGATTACATTACCAGTAGCCTAATTCGCCTTGAAGAAAAACTAGAAGATATTGAACAACGCCTCCCTGAAGTTGAATTATCATTACCTGATGAAAATAATGAAGTATGGGAAGATGACGATTTAATGCTTGATGAGCCTCTCTCTACTGAGCCCAAAAAACGCGGCAACCTTGTTTTATATTCGCTGATTTCTACAGCCGTAATATTGCTTATTGTACTTGCTATGTACTTATTATTTCCTAATTTATTCTCTTTTTAATTATGGTTAAGTTATTTAATGAGTAATAATCGCGCACAAATAAGACACGATATTCGTAAAGCACGTAATAACCTATCAAAAAAACAGCAAGAATTAGCCGCCGAATCGCTTAAAGTGAATTTTATTCAACACTTAAAAAGCATAGATTCGGCCAAAAAAAGTCATATCGCGCTTTATTTAAGTAATGATGGCGAATTAGATACCTCATTGTTAATTAATGAATTATGGAACACTGGCCAGGCTATTTACTTGCCCGTAATTCATCCATTTAATGGGGCTAATTTACTATTTCTACGCTATGAAAAAAACTCACCCATGAGAGCAAATCGCTATGGTATCTTGGAGCCTAAGTTGAACTGCTCTCAAATTTGCCCCTTACCTGAGCTGGATTACGTTCTAATGCCATTAGTGGCATTTGATAAATTTGGTAATCGCCTTGGAATGGGGGGTGGGTTTTACGATAGAACATTGGCACGTTTATACGAACATCATTGGCAACAACCGCAACTTATTGGCCTCGCACATGCGTGTCAACAAGTCGATGAGTTACCGATTGAATCGTGGGATGTACCACTAAAAACGATCATAACACCCGATAAAACCTACTGTTGGTAACAACTAATCTTGTAAACTAACAGCCTATTTTGACACCAATGAGCAGACAACAATGACACAAGATGAATTAAAAAAAGCAGCTGCGTGGGCTGCACTCGAGTTTGTAAAAGAAAACACCATAGTAGGTGTAGGTACAGGCTCAACCGTTAATCACTTTATTGATGCCCTAGGCACAGTTAAAGACACCATCGTTGGTGCAGTATCAAGTTCAGAAGCATCTACAGCGCGCTTAAAAGAGCTTGGCATAGAAGTGTTTGAGCTTAACGATGTAGCAGCACTTGATGTATACGTTGATGGCGCAGATGAAATTAACGCCTTAAATGAAATGATCAAAGGCGGCGGTGCGGCGCTTACTCGTGAAAAAATAGTAGCAGCAGTAGCAAAACAGTTTGTATGTATTGTTGATGATACAAAACTAGTCGATACCTTAGGAGACTTCCCTCTTCCGGTTGAAGTTATTCCGATGGCACGTAGCTACGTTGCCCGAGAGTTATTAAAACTAGGTGGTGACCCAGTTTATCGCCAAGGTGTAGTAACCGATAACGGCAACGTTATTTTAGACGTACATAATTTAAAAATTACCCATGCTAAACAGCTTGAAACACAAATAAATCAAATTGTTGGCGTAGTCACCAACGGCCTATTTGCGATGCGCGGTGCTGATAAAGTGATTATCGGCACTAAAAATGGGCCACAAATTAAATAGGATATGGTTATGAGTAAGGTATCGTTAGCAAAAGACAAAATTAAAATTCTCTTGCTTGAAGGTGTTCACCAAAGCGCTGTTGAAACGCTAAAACGTAACGGTTATAGCAATATCGACTACGTTAAAACATCGTTGCCAGAGAACGAACTTATAGAGCGCATTAAAGATGTGCACTTTGTAGGGCTTCGTTCTCGTACTCATATTAACGAATCTGTATTAAACGCAGCTGAAAAGCTAGTTGCTGTAGGTTGTTTTTGTATTGGTACAAACCAAGTAGATTTAAACGCAGCGCGTGAGCGCGGTATTGCGGTATTTAATGCACCGTTTTCAAATACTCGCTCTGTAGCTGAGCTTGTACTTGGTGAAATATTGCTGTTATTACGTGGTATTCCACAGCGTAATGCCGCTGCCCATCGTGGCGGCTGGTTAAAAACAGCTAATGGCTCGTTTGAAGCACGCGGCAAAACCTTAGGTATTATTGGTTACGGTCACATTGGTACTCAGCTGGGTATTATGGCTGAAAATATTGGTATGAACGTGGAGTATTACGATATTGAAGACAAACTATCTTTAGGTAATGCTACACAAGTACATAACTTAACGCAGCTGTTGCAACGCGCTGATATTATTAGCTTACATGTTCCAGAGACACCGCAAACTAAAAACTTGATTGGAACAGCAGAGCTTGCAGTGATGAAGCAAGGCGCTATTTTAATTAATGCTTCTCGCGGTACTGTGGTTGACATTGACGCCCTAGCTGAAGCACTAACAGAGAAGAAACTTAGCGGTGCAGCCATTGATGTATTCCCAGTTGAGCCTAAATCAAACGATGAAGAGTTTATTTCGCCACTACGTGAATTCGACAACGTTATTTTAACGCCGCACATTGGGGGCTCAACTCAAGAAGCACAAGAGAATATTGGTATTGAAGTAGCAGGTAAACTCGCTAAGTACTCAGATAATGGCTCAACTATTACAGCAGTTAACTTCCCTGAAGTATCATTACCAGAACTTGCCAACCGTAGTCGCTTGTTACATGTGCACCACAACCGCCCTGGCGTGTTAACGCAAATTAACCAAGCATTTGCTCAGCATGGTATTAATATTGCCGCACAGTACTTACAAACGGATGAAGCAATTGGTTACGTGGTTATTGACGTAGATACCGATCAATCTGAAGTAGCACTAAAAGAACTTAGTGCAGTTGAAGGCACAATTAGAGCTCGTATTCTTCACTAAATAATCAGCTATCAGCTATCAGCTATCAGCTAAAATAATAAAAGCCGTACTTGAATAATCAAGTACGGCTTTTTACATTAAACCGGAAGCTGGCAACTTAATCTATTATTTGCCTTTTACTTCTAAATTTATAAACTTAACCAGCTCTTCGGGTTGCCCTGCTAACATCATTAGCTGCTGATTTACTTCCATCATGGTTTTACCTTCAGGCAGTTTAGCTGAGACACTAAGCGAATTTAGACCTTTAGCAAAGTCAGTTAATGCTTGTGCTATTTCTTCGGTTACCGGCGCTTGTTGTAACTGTTGAGCCAGCATCATTTGCATTTGCTCTAGTGTCATACCTTGTTTGGCTAGCTCACTTTCTAGCAAGGTACTTAACTCACCTTGATTATTGAGCATTACACTCATAGTACGTGGCTCTAACTTGCTCATTGCTTGCATAATAAGTGTTTGCTGTTGTAACTCTTGCTCATAAGTAAGCGGGGTATCACCTGCTGTTTGCTGAGCTTTGCTTATTTCTAGTGAAGCATCCATAAGCGCTTTAGAATTAGCCAGTCCCATATTCATATCAATGCTGGCAATATCGTTAGCGTGTAGTTTAACAACTATATCGCTGTTTCCAGATTGCTCATCGTAATCTAATGATGAGTGTAAATCATAACTGGCCGAGGCAAGTTGTGTATTTGTATCTGCAGGCAGTGTAGCGACAAAACCTTCATCAAATTGGAAATTCTTTAGTGTAAAAGCAGTATGTGGCGAGATTTTATCGGTTTCGTATCCTGTCACTTCAACATGCTCAACTGTGGCAATATTTTTACCCTCAGGGCTAGTCACTTCTATATTACTAATAGCTACACTGTTTGAAATAACACTGGCCGATAACTCTGCGTAGTTAAAGCTAGCACCTGTTTGCTCGCTAACTAAAGCCAACTGCTTATCAACCTCAGCGCGTACCTCTTGTGTTGCTAAATAGTTTGCATAGCTTACGCCACCTACACCTGCAGCAATAATCGCGGCTGTAATCACTAATTTCTTCATGTTATTTCCTTATTCTGTATATAAGCGGTATTACTCTAAAGAGTAACATTGCTCGGCAGTCGCTGTAAGCGTTAATTTATTAAGCTAAGTAGCTCGTGCACGGTTTTAACTGGTGTTATTTTAGCACCTAGCCCTTCCATGGATTTATGGTAATTACGAAATGGGATAAATATTTCAGTAAACCCATGTTGCGCCGCTTCTTTAACACGGGGCACACCACTGTCGATTGGGCGTACATCACCGTTTAAACTCAACTCTCCCATAATACAGGTGGTTCGTGGAACAACGAATTCGTTTAAACTACTCAAAAGTGCAGTAACAAGCGCTAAGTCAATGCAGGTTTCTGATTCATCAATTTTTAAACCACCGACAATATTAAAAAACGTATCGTGGAATATTTTAGTTTTGGTGTGCTTACGTAAAATACCGGTAAGCATTTTAATCCGGTTCATATTTAAACCAACACACACTCGCTGTGGAAACTCTGCTTCGGTTTCTGTGGTTAAACACTGAATTTCAAGTAGTAAATTACGATTTCCCTTACGAATACAGGTAATCGTCGACCCTGGTGACTCGGTGGTTGAACCCGATAAGAAAATCTCACTGGGGTTATCCACACTGAGCATTCCGCGTTCACACATTTTAAAAATACCGACAGTATCTATATCACCAAAGCGATTTTTATTAGCACGCAGGGTGCGCACTTGACCATCGTTGGTATCAATATGTAACAGTGCATCAACTATATGTACTAAGGTTTGCGGGCCGGCTATTTCATTATTCTTATTTACGTGAGCAATAATAAACATAGTCACGTCGTTTTGCTTACAGTACTGAGTTAATGCCTGAGCAGCACTTTTCACCTGAGAAGGCGAACCAGGGCTACCATTTGCGGTATCGGTAACAACTGCTTGAATGGAGTCAATAACGGCAAATTTAATTTTGTTTTTATCAAGCTCTTCAATAATAGTTTCAACACTGGTCTCAGACAGTAAATAAAGTTCATCTTCGTTGTAATTAAGCTTTAACCGGTTAACCCTGTTTTTAAACTGCGACAGGGACTCCTCAGCAGTACAGTAAAGTGATGGCATACGCTGAGACATTCTTGCCACTAAATCAGATAGCAGCGTTGTTTTACCCGCCCCAGGATCGCCAGAAATAATATTAACTGAGCCGGTGGTTACACCGCCGCTTAGCACACGATCTAGCTCACCAATTTCAGTAAGCTGTTTTTCAGCCTCTGCGGTTGCTACATCATTAATTTTTTTAGAACCACCACCAATGCCGCCTGCATAGCCACCTACACTTGCACGAGCAGCTACCTTTTTATTTTGCCCTGCAGAGGGTTTAAACTCTGCTAAAGTGTTCCATGCGCCACAGCGACACTGACCTTGCCAGCGTTGATAGTTCATGCCACATTCTGTACAAACAAACTCTACTCTTGCCGCTTTAGCCATTTAAACCTTACCTACTATTCTTTATTTTGAGATACACAGTGTTAAGCGCTTATTTTGCCATTGCTGGCTTTGTCTTAGCAACAGCGTCTCTTGTGGAACAGTGCATTTAGTATCACACTCACAGTATACTAATGTAGTTTCACTTAACCTGCTTTAAGGCATGATTTTTGCTTTAAAAGGCTAAGGAACTCTTGCCAATTAATTGGCTATTAGAAAATAACAATAAACACAAAGTATAGTTACGCATAGTATTATGGCCGCATTTAGCGGCTTTGCGAGATTCGATTTATTAAATATTCTAATAAATAATTGTAACAGTATACCTACTTTTTAAATTAGACGGTGACGATTTATAAATGGCTGATGACGTATTGCTCAAGCATGAAGCGCTTGTAGATGAATTAAAACAGTATTTAGGAAATCCTAAATTTGATCTCATTTTCAAGACAAAAACCGCCGAGTTAACTAAACCCGAGCAGTTTTTAATAAAAATGGAAATGTCGCGTTTATCTCAGCCGATAGACCGTTTTATTGATCTGCGTAGTTTAGTCACTGGTCAAGTAAAACCTTATGAATACAAAGGCAAGCAGCACTTTATGGATGACACCGCTATTGAAGTATTTGAAGCGGCTATAAAACAACATAAAGATTACACTCTTGCAGTATACGAAGCGGTAATGAATACCGAAAATAATTATCGCGTATTACAACAAAAATCAACGACTACCCCACCTAAAGAAATTGAATCATCGCGCGAATTGTCTACCGATGTAATTAAATTTGCAGCTTATGAAAATCGCAGTGAAGAGCGGATGAATTACTCAATTAAAATTACTATTGAGTATGACGGACAAGCAAAAATCGATGCAAGTACCTCTGATATTTCAATCAGTGGCTGTAAAATTAAGTTAGCGTCGCGCTATCGCTTAAAAAAAGGTCAGCTTATAAATATGCACCTAGTAGGCTTAGAGCAAGATTTTCAGCTTGGCCTCAAAAGTGGCGTTAAATATGAAGTCGTTGCAATAGAAAACACCTCAGAAGAATTTAATCATATCCGCTTGAAGCGTACATTTGAAGAAAATAACAGCGCGTTTGATCGTTTTTTAGAAAGTTTTATTCATGGCAATAAACGCCGTTATAAAGTGAATTTAGATAACACCCTCGATGCGGTTATTTCTAAAGGGTATGAACAATATTATATACCTAGGGTTAATTCTTTATATGTTTTTATTAGCCAGCAAAACGGCGTTTATTATCCTAGCCTGAGCTTAACTACTGAAAACAGTTTATTTATTCAGCGTTATTTTACTGATGAACGCAAAAAATCATGCCTTTACAATGTGTTAAATCATAAGCGTATTCGTACCTTGGCGCTAAAACCGATTGCAGTAAAAGAAGAGTATTTGTATACCTTTACCCATGTCTCTGCAGGAAAAATTTATTATTACTCAGCCACTCGCTCAGAGCTTGAGCAACAAGCAAAATTAAAAGCGTTATTTTTTGGTTTTGGTAGCCGTAGAGACAGTTGGCGCTGCTTTAAATTACAACTAATGCCGAGCCACACTGAAGATGCTTATATTCCTTTATCTTTACCTAACTCTTTAGGCAAAGATATTGAAAAACTAAATAAACCACCTTCACCACGTGTTGAAGGCGCAATAAAAGACGTTAAGTATTTAATGCTACTTACCCAAGTTGGTAATGAGCATGAACAACAACATTATCAACAATATGAATTTGATAAAGCCTTAGCCAATAAATTGAAATATTTTGGCCACAGTAAGCACGCATCGCCACCGGAACTCAATACTGTGCCTCTAGAGTATGTAAATCTTCGCTCTAATAAACGCTATTTATACAAAACTAATGTTGTGATTAATACTCGTGATGCGGTATTGCATGGGCATACCCGTGATTTTTCAATATTTGGCTTACAGCTAGAGTGCAATCAAGAAGTGAACTTTAAAAAAGGCGATATTGTTTCGCTATCATTTCCTGATTTGCAAAAAATTACTAAAAACTATTCATTAAATCTTATTCAATATGAAGTAATGGCTGTGAGTAAATCGCTGACTACCATTAATTTGAAAGCGCATGTAGATAAAGGCTCATCTCATACTGGCGTCGATTTTTTTACTCTTTTAATAAGTAGCAATAAACAAAAATTAAAAGTAGCAGAAGAATCACCTAAAGTACCCGGGCTTTCTACAGCCCTCAGAAATATGGTAACCAAAACGCTTTGCCAGTTTCCGATTTATTTACATAAATCAATGGCGCACTTTGAAATTGGCGCTATGGGATTTGGTTTATATCCAAGCCCACTGCATATTATTTTGCAAAATTTTTCCTTGTTAAATGCTAAAACAGACTTATCGGATATTATTACTAAAGCGCATATTATTGATGTGATCACCCCTAATATTAAAGAGCGTACCCGCCAAGATCCGCCATTAGAGTTTAGTTTAATAATTAACTTTGATCCTAAAAAAGATAATATAGCGGATGCTATTACCAGCCAATGTGTTTTAGGTACTGACTGCAGCGAGTTTAAACAGCAAGTAAGAAAAGGGCTTAAATCTGAGCTGATTTTTATAATGCGTTTATATATTTCACGCACTGGTCGACTTGATACTGACTACCTAGCAAACGAGCTAAAATACGTCAGCCAATACGCAATTCACAAGGCCAAAGACTTAGAGGATGCTTTGTGGTCTGTATCAGGTGTTGGCGATATTATTGATGTCAGTGATGAAGCGCTTGAGCATTTAGCGCTCAACCAACAACAGGTTGAGCAAATGTCTAGACGAAAGCTCATCTGGTTAAATCGTTTACGTTAAACCTGTGATGGGTTTAACGGAACCGCCAGCATATATAACAGTTGCAATAACGAGCCTTGGCAAATAGCTGCTTGGGCTTGCTCAACGACTTTTGGTTTACCATGTACAGCAACGCCTAAGCCAGCTTGAGCCATCATTTTTAAATCGTTTGCGCCATCGCCAATGGCAACCGTTTGGCATTTTTCAAGCCCCAGCTTTTGTTGTAGCATGTTTAAAACAACCGCTTTTTGCTCAGCATCAACAATCCCACCTAACACTTTACCTGTTAGTTTATCGTCTTTAAATTCAAGCACATTGGCATGCACTTCATCTAAATTAATCAGCTCCTGTACTCGCTCAGCAAACGGCACAAAACCGCCCGATGCAATCGCTAAATACCAATCATGGTGTTTTAAAATTTGGCATAGCGCTTTGATACCGGGCATTAAAGGCAGTGTACTTTTAAGCTCATCAATTAAACTCTTTTCGATGCCTTCAAGCTTGGCAACACGTTGATATAAGCTTTCACTAAAATCAAGCTTGCCTGCCATTGCCTGCGCGGTCACGCTGGCAACCTCGTCATATACATTAGCCAAGCGTGCAATTTCATCAATACACTCAATAGTAATGGCTGTTGAATCCATATCCATTACCAATAACCCAGTTTTTTGTAAATCAGGGGGACAGGTTACTTGCACTAACTGACACGCCAAAGTGTTTGCAAAAGTTTGAAGTTCGAGAGGGTTTATTACGTGCTCTGCATTTTCTATATAAAAACATAATGCCGGAGATAACCCTAAATCTGGCTGATATTGACAAATAGCCGTTACTTTTTGCTGGTGAGCCGCAAAGAACTCAATAATGCTATTAATATGCTGAATATTAAAATCACCGCCAAATGCAATACTAAATAACCCTTGGTTTCTGTTTGGTGTTGTATTTAGTGGTGTAAAAGCACCTTGTTGGTAGCTAAACCATTTATTAAGAATAAGTGATGATGATAATAGCTCAGCGCTTTGCTGTGCCATGTTCGCGTTCGACATGGGATCTCCGTTTATATTTCCTGACATTTAGCTCATTGATAATAAGGATATGAGATACAAAATTCGCCATCAGGGGGGATTTAGGGTTATAGTGTAGTTGTAACATCAAATCAAAATGCTGTCAGCAGCATAAACGGTGACTATGAAAAATAACCATCTTAAAAATCCACTTACAGCCTCGCAAAAAAAGCGTTTAATTCGTTTATTATTAGCCGCTGGCTGCTTTGTATTATTAAGCTGGGTAGGAATAAACAGTAGCTTTCAAAGCCATCAACTACTATATGATAGTGCTAATAGTGCAGCCAAGTCACTCACTCAGTTTATGGCACTGAATGCCAAAAACCCGCTGATAGAGAAAAACAAATCGCAGCTCACCACCTTGTGCAACAATATCAGTAAAGATGAGTTTGTTCTTTCAGCCACCATTTATGATAAACAAGGTGTAGTGCTTGCAAGCAGCGATAACTGGCAATCACATCATGTATATGGCTTACTACCAGACTCATCGCCTGGCATTAGTAAGTTAAAAACACCGTTTGTTGAACAAGTTATTTCTGACGACAATCGCCCTATTGGCTTTGTATCTATTACCTATTTAACGCGTGCTGCGGTATCTTCAAGCCATAACCATTTTCACGATTTAGGCCGCCAAGTATTACTTATGCTAGTGATTGCCTGTATTTTTACTTGGCAATTAGGCCGAGGGTTAAAACGCTGGCAAGTAAATCGTTATATACAAAAAACGTCAGAACACGAATCATAAAGCTGCTCAGCTAATCGATATTTATCGCTATTTGGCTTTAAAGCATAGAGCGCATCAAACACATTAGGAATATGCAATGGGGTATTTATTTCCCCCTGATAACCATTTAGCGGCATTGAAGGTGAATCAGTCTCAAGCACTAAATGCTGTGACTCAAGCTTTGCTACAACCGCACGCGTTTTAGCAGCCCGCTCATAGGTGATAACCCCACCCACTCCAAGCTTAAAGCCCATTTTTATATAGTACTGTGCTTGTTGTATTGAGCCTGAAAAAGCATGGATCACACCGCCATTCTTAGGTTTACAACGCTTAAACGATTGCGCTATTAAATCATGGCTTTGTCTGTGATGCACAATCAGCGGTAACTCAAGCTCATTAGCAAGCGCTATTTGTTGCTCAAACAGAAAGGTTTGTTTTTCAAGATTTTCGATACTGCGATCGAGACCGCATTCCCCAATAGCCACCAGCTGAGTTTTGTTTGTTTTAGCAAAGTTATGTAGTGATTCTAAGTGCGATTGCTGATGTTGCGCTAAAAAGTAAGGATGTAGCCCTGCAGCTATTCTAATTTGTGGGTAGGTTGCTTTAAACTCGAGTAATTTTTGAGATTGCGCCAAGCTGATACCTGGCACAATAAATTGATTAATGCCCTTTGCTACACAGGCACTAATAAGCGATTCGCGATTTGTATCAAACTCACTAAAATCGAGATGACAGTGCGAGTCTATAAATTGCAAAGCTAGCAGCCAACTAAGGGTTTAAGCGCGTTATTTGCCAGCTATTGTCGGCTTGACGCTGATACATAAAGCGATCATGTAAACGATGCGCTCCGCCTTGCCAAAACTCAATTTTTTGTGGCACAACACAATACCCGCCCCAAAAGTCAGGGAGCGGAATTTCACCTTTAGCGAATTTGTTTTTCATGTTGGCAAAGGTTTCCATTAGCACTTTACGCGACGAAACTGGACGGCTTTGTTGCGACGCCCATGCGGCTAATTGACTTTCTTTAGGTCGAGATAAAAAGTATTTAGCAACAGCCGATGTAGGTAATGGCTGCGCTTCACCATACACAATTACTTGGCGCTCCATGTGGTGCCATGGAAAGTGCAAGGAGATTTTATTATTGCCTTTAAGTTCTTGTGCTTTACGTGAACCGGTATTAGTAAAAAACACAAAACCGTTATCATCTAAATGCTTTAGCAACACAATACGCTGTGAAGGCTGACCTGTTTCATCAACCGTAGCAACCACCATTGCTGTAGGGTCGGGCAAGTTACTGCCAACAGCATGCTCAAGCCAAGTTTCAAACTGCTTAAACGGATCATCAAGCAAGTTGTCTTCACTGAGCGCATCTTGCAGGTATTCACGACGAATATCTTCGAGTTTCATAAAATTCCCTCTAGGTTCTAGGCTATATGTTGGGTTTCGTTGCACTCAACCCAACCTACAGAAAAATCCACCTAAGTGTTTAGCCTAAGACAAGGCGGAGTGCTTTTTATGCCAAGGAGCATACGTTTTTGTATGTGACTTAGCATTTTTGGGTTTCGCTGAGGCTCAACCCAACCTACAGCAAACTCTGTATCTGCAAGTGTAGGAGTGCTGACAAGGCGGCGTGCTTTTTTATGCCAAGGAGCATACATTTAGTATGTGACTTAGGCTAAAAAAGCACAACAACGCAGTCAAAGCGAACTACACGCAGCAGACGTTCACCTAAGTAGTTTAGTCTAAGATAAGGCGGACACTCGACTTATCCCTATGAGCATACGTAGTTGTATGTGATTAGGGTCAGTCGAGTGGACAACGCAGTATTAGATTAAAATACGACGGTGATTACATTTGCTCCATGACTTCGATACCTAGTAGATCTAAGCCTGTCCGCAGCGTATCTGCCACTAAATTACACAACACTAAACGGCTATCACGAACACTTGGCTCTACGCCCTCTTTAAGTACTGGGCAAGCTTCATAGAATGTCATGTATAGGCTAGCTAGTTCGTATAAGTAACCACATAATACGTGCGGTGTGGCTTCATTGATCATCAGATCAAGGACTTCTTCTAACTGCAATAATTTAAGCGCAAGGGTCTTCTCTTGCGGCTCAATAATACTTACATCGGCTTTTAAGCTTGCAGCATCAACGCCAGATTTACGGAAAATGCTGCGAACACGCGTATACGCATATTGTAAATAAGGGGCTGTTGCGCCTTCAAAGCCTAGCATGCTGTCCCAGTTGAAAATGTAATCGCTGGTACGGTGCTTAGAAAGATCTGCGTATTTAACCGCGCCAATACCCACTTTACGAGCAATTTCACTACGATCTTCGTCAGATAAATCTGATTCACGCTCAGCGAGTTTGGCTGCTGCGCGAGTGATTGACTCTTCAAGTAAATCAGCTAATTTTACCGTGCCGCCTGTACGGGTTTTAAATGGTTTGCCATCAGCGCCCATCATGGTGCCAAATGGGCAAAACTCGTAACTGGTTTCATCGCGTAATAAACCAGCTTTACGCGCAGTAAGCTCCACTTGATTAAAGTGAAGGCTCTGGCGCGCATCAACAAATATCAAAATACGCTCAGCGCCTAGTTTGTTTGAACGATAATCACACGCCGCTAAATCAGTAGTTGCATATAAGAAGCCGCCACCTGATTTTTGCACGATAAACGCTGAAGGCTCACCGTCTTTATTTGCCAGCTCATCTAAAAATACCACTTGTGCGCCTTGCGACTCTACTGCAATATTTTTATCTTTTAATAGGCTAATAATATCGTTAAGTTCACTGTTATATGCACTTTCAGCCATAATGTCGGCAGGCGTAAGAGTTACGTTTAAACGCTTGTATACTTCTTCAGAGTGCTTCACTGAAGTGGCAATAAATAGTTTCCACAGTTTTTCACAGTGTGCGTCGCCACCTTGCAGTTTAACTACGTAGTTACGTGCTTTATCGGCAAAACCTTCTTCGTCGTCAAAACGCTTTTTAGCATCGCGGTAAAAGGTTTCTAAATCAGCAAGCGCAACAGTATCTAAATCAACACCTTGGTTAATTTGATCTTCTAAATGCGCGATTAGCATGCCAAATTGTGTGCCCCAATCACCCATGTGGTTTTGACGAACAACAGTATCGCCTCTAAATTCAAGTGCGCGAACTACTGCATCACCAATAATAGTTGAACGTAAATGACCTACGTGCATTTCTTTTGCAAGGTTAGGCGATGAGTAATCAACCACTACTTTTTGTGGTTTGGTGTGCTCATTTACCGCTAGTTTTGCGTGGTTATTAGCAGCTTGTACGCTTTGAGCTAAAAACTCCGGCTTTAAGTGAATATTAATAAAACCAGGGCCAGCAATTTCCGTTTTTTCGGCAATGTCACTCACATCTAACTGATCAATAATTTTTTGCGCCAATTCACGCGGGTTGCTTTTCATTTTTTTAGCTGCGCCCATCGCGCCATTAATTTGGTAATCACCAAACTGTGGGCGTGTGCTTTGCGTAACCGCTGGGTTGGTATCTTCAGGTAGGCCTGCGGCAGTCATAGCGGCAATGGCTTTTTCTACTAAAATAGTACGAATATTCATTATATTATTTACCTTTGTAAGCCCGCCAAAGCAGGCTTTGTGTTAATTCTAGTTGGTCAGTTCTAGTTTTCACGCGTGTGGTTAAATGTCACTTCTGGGTAACGCTCAGTCGACAAGTTAAGGTTTACACGACTCGGCGCGATGTAAGTTAAATTATCACCGCCATCGAGTGCTAAGTTGCTTTCGCACTTGCGTTTAAATTCTTCAAACTTTTTAACATCATCACAGCTAACCCAACGCGCTGTATTTACATTAACGCTTTCGTAAATTGCATCAACGTTATATTCAGCTTTTAAACGCGCTACTACCACGTCAAACTGCAACACACCTACAGCACCTACAATTAAGTCATTATTAATTAATGGTCTGAATACTTGTACTGCGCCCTCTTCTGAAAGCTGTACCAATCCTTTTAATAACTGTTTTTGTTTTAATGGATCGCGAAGACGAATTCGGCGGAACAGTTCAGGGGCGAAGTTTGGAATACCGCTAAACTTAATTTTTTCACCTTGGGTAAAAGTATCACCAATTTGAATCGTACCGTGGTTGTGTAATCCAATAATATCACCGGCGTAAGCATCAGCCGCACGCTCACGATCGCCCGCCATAAAGGTTACCGCATCAGAAATACTGACTTGTTTACCAATACGCACATGATTCATTTTCATGCCTTGGCTGTATTTACCCGATACAATACGCATAAAGGCAATACGGTCACGGTGTTTTGGATCCATGTTGGCCTGAATTTTAAATACAAACCCAGTGAAGTTTTCTTCTGTGGCTACAACTTGGCGGTCTTCAGTCTCACGTGGTAATGGAGTTGGCGCCCATTGAGTTAACCCATCTAAAACATGATCTACACCAAAGTTACCAAGTGCGGTACCAAAATACACCGGCGATAACTCACCTGCTAAGAATAGATCTAAATCAAATTCGTGTGATGCACCAATAACTAGCTCTAGTTCATCACGTAATTGCGCTGCAAGTTCATCACCAATGGCTTGGTCAAGCTCAGGGTTATCGAGCCCTTTAATGCTGCGTACTTCTTGAATAGTGTGACCTTGACCTGTTTTATATAAAATGGTCTCTTCGTTATGGATATGGTAAACACCTTTAAACTCTTTACCACAGCCAATTGGCCAAGTAACAGGTGCACAGGCAATATTTAGCTCTGTTTCTACTTCGTCGAGTAGTTCCATTGGGTCACGAATATCACGGTCACATTTATTCATAAAGGTAACAATAGGCGTGGTACGCAGGCGTGTTACTTCCATTAGCTTACGGGTACGTTCTTCTACACCTTTAGCAGCATCAATGACCATTAAACACGAATCTACCGCGGTTAAAGTTCGGTATGTATCTTCAGAGAAGTCTTCGTGTCCTGGGGTATCAAGTAAATTAACTAACGCGTTGTTATATGGAAATTGCATTACAGAGGTAGTAACAGAAATACCACGCTCTTTTTCCATTTCCATCCAATCCGACTTAGCATGCTGATTAGAACCACGGCCTTTAACCGTTCCAGCTTTTTGAATTGCTTGTCCGAATAACAATACTTTTTCAGTGATAGTGGTTTTACCCGCATCCGGATGCGAGATGATCGCAAAGGTACGGCGTTTATTAATTTCGCTAAGGAGATTTTGGTCTGCCATTAAAAAGGTTCTTTTAGTTGATATACGGATGTATTTATATTTTAGTATGCTGAGCTTTTAAGGCTAAAAACAAGCTAACCTCTAAAGCTCAACATACCCCAACAAGAACCCAAATTAGTTCTTGTGATGCTATCCGTTAAGTTAATCGTAATTGAAGACTATTTTCGCTGATCTTGGCGCTATAAACAATCAATGGTTAGTTATTAACGGATCTTTTTTAATGAAGCGATTAATATTGGTGTTTCCAATTATTATTAACAATATCGATATAAATTGCCCACTAACTTAACACCAAGCTTGAGTAATAGTGCTGTAAATCATATTATTGGTCGATTACATGGAAGATTTGATGTTAGGTAATGAAAACCAGTAAGCTAAGTATTCGATTATTATGGTATATAACTCCACTGGTTATATTGCCGTTGTTATTTTTAGGGGGCTTTACGCTCACTAATGTAACCAACTCCACGCAAAAACAAGCCGACTTGATCATGAGTCGCTTTGTAGAACAACAGCAGCAAAAAGTATTCAACTATATCGATTCTTTTCATGCAACGGCTAAGTTACTCTCTGCTTCACCGGTACTAAGTGACTTTTTAGCTAAAGATTTATTTGAAGACGCCAGCTATACCTATCGCCTTGGCGCGTTAATGGACGTATTTGCCAGTTACAGTGAAGCCTACCCTGACATTATCAGTATTAACTTAGTCTCAAAAACCGGTAAAAGTGACGCCTATTACTCCAGTAATTTAACCGTAGCGCCCAAATCCTACCCATTTTTTGATCAAGTAAAACAAAGTAATTTAAGTCAGCAGCAGTTTATGGTGCAAAAAGAAGATGGCACCACCAATTTATACTTTGTACAGCGCATATATAGCGTCGACTATTATTTAAAACGCCCACAACAGCTAGGCTTTATTATTCTTAAAGTAGACCCCTCTATTTTAAACACCAGTATTTTAGAAGCGCCTTATAACAACACCTTAAATTTATTACTGGCCAGTGATGGTAAAATTTTATTTAGCTCTGATTATAAAATGCGTGGCCACTATGTTACTAAATATGAACTAAATAAAATTAACGATTTAGCGGATATAGGTAGCTTATCAACTATTGAGCTTTCAAGTGTTGATAAAATAGAGCGACTAATTTTTGCGGCCCAAATGAGTGGCGGCTACTATTATGTGTCGACTATTCCTAAAGCGGTATTATATCAATCGGGCAAAGCAATTAGTGTGATCACTGGGCTAATTGTAATTATTTCTGTGATCACCCTACCAATCTTAATTTTTATTGTGGTGCGTAATTTACTGCTTAACCCGATAGAGCTATTAGGTGAGGCAAGTCATCGAGTTGGTGATGGCGACCTCTCTGTTATACTGCCTGCATATACTACGGATGAAGTAGGAATACTGTTTAACGACTTTAATCACATGATTAACCAAATTAAGCATTATCAACAACAACTTGAAGAATATAAGCATCACTTAGAAGACAAAGTAGAAAGCCGAACTAAAGCGCTTGAGTCGATGAACAGCAAGCTTGAAGCCGCCATAGCCCAAGCAGAACAAGCAAACCAGCTTAAAAGCCGCTTTTTAGCCAATATGAGTCATGAAATTCGCACCCCGCTTACAGCTATTATGGGATTTACAGAGCAACTACTGCATAGCGAAAAAGCAACCAATGACAAACATCATTTAGGTACTATTCTACGTAATTCAAAACATCTGTTAGAGCTTATTAATAATATTCTCGATCTTTCAAAAATTGAAGCCGAAAAACTCGCGGTTGAACAAACGCCGCTAAATGTTGTACAGCTTATTCATGATGTTGAATCAATCATTAAACCTTTAGCACAAGAGAAGCAGCTATCATTTACAATTAATTATGTATTTCCGCTTCCGCATACTATTAATAGTGATATCACTCGTTTAAAACAAATACTCATTAATATTGCCAGTAATGCGGTTAAATTTACTGAGCAAGGCCAAGTTACAATAACCGCTAAATACCAAGCACCAAAAACGCTTACTTTTGTTATAGAAGATAGCGGCATTGGTATGTCGTCAAACCAAATTAATCGATTGTTTACGCCATTTGAGCAAGCCGATGCCACAACGACACGTCGATTTGGTGGTACGGGATTAGGGCTGTGTATATCAAAAAACTTAGCTCAGTTGTTAGGTGGTGATGTAAGTGTAACCAGTGAGGTGGGCGTGGGTAGTTGCTTTACTATCGATGTAGATTGTCATTTGAATGATTGTCATTTGAATGATTGTCATTTGAATAATAGCCTTGGCGGCAATTTATTATTAACCGACCACTCTCAACTAGCACCAGAAAAGGATCCGCAGCTGTCTTTTGCTAGCAACAGCTTTGATGCGCATATTTTGGTAGCAGAAGATAACCCTGATAATCAGTTATTGATTAAATTACTATTACAAACATGGGGGCTAGAGCCCGATATAGCCAACAATGGTGCACAAGCTGTAGAAATGGCATTAGTAAACGACTACCAGCTTATAATCATGGATATGCAAATGCCGGTTATGGGGGGTTAGAAGCAACTAAAATGCTTAGAGATGCGGCCTACGATGGCCCTATTATTGCTCTAACCGCGAATGTGATGAATCATGATATTGATACTTACCTTGAAGCTGGCTGTGATGAAGCGCTGGGAAAACCTATTGATAAAGACGCACTAGAAAATGTATTAGTTAGCTATTTACACCTTGAACGTGATAACCAAAACAAGTGGGATAGCTTATTGAAGAGTGAAAAGTTTCAGCAAATAAACGCTAATTATTTGGCAAGTTTACCTGATTATTTACAACAGATAAAAGCTCTGTATAACAGCCGGGACTGTGAGACATTGCGCGCCCTTGCCCATAGTATTAAAGGCAGCGCTGGTTGTTTTAACTTTGATGAAATTTACCAAAGCGCTTCAGCGGTTGAACACAGTTTAAAAGGTAATGATATGCCACAAAGAGAAAAGTGCGTAGCAGAACTTATTGCTGCAATAGAGCAAGCCATCGCTAATAAGTAATCCTTAAAAATTTAAACCCAGTGCCATGCCCATTAAAATCGCGTCTTCAAAGCCGTTTTTATTGGGTGCATCACTGGGGTAATAATTTTTACGTACTGACATTTCAATAAAGCCTGCACGTTCATACAAAGTAATCGCTCGCGTATTAGACTCTCGGACTTCTAAAAATAAATTTTCAGCGCTGTGTTGCTCACCGTACGCTATAAACTGTGTTAATAACTGCTGAGCAAACCCTTGCCCCTGAAAGCTCGGAGCAACACAAATATCCATTAAGGTAAAATCGGGCCCTGCTTTTTCACCAATGTAAAAACCTATCATTTGCTCGTCGTCGAACGCGGCTAAATTAAAATAGCGGCCCTGCAAACACGACTGCATTGTTTTTAATGTCCAAGGATGTGTGTGGCAAGTGGTTTCAATGGCCATTAGCTCATTGATATTCTCATCGGTAACCGACTTAAAGTGTATCAAGGTGTTCACTCATTAATGCCCATAACGCACGTTTTTGTGTACTGGACAGGGAAGAATCAGGTAAGCTTAATTGTTGTTCACTAAACTCTATGATTGATGACTTAATAATCTTGTCAATTATTACAGGCGCAAACGCACGCTCAATATCATCTTTTAATGTATCACTGAGTATTAACGATGAATTAGCTGACTGCTCTGACTGAGCTGGGCGAAAGTGTTGATTAAGTTCAAGCTTTTCTATACCAAAAACAGATGCGTAACGTGAATGCATAACGACTCGATGGAATTAGTAAGATGAATAATATAGGAAGTAATCAAAACGATGTAAAGAAGAAATGGCAGGGGCGGAGAGATTCGAACTCCCAACCGTCGGTTTTGGAGACCGCTGTTCTACCAATTGGAACTACGCCCCTGCAATGACGATGAATTATAAAGACCTTTTGACAAAGGTAAAGTAAAAATTCAACTTTTCGGTTTGTTTGCTTTTTAAATAAACAAAACGGCGAATTAGCATGCTAATTCGCCGTTAGTTATTACTTAATTATAGCAATGGGAGGATTATTCCCATTCGATTGTGGCAGGTGGTTTACCTGAAATATCGTAAACAACACGAGAAATACCGTCGATTTCATTAATGATACGGTTTGAAACCACACCTAAGAACTCATACGGTAAATGTGACCAACGCGCAGTCATAAAGTCGATGGTTTCTACACAACGAAGTGAAACAACCCAATCGTACTTACGTGCATCACCCATAACCCCTACCGACTTAACCGGTAAGAATACAGTAAACGCTTGACTTACTTTATGGTAAAGCTCTGCTTTGTGAAGCTCTTCAATGAAAATAGCATCAGCGCGGCGAAGTAAATCACAGTACTCTTTTTTGATTTCGCCAAGTACACGCACACCTAAACCAGGCCCTGGGAATGGGTGACGGTAAAGCATGTCATACGGTAAACCTAGCTCTAAACCAATTTTACGTACTTCATCCTTAAATAACTCACGTAATGGCTCTACTAAGCCCATTTTCATGTCATCTGGTAGGCCGCCCACATTATGGTGCGATTTAATTACGTGCGCTTTACCAGTCGCTGAGGCCGCTGATTCGATTACGTCAGGGTAAATTGTACCTTGACCTAACCATTTTGCGTTTTTAAGCTTTTTAGCTTGCTCATCAAATACGTTAATAAACGTATGACCAATGGCTTTACGCTTATCTTCTGGGTCTGATTTACCTGCTAAGTCATTTAAAAATTGATCTTCGGCATCTACTTTAACAATGTTTAAGCCAAACTTATTGCCAAACATATCCATAACTTGCTGGCCTTCGTTTAAACGAAGTAGCCCGTTATCAACAAATACACAGGTTAGTCGCTCACCAATAGCACGGTGAATAAGCATAGCTACAACCGATGAATCTACACCGCCTGATAAGCCTAAAATAACTTCGTCGTCGCCAACGGTTTCTTTGATACGCTCAATGGCGTCATCAATGATTTTTGCCGGCGTCCATAACTTTTCACAACCACAAATATCAATTGCAAAGCGCTCTAATAAGCGTTGACCTTGATGTGTGTGTGTTACTTCTGGGTGAAATTGTACACCGTAAAAGCGTTTTTCTTCGTTAGACATTGCCGCATGTGGACAAGTAGATGTTTTAGCTGTGGTATTAAAAGTATCTGGAATTTCCATTACTTTATCACCATGGCTCATCCACACATCTAGTACACCATTGCCGCCATCAGTAATATGATCTTCAATGGCATCAAATAATGCACAGTTACCCACTTTTTCAACTTGTGCGTAACCAAATTCTTTTTTATCTGAGCTATGTACACGGCCGCCAAGCTGCGTTGCCATAGTTTGCATACCGTAACAAATACCCAATACTGGAACGCCTGCATTAAATACATACTCAGGAGCACGCGGGCTGTTTTCAAGCGTAGTTGATTCTGGGCCACCAGAAAGGATAATACCTTGTGGGTTAAACTCGCGAATTTGCTCTTCGGTTACATCCCAAGCCCAAAGCTCACAATAAACACCAATTTCGCGCACGCGACGGGCGATTAACTGCGTGTATTGTGAACCAAAATCTAAAATGAGGATTCGTGAATCGTGAATGTCTTTGCTCATGAAGTATCTCGTAAAGTCAGGTGCTAAACGCCACCAGCTTAAGCTGTGTGACTATATTAGGGCTAACAAAGGTTAGCCCACTTATTTCAAGTTGTTAAAGGCTGATTAGCCTAAACGGTAGTTCGGTGCTTCTTTAGTGATTTGCACATCATGAACATGCGACTCACCCATACCAGCAGAAGTTACACGTACAAACTGTGGTTTAGTGTTTAACTCTTCGATTGTGGCACAACCGGTTAAGCCCATTGCACTGCGAAGACCACCCACTTGTTGGTGAATAATTGTCGCAATTGGCCCTTTATAAGCAACACGACCTTCAATACCTTCAGGTACTAACTTGTCAGCTTGGTTTGATTTTTGGAAGTAGCGATCTGATGAACCTTCTTTTTGATCCATCGCACCTAGGCTGCCCATACCACGGTAAGACTTGTAGTAGCGACCTTGATAAAGTTCAACTTCACCTGGTGCTTCTTCAGTACCCGCGAGCATAGAGCCAACCATTACACACGATGCACCCGCAACCAATGCTTTTACAATATCACCAGAAAAACGAATACCGCCATCGGCAATCACTGGAATATCGCGACCTTTAAGGCCTTCAACCGCATCTGAAATAGCTGTTATTTGTGGTACACCACAACCAGTAACAATACGTGTAGTACAAATAGAACCTGGGCCGATACCCACTTTAACAGCATCAACACCGGCATCTGCAAGGGCAATAGCACCTTCGGCAGTTGCCACGTTACCCGCAACAATTTGTAAATCAGGGTAAGCTTGACGAGTCGCTGCAACACGGTCAATAACACCTTGTGAGTGACCATGAGAAGTATCGATTAGTAGTACATCAACACCGGCTTCAACTAATGCAGCAATACGCTCATCAGTGCCTGCGCCAACGCCTACCGCAGCACCTACACGTAAACGGCCTTGCTCGTCTTTACATGCATCTGGTTTGTCTTGTGCTTTTTGGTAATCTTTTACGGTGATCATGCCTTTAAGTTTAAACGCATCATCAACCACAAGAATCTTCTCAATGCGGTGTTCGTGCATTAAGCTCAAGATATCTTCGCGAGCCGTTCCCTCTTTAACCGTTACTAGGTTTTCTTTTTTCGTCATCACTGTTGAAACCGGCTGTTCAAGCTTAGTTTCAAAGCGCATATCACGGCTAGTTACAATACCTACAAGGTTATTTTCGCTATCGGTGACCGGAAAACCTGAGAATCCCTTTTCCTGAGACAACTCAACGGCATCTGCAATAGTCAGATCGGCAGTAACTGTAACAGGGTATGAAACAATACCTGCTTCATAGGTTTTAACTTTACGAACATTTTTCGCTTGTTCTGCAATGGTCATGTTTTTATGGATAAAACCAAGACCACCTTCCTGCGCGAGGGCAATAGCTAAACGAGCTTCTGTAACAGTATCCATAGATGCTGAAATGAGCGGCAAGTTAAGTTTGATACCACGCGTTAAGCGAGTTGAAATATTTGCCGTGTGTGGCAAAACAGTAGAATGACCAGGTACTAAAAGTACGTCATCAAAGGTAAGAGCTTCTTTAGCGATTCTAAGCATTTTGGCAACTTCTCACATGTGGATCTAAGATAAGGAATTGCGGCCAAATTTTAACAGCGTTGCAGGCACTAGTAAATAATATTTTGTATTTATTTATGATAAGCTAGATTTATAAATGTTTTTTGGTAGTTTTTATGTTTTCTAAGCCCTCGCAAACGGTTTATACCGTATCTCGCCTTAATCGTGAAATACGTGCCTTACTTGAACAAGGTTTTGCGTCTTTAGTGCTCACCGGTGAAATTTCTAACTTTATTGCGCCTGCTTCTGGGCATTGGTATTTTTCGTTAAAAGACGATAAAGCGCAAATTAAAGCCGCCATGTGGCGTGGCAATAATCGCAACCAAAGCTACCGACCAATTAACGGCGCGCAAGTAACCGTTAAAGCTCGTGTATCTTTATACGAGCCCCGTGGTGACTACCAGCTTATTGTTGAACATATGGAGCCTGCCGGCGAAGGGCAACTTAAGCAAGAGTTTGACGCGCTAAAAATGCGTTTGGCTGCAGAAGGCTTATTTAGCTCTGCTTATAAAACCCCCTACCCCAAAACATAAATCGCATAGGGGTGATCACCTCACCTACAGGCGCCGCAATTAAAGATATTTTAACTGTTTTAAAGCGTCGTGCGCCGCAATTAGAAGTGGTTATTTATCCGGCTATGGTGCAAGGCAAAGAAGCGCATGGCCATTTAATAAATCAAATAGAGCTGGCAAATCGTCGTAACGAAGTAGATGTGATTATTATTGGGCGCGGTGGTGGTTCATTAGAAGATTTATGGTGCTTTAATCATGAGCAACTTGCTCGCGCTATTTATCAAAGCGAACTACCCATTGTGAGCGCTGTTGGCCATGAAATAGACACCACGATTAGCGATTATGTCGCTGATGTGCGCGCTGCAACGCCCTCGGCGGCCGCAGAGCTAGTAAGCCCCAATACGCAAGAACTGCACAATAGAGTTAACCAATTAATTAGCCGTTTAGCAAATGCATTTAAACACGACATTGCCGATAAACGCGCACTGGCAACTCAGCTACAGCACCGTTTAAATTTATGCCACCCGCGCAATCAACTAAACCAAAAATCACAACGCTTAGATGAGCTGAGTATTGCACTGCAACAAGCAATGCATCAGCGTTTATATCAACAAGAACGCGTGTTAGCTAATTTAACACCCAGACTAATGCGTCAATCGCCAGATAAAAAGCTAGCAAATGCAAACCATCAGTTAGCCCAGCTCCATGCAAGGTTACACCAAGCGATGCGGCATCAGCTACAACAGGCAAATAACAATCTTGCCTTACAAGCAAGTCGACTAGATTCGGTCAGCCCCCTTAATGTATTAGCGCGCGGTTACAGCATTACTAAAACAGCGCAAAATAAAGTGATTAAGTCAGTGGAAGATGTAAAAGTGGGTGATGTGTTGATCACTGAGTTAGTAGATGGCCAGTTTATTTCAAAGGTAGAAGCTTAGCCATATTGCTAAGCGCTAGCCTTGCGTACTAACAGTAAACTCAATACGGGCATCGTTAGATTGAGATGCGCTGAGTTTAAATTGCTGCCACCAAGGTTCAAGATGAAGCTTATCGTTAAGCTCGCGCCATAATTTAGCCCCATAATTAACGGCATTTTGGTTTATGGTAAGCTCAAACTTGCAAATTGTTTGCTTACACTGCAGCGCTGTAAGCTCAGCGCTATCTGCAAACTCATTAATAATTAAAAAGTCAGTTAACGCGACTTCAAGCTCGTAACTCCAGTCGATATTATCAGCCTCTTGTTCAAACTGTATTGCGAGCTCATCATCAAGCTCTACACTTTCTGATTGATTTAACTTTAGCTGTTGTTGAGACTGCTTAAGCTGGATTGATTTTTTCAAGCCGCTGATTAAGCTCAACCACATGTTGTGCCAGCTGAGTTTGTTGATCAGTCACTTGGGCTTTATTCACCTGCACTAGGTCTTGCAAAGTAGTTGCTTGATTATTGACTTGAGTGCTAGGCGAAGAGATTACTGGTTGTTTAGGCGCTGAGAAAACGCGTGTGGAATCTTTAAAAAACAAAAAGTAACCACTTGCCAACGCCACACCTGAAGAAAAACAGAGCAGCATGGCCATAAGGTTACTTTTATATATCATTTCTAGGTACTCAAAAGTTAAAGCATTGCACTGGTGTGCGATTCGTTTTCTGGCTCGGGATACTCTAAAAAGTTTTGATTCATACTTTCTGCCGGACACTCACAATCGGGACGACCAATAATTTTTGCAGGCACGCCAACAGCAGTAGTGTGAGGCGGGACAGGGCTTAATACCACTGAACCTGCGCCAATTCGTGCGCCCTCGCCTACTTCAATATTACCCAATACTTTAGCACCCGCACCAATAAGTACGCCCGCTCTAATTTTAGGATGGCGATCGCCTTGTTCGTTACCCGTACCACCTAATGTAACCGATTGTAATATCGATACATTATCTTCAATCACGGCGGTTTCGCCAATTACAATACCGGTAGCATGGTCAAACATGATGCCTTGCCCGACTTTACAGGCAGGGTGAATATCAACCCCAAACACCTCTGAAGTACGGCTTTGAATAAAGCGAGCCAGCTCTTTACGGTTTTGTTGCCATAAGCAGTTTGCTAAACGGTGTGCTTGTATCGCATGAAACCCTTTTAAGTTTAAAATCACGGTAAGGTAGGTTTCTGCCGCAGGGTCACGGTCTTTTACCGCTTTAATATCATGAGCAACATACGTCAGCATCCGGTCACACTTTACAAAGGCTTGGTCAAACAGCTCACGGATTGTAAAAGCAGAAACCACAGCGTCAGCTAGTTTATTAGCAACAATAAAACTCAATGCCGACCCTAAGCACTCATGATTTAAAATACACGAATACACATGGCTCGCTAAAAGGGGTTCACGAGTTACTACTTCATTTGCTTCACTGCGAAGCTGTTGCCAAATTTCATGACGCATAATAATGCCTTAAGATTAGTACAAAGAGCCTACCACTAATTCTAACGGATTTAGCCGCCTAGGTGTTAATCCCTTTGTTATTTGTTCTAGTTATTAGATATAACTAGTTAAATTTCAGGCTTATATTACTTTTTCAAAGCCATACTATATGACAGCTAGGAAGGTTTGACCATTTGTGCAAAAATAAAATAAGTTAATAAAAATCAATAAATAACAATATATGGCAGCACGTGTGTCATGTGCCAAAATAGCCACTGGCGTACTGCTGACGGCGTAAAAAATAATAATAAACGCTAAATTAGCATCATCAACTCAACAAGGATAACGATGATGAAAAACGACATATTAAATACAAAAAAATTAGGCTATAAATTTTACTTTCAAGATGGCGATAACCAAATAGTCTGTTTTGGAAGCTACTTTACAGGTAAAGAAGAAGTCTATATTAACGATGACTTAGTTAGCAGCAGACGCAGTGTTAATATAAAAAGCTCACACAAATTTGATTTTGAAAACTCGCAGTACCAAGTGAAATTTGACATGCTCAACATACTGACAGGACGACTTGAATGCACCCTATATAAAGATCAAGAAGTGCTTGCCAAGCAAGTTCAAAGTAGCCTTCCTAGCGATCCTAAAAAAGCGGCTTTTTTTATTCTAGGCTGCGCGTTAGGTGGTGCAGTATTTGGCTATACCACTGCAGCAGTAATGGAACTATTTGTAGGGAAACTTTAACATGCAATTAAACCCTACAACGGTAAAGTCGCTTAGGCACACATTCGATTGGACACAACAACAGCTTGCCGATGCCTGCGATGTAAGCTTACGAACTATTCAACGGGTAGAAAAAGAAGGTGCAGCCTCAAAAGAAACCACCATGGCCTTATGTGCGGTATTTGAAGTACGCCAAGGTGAGCTTATTAAGCTTGATGAAAACAACCAAAATGATGCCAATAACAGCCCATCTAAAAGTTTTATTGCTGGTTTAGTTATTAGCTCTGTTATTAGTTTTGCTCTTGGTGCAGCCTCAGTACTATTAGTTAGTAACTAATAAAATATAAAAATGCCCCAATGCTTACGACACAGGGGCATTTTTTATATTTAAGAACTTAAATTATTGAAATACTTTATCCACCTTTACTACTTCAATATTTTTTGCAGGAATTGCTAATTTATAATTAGCAATTACCTTATCTTCAGCCACTAACTCGGCAGGCTTATCGGTGTTGTACACCATAGGCGAGGTTTGCATAGTTGCTAAACGTTTTTGCATATCTTCACCATCACCGGTAACAAACACATAGTGAATATTCTCAGTTTGTAGGTTGTCTTTTATCACTCGATTTATATCGTCAACAGTCAATGTTTTAAGCTTGTTTGTTACATAGTTTACAAAACTATCGGTGTTATAAAACTCGCTATCTAGCGCATAACCTAACTGGCGATTTTGACTAGCAACCATTTGTGGCACAAAGTTAATTAAAAAGTTACGCGTGGCTTCAAAATCAGCCTCAGTCATGCCATTTTTAATTAGTTTATCTAGCTCAAATAATGCGGTACGGGTAGCAAAATGCGCATCGTTGTTTGAGCGCAGTGGACGCAGCCACACTTGGAATATTTGCTCAGAGCGCCCTAAGTTTGCATCCGGTTTAGTTTGAAACATACCTCTAGGAAAGTATTCAATGTAGGCGTAATCACCGTAATTCATACCACGCGTTTGACGAATACGTTCGTACAAGTAACTGTTAGAACTACGATGTTCACCAAAGTACGAGCGCGCTAACCACAATGCGGTCCAGTCGTCGCTGCTACGAATGGTATCAATAGGAAAACCAAACGATACAGCCGTTGATTGCGCTGACTTTTCAACAATCGTTGCATGATGACCTTTAAGCTCTGGCGCATCAGGGATTGTTAAGCGGCTTTGTTCGCCTTTAGGGAGTGTCGCTAAGTCAGCTAACATTTGTGTTTTGAGTTTTTCAGGCACAGCACCAATTAAACCCACAGTAAGTTTAGCTTGTGTAAGCTCAGCATTATAAAACGCTTTAACATCATCAAGAGTCAGCGCTTCTAAATCAGATAAATCACCGTAGTTATAGCTTTCATAAGGGTGGCCTTTATAAAGCACACTGTAGAGCACTTCTTTACCCAACTCTTCATCATTAGAAGCTTTTAAACCCGATTTAATGCCATCGATCATTTCTTTTTTCAGACGTTTAAAGTCATCTTCTCTAAAGCCTGGGCTTAATAGCTGCTCACTCACTAAGGCATACCACTGAGCTGCATTATCTTTATGAATACGCCCTTGGAACGACAGCATTTCTTTATCTATTTGATAACCAAAGTTACCCGCCAGCGGATACATTGCCTTTTTAATATCTTTGTAACTCATTGAGGTTGAGCCACCTTGCGCCAGCATTGCGGCAGTCAGTGCTGCCACCCCTTTTTTACCTTGCGGATCGGCAGCGGCACCGGTATTAAATAATAAGTTAATATCGATTAACGGCGAGCTATTAGTTTTATCAAGCACCTTAAAGATAGGCTTACTCGGTACTTGCTGATACTTAGCTACCAAGGCATTTAAGTCGCTTTTTTGCTCAAAACCAGGGGCTTTATCAAGTGCCGACATAGTAATTGTGGTGCGCGCATTATCAACAAAATACTTATTGGCAACGGCTCTAATATCTTCGCTAGTGATATTGTCTGCTGATTTATACAGCTGATTAATCACCTCAGGATCGCGCTCAAAATGCATATAGCTGGCAAGTGTAGAGGCAATTGCTTGCGATGAATCAAGGCCATTAATAAAGCTGTATTTAAGGTTAGACTTTAAATCGCTGAGTTTTTGGCTATCAACCAACTCGGTACGGGCTTTGGCATACGTACGGTTTATAGCATCACGCACTGTGGCTAAATCATCGGCATTTTCAACTTTTACAAATACATGCAGTAACCCTGGATCTTTAGTTTCAGGGTTATAGGTAAACATTTGACTCGCTATTTGCTTTTCTACTACCAGCTCTTGGTAAATATCTGAACTGCTCGAAAAATAAAGCTGCGACAGTAAATCTAATGCGGCTCTGTCTTTTTTCTGAGGCTCCCATGCAGCCCCTTTATACGACACAAGTAACCAATGGCCAGGTAATCCTTCGTTTTGCTCATGCACATATTTTGGCGCTTGCTGAGTTGGCTCTTTTGGAATATCAGCAACATAGTCGCCTTTTTGCCAATTACCCCAGTGTTTTTTAACCATCGCCATGGTCTCTTTTGGATCAACATCACCAACAATCACAAGCGATACATATTCAGGCTTATAAAACTTATCAAAAAACTCTTTACCGTAGGCCATTTGATCTGGCATAGCTTCAATGTCTTCAAAAAAGCCCATAGTAGTGTGTTTATAGGTATGTTTATCGAACGCTTCTTGGCGTACCGCACTTAATAATTTACGAATTGGACTGGCATTATTTTTTAAATACTCGCCTTTAACCGTTAGCGCTTCGGTTCTAAATTGTTCTTCGGTGTAGCTTAAGTTTTGAAAAATATCAGCTTCAATCTCAAGTACTTTATCAAGATGCTGTTTTGAAAAATTTAAGTGGTAGTTAGTGTAATCGTTAGTTGTGTAGGCGCGGTTATCAACCCCTGAATTTTTTAGAATATCTGAATACACATCTTGCGGAAACTTTTCAGAGCCTTTAAACATCATGTGTTCAAAAAAGTGAGCAAAACCAGTTTTACCTGCTTCCACTTCATTACGCGAGCCAACAGACACCGGTATTTGTAGCGATACTACATCTGGGTAATCGGTTTTAACTACCATAACGCGCAAGCCGTTATCTAGCTCTTCTATTAGGTAATCCTGTGAAAAAACACGCTCATCTGCTTTATTAACTTGTTCTTGTTGAGCTGCTGTTTGCGTGTTTTGACTTTGCGGCATAGCACAACCTGTTAAGGCCAGCGATACCGCTAGGCTAGTTGCCAATAATTTAAATTTCATTGTTATCCCTTTTTAAATTGAGCAATTTTTAAAACATTTACCAAACTAAGTATGCCGTAAAGTAATTAAATATAAGAGCCCTAAGCCTATTAATTATGTAAACAACTGTGTCAGTTATTAACTATGAAAATAATTCACGTTAGTTGAGAAACTTTCAACAAATAAATCTATCTAGACGTCTAAATGGCTGCTATATTAAATCCATCATCACAAATTAAGCTGGAATGAGGATTATGGCTTTATCACTTCAAGAAAAAATAGAAGATACCAACCAAGGTGTTTACCTAATTGGCACAACACCGCCAAAAATTGGGACTGATAAAGCGCAATTAAAAGTCATTGCCGAAAAGTTATTAGGCCGTTTACACGAAATTGAATATGACGGTGTGATTATTTATGACATTCAAGATGAAAGCAGCCGTACAGAGCAAGCGCGTCCATTTGCATTTAAGCAAACAGTTGATCCGCGCGAGTACAGTCAACTCTTACGAGGCTTATCTGATCTTGATGTCATTACTTATAAAAGTGTAGCTCAGCGCGGTGTGAGTGAGTTTAAAGCGTGGTTAGATGAAACTAAAAATGACTACGATTTAAAAAATGTAGTGTTAGTGGGTAGTCCTTCATCAGCAGGTGATATAAAGCTGAGCTTACCGAATGCCTACAAAACTCTGGCAGAGCAGTCAGAAGACTTCTTTTTAGGTGGCGTCACTATTGCTGAGCGCCATGCCAATAAGCGCAACGAGCACCAACGCTTAATAGAAAAAACAGCACAAGGATGCCAGTTTTTTATCTCTCAAGCCGTGTACAACGCACAAGCAACCATAGATTTAATAACCAGTTATGCGCGCACATGCAAAGCACAAGGCCTGACACCTAATCGGATTATATTGACCTTTACGCCTTGTGGTGGTGAAAAAACCTTGGAGTTTATGCAGTGGCTAGGCATCTCAGTGCCAGAGGCAACTAAATGGCGCATGCTTGATTCGGAAAATACACTAAGCGAATCGGTGCGTATTTGTCGCGAAAACCTCGACTCAATTTTAAAAAGCTGTGCCCACTTAGGTGTACCACTGGGTTTAAATATTGAAAGCTTAACCAATCGTAAAGAAGAAATAGACGCATCAATTAACTTATACCGTTTATTAAAAGCAACAATGGAACTCAACCTTGCGGAGAAACTGATAGCTTAATTGCGGGGTTCGGGGTTCGGGGTTCGGGGTTCGGGGTTCGGGGTTCGGGGTTCGGGGTTCGGGGTTCGGGGTTCGGGGTTCGGGGTTCGGGGTTCGGGGTTCGGGCAGAATGATAAGCGACATAAAATAAGCCGGTTCAAGTAGTTAGCTTCGTTTATTTTAATAAGGACTAACTTGCTCTGTCAGATTTGAACTATAGGACTTTATCAAATCTAACAGTCGCATTTGTGCCATGAGCGGATAAAAAGTGAATTTGAAAGCCTGTTGGGTGGCGCCTTCGGCTTAACCAACCTACATTTTGACGTAGGTCGGATAAGTGGCGGAGCCACGCCATCCGACAAAAATGATGAATTTACCAGAAACAATCTAATTTGCCACGTTAGCGATATATAACTGCTTTACACTGTAAGTTAAACCACTCTATACCGACTATCGGCTGAGTGGCAATTGCGGACATGGATAACCGCAGCTTGGCTGCGTCCTTGCTTGAGCGACTTGTTACGTGTTTATAGCGTGGGGTAAGACAGCTTTTCATTGTGGGCTTCTGCATCATCTTCCCAAATTAGCCGAACAACGTGCTTTCGTTTCGTTTGCATATGAACAGCTGCAATAAGCTCAACGGACTGATGTCTTTCAAGGCTTTCCATCGGAAATTTATCAGAGACTTCCGAATCAATAACCACATCATTTCCTTCGGGAAATTCAATTCTGACATTTCTGGCTGTGGCAGAACCTTTATTCCAAATCTTGAGCCTATATTTACTACTTCCCAGCTTAATAAATGATGCTCCGAGATCCGCACTTTTCTCTTTAACCGCACCTTCATTTTCTTTTTCTAAAAGAAGGTTGTTTAGTTTTTCTTGGCTTTCGACGAGAGATTTTTGCTTTTTGTTAAAACTAACTGTTTGCCAAGTTGCGTAGCCAGATAACAGAAATGCTAACCCGGCTATCACATCGCCCGCGTCAATAGTTACCGGCATCATTTGAACCTTATATTTTTGCTACCAGAAAATGCTTTCTTCAGAGACTTACGAAGTTCTTCAGCAACGTCTTTAACTACCTCTTCCTTCATCTCTGAAAGATGCTCTTCAATATTTTCGCTATTTTCTTGGATTAACTCGTCTTTATTAAACTCTCGCTCACATGACGCGCAAGTCATAATTTGTATTGTCTCATCAGACCCATCTTCATAAGAAAAGTCTGAACAGCCGCATGTAGGGCAAAGCAAGCTTACACTTCTATCGTATTTTTCAGGATTCATCCTATCTCTCCATCATGTAAGGGGCACGTAACGCCGCGTTAAGCGGACAAAAAAATATGGGTTATAATGTGGAGCGAAGCGAAATTTAACCCACTGTTTTTGTTCCGTTTAAACGCCTTGTTAGCAATTTTGTTCGATAGATACTAACTTAAACAGTTTTTCTAACGACTCATTTTCGGAGTCAAAAATAGCAATATTGATTCCAGATTCACTTTTCACACTTGGATAACGTAAGCCTAAAACATTATTTTCATCACTTGTTTTGAAGCGGAACCTAAAGTACTCCGAAATTATCTGAGTTGGAACATATTCAACATGCTCTCGCCCATCTTTTGAAACAGGTAGAGTTAATTCGTTAACAAGAGGCTTCAAAAAGGACAAATGCTGTCTTGTTTCATAATTACTCTCAGAAAATATACTAGGCATAGCGGGCAAGTCTACAAAGTCTATAACTATGATTTCCTTTAAAGTTTGAAACTTTGCAATAGTCCATTTTTCAGCTGTATCAATCACTTCTTTTTCTGCAGTCACTTGATCATAGGCTACATAAAAATATGATATTCCAGCAGGATTCATTCTTCCTGCACTAGCAATACCTTTTGGTGGGACACCTACATCTGAGAATTTAGTAAATGGAGCTTCCCTGTTACTAACCCTTACTCTGTAAAACTCAGTTCCCGCAGGGATCGTCTTCACCAAATTTTCAGAATTACAGAGCTTGCCTAAAGCATCAAGCATACTTGAAATTGGTATATAATCAGGACGACCAGCTGAGAACTCATCTTCTGGTTCACTCAAGAATAAGTATCGGGTCTTAAACAAAACTTGCTCTTTAAAAGCCGACCACCCGTATGATAAAGCATAAGAAGGGCTTTCTATAGACCAATCATTATTTACATGTTCTACTAAATACAAGTTTGGATCACAGCTATCGGCTATATCTTCACAAAAATCACCAGACCAGCCAGGGTCGAATTCACCAATTACTTCATATATATTCGTATCATCCATTAACCACTCTTTTTCTACCCACGGCATATCAACATCTTGAGCATCAGCATAATATTGGAAAATAGTGTCATAAACACGTTCCATCACCACATTATATGGTGCAGAAATCAACTCACCTTCTTCGCTTGTTTCATCACAATATGAACATGTTTTTGCTGATAGATTATCTTTAACTAAACTCATTAATGCTTCATCAACAACACAATCAGCACATATGAATTTATCTAAGCCTGATAATTGTGGAGATTCGTACATTTCTATCATCAAATCTGAATGGTAACCCAATGGTGACTCCTGATTGCTAACAGCTTATTGAACACCGTTTTGGTGGTTTTTAACACACCAAAACGGCGTATATTACATACCATGATAATTTCACCAATAATTACCTTTGTAAACAAGTAATTAAAAGAGGTAGGAATTAAGCATGTTATTCTGCCCCAAAACGGCGTTTAATAATGTTATTGGTCAAAACTAGGCTTCTACTCAAAAAAGCAGTAAAAATTTAACTTTTTCAGTGTCCGGTTATCGCTCTTAGCTGCCTGTTAGGTGAAGTCCTAAGCTTTTATTTGCGTCTTCTATTTGGCGGTCTTTGCCCTGTAATACGTTTTTTATCGCGATCTTTACGCGCTTTGTTAGTGTTTTTGCGGTTGTCTTTTGGTGGCTTATTTAAGTCGGGCTCGTAGCCTTCAAGCCATTGTGGTGTTAAGCGGGTATCAAGCAGTACTTCAATTTCTTCAAGCAGCCATTGCTCATCTAAGCTCACTAGCGACATTGCAAGGCCTTGCTCACCCGCACGTCCTGTACGGCCAATACGGTGCACATAATCTTCGGCTATATATGGTAATTCAAAGTTAATCACATATTTAAGTGCCGGTATGTCTAAACCGCGCGCGGCTACATCGGTGGCCACTAATACACGCGTACTGCCTTCTTTGAAGTTATGAAGAGCGCGGTCGCGAGCACCTTGTGATTTATCACCATGAATAGATTCGGTTTTTAAACCATCTTTACACATTTCTTTGGCAAGCTTATCGGCCATTTGTTTAGTGCGGGTGAATATAAGCACTTGGCGCCAGTTTTTCATACCAATCATGTGCGATACCAGTTCGCGCTTTCTGTCTTCATCTACTGCGTAAATAACTTGTTCAACCTCTACAGCAGCAGAGTTACGCTTATCAACTTCAATAAGCTCGGGATCTTTGAGCAACTTTTTACTCAGCTCAAATACACTGTCATCAAAGGTGGCGGAAAACAGTAAGGTTTGACGATCGCCTGGGATATGACGCAGTATTCGTCTAATTTCGTCAATAAAACCCATATCAAGCATACGGTCTGCTTCATCAAATACTAAAGAGTCCACGCTTGAAAGCACCACACTGCCCTTCACTATGTGATCAAGTAAGCGCCCTGGCGTAGCCACAATAACTTGTGCTGTTTTAAGTGCTTTGATTTGCGGGCCTATACTTGCGCCACCATAAGCGAGTGCGCCCTGAATATCACTACCAAGAGCATATTTTTCGAAGCTGGCGAATACTTGCTGAGCAAGTTCGCGGGTTGGCGTTAAAATAACCACACGCGCAATACCCGGTTCATCTTTTTTAGGAGTATTTAATAGCTTATGCAATAGCGGCAAAACAAAAGCGGCTGTTTTACCTGTGCCGGTTTGCGCACTGCCCATTACATCACTGCCCGCTAAAATCGGCGGAATAGTTTTAATCTGAATAGCGGTTGGTGTGGTGTAATTATTTTGCTCAATCGCGTTTAATAATACAGGGTCGAGATCAAGTGATGAAAATGATGTGGCAGACATAAGCTTGGCTTTAAAATAACAAAGAACGCTATTATACCTGAGCTTTAGTAATAAAAAAGGCGCTAAATAGCGCCTATATAAAATGAAGTATTTAAGCTGGTTTTAATGTGGCTTTACGTTCATTATAAAATGCAATTAAATCATCTACGGTGCTTTGACAGTATTCACGAATACCCGATACCACCATGTGTTTTTCACCAAAACCCACCTTTTCGCCGTTTTCGAGTAAATTAAAGCGCAAGGTTATTTTGCCGCGTTTACCAGCGTATTCAAAGCTTGGCTCAGCAAACTCAAGGGTCGGTGATTTAATATCAATGTTATTAAGATTAATGATCATTGATTCATAAATAATCATAGGCCGCGCAGGGTTTATCATTACCTCTTGCTTGCCCATTAAAGGAATAATTACATGCGGGAACGCAGCACCTGAGAACTCAACATAATTTTTTATTAAACTGTTTGTAAGTGTTGGGCATTTACTGGTTTTACCGTCGCGTTTAACCTTTAAAATTACTTTTTCGCCATGGTTTACATCAAACTCTTCTCCAGGTTGATCTGGAAAATTTAGCTTGGTATTTTCATCAACCATACCGGCAAAGGTAAACTCCATTCGCTCACTAATGCCATAGCGGTCTAACACTAGAGAAAAAAGTAAGTCTCCTGGTGCGCAAAACTTTTTAGCGTCTTTATCATGAAGTGGGTTGTAGTCGTCGGCCACACATTTAGCAAAGCGACAACCTTGCTCACGAGAAATAGTAACATAATCAGCATGCTGCTGATAAAAAGGACTTAACATAGTGTATTCACTGCTTAAACTGCTTATAACCTATCCATACTACCAGAAAAAAATCTTGAGAGGTCGAATCTGTTTAATAAAGGCGAAAAATGATAATTTGCAACTCGCTAATTTACTAAGTAAATTAGGCAAATACGAGTTTAAGGGATTAACTAATGAAGTATTTTTCTTTATTAATATGCGCGGTTTCATTTTTAACTGGCTGTAATAACGTTACTTACACAACCAATATCGACGACGAGGTTTTATCAGAACACGTTTCAAGCCACATTAAAAAACGTGGCCTAGAGCAGTTTTACAGTGTTCAGGACGCTCTTGATAGAGGTGCAAGCCCCCTTGGTGGAATAAAAGGTGAAAGCTGCGATGTATCAGATGATACGCGAACATCCTCAATTAGCTATAACCGTTTGAAATCACAAGCTATAGAATCCCTTAAAAATGATGTGCTTTATTTAGGTGGCAATGCATTTACACTAGAGCAGTGCCAATCAGTATCCCGCTACAATTGTGATTTAGCCGTTATTTGTAGCGGACAAGCCTATAATTATTAATAGCTCAAAATTATATAATTGAGACTATAACGCTATGTAATTCGTTTTCTCTCATTTCCCCTATCAAACAACAAGCTGTATTTGCCAATGACTTTTTATTTTTTAGCTGCCGCTATTTTATGTGTTTTCCCACAGTGTAAACTCACTGTATTTCGCCAACCATTATGGCAATACTTATTGCTGCTAAGTGTTATTACTGCCTATTATCAAGAGTATATAAATTTAAACGCGGTTGCTGTTATAGCTGTTTATGTGGGATTGTTTCACTTTACGCTATTGGCAACCTCAGCGTTAAAACGTAATGTTCTAACGTCTTTATTTATAACAGCCTCACTCGGGTTAGCCTTACATTGGTTTGCGGGTTTTAATAACCTGCCAATTGTTGTTAATGAACAAGTCACCAGTAACGCAATTGCATTTACCCTGTATTCTAATTTCGATAAAGCATTAGCGGGTTTAATGCTGAGCGCTTATTTTTTTGCAAAAAACAAAACGATAAAGCCAGTAACTGTCGGCTACCCTGCTTTAATCATAATTATCACTATTTTAGCGGCGCTTATAACTGCTTTAACGTTAAACCTTGTGGAATTTGCACCAAAAGTACCTGAATTTTGGTTGTTATTTATAGCTATCAATCTACTTTTTACCTGCGTTGCAGAAGAGGCATTATTTAGGGGAGTGATACAAACTAAGCTTTCAAAACTAATAACCCCGGGCAGGTTTGCATTACTGGCACCGGTGATCAGTACTTGTGTATTTTCACTGGCACACTTTTCAGCGGGTACTCATTATATGCTTGTGGCGGCCGTTGCAGGTTTTGGTTATGGCTATATTTACTATAAAACTAGCCGATTAGAATGGGCCATTTTATGTCATTGGCTCGTTAATGTGTTTCACTTTTTCTTATTTACTTACCCTATGCTGGCAACTCCATCTTAAAACTACAGGCATAAAAAAGCCGCTTAAATAAAGCGGCTTTTGAATCTGTAACCACGATTACGCACTTGGGTAATCGCGGTATGCGCGTTCTATCTTTTTAGCCTGCTTTTTAGAAATACCTAAATGGGCAAGCGCGACACGTAAACGTGCACGCGATAGGTCAGACCCTAAAATTTCCATTGCATCTAATACCGAAGTTGATGATGTTTTGCCGGTAATAGCCACAAATATAGGCTCTAAGAAATCTTTAATTTTAAGCTCGTGGAAGGTAGCGACTTCTTTTGCAATTGCAAAAATAGCAGGCTTTTCAAAGCTACGTAAGCCTTCCAGTTGCCATACAAAAAATTGTAATGCTTGGCGAATAACATCTTCGTCAGCTTTACCGGCTGTTAATAGCGCTGGGTCGTAAGTCGGGATACCGCCTACAAAGTGCCCTGCTAAATCAACCATGTCAGAGAGCGTATTTATACGCGTTTTAGCTTCTGGTAATACTTTAGCCAGCATGTCGCCATTAAATTTCCAGTCAACAAAACGCTGCATTAGCTCTGCATCAGTTAGGTTTTCGCGGATCCACATACCGTTTAACCAGCTTAACTTGTCTACGTCGAATACTGGGCCACCAAGCGATACACGCTTCATGTCAAAGTGCTCAATCATCTCATTAAGGGTGAACTTTTCACGCTCATCAGGCATTGACCAACCCATACGGCCTAAGTAGTTTAGTACCGCTTCTGGTAAGTAACCCATTTCTTTGTAGTAATTAATAGACGTTGGGTTTTTACGCTTAGACAGTTTTGATTTATCTGGATTACGCAGTAATGGTAAGTGACCTAGTACGGGCGCTTCCCAACCAAAATCTTCATAAAGTTTTAATAACTTAGGCGCTGAGTTTATCCACTCTTCACCACGGAAAATATGGCTAATTTGCATATGGTGATCATCCACCACGTTAGCTAAAAAGTACGTTGGAAAACCATCCGCTTTTAATAGCACTTGCATGTCTACGTTTTCCCACGGGATCTCAATTTCGTCGCGTAGGTAATCGTTAAACTTAAAGGTACCTTCGCTTGGGATTTTCATACGTATAACGTACGGTTTACCAGCAGCTAGGTTTGCTTTAATTTCGTCTTCTGTATGATTTAAGCCACGACCATCGTATTTAGGACGCAGACCTTCGGCCATTTGCTCTTCACGCATTTGGTCCAGCTCTTCGCTGGTTGCAAAACAATAAAATGCTTTGCCGTCTTCAACTAACTGATGGGCGTATTTTTTATATAAATCACTGCGCTCAGATTGACGGTATGGACCAAACTCACCACCTACATCAGGACCATGATCCCACTCAAGGCCTAACCAGCGTAAGCTATCCATGATTGCTTGTTCAGATTCAGGTGTGCTGCGAACTTGGTCAGTATCTTCAATACGAAGTACAAATTCACCGCCTTGCTGTTTAGCAAAACAGTAGTTAAATAAGGCAATGTAAGCGGTGCCAAGATGCGGGTCACCAGTTGGCGACGGAGCAACACGGGTACGAATTGTCATGGTAATGTCTCTTTTAATAAGTGAGATGGTATGAAATACCAATAAATATTTTAAGCGGCTACTTTGTTTAAGTAAGCAATAATATCGTTTGATTCATAAAGCCATTTTACTTGGCCATCTTGCTCAATACGTAAACAAGGTACTTTAACTTTTCCGCCTTGCTCTAATAGCTCTTGGCGGTATTGCTCATCATTTTTTGCATCGCGTGTTTCAATTTTTAAGCCTTCACGCTTAATTGAACGACGCACTTTTACACAAAAAGGGCATGCTTTGAATTGATAGAGCTTAAATTGTGCGGTTTGCTGATCAAGCTTAGTTTGCTCTTGCGGATCACGTTTTTTGCTACGTGGCGTAAAAACAAAATTAAAAAATAAGATGATACAACCTAAAACCCAGCGAACTAATTTCATCTTCAATACTCTTTACAACAAATTTAAGGTGCAAGATTTTAACACAAAAAAGCGCAACACTATAAGCGGATTATACGTTGCGCTATATCGTTAAAAAAGTGCTTAATTACAACACCACCATATCATCTCTGTGTAGCACTTCCACGCCGCTGTCGTAATCAAGTAAATGGCTGATTTGATTAGAGTGTGCGCCTTTTATTTTATCGATTTCAAGATGACTAAAGCGCGTTAACCCGCGTGCAATAATTTGCTCGTTTACATCAATTAAGTTAATTAAATCTCCACGTTCAAATTCACCTATTGCACGCGTAATGCCTTTAGCAAGTAAACTAGCCCCCTTAGATTGCAATGCATGCACCGCACCGGCATCAATTAAAATTTGGCCACTACTTTTAGGCCCTGCCAATAACCATTTTTTTCGACCATCTTTAGGCGCGGTAAGTTTTAAAAAACGGGTGCCTGGTAGTTGCTCGCTCATGCATTTTAAAATCACATTTTCATCAGCGCCTTTGGCAATAATCACCTCAACCCCAGCCCTTCTGGCAATATCTGCGGCCTGTAATTTGGTTGCCATACCCCCTGTGCCTAGGTTTGTACCGCTGCCACCCGCAAGTTGGCGTAACTCATCATTAATATGGGTAACTTCGTCAATCAAGGTGGCGTTAATGTCGGTGCGCGGATCGCTGGTGAATAACCCTTGTTGGTCGGTCAGTAGCAGTAACTTATCGGCATTGGCTAAAATAGCCACCAATGCCGACAAGTTATCGTTGTCACCTACTTTTATTTCGCTAGTAGCAACCGCGTCGTTTTCATTAATGATCGGCACAACATCGTAATTTAATAGGGCATTGAGGGTATCGCGGGCATTTAAATAGCGCTCTCTGTCGTCAACATCCGCGCGCGTTAGTAGCATTTGTCCGACGTTAACGCCATACAACGCAAATAAGCTTTGCCAAATATGAATGAGCTGCCCTTGCCCAATAGCGGCCAACATTTGTTTATCTATCAATGTGCGCCCACAGGGTTTTAATAACTGTTCTCGACCGGCAGCAACCGCACCGCTTGATACTAAAATAACGTGATGACCTTGCTTTTTTAGCTCACAGCATTGGCGAACAAGTTCCACCATATGTGCTTTGGCTAACTTATCGGTACCGCCAGTGAGTACGCTTGTACCTAGCTTTACAACTACGACCTGATCCCTTTGCATGTTTTTTACTTAGCGCAATAAATGATGCATTTATTTATACCAGTTCGGTATTTTTGAACAAGTAAAAAATATTCAATCACCCCCTCTGCGTGCTAGGATCGCACTATATTCAACCGTTTAAGTTACGCCTTATGCCTGCCAGTTTATGTTTAATTATTGCCACCTTTTTGTGGGGTAGCTCCTTTATTGCACTTAAATACGCGATTGCGATTTATGACCCAGCCTTGGTGATATTTTTACGTATGCTCACCACTTTACTGATTTCGTTATGTTTGTGGCGCTACGTAATTCGCTTTGAATATTTAAAAGGCGATTGGAAGTACTTATTAGGCATGTCGCTGGCAGAGCCTTGCTTGTACTTTTTATTTGAAGGGCATGCAATGGAGTACACTTCAGCGTCTCAGGCGGGGGTGATTGTTTCTTGCTTACCTATTATCGTGGCTTTTTTAGCATTTTTCATGCTCAAAGAGCATATTAGTAAAGCTATTGTGGTGGGTTTTACGCTGTGTATTGGCGGCAGTATTTTACTGACCTTGCTCTCACCGAGTTCAAGCCAAGCCCCAAACCCGTTACTGGGTAACTTTTTAGAATTAATGGCCATGGTGTGCGCGGCATTTTATACCGTGTGTATAAAACATTTAGCCAACCGCTACTCTCCGCTCACACTGATTGCTTTGCAAGGCGTGAGTGGCAGTTTATTTTTTGCTCCGTTTTTATTATTTATTGAGCTACCCAGTGAAAACCAACACGATTTAACCGCACTAATGAGCATTTTGTACTTAGGCTCTTGTGTTACTTTGGGTGGGTACGGCATGTATAACTACGCGATTAGTAAAGTGTCGGTGTTAACCGCTGCAGCTTACTCTAATTTAATCCCTATTTTCACTTTAATTTTGTCAGCCATTATCCTCAACGAAGTACTAACTCTTGGCCAGTGGATCAGCATATTTGTAGTGTTTATAGGCGTAATGATAAGCCAACGCCATCAAGAGCTGGTAGTAGATATTCCTAACTCAACTTCGGGTGAGGATATTTCTGCCGACACTAACCACCTTAAATCGGTACCCGAGGCCAGCGAATCAAAAGGGTAACAGGTTAATAAATACAGCCCTGATTGATGCAAAAAATCGGTGTTGTACTGATTAATTACCTCAACGTGTGTTACTGAATAATGCTGCACTTGGCCATTTTTAAGTTGTAGAGAAAATTGTTCCCCCACTTTAGCGTTTTTTAAAAACGCAAAGTGGGTATCGTTGTGGCCAGCAATAAGTGCTCCTCGCGAGTTACCAAAATCAGCCCCACCTAATTCCCCCGCAGCTAAAAAGTGGCTCGGCGCAAACGCTAAATTTCTACCACTTGCTCCATCAAGCACGGTTAGTCGCTTACTATGCTTTGGCCATATTATTTGTGCCACCGGGTAACTATCAGCATAAAACCACGGCTTAATTTTTTTATTGGGCGATTTAAGGGTCGTTTGCCAAGCTTGCTCTATTAACACTTGTGCAAGCCACGCCTTTGCCTGCATATATGCACCATGGCCAAACAAGCTCAACCCTAAGGCAAGTAAACCTATGCTTAGCCACTTTTTCATTTACAGTGCCTCACTAACAACAGACCACCTAGAAGTAGTAATGCTCCAAACACAATATGCATTTTGCTTTGCCCATCAGTTTGCGGCAAGCGCATACTCATTCCTTGTGGCATAGTATTAGCCACTTGTGTGCTTTGTTTAGCAACTTCTTTAATAGTGGTCTCTTCTATGGCAATAAACGCAGTAAACGGACTAAGTAATTGATGCTCAAGAGCAAGCTGCTGCACTTGCTGTTTTACTATACTTTGTTGGTTGTATAACAATAACGACTTTATTTTTTGACGTGCCCAAAGCTTATCAATTCCTGTGGCTTTTGAACTTGCTTGCGGATTAAGCTTAACCTTAAACTCTCCATGCGCCGTTTGCCCCGTAAAAGTAATTGCATCGGTAGCGTCTAATTTAATAGCCACCATAATAGGCTCAGCAAAATATAGATCAGGCAAAGGTGAGGGCCAAAAATCTAAGCTCTCTCCATTTTTATTTGTTAACGCTAGATTAGTCATCGCCGGGTGAGCAAGTTTATCAAACAACTGCTGCATTTTCGGCTGCACATCATGAGCACTGCTTATAAAGGTGTAAGTTCCCTTGCCTATATCAGCGGCACGACGCATAAAATAACGGTTAGGCGCACTACCAATGCCCACGGTAAATAAACGGCTATCACCTAAGGTATGCGCAATATGTTTAAATAACTGATCTTCGTTACTTACGCTACCATCAGTTAAAAATACAACTTGGCGCACAAACCCTTCAAACTGTGTACCATCAAGTACTGCATCAAGTGCACCTTTTATTTCAGTTCCGCCATCGGCTTGTAAGTTATAAATAAAACGCTCTGCGCGACGTAAATTAAAGTCACTGGCAATTAATGGGGTCTCACTCATTGCTGCAACCTCATTATTAAAACTGACAATATTGAAGCTATCATCACTATCTAATAATGATAATGCGTAAAACAGGGCTTTTTTAGCTTGTTCAATAGACTGCCCATGCATAGATCCCGAGGTATCAACTACAAACACCATCTCACGCGGTAAACGCTGAGATTGAGTAAACTGATCGCTTGGCGGCATTAACATTGCTAACGCATACTGCTCACCATTTTGTGCTTGCTGGGTAAAAAGTGCAGCTTGCGCTTGCGCTATTTGTAGTGGCTTAAACTCCAGTACAAAGTCTCTATTTATGGCTTGCTGTGGTTTTAGCACAATGCTGTATTGCCCAAATGCAGGGTTTTCAATATTAACTTGATGGTACTTAGCGTTTATATCAACCAATTCTAAGCCTATATCCATGTTAATTGTTAAGCTTAAATCGCTGGCATTTGCCGCCTCATTGGTTTGTTTTGTGTAAACAGGGCTTAACCACCCCTGCGGAGTAAACGAAGGTGTGTTAGTGCTTTTTATCGCATGCTTATCTTGATCATCGTTAACTTCCCCTGTTATTGCATGATAGCGTGGCGTCATTGTGGTTGGAAAATGAATCGCAAAGATTCCGTGTTGGTAATCAATAATCTCTTGATACTCAAGCGTTATAACTATTTCTTCTCCTGGCCCTACATTTGCCACATTTGTAATAAACATATTTGCACGCTGCTGTCGCAACAATGAAGCTTGTTTGCCTGCTTTTTTGGCAGCTTGGTACTGTTTTTCAGCTTGGCGTTTTTTTGCTATTTTACCTTTAATAACTCGCTCGCCAATGCGCATGGTCATTGCTTGCACGGCGCTTTCATCGGGTAAAGGAAATACATAACGTGCATTTACGGCAAAAGGGTTTTCATTTATGTAGTGCTGCGTTACTACAACATGATTAATTAGCCCTGTTAGGGTCATTTTTGCATCGCTTTTTAAAATAACCCCAGGGTTAACCGCCACTCCTTGGCTATCAAACAAGGATAGTTTTGGCGACTGTGCATGGCTTTTAAAGCTGGCCAAAAGCACGATAATAATAAAAATAAAAAGGCTTACCTTGGTAAGCACTTTGGTGGGTTTACTCAACATAAATCACTCCATCGAACGCCTTGCGATTAATTGCTTGCTGTTTGGTCAGTCGTTTGATTTAGCGCACGGGTAGTCAGGGTAACGCGTCTGTCAAAAAAGTTATCTTCAAGGGTGTTACTGTTTGCTATGCTTTGCTGCTCGCCAAATGCTTGTGTGCTTAAACGTGTATGGCTAACCCCCTGTTTAATTAAGTAACTTTGTACGGCGTTTACTCTGGCTTTTGAAAGTAATAAATTTGCTTGCTCTGCACCGCGCTGATCGGCAAAGCCACTTAAATCAAGCGCGAGTTGCGGTTGGCTTTTTAATAACGCTACCAATTGATCAAGCTGCTTGGCAAAATGTGGAGCAATATCGCTAGAGCCTGTTTTAAATTGCACCGTCATTGCCAATAAATTATTAAGCTGCGATTGCGTTAGTTGCTCATTTTGCTGCGCCAGTAGTTCAAGTTGCGCCTCTAGGTGACTGTTATGATTAAGTACGTGTTGGTAGTCGTTGGTTTTCTCTGCCATTACAGTTAAAGCTTGCTGCTGCTCAGCAATGGTTTGCTCAGCCACCTTGGCATCGCCAATCAAACCACCAGCAAATGCGCCTACAAACGCGCCAATTGGCCCACCAACAACGCCACCAATAATGGCACCGGTGCTCAGGCCAACAAGTGTTTCTTTTTTTGCTTCTTTTGATGGGGTATCCGCAGCAAATACTGGCGTACAAAAAGTGCTAACAAGTGTGAGTGCGATTAATGTTTTCTTCATGGTCTATTCCTTACTATTAATAATGGTTGGCAAGCTATTGGTTGGCACTTGCGTTGTATTGATAATTTCAATAGCTGTATTAAAACACCGTGAAGTGGCAATAAAGGGGAGTAAAAATGGCAAACTGCTGAGCAATTGTGGCAAAAAAATGGCAATTGCCTTTTTAACCTTACTTAGCACAAAAACTTCGTTATAGTGCGTCTAAGTCAATATGAGTAATTAATAAAAATGAAAAAAATAGCTATCGTTGAAGATGAAACTGCCATTCGCGAAAACTACATAGAAATGCTGAGCGCTCAAGGCTATCAGGTAAGTGGTTATGAAAACCGCCCTCAAGCAGAAGTCGCTTTTAAAGAAGCACTCCCCGATTTAGCCATTGTTGATATTGGCTTAGGCCATGAAATAGATGGCGGCTTTTTACTGTGCCAAACTTTGCGTTCACTTTCTAAAACCTTACCAATTATTTTTTTAACCGCTCGCGACAGCGAAATAGACACCGTATGCGGCCTGCGCATGGGCGCCGATGACTACTTAACCAAAGATATTAGCTTAGCGCATTTAGCCGCGCGTATTGGTGCGTTATTTCGCCGCATGGAAGCATTAGAGCAACCCGCCGATGCCAACGCATTAATAATTCGCGGTCAACTAACACTCGACACGCAACGCATGCAGGTGCTTTGGCAGCAACAGTTGGTTGATTTAACCGTAACTGAGTTTTGGATGCTGCATTCACTCGCCCAACGACCTGGCCACGTTAAAAGCCGTAATGAGTTAATGAGCGATGCTAAAATTTATGTAGACGACAGCACCATTACCTCTCATGTAAAACGCATTCGCAAAAAGTTTATAGCACTCGATAGCCAGTTTGACTGCATTGATACCGTGTATGGCATGGGTTACAGGTGGGAGCAACCCACATGCTAAGATTTGGCCTACGCAGTAAATTTATTCTACTTTCATGCTTTTTGTTTTTGTTGCCATGGTTAGGCTACGAATACGTATGGGAAATGGAAAAGTTTTTACGCCAAGGCCAAGAAAAAACGCTCGTAGGCACTACACGTGCACTGGCAACTGCCCTGCACGAACGACCCGCTTTATTTGACGAACAAACCAACTTTTTAGATCAAGTTGTAAAAGGCCGCGATCTCTATGCTTATAATTTAAAGAGCCCAATTCAACTCGATGGTAAACTCAGCGACTGGGACGCTTACCAATCGCTATTTTGGCTTTATGACAAACGCTACTTACAAACAGCCGATGATAACCATCAGCTAAGCAACTTATCATTTAGCCACATGGTAGGTAAGTTTGATAATTACTTATATGCAGTATTTAAAGTCACTGACGATGCTTTAGTATACCGTGCCAAAAACAGCCTCAGCATTACCAATAACGATTACGTAAAAGTTGGCCTAAAAAACCCCGATGGGCAATTTAATACTTATGTTATTGCTCCGCGCCAAGATGGCTGGGTCAACGCATTTGATGCCAACAGTAAAATGCCTTTTACTAAAATTCAGGGTTTCTTTAAAAAAACTGACACTGGTTACAACCTTGAGCTGCGCTTTCCTTTGAGTATGCTTGGCAATAAACTGGGATTTGCCATTGCCGATGTTGATAGTAAACAACCAAACCAAACCCCTAGTATTATGTCTACATCGAACTTAAATAACCCGAATGATTTAGGTTCGGTACTGGTGCCCTCCCCTGAAATAAACCGTATATTAAAAGGCATGGGACACAGCGGCAGTCGCATATGGGTGGTCGATAATCATCACCGTGTATTAGCGCAATCGGGCAGTATTCAAAATGCCGATGGCGTATGGGCCGATGGGCTAAAAAATCAAGCGCCAAAAACTGCGTGGCAGCGCTTTGAACAGGCCTATTTACATCCTTTGTATTATAAAATTTTAACGCGTCCTGAAGATGAATTTATAGATACCTTACACGATGTAGCTTCAATGCAAGGCGCTCATTTAGCCAAAGCACTGAAAGGTCAACCGGCCTCGTCTTGGCGACTCACTCCCGATAACAAAGCGGTAATATTATCCGCTGCGTATCCTATTTGGATTGAGGATAAGGTTATTGGCGCAGTTATAGCTGAAGAAACCACCAATGGCGTGCGTACACTGCGTAATAAATCGCTGGAAAAACTATTTAATGTGATTTTAGCGGTCATGTTAATTGGCACAGTCACTTTGTTCTTTTTTGCTTCGCGTATATCGAGCCGTATTAGGCGACTACGAGATACAGCAGAGCAAGCCATTGATGCGCAAGGACGAGTAACAGGCCATATAAATTACAGCGATGCCAATGACGAAATTGGCGACCTGTCGCGTAGCTTTTCAAATATAGTGAGCCGACTTGGTGGCTATACCGATTATTTAGAAAATATGTCGTCGCGCTTATCTCACGAGCTGCGCACACCGGTTGCGGTTGTCCGTTCATCTCTTGAAAACTTACAAAGCTTGCAGCAAAGTGAACTGAGTCAAAAATACCTTGAACGTGCCAGCGAAGGGGTTGAGCGCTTAGGGAAAATAATTACCACTATGAGCGAAGCTACCCGCCTTGAGCAAAGTATTCAAAGTAATGAGCCAGAGCAGTTTGATTTACAAAAAGTGATTAGTGGCTGTATGCAGGGCTACCAGCTTACTTATCCTAACCAGTTATTTACACTCAACATTTGCCAAAGCACACTGCCAATGCAAGGTGCCCCTGAATTTATAGCGCAACTGCTCGATAAGCTAATTAATAATGCCTTGGAATTTAGTGAAGCTAACACAGCAATTGAAGTCAGCCTTAAGCAAAATGAAAACAAAGCAACCTTAACGGTAAGTAATACAGGTACTTTATTGCCTGAGGGACTTACTGAACATATTTTTGATTCTATGGTATCGGTGCGCAGCCAACAAATGCAGCAACAACCGCATTTAGGCTTAGGACTTTATATTGTCAGACTGGTGTGTGATTACCACAAAGGTACAGTAACGGCGCACAATAATGAGCAAGGTAATGGGGTGGTATTTACTGTGAGCTTGCCACTTAATAACTAAAGGTTCCCTAGAAGCTATGCCTCTTTTTTTAACAAGCGATACAAAGTATCCATACGCTTATGCGCTTGCTGCACCTTTGCTTGCGCCTCAACTTTTATAGTTAAGATAAGTAGTAACAACAGATAAAAACTAGGCTGAGCTAATACGTCTGGGAACATCAATGAAACAAATGCGATATAAGCAAAACTGCCAAATAATCCCTTAAAAATATCAAAGGGTTTAGATGAGTGTTTTTCAAACTCATCTTCAAGAACTCGTTTTTTTTCAGCTTCGCTTATCGCTAATTTTGCGTTAATTTGTTCTGGTGTCATTAAATTAACTCCTTTTAAGATAAATACAATTATGGATATGCAGCTTTCACTATTAAGAATGATAAGCAAACTCAATTGTATCGCTATTTGGTAAAAGTGACGAGCAAAAAAGGCTGAAACGTCCTGGGGTCTGTTGACCTTTGCGGATTAAAATTTGTTCAAACTAGGGGCGATTTAACCGCGGCGCGAGGTTTGTAACCTAGTGGGCTAAGTAAAAACCGAGCAACAAAGAGTAAATCGCCCCTAGGCAGAACCCGAAGGGCAGCGCCTGTTTGGCATTGATTCTGCGTTATCGCCTATTTATGGGGAATAACCACACCACATAGGCTCTGCCTTGCCTAAATACCAAACAGACTGCTGCAAATTCAACCTTGAAAGGTCAACAGACCCTAGTTATAGCAAGGACGTTTAAAAATAACTTAATGCAATATTACAATCAGTTTAAGTGACCTTGGGAGTATTAGTGTTTAAAAACGCTTTAATGCAGTCTATTTCAGCCTGCTTGACCGTTTCGCCTATTTCGGGACCTTTTTTGCCGTTTTTAAGCGCGTCTTGCACTATCTGCTTTTTATCCATTTTTTGTAGTTCGTTGTGAATAGCACGTAATTTAGCGGCTTGTGGATAGGGCTTATCCACCAGCGTTTCACCTCTTCCTTGTGCATCACACTGGCACGCTTGAGTAAAAGCAATAAAACGCTCTGGATGCACTAGCGCATTTAAATTAGTGACGATTAATTTATGAATAGTTTGCGGTCTTAACTGTTCAAGCGTGTGGCAAAGTGTATGGTTATCACTGGTAAGCACGCCTATATCACGAAAGCGATTAGGCACTTTTAAACGTTCACAAAAGGCCTCAACTACAGCAACCCCTTCACGTTCATGGCCGCGTAAATTACCGCGTTTTTTATAGCTTAGCGCTTTACCAAAGTCATGGGTTAAAGCAGCAAAACGCGTTTCTAGGTTAAAGCCTAAATCGGCTGCTCGTCTAAGCACTAGCATAGTATGGACAAACACATCGCCCTCGGGATGATGATTTGCAGGCTGCGGGGTGTTTTTCATCTGCTCTATTTCAGGAAAAATACCTAATTCATCTAATGCTTGAAAATAAAGTTCAGGGTGTTTTTCGCCAAGCGCTTTTTCTGTTTCAAGCCAGACTCGCTCTGGTACTAGATGTTCCAACTCGCCTTTATTTTTAAGCTCATGCATTAATTCAGTAGTACTTGGATGAATAGACCAGTCACTACCATAACGCGCTAAAAAGCGAGCAATACGCAATACCCGAACAGGGTCTTCTAAAAATGCGTGTGTGGTGTGACGCAGTATTTTATTTTTTAAATCAGCTTGACCATTAAAAGGGTCAATAATAGTGCCGTTTTCGTCTAGTGCCATAGAGTTAATGGTTAAATCTCGGCGTGCTAAATCTTCTTCAAGAGTTACGTTTGGGCTGGCATCCACCACAAAGCCGGTATAACCTTTACCACTTTTACGCTCAGTGCGCCCTAGTGCATATTCTTCTTTAGTGTTTGGGTGTAAGTAAACCGGAAAATCGCTGCCAATGGGTAAAAATCCGAGTGCTTCCATTGTCTCTGGCGTTTCACCAATAACAACATAGTCATTATCTTTTGATTGTATGTTTAGCAGTTTATCTCGCACTGCTCCACCCACTAGGTAAACTTGCTTTAAACTCTGTTGCACTTTATTCCCAACCACTACTTTTAAGCTTTTCTTTGATGTTAATCATACCTAATAGTCATTAAAAAATCTGTGTTGTTTGCCAAGCTTTATTAAGCTCATTACAATAGCGCATTATTTTTTAATACCTAACAGCGAATGAAAAACCACTCAGCAAAAAAAGAACTTATGTTACTGCCCATCCTTTTGGTAGTTATTATTATGTGTGTTGCAGGGCATTTCTTGCTGCAGGCTAATTTTCAAGACAGCCATTTGGTTGAGTATTTGTTAGCTGCAATCCCATTTGCTATGTTTGGCTTAGTAATAGTAGCCTTTAAAATGGCAGCCAAAAGTGAACAACAAGAAAATGATGAGTAAATAAGTTACTGATAGTTTTTTTCTGCTTTAGTGACTTTGTATAAATAGCGTCTTGATTCTGCACGTGAGTGCTTAGTGGTGAGAATATTATAAAACTGGCTTGCAGTAAGCTGATTTATTTGTGAAAACGCCACACTTCTATTTTTATTAAATATACGCAGAACATTACCCGCCCCGCCGTTATAAGACGAGATCATGGCAAAGTGCTTACTTTTGTCGGTACTAATTTTGTTTAAGTAGTTATTTTTTAAAATACTTAAATAGGCGCTGCCAATATCAATATTATATTTTGGATTAAACAATACTGCTTTGGTTGGTTGCCCGGATACTTTTTTTATTTTTTGGTATACATCGCGCCCTGCGGTAGCCGGGATCACTTGCATTAATCCATAGGCATTGGATGAACTCACCGCATGTGGATTAAAGCTACTTTCGGTTTCAATAATGGCATAAATAAGTGCTGCCGATATTTGATATTTTTTTGCAGCCGCAAGCACATAGTCACTGTATTTTTGTTTTCTTAAATGAGCATTTTGCTCTACTAAATCAAAACTAACCGACGAAATAACATGCCCATATTGACGTTGCTTTTTTAAGTTATTATTTACTAAATAACGCGCAAATCGATTAGCACGCCAGCTATATTTTATGGGTAACTTATCTTGATCGAGCACTTGTTGGTATAAAAACGGCTCGCCTTCTAAAATTGGCGCTTCGCTGGTAAAAATATCGGTTTTATCGGGATCGCTAGAAGTCAGTAAGGTCATCACAATAGCCTGCTGTAACAAGCTTATTGTATTTTTTAACGCGATGGTTTCTACTTTTACAGTGCCTTGCTCAAAATCAATAATGGCACGAGCTTGGTAATCATTACTGTATTTTACGTATTTTTTGGCACTAGGTTGCTGAGTGTTTTGTTTACCCCACTTGCGCCCAACAACGCTTTCTAATGCGGCTAAAAGCTGTTTTACGCTACCAACCTGTGCCTTAATAGAACGGTGTGTTTTTTGTGCTTGCTTGTGAATTGCAACCACGTCGGTAGGATCGTTTTTTACTTGCTTTACCAGTTTATTTAAATCAACAACGGGCGGTAAACCTGACAGTGATTTACAGCCACTTAAGCCAACTAGCAAAAGTATAAACGCATACTTTTTCACACAACATCCTAATAAACTTAATAAATCCTCATTTATTATAATACATGATAACCAAACCAGTCAGGTTTAATTGTTTGTGCTTGACCACTTAGGGTTAGTTTAATATTCAGCTGGCTATCGAGTAAATCTATAGCAAAGCAATCATCAACGTCATGTAAATCATCTTTATGTAGATGGCTAAGCCCTGCGAGTAAATCATTTTTAGCGCGCTGTTTTGCTTCTTCACTACTACTGGCAACATACAAAGCAAAGTCGTGTTGCTCTGCCAGTGAGTCGCTTCTGTAAGCACCTAAGTTAACAAAATAAAGCTGCTTATTTTGCTCTACATAACTATCAACTACCTCGACTTTATAACCATCAATGTGATTAACCGCCATGTAGCTATCCATGTGTACGCTATTTTTGTCGCCTACCCACTGACTTTTAAGCTTGCTATAAGTTTGCTCAATGTCTTGACCTACCACAAAACGTACGTCGTGCATTTCTATGTGGCAACCTTGAATACGCCCACCTAAATACACCATAAATAACTGCATGCTCACTTCCTTTTTTAAATTATATTAAGCTATCTACGTCAATTTCATGCTTTTTAATTAGCTTATAAAAATCAGAACGATTACGCTTGGCAAGCTTGGCACCTTCGGCCACATTACCCCCTGCCATTTTCAGGGTATTGATAACGTAATCTCGCTCAAACTCTTTTTTAGCGTCGTTAAGCGAAAGTGGCTCAACGTTATTTTCATTGCTATTTAACGCACTAAGCACTAAATGTTCAGATATAACGTCACTTGGTGTTAAGGCAACTACCTGCTCCACCACATTTTGTAATTGACGAATATTACCAGGCCAATCATACCTTACCAATGCATGCATGGCATCGTTTGCAAAACGTTTTTCTTTTTGCTCCATACGTTTTGCAATATTAGCGCTAAAAAAGTTAGCTAATAAGCTAATATCTTCACGGCGTTCTCGCAGCGGAGGAAGTTTGAGATTTACTACGTTTAGACGATAATATAAATCTTCTCTAAACTCTTGATTGCTAATAGCTTCAGGCAGGTTTTTATGGGTCGCTGAAACAATTCGCACATTAATGGGGATCTCTTCTTGAAAACCGACTGGGCGAATGGTTTTTTCTTGCAGCACGCGTAATAACTTAACTTGTAAATTTAGCGGCATATCACCAATTTCATCTAAAAATAAGGTCCCCCCTTGCGCTTGCTGAAACAGGCCTTGGTGATCTTTTACCGCCCCTGTAAATGCGCCTTTTTTGTGACCAAATAACTCCGATTCTAATAACTCACCAGGGACTGCACCACAGTTAATAGCCACAAATGGGCCATCACTAACATGGCTGTGCTGATGAATTGCCTGTGCAAGCAGCTCCTTGCCCGTACCACTAGCACCAGAAATAAGTACATTTACCTGAGTAGGACCTAGTAATTTAACTTGCTCTAGCAAATGCAGCATAGCGCCACTGCGAGTAACAATATTGCTTTGCGGAGTAATATCATCATTATTCACCCCATGTATTTCTATGGCTTTAGCTAAGCTATCGAATAGCTCATCTTTATCAACTGGCTTAGTAATAAAGGCAAAAATACCTTGCTTAGTCGCCTCTACCGCATCAGGAATTGAACCATGAGCCGTCATCATAATTACAGGTAGTGCTGGGTAGCGGCTTTGCAATTGTCGGTGCAGTGCCATTCCATCCATTTCATCCATTCTTAAATCGGTGATCACCGCATCAAATACTTGGCTTTTAAGTATTTGTAATGCATTCATGCCACTATCACAGGTTGTTACTTCATAACCTTTTGATTGAATTCGAATTGCCAGTAACTGCAGTAAGCTGGCATCGTCATCAACGAGTAACACTTTAGCGCTTGATGGAAGTGTGACTGACATAGTTACTGCTCCTTGGTTTCTTCACGTAATAAAAGTTGCTGTTCGATTGCAGCTAATGACGATAAGGTTTTTTGCATTTCAGCGTTTAATGCTTGCTGTTGTTTTTTGGCATTTATTTGCATTAACACCTGCTGTTTTTGCAGCCATAAATAGTGTTTTATATCATCAGGCCAATAGTAAGCCTGATCTAGCTTAAGCAATTGACTCATAACAGTATCAGGGTCGCGACTAAGGTTGACGCATGCGGTATTAAAAAATGCCTTAAGTGCTTGCTCCCCTAAGTAAGTTTTATTGTCAGGCGTTAATTTAAAGCCACCACATTGATGGGCATGCCATGCAATAACTTGCGCTGCGGGCGGATACATAAGATCTAGTTTTGGCCGCGGCTTTGGATTGGGCTGGTTGCTTTTATTATCGGGCTGAGTTTGAGCTATTAGCTCAGGTTTAGCTGGTGTTTGAGTGTTTGTTAATTCACACCCAGATAAAAAAACGAGACTGCTGGTTAGCCATAAAATAGCCATTAAACGCGCAGACATATTATTTAACTCCTTTATTTTTATAGGGGATGACAATGTTAAATCGACAGCCTTGCGGCTCATTATGCTCAATAGTTAACTTACCCTGTAACTGTTCAACCGACTCTTTTACTATGGTAAGGCCTAAACCACTGCCTTGAAGACTAATCTCTTTACTGTGTTTACCTTGATAAAAAGCGCCAAAAACATGTTCTTTTTCATGCTCTTTAATACCACAGCCCTCATCAGCAACCTGTATAATTAAGTTATTACTTTCTAAACTTAAACTAATCGACACAGCTTGGTTTGGCTTTGAAAACTTTAAACCATTAGAGATTAACTGAATTAAAATCATTTCAATTAATTCTCTCGGTAAATTAAGTGCAACTGTCGGTAAGCTATTGTGCCAAATAAGCGACTGCTCTCGTGCGTTTAACCTATGTTCAAAATGATTACTTACCTTTTTAATGAGCTGGTTAAATTCCACTTCACTCACATTATCTTTACTGGTTCGAATCGCGTTATAGCTTAACAAACTGTCTATCATAGTACGTAATCGCACCATAGATTGACTGATTAACCCAAGCACTGCTTTTTGCTCATTATTAATCGGCCCAACAATTTCATCGGCTAATAATTCAGTGCCCTCCACCATAGAGGCCAAGGGTGTTTTTAATTCGTGAGTAACATGGCGTAAAAACGTATCTTTTTGCTGCTCTAGCATATGCAATTGCGCTTGCACCCACTGCAATTTGTTACCTAGTTCAATAAGTTCAGCAGATCCCTGCACCGATATTTTTTGCTGCCAATCTCCTTGGCCTAATTTATCAATAACGGAGGTTAAACCTTTTAAACGGCCACTTATCCGCCATAAAAACCCACCCCCAACAAGTAAGGTTAAAGGCGTAAGTGCCACTAACCAGTTTATAAAGGAGGCTTGTAAATTTGTCAGTTTAATTTGGTTTTGAGTGATTTTGGCTTCATTGGTTTCGCGCAGCCATACCGTTAGCTCTGCCAGTATTTCACTAATTGGCACAAACAACTCTGCTTGCTCAAGAGATTCAACCACCAGTTTGGTATGCGCTGTTTTTAGCGTATCTGTTAACTGCTGCCATTGCTGATTGTCTATTGGGCTGCTAGAAAGCCGCTTAAGCTGATTAATATTGTCCAGCGATGACTGCCATTTATCCACGATAAGTTTATCGAGCGAATCGCTTTTTAAAACCCAATTTTGCCTTGTTGCCCTTTCTAAACTGTTGAGCTCTTGTTTAAGTGCATTAAACGACTTGGTTACTTGGTAGTTATTACTGACAATTTGCTGCGTGACCGCTAATTGTTTATTTAATACATTCAAAAATACAATAACCACAATAGACAAAGGCAAGAGTGACAACAGCATGCTCATTACAAACTGGCCAATCAAATTAGGACGCCAATTCACCAATGCTTTATATTTTTCAGCCATGATTACAGGCATACACTAATCCTTCACTACTTTTAAGCGCTCTATTATTCAGCGTTCAACTTATACACTCGCTGAACCAAATACATTTTTGAGAGTAAAACCGTTGCAATGTCGCACGATGGCGACAAGTTAAGCATTTGATTTAAAAAAAGTAAAAAATCCTAACTGAGAAAATGTTGCATAAAAAACACAACCGTCGGTAAATATTACCTATTAAAAACACACAAAAAATTTAAGTTATTGATTTTTAATAAAAATAAAAACTGGCACCATAATTGCATTACGCTTATAAATATTAATTTTTAAAGGCCAAGGAATGATTAGGGTCTGTTGATCTTTCAAGGTTAAATTTGCAGCAGCCTGTTTGGTATTTAGGCAAGGCAGAGCCTATGTGGTGTGGTTATTCCCCATAAATAGGCGATAACACAGCATTAATGCCAAACAGGCGCTGCCCTTTGGGTTCTGCCTAGGGGCGATTTACTCTTTGTTGCTCGGTTTTTACTTAGCCCACTAGGTTACAAACCTCGCGCCGCGATTAAACCGCCCCTAGCTTGAACAAATAATAATCCGCAAAGGTCAACAGACCCTCAAGGTTATTTAAAATCTACTGTATTAATAGCGTTATGTTTCACAAGTATCCATTCATTTGCGCTTGATGTGAACACAGCATTTTACAGCCTAGATAAGGACAGCAACGGCACATTAAGTGAAGCGGAAGCTGGTGAAGATGCATTACTGCATGAGAATTTTGCACAAATAGATAAAAATGAAGACGGACAATTATCGTTCGATGAATTTAAACAGTTTGTAAAATAAAGGAGTATATTTATGAAACAATTAATTGGTGCTTTTTCACTACTATTTTTAGCTATTAGCGCGACGGCATTGGCATCGTCATTAAATGTACGTTTTATGCATTTAGATAAAAATATGGACGGCCAAATATCGCTTACAGAGGCTAAACAAGATAAACAGCTGCTTAAGCAATTTACTGATTTAGACAAAGACAATAACGAGATGATTTCTAAAAAAGAGTTCGATAACTTTAAACTTTAAGCTTAGATTCAAGTTTCGTTTCGTAATATAGAGTTAAAAGCATTTGCCATAATCCCTGAGGGAGTGTGTAAACGGATTTAATGTTGGGAGTTAAATTATGGCAAGTGCTTTCTTTCAATACTGCAGCAATTTAAATACACCATGGAACGCCAACTATGAGAATACTGCTTCCCTTCATTGGTGCTTTACTTTTTATCAGCCAAAGTGCATTCGCACTTGATGTAAAGCAACGCTTTGAGCATTTAGATACAAATAATGATGGGTATTTAACCCACAGCGAGCTTGCTGCTCAGCCTCAGCTATTAAACTCATTTTCAAATTGGGATGAAAATCAAGACAACAGAATTTCTTTAACTGAGTTTAAAAACTACTTAACCACTAACCTGTTCTGAGCATTTATATGAAGCATTTTCAAAATATTATTTTACTAACACTGACTGTTTTTAGCTGTATGAGTTTTGCAACAAGCAGTTATATTGCCGAAAAATTTGAAAAACTTGACCGCAACCAAGATGGCTTTTTAACTCGCTCTGAAGCTGCCAGCGATCCTGCTTTATGGTCACGCTTTGGCAGTTATGACCGTGACAAAGACACACAATTATCATTAAGCGAATACAGTTTGTACGCCAGTAAATAAATTGCCTCCTCAAACAAAGCTTGGTTAACAATATCAAGCTTGAGAAGGTTTAACTCCCATTGTTAACACATCCTATTTCCCCCTCAACTTGTTGCTTGCTTTAGCTAAAAGGTGACTTATACGACGCTTAATAAATTATGCTATTGGTATTCTAAATTTGAGTTTGCTACTGTGATAGTTCAAATAATAGCAATGTGCGTCTTATGCAACTGATAAAAATAATAAAACCGATATTACTAGCAAGCCTTTGTGCCGTCACTAGCGTGGCAATAGCACAAACTCAAGTCATTTATAATGCTAATGGCTACTCACCTTTGTATAAAGGAAAAATGCGCCATGGCGAAGTAAACACATTTACAACCTTAGTTATAAAAGATGGCAAAGTAGTTAAAACAGGTCCAGACAGCTTAAAAAATAGCTTTCCTGGTGCAACCCTAATTGACGCGAAAGGAAAAACTCTACTCCCAGGGCTCATTGATGCGCATGGACATGTCATCGGGCTAGGTAATAATTTGTCGCAACTTGATGTGCGCGGTACAAAGTCGGTAGATGAAGTAACCGCTAAACTCAAGGAATTTTCCAAAGATAAAGAAGGTTGGATCATTGGTCGAGGCTGGAATCAAGAACTATGGTCAAATACTCGCTTTCCTTCGGCCGCTGACTTAGACAAAGCAGTTAACGATCGCCCTGTTATTTTATCGCGAGTAGATGGTCATGCCATTTGGGTTAACTCAAAAGCATTAGAACTTGCCAATATTAACGTTGACACATCAGCCCCAGCTGGCGGAGAAATTATAAAAGATGAGTTTGGTAAGCCCACCGGCATTTTTATTGATAAAGCAGAAAACTTGGTTACTCAACATATGCCTGCAACGTCTGCACAATCGGTCAGTAATGCATTAGATGCCGCAGGTAAACACTTACTGAGCCTAGGCATTACCTCAACTCATGATGCAGGTATTGATAAAACCACATGGCAAGTTTACAAACAACGCGCCGAGTTAGGCACATTACCGCTTAGAATTGTAGCGATGTTAAGTGCAGCAAGCCCCGACTTAAGTGCTATGCTTAAAGCTGGCCGTTATCAAGATGCGCAGGACTTTTTATCTATCCGCAGTGTAAAAATTTATGCTGATGGCGCATTAGGGTCACGTGGTGCTGCGCTTATTGAAGAGTACGCTGATAGAGCCAACCATTTTGGCCTTATGCTTGAAACCCAACAAAAGCTAGAGGAACTATTTACCCTGACTTTTAAAAATGGTTTTAGCGCTAACACGCATGCAATTGGCGATAGAGCGAATAAAATTGTGCTAGATGCTTATCAAAATGTATTTAAGCAAACCGGTGGTATCCTACTGCGCAATCGTATGGAGCATGCACAAATAGTCTCGCCAGAGGATATCCCGCGCTTTAAAACCCTGAAAATAATTCCATCTATGCAACCTGTGCATGCCACATCAGATATGCATATGGCAGAGCAGCGTTTAACCGACAAGCAACTACAAGGCGCTTATGCTTGGCAAACATTTTTAGACCAAGGCTCTACGATTGCGGCGGGATCTGATTATCCTGTCGAACTGGCGAACCCGTTTGATGGTTTATATTCTGCGATAACGCGCATGGATCATAATCAACTGCCTGAAAACGGTTGGCACGCCAGTGAAGTTTTGAGCAGGGAAGATGCATTGCGTGCGTTTACCCTTGGCGGCGCGTATGCAGCGCATCAAGAGTTTAAAGTAGGTAGTTTGGAGCAAGGTAAGTGGGCTGATTTTATACTAATTGATCAAGACTACTTTAAAGTGCCTATTGAGGAGCTTTACAAAACTCAGGTGCTGCAAACCTGGATTGCCGGTAAATTACGCTATCAAAAAGATTCAGCAAAGTCTGAGTAAAAACAAAAAAGGGTTAACTTAAAAGTTAACCCTTTTTTGTATCAGCCTTAGACTGACGATATAACTTAATAATGTGATAACTATTGACCAGAGCTAACAAGCCGTTAGCAAATGCCACCGGCACAGAACCGATTGCTGCACCGTAAAAAGTAAACGCAATACAGCCAAGTAAATTAAACCAACGTAGTTTGGTTACATCGGTCATGGTCAAGGATATAACTAATAATGCAGATGCTAAATAACCTAAATATTCCCAACTCAATTGTTCTCTCCTAGGCTTTAGGTTAATATTACTAGCTAAATTTTAGTACATTATTAAAAACTGCTACGTAGCAGTTTAAATAAAAAAGCTAACTTACCAATAAAACCTTAAAATATGCTGGTTTTACCCACAATTTTTTAATCATTACACGGTAGAATGAAGGCCATTTAACGCCATTAAATAAATAACGGCGTGGGTAAGTTAGCGTAAATTCTTAATCTTAATGCTATCGTCATTAAGGTGTAATAAATAGGACAATTGTCCGAAGAGCATGATTGATGTTTCAATACCATTTTTCCAGTTACCTTGTTGAACAGCTACTGACATTTGCCGGCAGTAGTTATCAGCAATCAAAAAAAGAAATATTAATACAGCAAGACCAACCACTCACTAAGTTGGTATTGGTGCGAAGTGGTACTGTATCGTTTAGTTACGATGTGGGGAATGGCCGACGCCTGCTGCTTGGTCAGCTCGACTGCAACAACACCTTAATTGGTGAAATTGAAGCACTGAATAATAACCCGTGTATTTATACGGTAACCTGCTTCAGTGATGTGACGTACAATCTTATAGAGCTAAAGCATTGGCGTTCATTATTGCTCGATAAACCAGAGTTGAGCCTATACACGGCGCAAACAATTGCTGCTAAGTTCCAAGAAAATCAAAAGATTAACTTAGATAAACTGCTACTTCCCTTAAGCTACAACATTGCTAAAGACTGTTTATTACGTGCAGAGAATAACAACCCCACTTTATTGCGGGCTTATCCTACAGTAAACGCCGAAGCAGAACGCTTTGCAACCACTGAGCGTGCATACCGACGGGTAGTGAGTGAGTTGGTTGAAAAAAACCTAGTGCAACGAAGCACACAAGGGCTGCAAGCTGTCGATATTCCTAAACTCAGTGAATATGTAGATAGCTTTGCACAACTTTAAAGACAATAAAAAAGGCCATTAAGGCCTTTTTTATTGAGCAAAGTCACGTTTATTTTTCAAGTAAAATATCGTGGATTTTAGCTAAATCAGATTTACCTTCAATAATTTCATCCGGCGTTAACCCTGATAATTCATGCGGGAATACTAACCATTCTTCAGACTCATGAATGTAGTAATCTGGTACTGTATCTACTTTTGAGTTTTTTGGCTTGTAGTATGGACAAGCAATACGAATATCACTCGGTAAGTTTAAACGCATTAGCTCAGAAAGCTTCTCTTTTAGCGCCACGATGCTTCGACCTGAGTCAAACACATCATCCACAATCAGTAATGAGTCACCTGCATTCGCGTTTTCAACAATGTAGTGTAAACCATGTACTTTTATTTCTTTTGATTGCTTACCAATACCGTAATAAGACGACGTACGCACCGCAATGTGATCGGTTTCTATGCCTTTGTAGTCATAATATTCTTGAACTGCAATCCCGATTGGAGCACCACCGCGCCATATACCAATAATAAAATCTGGACGAAAGCCATCTTTATACACTTGTGCCGCTACGCGGAATGAATCTTCAAGTAATTGTTGAGCCGTGATATAGCACTTTTCTGACATAGTAAGGATCCCAGTGGTATGTATAATATTTGAGCGAGGTTTAAATGAAATAGATGCCCAAACACGTATTGGCGAAGGATTTTACCGTAAATAAAACAAAATTGCTTGTATGGCGGATAAAAAAATAGGCACCCTTAGGCACCTATTTTTTAACTAATTGCTTAGTCTGAGTTGATTATGCTTTTTCAAGCAAGGTGCGCGCTACTGTACGCATACCTTGTGTAGTTGCACCTGAAGCCCACTGGCTAGTACCACCACCCATATTAAATGCTGCCGCTAAATCAATATGTACCCAACCTTTACCATCGTTTGGCACAAAGCGAGATAAGAAACCTGCTGCATTTGAGGCACCACCATAGCCACCGCCTTTTTGTGCACGGCTGTTTGCTGTATCGGCATACGGTGATGGGCAGTTTTGTTGATGCCACTTTTCAAGCGGTAATGGCCATGCGGCTTCCATTTCTTGTGATGCAAAGTCTTCTACTTCACGTACTAGCTCTTTATCAAGGGCAAATAACGCGTTGTATTCTTGACCAACGGCAACAAGGGCTGCGCCCGTTAATGTTGCTGCATCAATAATAAGTGGTGCACCCGTCTCACCTGCCGCCATTAGGCCATCAGCTAATACTAAACGGCCTTCAGCATCTGTGTTTACAATTTCAACGGTTGTGCCATTTTTGTAGGTAAGAATGTCACCTAGTTTGTATGCATGACCGGAAATTAAGTTCTCTGCACAACATAAAAACAACTTAATGCGCTTTTCTACACCACGATTAATGGCCAGCGCTAAACCTGCAGTTACCGTTGCAGCTCCGCCCATATCGCACTTCATGCCTAACATGCCTTCGCTAGATTTAATTGAGTAACCGCCTGAGTCAAATGTAATACCTTTACCTACAAGTGCTGCGCTTACAGGTGCGTTATCATCGCCAGTTGGGTTGTAATCAAGCTCAAGTAATACAGGTGGGCGTTCACTACCACGACCGACAGCATGAATACCAATCCATTGCTGCTCTAATAGCGCATCGCCTTTTATTATTTGGTAGCTAACATGCTCTGGTGCCAGTGATTGAATAAATTCTGCCGCTTTTTCTGCCAGGCTCTCTGGGTAAATGTCATCGGCGGTGCCGTTAACCATTTCACGTGCCCACGTTGCTGAAGCTTTTAAATCAGCAAGCTCTTTTAAATCAGATTGTGCATTATCAACAAACTCAACACCGTGCAGTACTTTTGGTGATACAAAGCCTTGGTAAAATGCCCATTGGCTCTCTGTACACCAAACATCGCCTTCAAGCACAACACTTTTAATACCTTGGCTTGCAATAGTACGACCTGCTTTTTGCACGTTTTTTAATGTTTCTTGCTCAGATAAATGAACCGTTGCGCCGTGTTCGTTAAAAGATAGTGACGCACTTTCGCCCCAGTGTCCTGGTGCCGATTGCTCGCTTAATTGAACAACAAATTTTTCACTCATGTTAGAATATCCTTGCACTTAAATGTATGGTCGAGTTTACTATAGCGCGCCTAAGTTCCCAACTGCTTGCGGTAAATAACCTCAAATAGTCCGCAAAGTCTTATTTTACTTAGCCTGAATTCTGGTTATATAAGGAAGTCATTAATGAAGTACACCCCGCCATTACAATCTGCTACGTTATTAAAACGTTACAAACGCTTTTTAGCCGATTTAGAGCTCAGTGATGGCAACACTTTTACCGCTCACTGTGCTAATACGGGGAAAATGACGGGCTGTGCTGACTCTGGTTTTAATGCCTTTTATTCCACCAGCAGTAACACCAAACGAAAGTACCCACAGTCATTAGAGCTGACGCAAAATAACTTATCACAGCTTATTTGTGTAAATACAGCCGTTGCTAACAAAGTAGTAGAAGAAGCGATTAACGCTGAAGTAATTAAAGAGCTGACAGGCTATCAGCAAGTCCAAAGTGAAGTGAAGTATGGCAGTGAAAACAGCCGTATCGACTTTTTACTTACCCACAGCAGTAAAGCCAATTGCTATGTTGAAGTTAAATCAGTCACGCTGCTGAGTGAAGAGCATCCACAAAGTGGCCAAGGTTACTTCCCAGATGCGCAAACAGTTCGTGGGCAAAAGCATATTCGTGAATTAATCGAAATGGTAAAACAAGGGCATCGTGCGGTATTACTATTTGCGGTGCTACATCAAGGGATCACACAAGTGAGTGCAGCGGCGCATATAGATTCAACCTATGCACAATTACTTAGCGAAGCGATTGCGCAAGGCGTAGAAGTATTAGCTTATAAAGCCCATATTTCTGCCAGTGAGGTAACTTTAGTTGAGAAAGTAGCGTTTGTTGAGTAAAAGCGCGCATTTAAACGTTGGTATTGCGCTACGCCAAAAAAATACTTAGTCAAAAAGTAAAAATAAGTTGTTTTTATTATTATTGCCCATATAACTACGCCAGTTTATAAACCAATACTGTGATAAGAAAGTATAAGTAGTACTTTTACTACTTTTATATCACCAAACAGGGTTAAGCTAATTCGATTATTTAAAAATAAATTTGCCTAGGGTATGAGTTTCTGTTATTTATACCGCCGGCTAATGCTGAGGCATTAAATTAAGGATTTAGGAGAGAGTTATGCCAGACCAAAAAAGACATGGTTTATTGGCTCAAGCCGGTTTAGAACCATACCAAGAAAAACCGGGTGAAGAGTACATGAATGATGCACAACGTGCTCATTTCAAAACAATTTTAGAAACTTGGCGTAATGATTTACGTAACGAAGTTGATCGTACCAAATCACACATGCAAGACGAAGCAGCTAACTTTCCTGATCCCGTTGACCGCGCAGCACAAGAAGAAGAGTTCTCATTAGAGCTTCGTACTCGTGACCGCGAACGTAAGTTAATTAAAAAAATTGAAAAAACAATTATATTAATTAAAGAAGACGAATTTGGCTTTTGTGAGTCTTGTGGCATTGAAATTGGCATTCGCCGCTTAGAAGCGCGCCCTACTGCTGATTTATGTGTAGACTGTAAAACACTTGCTGAAATCAAAGAAAAGCAATCTGGACGCGGCTAATTAAGTATAGCCATGTCTTCTACAGCCGTTACTGCGCAAGTATCTAACTATCGCGGCCGATTTGCACCGTCCCCGTCCGGACCGTTACATTTTGGCTCACTTGTGGCGGCTGTAGGTAGCTACCTTGATGCAAAAGCTAACCAAGGAAAGTGGTTAGTTCGCATTGAAGATATAGACACCACTCGCGTTGTAAAAGGCGCCGCCACCGATATCCTAAATACCTTAGACGCCTATAACCTCAATTGGGATGAAAACGTTGTGTACCAAACACAGCGTCTTACTATTTATCAAGATGCCGTTCACGCTCTGTCACAACAACAGCTTGTTTATGCCTGCCAATGCTCCCGTAAGCAAATAAGAGCCCTCGGCGGTATTTATCAAGGGCGATGTAAACACAGCCAACTAAGTGAGCAAGGTCATGCCTTACGTTTAACTCAATGTTATGCAACCGTTGATTATAGAGACCTTATTCAAGGGCATATTGACGTGGACCCAGCTCTCGCTCATGAAGATTACATAATAAAACGCAGCGACGGTTTATTTGCCTATCAACTGGTGGTGGTTATTGATGACATTGAGCAAGGGATCAACCGAATTGTACGAGGCGCTGATTTAATTGAACCGACTGCGCGTCAAATTAGCTTATTTAAACAGCTAAATTGCCCTATTCCAGAGTTTGCTCATTTGCCTTTGGCTGTAGCAAAACCAGGGTTTAAACTGTCTAAGCAAAATTACGCCCCTGCAATTTGCAAACAAAATCCAAAGCCCACTTTAATAGCTGTATTCGAATTTTTAGGCTTGCCAATACATGAGCAACTAATGGATTTAAACACAGAACAATTACTCGCTTGGGGCGTGGCGCATTTTAACTTAAGCCTTGTTCCTGCTAAGCGCGAAATACAGATTTAACCTCCCATTACGTATTACGTGTGATTAATTCAAATAAAATCGTTAAAAATGGCTTAATTTCAGTGCTGCAACTTAATTTTTTTACCTTGCTGGTATATGATAGCCGCCTAAATATATGCTAATTACATTAAACGGTAAGAATCACGCTTTAAGCGAATACTTGCTGTGATTTTGATTGCAATGGCGAGCAAATCAACCGCTTCTCTAGGAGACAGACTATTATTTCCAAGCTTTTTCAATTTTGTCGACAAATTATCGGCCCAAGTGCCAATAACGAAAATGTCGCAATCAGCAGTGAGCCGTTAGTGATCCCTAGAGGTGAGCATGGTATTTCTCGCAAACAATTTAGCCCAAATGCAATCAAAGTACTCTACCGCCTAAAAGATGGTGGCTATGATGCCTACTTAGTTGGTGGTTGCATTCGCGATGTATTGTTAGGCCAACAACCTAAAGATTTTGATGTTGTAACCAATGCCACCCCTGAGCAAGTAAAAAAACTGTTTCGTAACTGTCGCTTAATTGGTCGCCGCTTTCGTTTGGCGCACATTGTTTTTGGCCGTGAGATTATTGAAGTGGCCACAATGCGCGGCCATCACGAAGCACAAGAAGATAAAAATCAAATTAGCCAGTCAAGTGAACATGGGCAACTTCTTCGCGATAACGTATTTGGTAGCATTGAAGAAGATGCAGAACGTCGTGATTTTTCAATCAACGCTTTATACTACTCGATTAATGATTTTTGTGTTTACGATTACGCTAATGGCTTAGCCGCTATCAAAGCAAAACAAATAGAGTTAATTGGCGATCCTGAAACACGCTACCGTGAAGATCCGGTACGTATGCTTCGCGCAGTGCGCTTTGCCACCAAGTTAGATATGCAAATAGCGCCAGCAAGCGAAAAGCCGATTACCGAATTAGCGAGCTTGCTTGATAATATTCCGCCAGCGCGTTTATTTGAAGAAATACTCAAGCTATTTTTAAACGGCAAAGCACAGCAAAACTTTATAATGCTGCGTCAGTACGGTTTATTTAAGTCATTATTTCCTGAGCTAGACCGTATTTTAAATAAAAACCCTGGTGGACTTGAAGAAACCTTCATAAAGCAAATGTTTGCCAACACTGATATCCGTATTAATGCAGATAAAAAAGTCACTCCTGCATTCGTATTTGCAGCATTACTGTGGTTCCCGCTGATTGAGCGTACTGAAAAAATTAGACGCCAAGAGCAACTATCAGAATACGATGCATTTGCTCAAGCAATTAATAAAGTACTGAGTGAGAATGCCCAACATATTGCCGTACCAAAACGCTTTACTTTAGGTGCCCGTGATATTTGGCATATTCAACAACGCTTAGATAAACGTGCTGGCCAGCGTGCCTATCGTTTAACACAGCAACCGCGCTTTAAAGCCGCTTATGATTTTTTACTATTGCGTGTTGATGCTGGTGAAACTGAGCATACAGAGCTGGCACAGTGGTGGACACAATACTTAGGTCAAGATATTAATGGCCAAAAAGAAATGGTACGAGAGCTTGGTCATCAAGGTGGCCCAAAGCCACGCAAGCGACCTCGTCGTCGTACTACTAAAAAGCCAGCTGAGTAAATAATGCAACGTGTCTATTTGGGGTTAGGTGCAAACCTCAACAGCCCTAAAAAACAACTTGATAACGCTGTTATTGCACTTAAAAGCTTGCCAAGCAGCGAGTTTATAGCCTGCTCGCATTATTATGCGAGCAAGCCTATGGGACCACAAGATCAACCTGATTATGTGAATGCAGTCGCCTGTATCAACACTTCACTTGAGCCAGAGCAACTACTCGATTTAACCCAAGCCATAGAGCTGAAACATGGTCGAGTTAGAAAGGCTGAGCGCTGGGGCGCACGCACACTTGATATTGATATTTTATTATTTGGTGAACACATTTTAAATACCGAACGTTTAACCGTACCTCATTACGGGTTAACTGAGCGAGAATTTGTTGTTTACCCATTGCAAGAAATTGCACCAGAACTGATTTTACCTAGCGGCGCATCTATCCAACAGATAGCAAATACCCTACCGCTTAACGACTTACAACAATTACCACGGTAATTAATTAAGGCCATTGTCTGCGAGAATATTATGTCTAAAATAACCGTTTCAACTTTGAATAAAATGAAGGCTGAAAGTAATAAAATCACTGCGTTAACAGCTTACGATGCTAGTTTTGCTAAGTTATTTCATGATAACGGCGTTGATGTTGTTTTAGTTGGTGATTCTTTGGGTATGGTATTACAAGGTGGCGATGATACCTTAGCGGTTACAAACCAAGAAATTGCCTACCATACTCGCTGTGTGCGCGCAGGAAGCCGTGATTTATTTGTTATAGCTGACTTACCGTTTATGACCTACGCAAACCCAAATGATGCGTGTAAAAATGCTGCAGAGCTGATGCGTGCAGGTGCTAATATGGTCAAACTTGAAGGCGGTGAATGGCTGCATGACAGCATTAAATCACTCACCCAACAAGGTATTCCAGTGTGTGGCCATTTGGGGCTTACACCGCAATCTGTGCATGTATTCGGTGGTTTTAAAATCCAGGGCCGTGAAGAAGCGCAAGCGCAAAAAATTATTGCCGATGCAAAAGCATTAGAAGCCGCAGGTGCTCAACTACTGGTGCTTGAATGTATTCCAAGTGCCTTAGCAAAACGCGTTACAGAGTCATTGAGCATCCCTACAATCGGGATTGGTGCAGGTAATGTAACCGATGGTCAAATTTTGGTTATGCACGACTTGGTGGGCATTTCTGCAGGTTATATTCCTAAATTTTCAAAAAACTTTTTACTCGAAACAGGCAATATGCCTGCTGCAGTTAAAAAGTATTGTAACGATGTCAAAAGCGGCGTATTCCCAAGCGCTGAACACGAGTTTAAATAATGCAATCAATCACTGAAATAAAATCATTACGCAGTCAGATTAGAACCTGGCGCCAAGCCGGTTTAAGCGTGGCATTTGTTCCTACTATGGGCAACTTACACCGTGGTCATTTTTCACTGGTAGAAAAAGCTAAAACACTGGCCGATAAAGTGGTAGTGAGCATTTTTGTTAACCCAATGCAATTTGGTGCTAACGAAGATTTAGACAGTTATCCGCGTACTCTAGATGCTGATAAGCAAGGGTTAGCTGATCTTGAAACAGACATTTTGTTTATCCCCAGTGTTAAGACTATTTACCCTAATGGTTTAGGCGCGCAAAGCTTTGTTGATGTGCCTGGTATTTCAATGGGATATTGTGGTGGTTCACGCCCAGGTCACTTTAAAGGCGTAGCGACTGTTGTTACTAAGCTATTTAATTTAGTACAGCCTGATTATGCTTGTTTTGGTGAAAAAGATTTTCAGCAGCTACAAGTTGTTAAAACCATGGCTACTGACTTATCAATACCAGTAGAAATTATTGGTGTACCTACCATGCGTGAAGTTAGCGGCCTTGCCATGAGCTCGCGTAATGGGTACTTATCAACTGAGGAAAGACAAACCGCTCCTGCTTTATTTAATACCTTAAAGCATTGTGCGCAGCAAATAAAAAGCGGTAATAAAGACTTTGCTACATTAGAAAGTGAAGCAAAGAACGCATTAGAAAACGCAGGCCTAAAACCAGATTATTTTTCGATAGCTCAACGAGATACATTAAAAGCTGCTACACTCGAAGATACACGATTTGTAATTTTAGCTGCCGCCTTTTTAGGTAGTGTTAGATTAATCGACAATATTCAGGTTGAAGTTTAATACTGGTGTGGCCTCATTTTAAGGATAAGCATGAAAACTTTTTTAAAACTAGCCTCGTGGCTTTTTCGTTTGCAGTTATTGCTGGCTGCCAGAGCCAGCCGGGGAATCCAGCACTTAATCAGTGTGCTCAACAAAGTTATCAATGTGAAACCAGCTGCGAACAGCAAACAACCACCGATAGTCTTAAATCGCAGGTTTGTTCATCAAAATGTATTGAGGCTTACAATCAATGCAAAGTACAAGCTGAAAACTTAGGTAAAGCAACAAACTAAATAATATTAAGTAAAACAAAAAAACCGCTCAATGAGCGGTTTTTTATTATTTGCTTTGGCTGCTAGCTGCTTATTTCAAGCCTAACTTTTTAAGCTCTAGTTCAACTAACTTTGCAGAAAGTGGTACATAGCCATCTTTTTCTACTATTTTTTGACCTTCTTGAGAAAGTACCATCTTTAAGAACTCAGCTTCTACTGGGCCAAGTGGCTTATTTGGGTGTTTATTTACATAAACATATAAAAAACGTGATAGTGGGTATTTACCTTGTGCTACGTTTTCAAGTGTAGCATCAACAAAGTTAGTGCCTTTTTTCGATAACGGAACAGTACGCACACCTGATGTTTTATAACCAATGCCAGAGTAACCAATCGCATTTAACGACGCTGAAATTGACTGTACAACAGAAGCAGAACCCGGTTGCTCGTTCACGTTATTACGAAAATCACCTTTACATAACGCTTTCTTTTTAAAGTAACCGTAAGTACCTGATACTGAGTTACGTCCGTATAATTGCACGTCTTTTGCAGCCCAATCACCTTCTAGACCAACATCACTCCAGCGATTTACTTGCTCTGATGCACCACATTTACGAGTTGATGAGAAAATAGCATCGATTTGATCAATGCGTAGTCCTTCGATTGGGTTATCTTTGTGTACAAATACGGCCAACGCATCAATTGCTACACGCACTTGTGTTGGTTTGTAGCCATGACGCTTTTCAAATGCTTCAATCTCTTTTGACTTCATTGCACGGCTCATTGGACCTAAGTTAGCCGTACCTTCAGTTAGTGCTGGTGGCGCAGTAGACGAACCTGCCGCTTGAATTTGAATATTTACATTTGGGTAAATACGCTTATATTCTTCAGCCCAAAAGGTCATCATGTTGGCTAATGTGTCAGACCCTACTGATGAAAAGTTACCTGATACACCGCTAATTTTTTGATACTCAGGAATACCGTCTTCTAATGCAACCGCTTGTGCAGATACAAATGTTGTAACAGCCACACCCATTGCGGCAACTAAGTTTTTAAATTTCATTTTGGGGTTCTCCAGTTTGTTCGTCCCATTTCCTAACTGCGGTTCACTCTAAAGTGAGTACATGACAATGGTGTGACTCTTAAATGACACTTTTATGACTAGCTGTATTACTCGCGACTAACGGCGAAATAGCGATAAGTCTATCGCTTGAAAACGCGAAAGAAAAACAAGAACCTTTACCCAGTTCACTGTGAATTTTTAATTGACTACCGTGGCGAGTAAGTACATGTTTAGTAATTGCCAAACCAAGCCCAGAGCCACCTGTGGTACGGCTTCTGGCTTTATCTACTCGATAAAAACGCTCAGTTAAGCGGTTAATATGCTCAGGCGCAATACCATCACCATTATCGGTAACACTAAAGCATGCTTGTTCATTGTTGCGCTGCCAAAGCACCTCTATTTTACCGCCTGGTTTAGTATAATGAATGGCATTAAATACTAAATTTGAAAATGCACTTCTAAGTTCATCCTCAGCACCGGTAATATCAAGTGACGCATCAATCTTAAAAATAAGTTGATGACTTTTGTCTTGATTAATAGATTTCGCCTCTGTTTCAATTAAATTTAATAATCGTGGCACATTCACCGCTTTGTCATTACTGTGTTGCTTTCCCCCTTCGATGCGCGATAACGACAACAGCTGATTCACCAAGCTATCCATTCGTTTACATTGCTCTAGCATAGTGGTTTGAGCTTTATTCCACATTGCAGGCGGTGGGAGTGAATCACTATCGAGCATTTCAAGGTAGCCGGTAACAACTGTTAAAGGGGTTCTGAGCTCATGAGAGACGTTTGCTACAAAGTCTTTACGCATTTGTTCAAGTTGCTTTAAGCGAGTAACATCGCGTACCACTACCAACAACTGTGTATTAGCATAGGGCATCACCCTAAATTCAAGAACTTGCTCAACACTGTGGCCACTTTCAAGCTCCAATGCATCGCTAAACTCTTTTCGGCGCATATATTTAGCAAATTTAGGATCGCGAATTAAGTTATCTAAGCGCTGACCATGATCAACCGGCCACTGTAACCCTAATACTTTGAGTGCAAGCTGATTACACCACACAATTGATAAGTCGTTTTGTAGCACAACAACGGCATCGGGTACGGCCTCAGCGCCGTCGCGAAAACGCCGTATCAGTTCTGCCAGTTCATTACGCTTTTTACGATTGCGATGTTGCAGCTGGTAAATACCTTCAAATACTTGCTCCCACGACCCCTCCCCTTCAGGCGGATTAAAACTGCGTTGATTATGCAGCCAGTCACTTAAGCGATAAAGCTGATGGTAATGCCACATAAGTAGCGAAAAAGCGCCCAAAAACAACATCAAAAATGGGGCACCAATAAGCACCCCAATTAAAAGCAAAGGTATAAAATAGACAAACAGCCGTTTGGTTAACGCCTGCTTGTTAATAACTCGATACATACACGCTCTTTACCTTATAAACGCTAGCAGATAGTTTGACTATGCTAGGTTAATAGATTGCTACTTAACTTAGTAAGCTTAATTATAAAGCACAACTATAATTTACTCGAAAAGCGATAACCAGCTCCGCGTACCGTTTGTACTAATCGGTCATGCCCAAGCGTAGCAATCGCTTTACGCAAGCGACGGATATGAACATCTACAGTTCTATCTTCAACATAGACATTAGTACCCCATACATGATCAAGTAATTGCTCTCGGCTATATACACGCTCTGGATGGGTCATAAAAAAGTGTAACAGTCGAAATTCCGTTGGTCCCATATCAAGCTCACTGCCACCTGAAGTCACACGATGCGAAATAGGATCTAAACGCAAACCATGTACTTCAATGGCCTCTTCAAGTGAGGTCGGAGCAACACGACGAATAACCGCTTTAATACGCGCCATTAACTCTTTAGGTGAAAACGGCTTAGTAACGTAATCATCAGCACCGACCTCTAAACCGCGTATTTTATCTTCTTCTTCGCCGCGAGCTGTCAGCATAATGATAGGTATTTGGCGTGTGTGTTCATTTTGTTTGAATTTTTTAGCGATTTGAATTCCACTACCGCCAGGTAGCATCCAATCAAGTAACACCATATCTGGATAAGGTTCAACCATTGCAGATATTGCAGAATCATAATCTTCTGCCTCAATGGCTTGAAACCCATTTTGTTCTAAAACAAAAACCAACATTTCCCTGATAGGTGCTTCGTCATCAACGACTAATACTTTACGTGACATTCCAATTTATCTCTTAGGCTATTGAGTAGGTTTCATTATTATGACTAAGTATGACATTTTTATTAAAGTGTAACGTGGAAATCAAAATGAGCGTAAAAAAAACACAAAATAGTGACAAAAAATTAAATATGTCACCTTTGCATCATCATAAGCTGTAAATAAAAAAGCGGTTTAAAGTATAAATAGCTTAATAACTGCGCGTAGTTTTAATATTATTTATGAGATCATCAAATTACTAAGCGACGAGTTTTAACAGCTATATTTTTAGTCTGATCATAAAAGCCGACTGCGCCACGACACTATTTAGATCAGCTTTATTAAGATCTTAAATATCAGGATCAGAGTTTTATCAAGCAGATCCCTTTACGGATCACTATTTTACCCACTACTAAAGCTAAACCAATGATTTTTTGTATGATTTTCATTCTATCATTGCGCTTTCCGATGCCTAAATGAGTAAAACAAGCTCATTTTAGCGCTTTAGTTAGTAAAGTAATGATCCCAGATGAGACCAGTTAGTAATCGAGTGATCCCAAATTAATAACTAGGTAAAATACTGATCCCCCACAGATCAAAAAAGCCAGTGCATAGGCAACTGGCTTTTATAATGAGTGCGAGAGTATCGCTATTATTGGCTCATTACTTTATTTTTGGGTTTAGCTCACCGCTTAAGTATTTAAGGTGCATTTCATCCAATGAAATTGGCTTAATTTTACTTGCTTGGCCTGCAGTACCAAACGCTTCGTAACGGGCAATACAAATATCAGTCATCGCTTGCGTTGCAGCAGCTAAGAACTTACGTGGGTCGAAGTTAGACGGGTTCATTGCTAAATGACGGCGAATTGCACCGGTAGACGCTAAACGTAAGTCGGTATCAATGTTCACCTTACGCACACCGTATTTAATACCTTCAACAATTTGCTCAACTGGCACACCGTAAGTTTCTGGGATCTCACCACCGTATTGGTTGATCACTTCTAACCACTCTTGTGGAACAGAAGACGAACCATGCATTACTAAATGCGTGTTTGGTATACGCGCATGAATTTCTTTAATACGATCAATCGCTAAAATATCGTCGGTTGGTGGACGCGTAAATTTGTAGGCACCGTGTGATGTACCACAGGCAATAGCCAGCGCATCAACATGGGTTTTATTTACAAAATCAGCCGCTTCTTCTGGGTTCGTTAGCATTTGCTCTGTAGTAAGTTTACCCTCAGCGCCAACGCCGTCTTCTTCACCCGCTTCACCAGTTTCAAGTGAACCTAATACACCTAACTCACCCTCAACTGAAACACCACATGCGTGTGCCATTTCAACTGTTTTACGTGTTACATCAACGTTGTAATCGTAGCTTGACGGAGTTTTGCCATCGCTCATTAATGAGCCATCCATCATAACTGATGAAAAACCTAACTGAATTGAACGTTGACATACACCCGGTGACGTACCGTGATCCTGATGCATAACCACGGGGATATGTGGCCATTCTTCAACTGCCGCTAAAATCATATGACGAATAAAAGGTGCACCGGCATACGCACGTGCGCCCGCAGAACCTTGCACAATAACAGGGCTGTTTGTTTTATCAGCCGCTTCCATAATTGCGCGCATTTGCTCTTGGTTATTTACATTAAACGCGGGTACACCGTAACCATGCTCAGCGGCATGATCCAGAAGTTGTCGCATACTGATTAAAGCCATTGGGTATTCTCCAATTTATCGGTAGTTATTTTACTACCTAGTTTGAACGGATTTGTTAGTTTGGCGCAATCACTGCGCCATGAATTAAAAGGCAAATAGCCTAAAATTCATATTATTAACGACTAAATAAAAGTGAGAGGTATTTACTCGTTAATTGTAGCAGATGTGAAATAAGCACATCTGCTTTACGGCTAGCTAATACCCAAAGGTATTATTTAGCGCGTGATTCTAGCATTGCAACTGCAGGTAATTTTTTGCCTTCTAAAAACTCTAAGAACGCACCACCACCTGTAGAAATATACGATACTTTATCACTAATGCCGTACTTATCAATTGCCGCTAGGGTGTCACCACCGCCTGCAATAGAAAATGCTTTCGAATCAGCAATCGCTTTTGCAATGGCACGTGTACCATTACCAAATTGATCAAACTCAAACACACCCACTGGGCCATTCCATACAACAGTGCCCGCATTAGCAATAATTTTTGCAAGTTGATTAGCAGTATCAGGGCCAATATCAAAAATCATATCTTCGCTGTTGACTTCACTTACATCTTTAAGTGTTGCTACAGCTGACTCTGAAAACTCATTACCTACAACAACATCTGTGGGTACCGGTATTTCGCCATCGTTGGCTTTCGCCGCAGCGCATAAACGATTTGCTTCATCCATTAAATCAGCTTCATAAAGTGACTTACCTACAGGATGGCCAGCAGCGGCAATAAAGGTATTGGCAATACCACCACCGGTAACAAGCTGATCAACAATTTTAGACAATGAATCAAGTACCGTTAATTTAGTGGATACTTTAGAGCCACCCACAATTGCTACTAACGGACGAGCTGGGTTATCAAGTGCTTTACCTAATGCTTCTAGTTCAGCCGATAATAATGGACCAGCACACGCTACATCAGCAAACAGACCCACACCATGGGTTGAAGCTTGTGCGCGATGTGCAGTACCAAAGGCATCCATTACGTAAACGTCACATAATGCAGCTAATTGCTTTGATAAGGCTTCGTCGTCTTTTTTCTCGCCTTTATTAAAACGCACGTTTTCAAAAACAACCACTTCGCTATCTGCAACATCAACGCCGTTTAAGTAATCTTTTTCTAGGCGAACAGTTTGCTCAAGTGCATCATTTAAGTAATCAACAACGGGGGCTAATGAAAATTCGTCTTCGTATTGCCCTTCCGTAGGACGGCCTAGGTGTGACATAACCATCACTTTTGCACCTTTTTCTAGCGCAAGTTTGATAGTAGGTAGTGCAGCACGAATACGTGCGTCTGACGTCACTTTACCTGCTTTAACGGGTACATTTAAATCTTCACGAATTAATACACGCTTGCCGTTTAAATCTAAATCTGCCATTTTTATGACCGACATGAACATCTCCTTAGTTAACGATACTGAACCTGAAATTAAAATATTACTTAAATGCCATCATAGCACGCGCGGTATCAAGCATGCGATTCGCAAATCCCCACTCGTTATCACACCAAACTAATAACTTTATCAGGCGTTTATGACTAACACGTGTCTGTGTGCCATCAATAATACAAGAATGGGGATCGTGATTAAAATCAACCGATACCAGCGGCTCTTCGGTGTAACTTAAAATACCCTCAAGCCTATCTTTAGCTTGTGCTTTAAGCGCACTATTAACCGCACTTAAATCTACATCGGTATTTACCGTGACACTTAAATCCATGGCGGTCACATTAATAGTCGGTACACGAACGGCAATGGCCTCAAAGCGGCCTTTAAATTTAGGTAAAATACGGTCGATACCACGGGCTAACTTTGTGTCTACCGGAATAATAGATTGGCTGGCGGCACGAGTTCGGCGTAAATCATGGTGATACGCATCAATCACTTGCTGATCGTTCATTGACGCATGAATAGTTGTAATAGCGCCAGATTCAATACCAAAGGCATCATCGAGTACTTTAATAACAGGAACAACGCAGTTGGTGGTACACGAACCATTAGAGACGATAGTATGCTCGTTTTTCAACTCATCGTCGTTTATGCCATACACAATAGTCGCATCTACATCATTATCAGCAGGGTGCGAAAACAACACTTTTTTAGCACCTGCGGCAATATGTAACTGTGCATGCTCACGTGAGTGATACACGCCGGTACATTCAAGTACCACGTCAACACCTAGCGTTTGCCACGGTAATTCAACTGGATTTTCTTCACAAAATAACGCAATGGTGTCATCAGCAACGCTGATAGTGTCTTCACCTAGTTTAACTGGGAAGCTAAAGCGACCATGAGAGGTGTCGTATTTTAATAAATGGGCAATAGCTTCAGGGTCGGCTAGTTCGTTAATCGCAACAATTTTAATCTCGTCGCTTAAGCCTGATTCGTATAGTGCGCGGACAATATTTCGACCAATACGACCAAAACCATTAATTGCAAGTTTGATTGCCATGAAATATAAAATCCACTCTAGTTACGTACAGAGAAAGGCAGCGTCGCCTTTTAGATGGCGGTATTGTAATCGACCTTGGGTCTGATTATAAGAGCCAAGCATTAGAAACTTTGAATTAACATTTAAAAAGTGCCCATTAGAATCCTTTGTTTAAGCAACATATTAACGCTTGTTCAAAAGCCACCGCCAATATTTGTGCTATCTCCTGCACCTCCACCAAAGCTTTTAGGCACGTTTACACTCCTATCTTGCGTACGATAAAATAGCCACAGACCAATTGCTGCAAACAACGGAATTAACCATACTAATAGTATTTGAGCGGCTTTTTGAAACACTTCTAAGTCATCTCGCTTTATCAAAAACACACTCACTATTACATTCAGTAACGCAATAACACCAAATCCAATATATAAATAGTTTAATTCCATTGTGTGTCCTCATTGTTATTTTATTTCTAAGTCAAACACTACACTTATTGATGATGTAAAAATTATTGTTTCATCCACATACCGCACCTGTTCGAATGGATTTGAGTTAGCACCCGAGCCTGAAAAAATAAAACTCTTTACGTTATTTGTAGGGTATCTTTGATGATTAGCAGTTGAATTAATACTATAAACTTTTCCAAGTTCAGCGCCAAATGCTTCAGCAAGTATGCTTCCCTTAGCTTTGGCGTTATCTATTGCTGCTTGTGTTGCTTTTGCCTCTAATTTAGATCCTTTTGAAGATAAGCTTTCAATTTCCATAACATTATTTATTTTTACGCTTTGTGCAAATTCAATAAAATCATCTGTTCTTTCAATTTCTTTTAACGTTACTTTAATTCTTTTTCGCGCTAGGTACCTTTCACCTGAAACGGTACCTGTTTCTATACCAATCATATTATTTATATGACTTGTTAAACCAGAGATAAAAATATCGCCTTGCTCAATGCCATATTTATCTGCTCCTTTGATTAGCAAATTAACTCGGTTATCAACGTCACGTTTCGCCTCAAGCAACGTATCTTTAGTGCTTATTACTTCAAAAGAAATGTTAGCCATATCAGGCACTGCCAATATCTCAGCAGTACCTTGCACTGCAATATGACGATTAGCAGGTAAGCTTGAATTAGCAAAAGTGATGAGTGGGAATAAGGTTAAGAAAATAGCAGTGATGAGTTTCATATTACTCCCTAATACAATGTAAATTAATACTTTTAATATTGAAAAGCTAAAGATATAGTCATTACATAACCTGTTATTATGTGTAACTTAGTCAATTAAACCTTAATTACCAATGGAAAGAAACATGGACAAACAAAAAGTTGAAAGGATATTTAGTTGTATTCCTATGGCACTTAAAAATATTACAGGTTATTTCAAAAATAATTTCAATGAATCAGGGCAAGAGATAATAAATAATGCAAATGGCACAATTGCAGTAGTTATAAAGCTACTAGCTAAAGAAAAAATAGACCTTTATTTTGAAAAACTAGATGACAACAAACTTAACAATTTTGGAATAAATACTTATATAAAAGCCTCTTTGAACCAACTAAGCCTGTCTTTGCAAGAGCATCAGGGGGATTTAACAAATGATTCGTTCACTAAAGAAACTGACTTATATAGTATTTTTGAATTCGATAATAGTGATGTCAAAACTGAAAACCTAATTAATTTATTTTCTCCAAAATATCACCCAGCTATTGATGCAACTAAAATAAAAACAAAAGTACTATTAAGCCATTTAGGGGAAGAAACAAGAGTTATAAATAAAGTAATTCACCACTTTAATAATAATATAGAAAAAACCGTTGAACTTGAATTCGGTGAAGTATATGAAAAACACCTTGAGGAGATTAATGCTCTTCGCGTTCATGAAAATGAAGCTAAGATTTTATATGACACATTTAAATTAAAAGATATTGGGTTTCAAGATAATGAAGACTTACTTTACGAAGAAACTTTTGCTTATTGGCAGCCAATCACAGAACTAAACAAATCATCAAAAATCAGCGATTTAAGCTACAAAGAAATTATCAAAAAAGAAAAAAGCCTCGAACCAATAACTGAACTTATTAACCAAAATTATGAATGTGAAACTAATGATATAAATAGGATAACTTTTATAGTAGCTGATTTTGGAAAGGGGAAGTCAGTATTTCTAAAATATCACGCGGCTGAATTAGCAAAAAAATATTCAGAAACTAAAGATGGTTATTTTCCCATATATTTTAACCTCAGAAACTTTTCAAACTACCAATCAGAAGGTAAATTAGGAGTAATTGATGACTTTTTACAAACCGATTATGGTATTAAAATTGAAGATAAATACTTTAAAAGTAAAAAGTATCTATTCCTAATTGATTCTTTAGATGAAAGTGGGGAGTTAACAAAAACAGCTATAGATAAAGTTGTTTCTTCAATAAAGTCAATTCAAAACTTAGATAAATCTATATGTAGAAAAAATAGAATAATAATAAGTTCTAGACCTTTCCCTGATGGTTTAGAGGAGCAACTTAAAAAACATGAACCTTTTACAAGAAAAGTAAAAAATCTAAACAAAGATCTCCCCCACTATATTAATTTATACGGTTTTACAGCTAAACAATTTAATCATTGGCTAAAGCACTCATTAAGTAAAACTACGCCACTAATATCAGATGATATACATAAGAAACTATTTGATGAGGGTACATTGTCTATCGAAGAGTTAAAAAGGCCTATATTTTCTTATATGATTTATCAATTAATGATAAACGATATTAACTTTGAAGACATTGGTAAAATAGGTATATACCTCTCTTTTATAAATTTACTGACAAAAGACGCGAAGCATATAGAAGATTCAGACATCGAAGTTAACTTTTTGGATGAAATTAGGTATAGAAACATTTTGCATTCAATTGCAGCCCTATGGGGATTTCAGAGACAAGATGGTAAACAAGGTATATTGAAAAAGGCTGATATTTGCAGAGTTATTGAAGGGAAATACTCTACTGAAAGTGATATTGATATACTAGATAGATATAAAAACAAAAATGTAACAGAAATAAAGTTCTTATCACACTCTTACTTTGGAGAGAAGGATAATTTACTCCACTTTCATCATCAATCATTTGCTGAAATATTACTCGCAGAATACTATTTAAAGGTATTTATAAAATACTCATTAGACAAAAACACAGATCTTGATATAGCACGAAGCAAACTTAGCATTGGTTATCCAACAGAACAATCTATTTATTTTCTAAAAGATCTTATCGTTTTACTTAAAGAAACAGTAAATAATGATAATAATTCAGAAAAAGTGAAAGAAAAAAGAAAGTTATTAATTCCACTTTTAGCATCATTAGCTCAGGAAGAAAATAACCCGCTTTACTCTAATGATTTATTTTACTCTTGGTTTGCAAATAGTGTAGACGGAGATATAAATAAATATTTATTAGATAATTGGCCTATAAACAATGAAAAGCTAAATAAAATAATAGATTTTTCAATAAAGGTAATTGAGAATAAAAATCAGATATTATTAGCTAAATTCACAGCAGTTACAGCTCTTTTCAATAATGAACTATCTGTATTTAACAATAGCAAAACACGTAACATACCAGCTGATCACGATAAATGGATCGCACTACTGGTAGGTAATTTACTATTTACGGATCAAGAAAAAGAACTCTTTTTTAACAGAAAAATAAAAAATCAAATTCATCTATTTGAAATGATGAAAAATCATAACTCAACATACAGTATAGCAGCACCAAATTGGGCAAAAGAACATTTGATAGGTACATTATTTCACAATAGTGGTTTCGGTAAGTTCAACTGCTCACATATAAACTACAGTGGCATTGATTTCTCTTATTCTGAATTTGAAGGTTTAAGTATGAGATACAGTGATTTTTCTAACTGTAATTTTTCATATTGCAAATTTAAAAATGTTGATATTAGCAATTCGAATTTAAGAGAAGCCATATTTAATAATTTAAGAGACTGTCAAGGTTTACAGATCTTGATGTGTCAACTGGAACAATTTGTAGTCATCCCACATAAATTAACGAACTTACTCAGATATGATAGAAATATTGCATACGGAGAACTAGTTAATTTTGGCAGTGATAAAACTTACCTAAGCGCGGAGGTTCACCTCGTAGCGCCTGAGTTAAAAAATACCCTTTATGGATTACTCAAAGTTGTACTTGATAAAAAACTTACAACTAAAAAAGAAATTAAAAGCTGGTTTCTGTTTGATGAAAGTTCAGATAAGATAAAAGCCAATTTTTATAAGTTTATTGATAAAATATAGCCAGGCTATAGATAAATACGTTTAAGTTAAAAGTTCTGCTACTTTTAGCTCTTTGCCACGGCTTATTTGATGGCACTGGGCTAGCAGTAACTCGGCAGTGGCTTGTGCATCGGTCAGTGCATGATGGCAATGATAGCTTGGTAACTCATAACGTATACGACAGGCATTAAGGGTTAAATCATCTTGTTTTATTTCAGTTGATTGGTTGAGTAAGCGCTTTTTCTCGATGTGAAGGGTGTCGAGTATCAGTTTTGGCCGCGTTGTTATATTGGCATTTTTTAAGGCTATTTTTAAAAAGCCCCAATCGAGCATGGCATTATGAAATACTAAAATGCAGTCACTAAAGTGAGCGCTTAAAGAAATTAAAATACTCTGTAGGCTTTGCCCTTGTGCCACCGATTCAGTACTAATGCCATGAAAAACAGGGCTTTGCTCTAGACTTTTAACCTCTTTATTAACGATATGCTGCGATTGACTGTTTTTGATACATTGATTATCAATCAGTACCCAAGCAACCGAGACAATTTCATGTTGTTTAGGATCAAGCCCTGTTAATTCCAAATCAATCACTAAATAACGTTGCTTCAAAGCACTTTTCGCAAGCAAATGGCGACGCTTTAAGTACCGCGTAATAAGCAGCTTAACCATTATTGTTACAAACTCCCACGCGCAAATTTGAACGCCGCGCCTTGCTGCGCTTGTTTTACTAAGTAAAACGCTTCTTTAAGCTGATGACGTTCTAACGAATTGAGTTTGTCTGGGTTAATACAATTACTAGGTAACCCTTCTTCGTTTATTTGCGTGCGCAGCCGAAGCTGAGTTAAAAATCGCCAACAATCTTTTAAATTATAAATATCTTCTTTGCTTAATAGTGAATACTTTAATAAAGCATCCAACCTCTCTTGGGTGTTAGCACGGCGAATGCCTGCTTTTAATGCATAAAGTCGCGCTAGATCGTTAATGATCACCACCCCGCGCTTTTTAAGATCGATGTACTTATGGTGTTGCTCTGTTTTTTCGGTTTTAAAGTTATTGAATAAACCAATCGGCGCACTGTTAGCGTTAACATCGCTGGCCATTGCCGCATAAAAAAGATCGTTGCGTGAAATATGGGTCAACTCTTCACAAAACTGGCTATAAAGCGTAGTTGAACCTTCAATAAAGCGCAGATCGAAAAAGATTTTACAGTTGAGCATTGCCTGCGGTGTAGGACTGGTGATCCACTTTAAAAACTTCGCCCGCCAATCACTAACACTCATTCGACACGCATCACTGCTAGCCATTATGTTACCGGGGCAACGTCTAATACCGCATTCAACAAGTTGCTCGCAGACAAACTCTCCCATGCTTTTAAAGTAAGCTTGCTGCTCGCTCGTTAAGTCGTTAGGGAGTAATAAGCCGTTATCTTGATCTGAATGTAGAGTTTGCTCTTCGCGCGCTTGAGAGCCAAAACAAATAAAACTAAAACTGGTTGGCGCGGCGCCATGGTGTTGTTGAAATAAAAAAATTAGCCGCGAGGTCAACGCATCGGTTAAACCACTGAGTAACTTTCCGATCAGCGAAATATCATCAATATTATTTGAAAACCCTTTTAATAACTCAGGAATTTCTTTCGCGTAACGTTTTAAATCAGCCACATTATGGGCCTTGTAAATACGACCAATTAGCTGCACTGGGTCGCTTTTTTGTTGGCGTAGTAAGTCTGTACTGGTGATCATTCCTAGCGGTTTGTGGTTTTCGTCAAGCACAGGTAAATGATGAATATTATGCTTAAGCATTAAGTGCAGCGCTGAAAATACGCGGTTATTTTCAAATATAAACTTAGGCTTATTGGTCATAATACTATTGATAGCTTGCGCGGGATCCACTTCATCAGCAAGCACTCGGTTACGTAAATCCCGATCTGTAACTACTCCAACAAGATGCGAATTTTCGGTGATCATCATTGATGAAATCCCATGCTCTTGCATTTGTTTAGCACTATGACGGATGCTGGCATCGGGGGGCAGCGTAATCGCTTTGCGAGTCATGATCTCTGATATTTTACGCTCAGACCAGCTGTCGTTGTTACTTTTATAATGTGATGACAGCAATCGATTAGCATGAGCACGAACAAAGTATTGCTCGAATGCTTTATATTCTCGACGTAAGTAATCAAAATCCGTTTGGTCGAGCATATAGACAATGCCCTCTTTTTGTACTTCTAAACTGTTTTGTATTGAATCTCCCGTCAGTAACGAGGGGTAACCAAAGTAATCACCTTGAGTTAAACGCGTTACCGTATCGCCTTGAGCATCCACTAAATCGTATAACCCGGAACGAATTAAAAATAATTTAGGCTGTTCACTGTTAAGCCATTGCGTTTGGTTTTCTCGGGTCAAATAAATACTATCGAGATGGTTAACAAAATAACTGCAGGCGCTGTCCTGTAACATTGAAAATGGTGCTTGCTTGTTAATAAACTGCGCGACTTCCTGTTGCTCACTACTCATAAATCATCCTCAATAAAAAGCGACTTAACCTGAAATATGGTTATTTAATATAGCGATTATTTAATGTAGTCATTATTTAAACAAATAAAAAGCCCGACTTAAGTCGGGCTTTGATGGGTTATATCATTAGATATATGGATTAGTGAGCATGCGCTTCACTAGACCCTTTAGGATTACGAATACCTTCAACCATTTCTTGAATTTCAACTGGTGTCGGTTGAGTCATTTTCATAACACCTGCAGCTACTGCAAAGTTAATGATCATGCCTACTAAACCAATCCCTTCAGGTGAAATACCTAAGAACCAATTTTCAGGGCTATTAAGCTCTGGGCTCACAAACTTGAAGTAGATGATGTATGCAGCAGTAAAGGTGATACCCGTTACCATGCCTGCAATTGCACCATGTTTATTCATTGATTTAGAGAAAATACCCATAATAATTGCAGGGAAGAAGCTCGCCGCCGCTAAGCCGAAGGCAAAGGCAACAACCGAGGCCACAAATCCTGGCGGGTTAATCCCAAAGTAAGCGGATATTACAATAGCAATCATCGCTGCCAACCTCGCTGCAAGTAATTCTTGCTTGTCGGTTATATCCGGTTTAAGTGTCCGTTTAAGTAAATCGTGCGATACTGAGGTTGAAATAACCAATAGTAAGCCCGCTGTAGTCGATAGTGCCGCGGCAATACCACCTGCTGCAACGAGTGCAATAACCCAGGCTGGTAAGTCGGCTATTTCAGGATTCGCTAGTACCATAATATCGCGGTCAACATTTACTTCGTTTGCGCTATTAGGGTCAGTGATTTTACCTGATGTGTAGAACATTTTGCCGTCACCATTTTTATCATTAAAGGTGATTAGGCCTGTGCGTTCCCAGTTTTTGATCCAAGCTGGTGCCTCTGCATACGCTGTACCACTTCCGTCTTTACCATTAATTGTATCAATCATGTTTACACGGGCAAACGAAGCTACTGCAGGTGCTGTTGTGTAAACAATAGCAATAAACACCAGTGTCCATGCTGCTGAAATACGTGTGTCTTTAACGCGAGGAACAGTGAAAAAGCGAACAATTACGTGTGGTAAGCCGGCTGTACCCACCATAAGAGCACCTGTGATTGCAAATACATCAATCATGCTCTTTGAGCCTTCAGTGTATTGGCCAAATCCAAGCTCGGTACTTAAACCATCGAGCTTATCAAGTACATACATACCTGAGCCATCACTTAGCGTGGCACCAAAGCCTGTTTGTGGAAAAAAGTGACCTGTTGCCATCATAGAGATAAAAATAGCCGGTACTAAATAAGCAAATACCAGTACACAATACTGCGCAACTTGCGTGTAAGTAATACCTTTCATGCCACCAAGTACGGCATAGAAGAAAACAATGATCATACCGATATAAACACCGGTTTCAATTTCAACTTCTAAGAAGCGAGAGAACACTACACCAACACCACGCATTTGACCCGCAATGTAAGTAAAACAAATAAAGATGGCACATAAAATAGCCACTAAACGCGCAGTACGTGAGTAGTAACGGTCACCGATAAAGTCTGGCACGGTAAACTTGCCGAATTTACGTAAGTAAGGCGCTAAACACATAGCCAGTAGTACATAACCACCGGTCCACCCCATTAAGTAAACACTTCCGTCGTAACCCGCAAACGAGATAATACCCGCCATTGAAATGAATGACGCAGCACTCATCCAATCCGCAGCAGTTGCCATACCATTGGCTAGTGGAGGTACACCACCACCAGCAACGTAGAATTCATTTGTGGACCCAGCTCGAGCCCAAATTGCAATACCGATATAAAGCGCAAAGCTTAAACCGACAATTATAAATGTGAGTATTTGAACATCCATTGACTAGCTCCTATTCGTCTACGCCATATTTTTTATCTAACGTATTCATTTTGAAAACGTACACAAAAATCAAAGCCACAAAGGTATAAATCGCGCCTTGCTGGGCGAACCAGAAGCCAAGTTTAAACCCAAAAAAACGTACTTCATTAAGTACATCAACCAGTAATATGCCAAAGCCAAAAGAGACCACAAACCATACTGCTAATAATTTAAACAGTAATGAAATGTTTTCTGCCCAATAAGCTTTTGCTTGTTCTTCATTTTTAAAAGCCATTTTTATTTTCCCCTTTAAACATCACGATTGTGATGGGTGGTTTTTTATATTCGTTAACCAATTTAGCAATGCAATTCAAATATTGAATTGCGACAATAGTCGTAACAACATATTAACGTTTCCGTAAACTGCGCATGATCAATTAATAAACAACTCATGAACCACTTAAATTTCAGTAGCTTAATAGATTTTTATTGCTCAAGCTTTTAGCCAAATTAAAACAAACCGTGGGAATAAGACATTAGTCTAACTAAATAGACAAAAACAAATTAACCCTTAAATATCATAGTTTTATTTTATTTATAGATAACATAAACAAAATGTATACCCCCTACTTTATTTGCAGCTAGGTATTGTTAATAAGCAAACTACTTCAAACTCCAACTGGCGCTCGCATCTTGAAATAGTTTGGGTATAGTTATGACAAATTATAAAAACACTCTACGAGGTTAAATAAACATGACAGCTGTACTACTCATTGTTGCCTTTGGCTACATAGGCGTGCTGTTTTGGCTGGCAAATTGGGGTGATAAGACCACCCCACTTGCCAAGCGTATTAGTCATCACCCATTTGTGTATTCATTTGCATTGGGAATTTATTGTACTTCGTGGACTTACTATGGCTCGGTAGGTACCGCTGCTACTAGTAGTTGGAGCTTTTTGCCTATTTTATTAGGACCCGCCTTACTGTTTTTTTCGGCCAAGGCTTTTTACGTAAACTGGTATTGGTGAGTAAAAAACAAAATATCACCACTATTGCCGACTTTATTTCAGCGCGTTACGGCAAACGCCAAACCACTGCAATTATGGTGACCATTATTGCCTTATTGGCCACTATTCCTTACATTGCTTTGCAATTAAAAGCGCTTAGTTCCAGCTTTTTACTTTTGCAAAATAGTAATCAAATATCTGGAGATATTTTGGCGTTATCAGCCACTTTAATGATGGCACTATTTGCTATATTTTTTGGCACGCGCAAAGTTGATGTAACCGAGTACCGCTCAGGCTTAATGCTCGCTGTGGCGTTTGAGTCGCTAATAAAGTTGTTTGCTCTGGCGGCTGTTGCAGGGCTTGCAATATATAGCTTATTTAATTTACCCACAGAGGGTTCTAGCCAAGTTGCCGAGTCAATTTGGCTGCATTGGGCGCAGTTCGACTTTTTTAGCTTTAACTTTATAGGTCAGTCACTAATGGCGGCGGCCGCTATAATTTGTTTGCCAAGGCAGTTTCATGTCACCGTGGTTGATAACCAAGATAAGCGCCATTTATTTACTGCTCGCTGGGCTTTTCCATTGTACTTGTTATTAACCGCAGCAATGATTTTACCTATTGCCACCGCTGCTATTCACCCAGAAATAGGCCGCAGTTTATCCCCAGATAGCTTTGTACTGGCACTGCCTATGCTGCACGATAACGCTTTTTTAACCACCTTTGTGTTTATAGGTGGGCTTTCTGCTGCCACAGCCATGATTGTTGTTGCAACACTTACACTAAGCACCATGATCTCCAACGACGTGGTGCTCCCCTTAATGTTGCGCCGTAAATTTAAACGTAATTTAATCACCACTAGCTACAAATCCCGCATTTTATTAGTACGGCGTTTTACCATTGCTGGGGTGCTTATTTTAGCCTACTTCTATCAGCAATGGTTTGGTAGTGGCAGTGCGCTAGCCAGTATGGGCTTAGTGGCTTTCTCATTAGTGTCACAATTATTGCCTGCTATTGTGGGTGGTTTATATTGGCGAAAAGGTCATGCTTATGGTGTTTATGCTGGGCTACTCGCAGGGGTCATTTGTTGGGTGCTATTTTTGATGTTGCCTATTTTAGAAGCCCCTAACCCACTAGACAGTGAACTGCAACAAACGCTTATAACTAGAGGCACCTTAATCGCATTGTTTGCTAATATTGGCTGTTACATTAGCTTTTCCTTGGGAGCTGAAGAGCGCTTAATCGATAAAATTCAAGCGGCGGCATTTGTTAATCCCAAAGATCAGGCCATTTTATCTCGTCGCTTAAATAAAAACGTAAAAGCCACGGTATACGACTTTAAAATTTTACTGCAAACCTTTTTAGGCATTCAGCGTAGCCAGCAAATTTTATCGCATTACGCACTCCATCATGATTTAAACGACAACAATGCACACCCTCGCGCTGACTTTATTGCCTACTGCGAACGCGCACTGACTGGAGTATTAGGTGCTTCCTCTGCGCAAGCACTTATTCATACAGTATCATCTGGCAAACGGATGGCGTTTGAAGAAGTGGTAAACTTTTTTGATGAAACCACACAAGCACTGCAGTTTAATCAGAACTTACTATTTACCTCACTAGAAAACTTAAGCCACGGACTCTCTGTGGTAGATAAAGATCTTAACCTCGTTGCTTGGAATAAACGCTATAGCGAAATGTTTAACTATCCTGAGGGTTTTTTACAAGTTGGCCAGCCCATTGAAGAAATAATACGGTATAACGCAGAGCGCGGTGAATGCGGCCCAGGTGAAATTGAGCGCCATGTTGATAAGCGGGTTCAGCATTTAAAAAATGGCAGTTCACATCATTTTATTCGCCATCGTCGAAATGGCCAAGTTTACGAAATGATAGGCAACCCACTGCCTGATGGGGGGTTTGTAACGAGTTTTTCTGATATTACTAATCATATTAGTACGCAAAATGCGCTCGAAGAAATTAATATGGACTTAGAAAACCGCATTGAAGCGCGCACCCAAGAAGTGCAAACCATTAATAGTAGCCTGCAAGCACAAATCGATAGTCGCGTACAAACAGAGCAAGCACTTACTTTAGCTAAACGTGAAGCTGAGCAAGCGAATGATAGTAAAACTCGCTTTTTAGCACTGGCCAGCCATGATATTTTACAACCGCTCAATGCGGCACGATTATACTTAGCCGCCATTGATGAAACTCAGTTAGATAGCACCAATAAAAATAACTTTAATAAACTGGGTGATAGCCTAGATTCCACCGTGCATTTAATGTCGGCTTTATTAGAAATTGCCAAGCTAGAGCAAGGGGCAATGACCCCAAATCCTCGACACTTTTACATTGATGATATTTTAGATCCCCTTAAAAGCGAATATGCGATTTTATCGAGCGATAAAGGACTCTCATTTAAAGTACGTTCAAATAAACAAATAGTACACAGCGACATTACTTACTTACGCCGAATACTACAAAACTTACTGTCAAATGCGATTAAATACACCGAAAATGGCCGTGTATTAATTGCTTGTAGAAACAGAAAACACAGTTTACGGATTGAAGTATGGGATACCGGCCCAGGTATTAGCGACATTGAACAAGCAAAAATATTTAACGACTTTTATCGAATTGAAGCGGGCGATAATAAAGGCGTTGGCTTAGGTTTAGGGGTGGTTAAACGTATGGCTGATCTATTAAGCCTGCCGATTGATGTGGTTTCATTACCCAATAAAGGCAGCCGATTTAGCATTGAAGTGCCTTATGGTGATGCGCAATTAGTACAGCAAAAACAAACCAGTCAAAATATAGTCGACAACCGCGCCGCGATAAATATTATTGCCGTTGACGACGACCCTGAAAACCTTGCAGCTATGGCTAGCCTACTGAAGCGCTGGCAGGCAAATTACACCCTATTCGATAAAGTAGACGCGGTGTTAACTTATGCAAAAGAACAGAGAGCACCTGATGTTATTTTAATGGACTATCAGTTAGGTAATGATTGGGATGGCATTACTTTAATTAAAGCGCTACGCGAAATCTGGCAAAGCGATATTCCGGCTATTTTAATTACCGCAGTGCGTGACACTGAGCTAAAACAAACCACCAAAGCCGAAAATATTCATTATCTGAGTAAACCAGTAAAACCTGGTAAGCTTAAAGCACTGCTGAATCACAGCACTTAACGATTAATAAGAGCTTAAGCCCAGTAAGTACTGGGCTTGAACTTAACTATGAATGCGCTCTCTGAGTTTTTGGAATAACCAACTAAGCCCTACCAGCGACAGCCCTAAACCAATGAAGGACAATGCTTTTAGAAGTCCCGTTAAATTTGCCATATCAATTAAAAACACCTTAACAATTACAGCGCCAAGAATACCTAAACCAACATTTTGCAGTAACCGTTGCTGCTTTAAATGCCCGGCTATCACTACCAGCGCGCCGAGTAATAACCAAATAACCGAGTAGCTATATAGCTCGGCGTCACTGGTTGCTTTATCAAGATAAATGAAGCCACCTTGCCAATATTGACGGATCAAGCTGTTGATAGCTAACAGGGCTAATAAACCAGACACACCGAGTGTAATTTGACTCAATTTAGCATTTAACGATTTAACTAAACTCGCTAACCATAACGCCAGCAGGCTCGGTACCAACCAAATTAAAAGCACCCAGTTAAAGATTGGCGTTTCACCAACATAAAGACGCATTAATAACGGATTATTATCCAACATTGTATTGATTAACAACAGGCCAGCTAACGCTGATAAAATCAAACCTGCAGTGCGGTATAACTTACCCAGCTGCCCTGCACTTTGCGCGCGATATAAATAAACGCAGCCTAAAGCAAGCAAGTTACAACTGAGCAAAACTTGCTCATAAAAACTTAAAGAAAAAAGTTGTGGGTAATGGCCCACCAGTTGATAACTCGTTTCGGTTGTCACAAATAACGCTAAACAATGTAGTGCAGCCCCTTCAAGCCATACTTTTAATTGTGAAGTATTAAAACATTTAGCTGCTGCAAAAAATAACCCAATACACAGTGGGTAAACAACTAAACTCCAATGCAAACCAAATATGCTTAGCTCATCATAACTAGGCGTCCAAGGTGATAAAGTTAGGCGTAAAAGTAATGCCGCCACAAGTGCTTTTATTGGCCAGTGTGGCATAGCCACATTGTATTTTTTTATCAGTAAGCTCAGCAGTAAGACTTGAACAGCCAGAGCAATGGTAAGGCCACTATCGCTGAGTAACATAGTAATTGCTAAGGTAATATTGGCGTTTGCCCCCACCCAATAACTAAAGCGCTGCCATAAGGCTGTATTATTTTGCGTAAATTTAATTAACACTGCACTCATTAAACATAGCAACACCGCCCAAAGTGGGTAAGCGGTTGCTAAAGCCGTGTTTGGGATCATCGCATACAAAGTGCCAACTAATGCAAACATGCTTAATGAAGCAAGCAAATGAAAGGCTAATCGTTTTGGGTATTTATTACCAAAATAGAGTCCATAGCCACTTAGCCCCAGAGCAAGTAATAAGCCTAATCCGTATTCATTTTTAAAAATAAATAACGCATCATCAAAGGCATAAGTTTGTTTAGCACTGACCACTAATATCAGTGCAATTAATAAAGCGACAGCCTGCCATGCATCCCAACGGCTATTTTTTAGCACTAAAAATAGTAACAAAACGATGCTTAACAACGCCACGATTTGCCACTGAAAATTAAACACACTCAACAACATGGCAATCATTAAAGGAGCAATAAAGGCTATTAATAATCCGTGATCTGGAAATAAATTAACTAACCGTTTGAAGCTGTGTGGGCGTACTTCAAGGGTATTAAAGCCCAAGCCTAAACGTGCAATAGCGATTAAGCCTAAAATACTTAGTAACGCATAAGCGCCTATTAACCACACTGTGTCGTAGGTAAATAAAGTGAGTCCAACCAAATACCAGCCAATATGCCCTACCCATAGTAAATACCACAGCCAAATACGCTTTACTTTATGTGCCACTATTGCCGCAGCAACACTCACAAGGGCAACATAAATAAGTAAAGAAAATAACTGCCCACTGCCCGTATTTACCCAAATAGGAACACTGTATGCGCCTATAATGCCTATTACAGCAAGTAAAGGACCTAACTTTATTGCCATTGCACTGGCGCAAAGAGCAATGACTGCTAAGCCAATAAATGCCCACTCAGCACTTAGCATGCTAAAGCTGTTATAAGCTAAAAACATTAAGGCAAAACAAGTTATAAAGCCGCCACTTGCAAGGGCTGCAGGAATATAATTATTAAAGCCCTCAAAAACGATGCGTTTATAATGTAAATAATACGCTGCTACGATTAAGCCAATACCAAATAATCCACCAGCACTGAGCCTCATTGCAGGTGAAAGTAGCCCCGCCTCTAAACTGTATTTTGCTAAAAACACACCACCTAAAGCCAAAGCAATAGCACCAATCCAGGTCATCCAATTTTGCTCAAAGCCTGCACGCAACTGCTTAAATAGCAACTCAATACTCGATGGTTTTTTAGTTATCGTTTTACGAGGTGGTGGAGGTTTAATGCTTACTGGTTCATTAACAGCAGCAGGAATATCTGAGCGGTTTAGAGGTATTGCGTTATCTACTTGAGGGTCAGCGGAGGATTTTTCATTTTTTGCTACATTTTGATTTGACTCAAACTGTAATAGTTTTAGTTTTAATACTGCAACCTCTTGTTTAAGGGTGTTCAATTGCACTAAGGCCACTAATCCACAAATAGCCCCTGCAACAATCGCAATAGATACAATAATTGCTAATCCGATTAACTCATCCATACAGTCCCTTTTTTATCTCGCAACAGAAGTCCCCAAAAATAGCACAAGCGAAATCTATTTTATAAAATTACTATGTTTAAGCAACCTCAAGGCGATCACGGCCTGCTTTTTTAGCTCGGTATAATGCCTGATCTGCACGTTTCATTACATTTTCAAAACTCTGATCGCTGCTACGGTGCGCAATACCGATACTAACCGTTAAAGAACGCTGATTTTGTACTGTAATAGTACGAGCAGTTTCTAGAATAGTCTGCGCAAAGTTAAGCACTTCATCAAGCTCATAACTAGGTAGGTAAGCGGCGAATTCCTCACCGCCTATGCGAGCAAAAATATTTTCATTTTTAAAAAGATGGTTCACTTTATCTGCGAACTGTTTAAGCACCTGATCGCCCACATCATGGCCAAAATCGTCATTAATACGTTTGAAATGATCAAGATCTATGATTAAAACAGTGTAAGGGTTATTAACCTCCTCCTTCACATGCTGATAAAAGCAGCGACGGTTATACACTTTAGTTAAATCATCCATAATAAATTCTTGCGCTAAACGGTTGTGCATTCGCTGCATAAAGTGCATGGTTTTAAATAAACCATAAACGGTAATTAACATACCCAATGTGCGACATAAATCCTCTACGTAATTACTTATCCAAAGAGGCTGATGTATTACTTCATCAAGCACATCGGCAGTAGATGCTACAATCCATAACATTAAACCGATACTGACATATAAATAGGCTTTTTTAGCTAATTGTGAGCATTGCACCATAAAGAAAATTGTAAAAATAACCACTAAGTTAATAAAGTCAGTGGTAAAGCCGTAAAGATTTTGCTTGAAATCCAATAAAGGAAAGCGCATTAACGAAAAGATTGAAAAGCCAATAATAAATGCCAGCATAGCTAAAATTAACAGCTTGTTTAATCTGGTAATTTTTACAAAGCGGCTGAGCTTGAGGCTCACTTTTTCCGGATTCATCATGGGCTGTATTTAAATTTATTATTGTTACTAAAAACTATACCATAAACTTAAACTACTTTATTTATATTTGCGTACTAATTATCCAGCCAATAGCAATTAAAATAGTTAATCCAATCATAGTCTTAGTTTTGTGCTTGCTGATAATACGTTCAGCTTGATTGCCCGCATAATACACCACTATTGCCAGACCAAAATAACGTATAGAGCGAGCAATAGCGCTTGCTAATAAAAACAGCGCCAGAGAATACTTAGTTGCGCCAGCGGCTAGCATCGCAATTTGAAACGGAATAGGCACGATACCTAGGCTTAATACAAACCAAAATCCTTGTGCCTGCATTTTTTGTTTTACGTTTTCAAACTGCTCAGGGCTTGAGAATGTATTGATAACCCAATCGCCAATTATATCAAATAAGTAATAGCCTAAAGCATAGCCAAATAACGCACCTACAATACAACCGAGTGTTGCCATAAGGGCAATTTGCCAAAGCTTTTCCCGCCTTGCTTGCATTAGCGGTACCAGCACCGCCTCGAGTGGAATGGGCACTATGGTGGATTCTAAAAATGAGGCGATAGTAATACCACCGAGCATATTTTTAGACTCAATAAACTGACGTGTTTTTTTCTTGAGCTTTTTTTGTATAGCCATAAACGTCCTGTTAGCAATTAGGTAAGTGATTAAATCATCTCATAATAAGGTTAATGCTACCTGAAGAAATACACTCAACATAGTAATCAGTAAAAGACTGCTTTATTATCTTTACATATCATTATACTTTTAAAATTTTCACAATATGCAAACTGCTCGCTACATTCCCTTTAGAAAACACGACATCATTACAATGTGCGCCAAAGAGCTTGCTAAAGACCAACAAACTTCTTTTAAGCAGCTTTGTGAACTTTTAGCCAGCTTAATTCACTTTCAGTACCATGGCACACTTGAGTCATTAAAAAATAATTACGCGCCTTTTGATCCAAATAGTGATACTCGTTTGATAAACAGCGTGACTGATGAGCAAAAAGCCCAGTGCCAACGTGATTTTGCTAAAGATTTTGCCAAAGTTCTAAACGCGGCTAATTTTGAAGTGATCACCCATCAAGACTTGCAAGATGCACTAAACGAAGAATCACTATTTAAAGTGCGCCTTGAGGTAGAGTTTGAGGATTTTGAAGAAGTGGTTTTTTATCGCCGTGGCGAGTCGCAACTCACCGAAACCATAACCAGTTTTTGGGGGTTACGTAAAAAGCCACTGCATTTTACCAACTACGATCGCGTAGCAGTATTTATCCGTTTTAAAGACAAAGCCTATTTTGAATCAAAAAATAAACTACCTATGGGGTTTGAGCCCAGCTCAACCATAGTAAAACTATTTCAAAATGTGCCAAAAGCTGACTTAGAAATGCTATTTCCTAATAGCGAAGTACGCATGCGCCCTATTGATAAAGTGATTATTGGCTCATCGGCACTTATTGGCGGTGCGGTGGTATTAGTTACCAAACTGGGCGCCTCATTACTTTTACTGTTTGCTTTGTTTACATTTTGGGGAGGGTTTAGTGATAAAGCCGTTACCATGACTCAGCAGCACTTTATTACGTTAGCCATTGGTATTGGAGTATTTGGCAGTTTTGTGTTTAAAGAGTGGAGTAAATTTAAAAACCGTAAAATTAAATTTATGAAAGCACTGAGCGATAATCTTTACTTTAAAAACCTTGATAACAACGCCGGTGTTTTTCATACCCTTATAGACGCCGCCGAAGAAGAAGACATAAAAGAAGCTCTGCTTGCCTATACATTTTTACTAAAATCAGAAAGTGGCTTAAGCGCACAAATGCTTGATGAGCAAATAGAGACGTGGTTTAAAACAAAGTATAAATGCGAGCTAGATTTTGAAATTAGCGATGCGCTTGAAAAGCTCACTCGGATGCGTTTAGTAACCTGCACTAACAATGTGTATAGTGCAATAAATTTAGATCATGCAAAAACTATTTTGGATGAGCGCTGGGATAACCTGTTTCAATATAATTAATGTGCAAAGTTTACTTAACAACAAAAAAGCAGCTGTCATTACAGCTGCTTTTTACGTTACTTAACAAGATGCAATTAGCTAAGCAGCTTGATGCCTAGTAAACTTTGCATGCACTAATTTATAAAGTGCAGGTAATATTAATAGCGTAAGCAGAGTTGATGAAATAATTCCGCCAACCACCACGGTTGCCAAAGGCCATTGTATTTCAGCGCCGGTACCGGTATTTAGCGCCATAGGAATAAACCCTAAACTAGCCACAAGCGCGGTCATTAGCACTGGGCGTAATCGCTGTAATGCCCCGCTATGTATTGCATGGTATAAGCTTAATCCCTCATTTCGTAACTGCTTAATAAACGACAGCATCACCACACCGTTTAATACCGCAACCCCACTTAGAGCAATAAATCCCACACCCGCTGAAATAGAAAGCGGCATATCTCGTAGCAATAATGCTAATACCCCACCGGTTAGTGCCAGTGGTACGCCACTGAATATAATCAGTGAATCACGCAGCGAGCCAAAGGCACTATAAAGTAAGCCAAAAATAAGCAATAAAGTCACAGGCACTACCAACGACAAACGCTTACTCGCCGATTGTAATTGCTCAAACGTACCGCCGTATTCAAGCCAATAACCACTGGGTAGGTTAAGTTGTGCGTTCATAGTCGCCTGGGCATCGCTTACAAAGCTGGCTAAATCGCGTCCTGTTACATTAGCTGTTATTACCACATTGCGCTTGCCGCTTTCGCGATTTATTTGATTAGGGCCTTTTTCAATACTGATTGTAGCCACTTCTCCAAGCGGTACAAATGCAAGCTCAGAGTTACTACTTTGAGGTAACGCAATAGGTAAACGCGCAAGCGCAGAGACATCATCAGACCAACGCTTATCTAAGCGTACTAATAACGAAAAGCGCTTATCACCCTCATAAATCAGCCCTGTTTGCACCCCACCAACGGCAGCGGCAAGAGTTTGTTGAATGTCGTTTACAGTTAATCCTAGTAGCGCCATATGGTCTCGCATTGGGGTAACAGAAAGTGTAGGCAAGCCCTCCATTTGCTCTAAACGAACATCGGTAGCACCGGTAATATTTCGCATTAAACCTGTGGCTTTTTCGCCAAATTGCTTAAGTATGGCTAAATCGTCACCGTAAATACGCAGCGCGACATCAGCACGCACACCGGCAATTAACTCGTTAAAGCGCATTTCTATAGGCTGGGTAAATTCATAGTTATTACCAGGTACCTCATTCACACGATGACGAATTTGCTGCACTAACGCGTCTTTACTTAGTGATGGTTCAGGCCATTGCGCACGCGGCTTTAACATTAAAAAAGTGTCGGCAACATTTGGTGGCATAGGATCGCTGGCTACATCAGCTGTGCCTATTTTTGAAAATACAGTCGCAATTTCAGGTTGCGCCAATAAGGCGTGCTCTAACTGCTTTTGCATTTGTACCGATTGCTCAATACCCGTGCCGGTAATACGCAGCGCATGCATTGCAATGTCGCCTTCATCTAACTGCGGTAAAAATTCGGCGCCCATATTTTTAACTTTAAAGCCAAGTACCAGCACTAAAATAGTGGCAATGCTTATCATCAGCCATGGTAATTTAAGCGATAAGTTAAGTAGCGGTTTATAACCTTTTTTAATACTACGCATTACTGCGTTTTCGCTCTCATCTACTTTACCCCTTACAAATACGGCAATTGCCGCTGGCACAAAGGTAACAGCAAAAATAAGTGCACCTATTAACGCGGCAACAACGGTAAACGCCATAGGCTGAAACATTTTGCCCTCAACACCACTGAGCGCAAAGAGCGGTAAATACACCAACATAATAATTAAAATACCAAATACCGCGGGGGTAAACACTTCTTTGGTGGCTGAAGTGACAACCTCTAAACGCTCACTGAGCGTAAGTAAGCGGCCATGTTTATGTTGAGCCATCCCTAATTGACGAAGGCAGTTTTCAACCACAATCACCGCGCCATCTACAATTAATCCAAAGTCGATTGCGCCTAAGCTCATTAAGTTACCTGAGACTCGATTGCCCACCATGCCAGTAATAGCAAATAGCATACTGAGCGGAATAACCATGGCGGTAATAAGCGCACCAGTGATATTCCCAAGCAATAACAATAAAATGACGATGACCAATACCGCCCCTTCAAACAGGTTTTTTTGTACTGTAGCGATGGTTTTATCAACCAGATTGGTGCGGTCATAAACAGGCTCAACAATAACCCCTGCAGGTAAACTTTTTTGTACCTCTATCAGCTTATCAGCCATGGCTTTGGCAACCACACGGCTATTTTCACCTATTAGCATCATCGCCGTGCCTAATACGGTTTCCTCGCCATTATAGGTAGCCGCGCCGGTTCTGAGCTCTTTTCCTAAGTATACATTTGCCACGTCTTTAATTCGCACAGGGGCATCATCTCGCTTGGCAATAACGGTGTTTGCTATATCTGCTAATGTTTTTAATTGCCCAGGGGAGCGCACTAAATATTGGCCGTCAAAGCGCTCTATATAACCGGCGCCGCGATTGCTGTTATTAAGCTCAAGTGCACTAATAACATCGTTGATTGTCAGCTTATAAGCAATAAGCTTTTCTGGTATGGGCGCAACTTGGTACTGGCGCTCAAAGCCACCTTGGCTATTTATTTCGGTTACGCCTTTTACTTTTAAAAGCTGCGGACGAATAACCCAGTCTTGTAAAGTACGTAAATCTTCGGCGCTGTAAGGCATACCATCACTTTTTAACGCATCGGGTTTTGCATGCACGCTATAGGTAAATATTTCACCTAAACCACTGGCAATAGGTCCAAGGTTTGGCTCAATATTATTAGGTAAATCGGCGCGAATACTTTGAATACGCTCACCAATTTGTTGACGCGCCCAATAAATATCGGTGCCTTCATCAAAAATAATGGTTACTTGAGAAAGCCCATAGCGAGAAAGCGAACGGGTATAATCAAGCTTAGGAATACCCGCCATCGCTGTTTCGACTAAGTAAGTGATACGCTGCTCAACTTCAAGCGGCGTAAAGCCGGCGGCTTTAGTATTAATTTGCACTTGTACATTGGTAATATCGGGTACAGCATCTACCGCTAAGTTTTGGATGTTATACACACCAAACCCAGCAAATAAAAATGTCAGTGCCAGTACCATCATGCGGCGTTTAACCGCAAAAGAAACAATCCAGTTAATCATGGTACCTCCTAGTGAGCGTGACTTGCGCCGCTTTTTAAAATATCGGCTTTGATCACATAGCTATTGGTTGTAACGTACTCGCTACCAGGGCTTAAACCCGCGATGACTTCAACCCACTCGCTACTTTTTGCGCCTAAAGTAACAGGGCGTACTTCAAACACACTATTTTTACGTACAAACACACTCGCCATACCGTTAAACTCTTGAATCGCCTCAGGCTTTACACGCACGCGGGCATTAACTTTATCGATACTAACATCACTATTAACATGCATACCTGGACGCCAATGACCATCAGGGTTATTAAGCTCAATACGGGCACGTGCAATGTGCCCGCCGGTCATCATAGGCGCGATAAAAAACACCTTACCTTGGGCATTTAAATGATGATGTAAATCGTACACCGTGGCGCTTTGACCAATGGCTAGATTTTCGATGTTTTCAGGAAAGGCTGAGAGCTCAACCCATACTTTATCAAGGTTCACGACTTGCATAAGCGCGCGAGTACTTGCCAGTTCGCCACGCTTTAAGTACTGCTCGGTCACCACACCGCTAATAGGGCTTTTAATGCTGTAGTTTTGCAAAGTTTCGCGATTGATGACGCTGGCCAGTACCTCACCTTTTTGAACGGTTTGACCAATGCTGACAAAAATATCGCTGATCAATCCGGTATATGGCGCCATCACTTCTACTGTGCCGTGCTGTGTCGGTGCAATAACACCAAACAGCGTATCGGAAATATCAATCTCGCCACTTTTTGCTATCTGCGTTTCAATACCCGCACCTTTAACTACTCGCTCACTAAGCACAGTCCGGCCTTCATGTTGGGTGTACTCAAAACTAACGCGCTCACCTTTATAATTGGCAGCAATGAAAAGCTCAAATGAATGTGGCTCATTTATGGGTTGCGTGCTAACAAGGTACTCATTCTCACGGGTAAATTGTATTTTTTGTGGCGCTTCTACTAAGCGTTTTAAGTTCATTTCGATGCTTAAATCGTTTATATCTACCGGCTGTTTTTGCTCATAACCATATACGCGCAGCTCAACTTTACCTGCCAATTCTTGCAGCTTTAACTCAAGAGTGAGCCTTTCGTTGGTTAATAAAAAGCCGCCGTGTGGACCTTGTTTTTGGGTTTGCTGCATTTGCCCATGCTCTGCTGAGGCAAATACATGTGTGCTTGTTAAGCTAGCTACAAACGAGAGAAATACTAATAATGCGATAAAAGTGTTGTTCATGATTGAAAAGTCTCAGTTAAAGATTGGCCAGTTAAACGCTCAAGTGCGAGATGGGTCTGATATAACGCTGCATAGGTATTGATAAGCGCGCGTTTAGAATCAAAAAGGGCTTGTTGCGCATCGAGTAATTGCAACACCGAAATTTGTCCGCGTTGATAGCTTTTTAAGCTTTGCTCAATGAGTGTTTGGGCTTGGGGAATAACTTGCCCAGATAACAACTGTGCCTGTAATGTCTTACCTTGGTAATAGGCGTACAAAGTACGAACTTGCTGACGTAATTGAACCCGTAACTGTCCTTGCTGCTCACGTAACAATGCCAACTGACTATTAGCCGCTTCAATATTACCGATATTTGAGTTACTCAATTGCAACGGCATTGAAAACGAAAACAGCAACGAACTGGTATTGTTTTGCTGGTTGTAGCTCACGCCTGCACCTACATTAATGTCACTTTCCCCATTGGCTTTTTGCAGCGTTAAGTTAGCCGCTTGCTGTAAGTATTGCTGCTGTAACATAGCAAAGTCAGGGGCTTGGTTAACCGCATTGAGTAACGTTTGCTCAGATTTAAGCGGTATTAGGGTAGTCATATTTCCTGCTAAATCCGTGTAGCCATGTTGCTCACTCCACAGTTCATTGAGCGATAAACGTGCTCGCTCAAATTCGCTATTTAGCTTCGCTTTATCAAGCTCAACTTGGCTTAGTGCATAACGCATACGGGTTACATCTGCTTGCGATACAGCGCCGGCATCAGCTCGCTGCTTTATTGCTTTAAGTGCTTGGCTTACAACCTGATGCCGCTCGCTATTTAGAGAAAGTAAAGTTTGAAATTTAAGCGCCTCGTAATAGCGCTCACCAGTGGTTGCTAATAAGGCTAAGCGAGTATTTTGATACTGTATTGCTTGGGCTTTAATGTTTGCCGTAGCGTAATTTATTCGGCTTTGGCGTTTATCTCCAAGCTCTATAAGCTGGCTAAATGCCAAGGTTATTTCAGCACCTTGCACACCACGCGCCTCGTTTGTTCCTAGCAGGTTTTCAGCCTCTACATTTAAGACAGGATTAGGCGAAAGTGCCGCTTGAGATTTAAGCGCACTGAGTATTTTTTGATGATAAGGGTAGCGTTTTAATAGCGGATTTTGTTGCTCGGTATTTATCAACGCGTGTTTTAGAGTTAGTGTTTTAACATTTGCAAACGCACTAAAAGCAGGCAGCGTGCACAACATCACCACCAACATAATTGATTTTTTATTCATATAGCTTGTCCGTTTTTAATAAACAGAGTTCACTTGCAAACCATTCACAACCTACGCAAAAGATAGCGACAGTGTAAAATGCTCAGCAATCTAAACATGCCTATAACGGCCCATAAAACACTTATGTGTAGGCAGCTAAAAGCACAGTAATTAATTGAAATTAGATTAAATTAAAAACTAGCTAAATGAATTCGGTGGCGGTACGTCTGGTGGATAATGTAAACCGTGATAGCATATCGCTAAAGTTGGTTTACTTTTCTCGGGAGTTATTGAGTGATTTGAGCTGTGGCTATAGCCACTGTGGCAATGCTGGTGGGCATGTATTTCTGCTGTTGGGGCATTATCGCTATCATCAGCAGATGAACCTAGTTGCGATAATGAGCTATTTACGTGGTCAACGTCTTCTTGTAAATGGTACGCGGCGCCGTCACAGCTTATAAAGCTATGCACAAGCACAAGTAACATTACAATTAAAAAACGATTTGAACGCACAGTTAAAAGAATTCCCTATTGAAATACACAATTAGTTAAGCCCATTACTTATCTAATTCAGCACTGTACCTGAAAATACCTAAAAAGTAATGCAGCAAAATAAAATTTTATTTCATTCAATCTTATTTTGCTGCAAAAAGCCGCTAACTAATGTTAGCGGTCAATATTAACCGTTATTAAGCAACCGCTTGTTCTAAAATTTCACGGCTTTCTTTTAACGTAATAGCTTGGTTTTCACCAAGGGCAACCATGCCATGCGCTTCAAGCTTGCCAATAATATTATCAATAGCAGCCGCTTTGTCATCACCATGCTCAGTAAGCTCAGTTGCTACGTCAAGGCTGTGGTAAAACGCTTCAATCGCTTGAATTGTTTGCTCTGCTAAATCGTCCGTTTGTGCAAGACCAAATACGTTTTTACCCATTTGTTCTAGTTTTGCTTTTTTAACTGCAAATTGATTTCGCAGTAAAGAAGGCTGAACAATAGCCAGTGAACGGGCATGATCAACACCATAAGCGGCTGTTAATTCATGACCAATCATGTGGGTTGCCCAATCTTGTGATACGCCAGAACCAATTAAGCCGTTAAGTGCTTGGTTTGCAGCCCACATAAGGTTTGCACGCCATGCATCGTCTTGGTTTTCAAAGTTATCACCCAATGTTTTAAGCGCTTTTAACAGTGCCTCTGCGTAACCTTCTTGAACAAGTGCACCTTCTGGGAATGTTAGGTACTGCTCACAGGTATGTACCCATGCATCTACTAAACCATTGACAAGCTGGCGCTGCGGTAATGTTTTCATTACATCAGGGTCCATAATGGCAAATTTTGGTAATACTTCTGGAGATGCAAACGGTAGTTTTTGCTTCGTTGCTTCTTTGCTTACTACTGAATTTTGATTAGATTCAGAACCTGTAGCTGGTAGCGTTAATACGGCACCAATTGGTAATGCACTGGTAATTGTATGCTTACCAGTAGGAATATCCCAACCTTCGCCATCATATACAGCTGATGCTGCAATGTATTTAACACCGTCAATTACAGAGCCGCCGCCTACACCTAAAACGAAGTCGATACCTTGTTCTTTACAAATTTTTACTGCTTGGTCTAGCACTTCAATTGTTGGGTTAGCACCTACGCCCGAAAACTCTACCCAATCAAAACCTTCAAGTGCTGCTGCAACTTGGTCGTACACGCCGTTCTTTTTAATAGAACCGCCACCGTAAACAACTAATACTTTTTGATCTTTTGCGATCAAATCAGTAAGTGCGGCAATTTGTTGCTGACCAAATTGAATTAAAGTGGGATTTACGTAGCTAAATTTCATTATTTTGCTCCTAAAGGGGACGGTTAATTACTAAACACTTTATCAATTCTTAAACAAATAAAGTGTTGATAGATGCATAATAATGGCATAAAGCATATATAAAAAGCCTAATATCTGCCAAAAGCTTGCCTAAAACTATCAGCGTTGTTATTTTATGCCAATTACCGTTAATTTAAGCTGTTCTTATGACGACCATCGCCACTTTGTTACAACAATACGCAGAGCATAATAAGTTACTCAGCTTTGAAGGTACCATGGAAACTATTATTCCAGGGGTATACTTTCATCGCGCCACTAAAAGTTCAGCGCGTCAGCCGCTTATTTATAATTCAGGTATTATTATTGTTGGCCAAGGACATAAAATTATTCACTTCCCTGAGCATCAAATCCAGTATGGTGCAGGCGATTATTTAGTACTGGGAGTGCCCGTTCCACTAGAATGTGAAGCATTTACTGATAATGATTTACCAGTAATGGGTATTGCAATTGATATAAACCCAGCCATGCTGTACAAACTGGTTAACCAAATGATGCAACATAACCCTATTTCAACACCGTTAACGCAAAGCGGAGCCGTCCAAAGTGCCGCTTTAGATATGGCCATGGAGCAAGTCACTCATCGACTGTTAACAGTATTAAACAATCCGCTTGAGGCTGAGGTATTTGGTGGCGATATAGTTAAAGAATTAGTATATAGAGTACTGTGTGGCCCTCAAGGGCATACCTTAATTGGGCTTGCAATGCATGATGGCCATTACGCGCGCATAGCGCGTACTTTATCAACATTACATAGTGACTACGCAAACCCTATTACCGTAGAGCACTTAGCTGAAGAAGTGAATATGAGTGTGTCATCTTTTCATCGTGCCTTTAAACAAGTTACGTTTGAATCCCCTTTGCAGTATTTAAAAAAAGTACGCTTAGCAAAAGCAAAAGAATTAATAACCACCTCTGGCAGTAAAGCTAACGAGGCCGCATTTAAAGTAGGCTATACTAGTGCTTCACAATTTAGCCGTGAGTTTAAACGCCACTTCAATAAAACCCCCAGTGAAATACATGTGTGATTAAAAGTAACCCATTTTTGCACTAAGTCATTATTTAAATACTTTATTACTAGTAAAGCCTACCTGCTTTGTTAGTATGGTTTAAAGTATTCGTCCTTTTAGTAGCAATGAATTTTACGATAAAGACAAGAGGTTTTTGAGCATGTTAAGCGCACTGATGATTAGATTTAGCATTTTTATATGCGCTTGTATTACGCTGTTTAGTAGCGTTACTTATGCGCAAGAGCATTGCCAGCTCAGTGAAAGAGCAACAAACACATCGGTGTCTTTATCCAAAGAAGTTGTCTCAAATATTAAGCTTAAAAACGGTATCAATCATCTCGAATTAAGCTGTAACTTGAACCAAGGTGGTGTATTTTCTTTTACTCGCCCTGCACTTACAGACTTTTCGTGGCAGCAAAATTCAGTATATAAAACACCTTTAAAAACCAATCAGATGGCAATTTTAATGGACCAAGGCGTTTTTACTGCACAGCTTACAGTTACTACCTCAGCAGCTTATACCCCACGCTTTACTTGGTTAGATACACAACCGTTTGTCGAAAAAATACAACGCTATAACCTTATTTTTGGCATTTTTTATGGTCTTTGCGCCACACTTATTTTTTATGCATTAATTATAGGACACGGCATAAAAGACCCTCTTTTTAAACTGTATGGCATTTATATTTTTTGTATCGCTAGTTTTATATTCTTTCAAGAAGGACAGCCTTATTTATTTACACAGCAGTACTACTCTGTGTACGTAAGTCATCTTTACACGTTAAGTATTGGTTTAACTATAGTCAGTGCCACATGGTTTATGAGCGCACTATTAGAGCTACCTAGATACTTTCCAAAGTTAAGCAATACATTAAAAGTTGCCGCCTTATGCGTACTGACTTTGTGCTTACAAAAAATAGCGCTCGATCTGCCACTCATAACTAATATTACCTCTGCAGTAACCGGCTATTTATCATTATTTATTGTCATGACTATTTTTATCCTCAGCGCGATACAAACAAAGTACGGTGTTAATGAAGCAAACTTGGTATTTATAGCACTGGCAAGTGTGTTTATTAGTATGACTTTTAGAGTACTACTAACCGATTACAGTCCATTCATTCAACGCTATGGGTTTGTTATTGCGTTTACAATCGAATCTTTATTACTAGCTATTGCCGTCGGAAAACGAATTCAAAGATTAAGCTATGCAAAAAAACAGGCTGAACGACACGCTAACTTTGATCACTTATGCCATATATACAATCGTCGTGGGTGGAGCTTAAAAGCAAACGACTTATTGGCAGAGCATAAGCAACGAGGGGGCGTTTTGTGTTTTTTATACATAGATCTAGACCGTTTTAAAGCAATTAATGATACCTATGGCCATGATGTAGGCGACAAAGTACTATGCAAAGTTGCAGAGTCACTTGGTCAACACATGCGCAGTGAAGATGCTGTTGGCCGCTTAGGAGGCGATGAATTTGTAGCCATGGCATTATTTAATAGCAACGAAAAAATTAACCAGCGAGTTAACACCCTAGAGCAACAATTAAACCAGTTAACTATAGAGCATCAGGGCCATACTATTTCCATTTACGCCAGTGTTGGGCAAACTAGCTATACTCAGCCACCTGATAACTTAGACACAGTTTTAAAAGCGGGTGATGAAGCGATGTATAAACAGAAATTAAAGAGAAAGGCAAAGCAGGCTGAAAAAATGGTAGGAACCGCAATTTAAAGGCAAAAAACATGAGCTAGTCAGTAAGACTAGCTCAGCTATAATTGCTAGCTTAATCCTTTTTAAACAGTACCTCAGGATTAACCATGGTTTTCATTTCAAGCACGTTACCGTTGGGATCTTCAATAAAAAAGGTTTCTTGCTCAAACTCATCACCAACAAAACGACGGTAAGGTTTATCTAAATATTCAAGGCCGGCATCAGCAATGCGTTGCTTAAGTCCTTGAAACTCACTTTCTGATAAATGAATACCGAAGTGTGGTACAGCCACTGCGCCCATATCAACGTCGTGACGTACCGTAGGTAAACGCTCAACGCTTTGATGCAGAGTTAACTCGTTGCCCCAAAAATCAATGTCTACCCATCGTCCAGCTTCACTATTGCCGGTTTTACAGCCGAGTACGTCACAGTAAAACGTTTTCGCTTTTTCAAGATCGCCAGCGGGGATAGCCAGATGTAAACAGTTAGACATAAATTACCTTAGGTTATAACTTTTAATATATGAAATATGCCGCATTATACATAATTTGCAATTTATAGAACATCAACACTGTTATTTTTAGTCATTCATTGCATATCGATAATTTTCAACAGTAATAATTCATCTTTTAACAATGGTGTATCGATTTTAGTCTTAAATATCAGTTTTTAACTATTAAAGCCAAAACTGATACATTATGATGTGCGCGCCATGACTAAATTCATACTTTTAAAATTCATTACCTTTTTTATCGGCTGCCTATCGTGTTTTGTAATGCATACCACATTCGCATTGCCTATTGTTGTATCTGCTGGTTTAACGGGGCTTATAGGTTCATTTATTCCATTTCCTGCCGATTACAAAAACCATCCCTATGCAGCTATTTATGCAGGCAGTTTTGCCGGTATGTGCTCCACTAGTTTAATTACTGAATACTGGGAAATTGCGGCTATTTCTGCCATTGGGGCTGTTTTGTACACACTCACGATTAACATATTTGCAGGGTTTGGTGGACGATTAGGTAGCATTGCATTTGCTAGTGTCGCCTTATTTGTTTTAGCCAAGGAGTTAATAATATGACGCTTATTTATCCGCTGCTTGCTTTGTTAGGGGCGTTTTTAACCTTTTACTTGGCTAAGCATAATCGCTTTGATGGGATCCGAGCCTCTGCAGCCCTATCCATTATTGCTTATTTAATATTTGCACAATTTAGTTTCAACGCTGAGCTATATAGCATCGTCTTTTTTGGCGGCACATTTATTGGCATGAGTGCTCCCCACCGTTTTGGTGTGTATACGCTTGCCAGTTCTTCAATTATATTTTCACTGTTTTTTGCTTATTTAGTACCTATTCTTGATGGTTTTGGTGGTGCTTTGGGGATTAGTGCATTTCTATCCGTATGTATTTGCCACGTATTTATTTTACTTGGTGCACCGCGCAGTAAAAAAACTAAAATTTAAACGCTTTCTTGAATAAAAATTCAATAAAATCTTACACCTATTAAATTGTATAAAAATAACGCATGTTTTTTTGATCAACACTGTAAATGGCTTCGTACTGTTCACAAAGCTGTAACACTGTAACATTCGATTAAAGGAACAATTATGAATAAAGTATTTAAGCTCGGTGCTATCATACTTCCCTTGTTACTTATTCAAGGCTGTAGTAGCGATGACGATAACAACGCTCCAGTAACTGTAGATCCACAACCTGCCGTCTCAGTCTTTGACGCCGCACAGGACTCTGGAGAGTTCACCACTCTTGTTGCAGCACTAGAAGCAACCGGTCTAGATGAAACCCTTGATGATTTAACTACCAGTTATACTGTATTTGCCCCTACCGATGATGCATTTTCGTTATTAGGTGAAGAAACAATTAATAACTTATTAGCCGATACAGACACCCTAAGCTCAATTTTAACTTACCATGTTATCTCTGGCAGAGTAGATGCGCAAACAGCTATTAGTTTAGCGGGTACCACTGTTGAGACAGTCAACGGACAAAGCATTGCTTTATCTTTAAATGGTGAGAATTTATTAGTAAATACCAGCACAGTTACAATGACCGACATTGTAACCGACAACGGAATTATTCATGTTATTGATGCAGTGCTTACACCAAAAACAGTGTCAGAAACAGCACCAACCAATAATATTATTGAAACAGCTCAGCAAGCTGGTAACTTTAGTACATTACTTGCGGCTCTTGACGCTGCATCCCTTACTTCAGCACTAGCGGACGAATCATCAGAATTTACCGTATTTGCACCTACTGATGCTGCATTCGAAGCAATTGGTAGCAAATTTTTAAACACATTACTGGCTAATCCCACCGTTTTAGCCGATATTTTGAAGCAGCATGTGCTTGTAGGGTCAGTAGATTCTGTAACTGCAATGTCTCTTAACGGTCAATCAGCAGAAACGCTGCTGGGCAATACCCTTCCAGTGGCGATAAACGCAGAAACAAACATGCTATCGTTTGGCGGAGCAAACATTGTAGTTAAAGATATTATGACCAATAACGGTGTCATTCATGTAATCGATTCAGTTATTATTTCTGATGTTACTTTACCTCAAAGTACTAATACAATTGCTGACATAGCGAGCGCTGATGGTAACTTTACGACACTTCTCGCGGCTCTAACGGCAACAGGCTTAGATACACTAGTTGCCAATCCAGATAATACTTTTAGTGTATTTGCTCCTACAGACGCTGCATTTGCTGCGCTCGGACAGGATACAATTAATGCGCTACTAGCTGATACAGATACGCTTCGTGATATTTTGCTGTACCATGTTTTTTCTGACGCGACAGTTTTATCAGATGACGCAGTAAGTATTGCCAATAGCAACAGCAACAAGATAGAAATGGCCAATGGCGACATGGCAGCTATTTCTCATGTAGATAGCTCACTATTTATCAATGACTCAGCATTTTCAGAGGCAAATGTAATCGCTAGTAACGGCGTTATCCATATATTAAATAAAGTAATTATGCCACCGTCTGAAGTTGGTACCCCGACTAAAACAATTGCTACAGTGGCTACTGAAACACCTGCACTATCTACTTTAGTCACTGCACTGCAAGCAGCATCACTAGTAGATACCTTTAACGACACCACTCAATCATTTACGGTATTTGCACCGACAAATGCTGCATTTAGCAAAATCCCTACCGCTGATCTAGAGGCTTTATTGGCTGACACGACTGCATTAACAGGTGTGCTAACTCAACATGTGTTAGGCGCTCAAGTGGGCAGTACTGATGCATTTGCAGCTAATGGTAAAACGGTGACCACGCTTGCTGATAACATGCTAAGCGTAAACGTTGTAGACTTTACCAGCACAGAAAACACAGCAACAGATAGCATTGCTTACGATTCAACTAATAGTCGATTAGTAACGGGTATGGCTGATGCTATGCCAGGTAAAACAGTTTATGTGTTCGACAATGATTTAGGTGAAGCAATGAGCGCGTGTGAAGATGCATGTGCAACAACATGGCCGCCTGTTCTTGGTACTGCAGCGTCAAGTGGAAATGTACCCGGTTTATCATTGATTCCCCGCTCAGATGACAGCATGCAAGTCGCCTACCTTGGCCGCCCTTTATATACCTTCTCAGGTGATACGGCAGCAGGTCAAAATAATGGCCAAGCTGTGAACGATATTTGGTGGCAAGTAAGCTTACCAGCTACATCACTACAAGTAGCGGGTAGCAATGTAACAACCACTGATATTTATACCAGTAATGGCGTTGTTCACTTAATTGATACAGTGATCACAACGGCCAAATAAATTAAGTTTTACTGTGAGATAAGCCAGGAGTGATGATATTTACTCCTGGCTTTTTTATAAAAAATAGGCTTACTTATTAATACCTTGGGAGCTTGTTGGGTAACCAAAGACTACTTTTAACTTTGCTTTTAATCCCTTTGCTCTGTAAGTACTTTTAACGAGATGCTGCCACTGATGAAAGGTAATTTTAATCGGGTTATTACTGTGTAGTTGGCCAATAATTCCGTATTTACAAGGCTTGTTTTCATCCTCTTCTACATAAGTGCCAAATAACTTATCCCAAACAATTAGTACCCCTGCAAAGTTTTTATCTAAATAACCATTGTTAATAGCATGATGTACCCGATGATGTGATGGGGTATTAAATACGCTTTCAAACCAACCCAGCTTTTTTACCACTTGGGTGTGAACAAAAAATTGATACGCTAAATTAAGGGCAACTACGGCAAAAACAATCACAGGTTCAAAACCAAGTAATATCATTGGCATCCAAAACAGCCACATGCCCGCAAGCGGATACATTAAACTTTGTCTAAAGGCAGTAGTAAAATTCATTCTCGTAGAGCTATGATGTACTACATGCGCTGCCCATAACCAATGTATATGGTGTGATGCACGATGAAACCAATAATATAAAAAATCTTGCAGTACAAAGGCACCTAATATGGTCAATACTGTCAATTCAATATCAAATAACCGAAACTGATACAGCCAGTAAAAAAACGGCATTAGTACTATTAATGCAATAGCATCAGCACCTTGATGTAATAAAGCCAATAATGCATTGGCTAAACTGTCTTTTATATCGTAGTGACGCCTAAATTTAATAAACTCGATAGCAACAAACAGCAAAAAAATAGGGCTCAGTGCGAGTAAAATAATTTCAATGCTCATACAACACGCTCCTGAAAATAACGGGCTATTTTTTTAAGTGCTTGGCTAATATCTTTTTTTATAAAAAAAGCCAGTATAAAATCGGGTACCCAAAAAGGTGCAATGCAACTAATATGGTAATTAACCTCAGTGAGCGATGGTTCTTTGTTATTAGCATTTAAGTAAATATCACCACGATGCTGCGCAACGGGCTTGCTACCTATAATACGGTAACTAATATGACTGTTATCTGCAGCTATTATTTGCTCTTTAAAGGTAGTGCCTTGCATTTTTATTTCTCTAATCGTGCCTTTTCCGCCACTTATTTCACCCGGCTCTTGTGGTACTAGTAGTGTAAAGTGAGCATTAAAAAATCGTCCTAAATCAGAATGCGCTAGTAATACGCTGCGTATTTGCTCCGGCGTTGCTGCCACAGCTCGCTTAACCTTTATTTCTACCATGACCTTCACCCTATTATTTTTATCGATCACTAGCATATAAAAATATGCCGTGGCAAACTTGCGATTAGACGACTATTTTTTAGCTTTAGGCGACAAATGAAAACCTTAGCCGATCATTATTTTTGTAGCTGTTTGGATTATCTTGAAGCCCAAGGCTTAGCTAGCCAAGTGGCTTTAAGCGCTATTGATTTTAACGAGTATACCAATAAACAGTCACAACAATTGGCGCCGCGTATCAGCTTAAAAAGCTATAATGCGCTGCTTGGCTATGCACAACAGGCGTTAAACGATCCCTTATTTGGCTTTGAGTTAGGAAAACAAATACGCACCGCTGATTTTGGTGTATTGGGGTATTTAATTGAATCGAGTACTAATTTAGCCAGCGCTATTACTGCTCTACTTAATTACGACAGCCTAGTGGCTAATATTGGTCGCGCCAAGTTTGAGCAACAAAAAACACGGTGTAAAGTAACTTGGTTAGCCGATCCACAATGTAGTTCACAGGCTGTTTTACGAAATATGACCGCTTGGGTCAGCGTAGTACGCCAACTACTTAATCCTGAGCTTTCACCTAGCTGTGTGTATTTTTCAACACACTTTTCAAACACCGAACAACACAGATTAACTAATTGGTTTAATTGCCCAGTAAAAGCTGGCGCTAGCTTTAATCAAATCGAGTTTCCAAGTAATTACTTAACCCTGCCCTTTAAAACCGATAATAGCCAAATCAACGCAATGCTTAAGCAAATGTCAGAGCAACAGCTATCCCAGTTTAAAAGTCAGCAGTTATTATCAGAAAAAATTAATCATATTTTAATGGCAAAACACGACTTACAAGATTGCTCTTTGCTCAGGACAGCTGCGGCCTTAAATATGACGCCACGTACACTACAGCGCTATCTAAAAAAAGAGCAAACCACGTTTGCCGCGCTGCTTGAAGCAGAGCAAAAACGACGTTTATTAACTTATATTCACCACTATTCACTAAATAAAATCGCTTTTATGCTGGGATTTAACGATCAAAGTTCTTTTAATCGTGCCTTTAAACGCTGGCATCATTGCTCGCCTCGCCAATTTATAAAAAACAACAAGTAAACAATCTGCTTACTTAAAATATACATTTATCATGTACCTTATTAATGTTTTTCTTTACACTAGCGTTATAGTATTGCTTTAAAGACAATTATTTATGCTTTTGCGTATGGTGTTAACTGTTTTTGTATTGTTTTTTTATAGTGCGTTCTGCAACGCAACCCCTGTTACCTTCATCGCTGAAGATTTACCGCCTTATCATTTTAAAAACCCTCAAGGTGAAGCACAGGGCGCGCTGGTTGATATAGCTAAAGCAGTTTTAAATGGCACTGATTTAACAGCAAAGTTTGAAATAATGCCAATGGCTAGAATATTCCAACAGCAACGAGCCAATCCTAATGCCATAATAATGTCACTGCTAAAAACACCAAACAGACATCATCAATATAAGTGGCTAGGTAAAGTCTACTTTGCGGACGCATACCTAGTTAGTTTAAGTAACCACAAAGATGAAGTGATTCATTTAAATTTTGCTAAAGAGTACAAAGTAGCCACTATTCGCGGCTACTCTGCACAAGCTTATTTAGAAACTAAAGGCTTTACTGAAAATGAAAACCTAGTATTAGTCAGTTATTATCAGCAGCTCTGGAAAATGCTATATAAAGATCGTATCGACTTTGTTGTAACCAATACGCTCACACTTGAAAACGAATTAAAGCGCACGGGGCTCGACCCTAATTTAATTTCAAAACGCATCCATTTAGATGAGTTACCCTCTTCTTTGCATTTTGCAGCCAGTAATCAGTTTGACTCACACACAGCAAAAATTATTAGCGATAGGTTAAATGCCATCAAGGAAAGTGGTGAATATCAGCAAATTTTAAATAAATGGCAACTCCCTATGCCAAAAAACCTTTAATACTTAGCGGGCAAGGTATTCTGTGCTAAATAATTTTTTAATGAGGTAAACAAAGGTGCGGGCAAGTCATTAATATCGCACCAGCGCCACTGTAAACATTTGTGAGGTTCTTTATTTATAACCTCTCCGCCTTCATAGTCTGCTTTCACATATAAGGTAATATAATGTTTGTTCTCTGTGCTAAAAATATCGTTGGTAAAATCGAGTTTACGAATATTAGTGACATTAAGCCCTGTCTCTTCTACTACTTCACGCACAGCGCATTGCTCAACAGTTTCACCAAATTCTAAATGTCCACCAGGCGTTGCCCACGTATTCGCGCCATGTGCGCCTATCCGTTCACCGAGTAAAATTTTATTATCATGCATTACTATTACTGCAACGCCTACTCTGACCATTTGATTCATTCTTATATCCATTTACTCTTAATTAATGACTGAAACATTTTACATTAGTTGGAACTTTTTAGTTCTATACAATCATCACGTTGGCCAAAAACTAAAAGCATCGCTTACTATTTAATCGACCATAGTCGAATATCACTGCTGATAAAAAGCGCTTAGTTTAGTTAGGATAAATTTTGCTCAGGAGCCTTTATGTCAGGTGAATATAAACAACATTACAATGAATTTAAACAAGACCCGGCAGCGTTTTGGTTATCACAAAGTAAGCGACTACCTTGGTACAAGGCTCCAGAAACAGCATATACACAAGATCAACAAGGACTGCACCACTGGTATGCAGACGGCGAGCTTAACAGCTGTTTTTTAGCCGTAGATCAACATGTAATCGCTGGGCATGGTAATGAAACAGCGTTAATTTATGATTCACCGGTTACCAATAGCAAACGCTGTTATAGTTATTTACAACTACAGCAAGAGGTCGCTAAATTTGCTGGGTTAATGGAGTCTTTAGGGGTGATTAAAGGCGACCGCGTGGTGATTTATATGCCTATGATCCCCGAAGCCGTAATTGGCATGTTAGCCTGTGCCCGAATTGGCGCTATTCATTCTGTTGTGTTTGGCGGTTTTGCTGCGCATGAATTAGCGGTACGGATTGATGACGCAAAGCCCAAATTGGTACTCAGTGCCTCTTGCGGTGTAGAAGTAAATACCGTAATTGAATACAAAGAATTGCTCGATAGCGCGCTTGAAGCTGCTAACTATAAAGTTGAAAACTGTATTATTTATCAGCGTGAGCAAGCCACCGCACCGCTTATGCCCGAACGTGATATTGACTGGGCTGTTGCAATGCAAACAGCCGCACCGGTTGATCCCGTTGCGGTCAGTGGCGATCATCCGCTTTATATTTTATACACCTCAGGCACAACAGGGACACCTAAAGGTGTGGTACGTGAAAATGGCGGCCATGCGGTTGCCATGCATTACAGTATGGAAACCGTATACGGCATGAAACCCGGTGACGTGTTTTGGGCCGCCTCTGATATTGGCTGGGTAGTGGGCCATTCGTATATTGTGTATGCGCCGCTTATGTATCGATGCGCAACTATTTTATTTGAAGGAAAACCGGTTAGAACCCCCGATGCCAGTGCTTTTTGGCGCGTAGTAGAAGAATACAAAGTGAATGCCCTATTTAGTGCCCCCACTGCGTTTCGCGCAATTAAAAAAGAAGACCCCAATGCCGATGGGTTTAAACAATACGATACTTCAAGTCTGAAACGATTATTTTTAGCCGGAGAGCGTTTAGACCCACCTACCTACGATTGGCTTAAAGAAAAAACAGGCCTACCAGTACTTGATCATTGGTGGCAAACTGAAACCGGCTGGGCAATTGCGTGTAACCCTGTTGGCATTGAACACCTGCCTACAAAAGCGGGAAGTTCAACGGTTGCAACGCCCGGGTTTGACGTACGAATTTTAGATATGAATGGGGATGAATGTGCTCCTAATGAGCAAGGCGCGGTTGTTATTAAGTTACCTTTACCACCAGGCTGTTTACCGACAATTTGGCAAAATACGGCTCGTTTTAAGGTTGGTTATTTGGCCGAATACGATGGCTACTACTTATCTGGTGATGGTGGTTATATTGATGACGATGGCTACCTCTTTATTATGGGTCGTACCGATGATGTGATAAACGTCGCAGGGCATCGTTTATCCACCGGTGAAATGGAAGAAATTGTTGCCGCGCATCCAGCTGTAGCTGAATGTGCAGTATTTGGCATTAGTGACGCGCTAAAAGGGCAAAACCCGATGGCGATGGTGGTGCTAAAAAATGATTTCCATGGCTCACATAAAGAGGTAGAACAGCAATTGGTGCAAACCGTGCGTAATCAAATTGGTGCTATTGCGTGCCTTAAAAATATTATGTGTGTAGAGCGGTTACCCAAAACTCGATCTGGCAAAATTTTACGTAAAAACCTGCGGCAGTTAATTGATGGTGAAGAACTGCAAATTCCATCAACCATAGATGACCCAAGTATTTTTGAAGAGCTTAGCCAGCAACTCGAGCATGGTAAACTGTAACTACATAATGTAAAAAGTCTTAAATAGACTTTTTACATTGCAGCTGCTTAACTAACAATCAGTAATTAATAAAAGCGTCCTTATGGAGTATTAATGACAGGAACACGCGCACAGCTGCGAGATTTTTTACTGCAATGGTTTGGCGGTTATTTTCCGGGAAGCCCATTTTTATGGTACGACCTGATTGTATTGGCTTGGATTGCGCTATTTGCATTAATATTACAACTCATTTTAAGGCTGGTTTCTCAGCGTTTAGTTAAAAACCGCTTTAGCGAACAAGCTGCGCAACCCGATAGTAAAAGCCCTTTATATTCAGCAAAGAAGCTTGCTCGTAATATCTCATTTGTTTTACAAGGAGCGGTCGTTGTTATTCAGGCGCAACTATGGATACCCGAAGGCACCACGTTTTTGTATTTGATTAAAATGATCACCGATCAGTGGATCATTTTATTCGCCTTGCTTTCGCTGTTTTCGTTACTGGATATATTTCAAGCAATTTCTGATAAGCGCCCCTTGAGTGCTCACTTTCCGCTGCGCGGCTTTTTGCAAACAATTAAGCTTATTGCCAGTGTATTAACCGCCATTTTAGCCGTTTCGTTGTTGATGAATAAATCACCGTTAATTTTACTAAGCGGCTTAGGCGCTCTGTCTGCGGTGTTATTACTGGTATTTAAAGACGCTATTTTAGGATTAGTAGCAGGTATTCAGCTCTCTGCCAATAATATGCTAGCGGTAGGTGATTGGTTGGAAATGCCAAAATACGGTGCCGATGGTGATGTTATTGATATTGCGCTAACCACGGTAAAGGTAAGAAATTGGGATAAAACCATTACCACTATTCCTACCTATGCATTGATTTCTGACTCATTTAAAAATTGGCGCGGTATGTCAGACTCTGGTGGACGCCGGATAAAACGTAGCATTCATCTAGAAATGAGTAGTGTGCACTTTTTAGATGAAGTCGCACTTGTTGCTCTTAAAAAAGCTGAGCTACTAAGTAATTACCTTGAAAGTACGCTATCGACTATTAACGAGCAGAACACGACTAAAAAAGTAGATATGAGCTGCACTTTAAATGGCCGCAGGCTCACTAATGTGGGTACATTTCGTCACTATTTGGTGGCGCTATTAAAACAGCATCCGCATATTCATCAGGGTATGACCTTAATGGTAAGGCAATTAGCGCCAACAACCCAAGGGTTACCCATTGAGATTTACGCATTCACTAATACCACCAATTGGGGGGAGTATGAAAATATTCAGTCAGATATATTTGATCATATATTAGCGGTTTTACCCGCCTTTTCGTTACGTGCCCATGAGGCACCAACAGGAAGCGATATTCGTCAACTAATTAACCTGAACTCTGGTTAAGAGATTTACTAACATATTGAATCAAAATGATATTTATGTTTATTTTCTCTAGCCAGAGATTTTCAGTGAAAACAAGGCGAAATTACGCGTCAATAGCTAGTCTATTGCAAGTAAATTCAACGCAGTTAGCGCTCAAAATAGCTGCTTGAGATAATAAATCTAGCTCACGCAAAGTCAGTCTAAATACGCTTTAATTGTGCAATAAGCCACTGATGAATCTCGCTATTATTTGAACGAGGATGCCAGGCTGCAATCACCTTAAATGGCGGCGGTAATACTTCAATCTCCAATTGCTTTACCTTACTATTTGGCAATAACCGTGATGGGTAAAACGCAATTAAATCGGTGGTATTGAGTAAATCAGGCACTGATGAAAACCCAGGTACTGACATGACAATATTTCGTTTGTAGCCTTTATCTGCAAACCAGCGATCGTGCGATCCACGTAAATTTGCTCTAGATGCCGACACCACCAACTGCGGCCGACTCGCAACCTCAGATAAGCTCAAAGGCTGTGAAGATGTGGGCGCATGTGCGCCTGCAATACAAATATGCTGTTCTTCAAATAGGGTATCGTAAACTAAATTATCAGGAATAAATTCAACAAAGCTAATCAGTAAATCAAGCTCCCCTGCACTGATAAGCTGGTTAACGTTATCGGATGCGAAGTCTCGAACAATCAACTTTAAACCTGGCGCTTCACGGCGAGTAATTGCTAATAACTGGGGTAAAAGTGCAGCAATCGCATAGTCCGTAGCACTTATAGTAAAAACGCCTTGATAACTCTGCGGGGAAAACTGTGACGGCACCAATAACGCGTCTAGTTGACTCAGAATTTGATTAATTGATAGTTCAAGTGCCAGCGCTTTTGGCGTTGGCAGCATCGTATTGCCTTGACGAATAAACAGCCTGTCATCAAATAAATCGCGTAATTTTCGCAGCTGCTCACTAATAGCTTGCTGAGTTAGCCCCATTTTTTGTGCAACATGCGATACATTTTTTAATTTAAGCAAAGCGCTTAAAACTCGCAACTGCTTTATATCCAGCCGACCTATACCATTCATAATTGTATCTAAAACAAAAAAGTGTTGTTTCAAATTGTAGCTTTTAATCTCTATGCTCACCAGCATTGTTATTAGCGCTAAGCAGCATAGTTAATTTAAAAGGTATTAAAATGAGTCAACCGAGTAAAAATATCGACAGTTTATTTTCATCCATTAGTTTAGGGCCATATACCCTGAAAAATCGTATTGTTATGCCGCCACTTACCCGCTCACGCAGTACAGTACCTGGCAATATCCCCAACGAAGTAATGGCAACTTACTACGCACAACGTGCAAGTGCTGGCTTTATGGTTACCGAGGGCACTCAAATTGAACCCAGAGGACAAGGATACGCTTGGACACCCGGTATTCACTCTGCTGAACAAATCGTTGGCTGGAAAAAAGTGACTAATGCCGTGCATGCAGAAGGGGGAGTTATTTTTGCCCAGCTGTGGCATGTAGGCCGTGTATCGCATACTAGCCTACAACCAAATGAAGCCAAACCTGTTGCTCCCTCAGCAATAGCAGCTGATAGTGTGAAAGTGTTTATAGAAACAGGGCCAGCTCAGGGCGCTTTAGCCGATCCAAGTGAACCACAAGCTTTAACAACAAATGAAGTAAAAGAGCTTGTTGGCATGTATGCACAAGCTGCCCGTAATGCGCTAGAGGCTGGATTTGATGGTGTGGAGCTGCATTGTGCTAATGGCTACTTAGTAAACCAATTTATTTCTGAGCATAGTAACCAACGTGAAGATGAATACGGTGGTTCACTGACTAATCGCTTACGCTTTTTAAAAGAGATTGTTGCTGCGGTTAGTGACGTAGTTGGCGCTGAGCGTTTAGGAGTTAGATTTGCGCCACTATTTAGCAGTACTGATGAAACCCGTGTTTATTTAGGATTAGTAGAATCAGACCCTCAACATACTTATATAGAAGCCATTAAAGTACTTGAGCAAGCGGGTATTGCCTATCTTTCAATTGCTGAAGCCGATTGGGACAATGCTCCTGATTTGCCGGAGCAATTTTATCAAGTGGCACGCGCAGAATTTTCTGGACGTATTATTTACGCAGGTAAATACACAGTTGATAAATCTGTGGCAATGCTAGCTAAAGGTTATGGAGATTTATTTGCTTTTGGTCGCCCTTTTATTGCCAATCCTGATTTACCAGCGCGTATTAAACATAATTGGCCATTAAATGAAGCCGATGCTACTACTATTTATGGTGGCACTGAGCAAGGCTACAGTGATTATCCTCGCTACAAAAACGATTAGCAAAATGGCCATGGATGGCCTCTAAAATTGCTAAAAGCGCGATAATCCACTCTATCTAAACCTCCCAAATAAGTCTTATCACTGTTTTTACCTTATCGAAAATATCATACATTTGGTTAAAAAATGTCGATAAAAGTCATTTAAATTAGTTTTAAAGTATTGTTTTTAAATAATTAACAAGCATTAAAGTAGTAATATTTCTCAATATGAATACAATAAGCCTTTATTTTTAGACATCGGTCTTTGGAGCATAGGTTGTTAAAATTAGCAGGAGTTAAATCAACTTCTTTGAGCCTTTTAGGTCTATGTGGCTTATTTTTATTATTAATTCAGTTTCAAGCTCAATGGCAAAGTAAGCTCTCCCTTATTAATAATCTTGTTTATCCATTACTGATTATTACTGCTGTATTTGCTACTCAGTTTAATCGAAGTCGAGTTGCACTACTTTGCGCATTTTGGGTACTTTATTTATCTTCATTAGACTACGCTTTACCCTGGTCTGACTGGCTCAAAGCGCAACCTGACTGGACCTTATTATGCGCTACAAGTTTATTAATGCTATTGGCAGTTATAAAAGATAGAGCGCTCTTATCAATACACACAGTAACTCGCAGTTTACTCGTTATTGTCTGTGGCGGTGCTGCATTTGCTTGGTTAGCACTGAGCCAACACTTGCAAGAACTAACAATACAATCTTCTTTTTATATTCAGCTGCTTCCTTATTTACCCATTGTTTTACCGCTTTCAATAATTGGCGGCTTGCTTATTTGGCAAAGCTTAAGAGCCCATAACCTGACTCAAACCGCCTTATTAATTACTTTTATTGTGTGGTGCCTTAATCAGCAACACATTATTGATTTTCCTTGGTCTGTAATAGCCGTGCTTATGGCTTCTTTGTATTTATTGGCAGTAAGTACAGACTCTTATTATTTAGCCTATAGAGACGATTTAACCAGCTTACCAACGCGGCGAGCACTTAATCAGCTTGCTTTATCATTAGGTCGAAAATACACCGTTGCTATGCTCGACATTGACCACTTTAAAAAATTCAACGATACCTATGGCCACGATATTGGCGACCAAGTGTTAAAGCTAGTGGCGGCTAAAATGGCTGGCGTTAAAGGGGGTGGCAAGATTTACCGCTATGGCGGAGAAGAGTTTACAGTGGTGTTTCCACGCAAAACAGCTGAGCAATCAATCCCTGAACTAGAAACACTGCGTGAAAATATTGCCACCTACGACATGGTGATCAGAAACCCAAAACGCACCGATAAAAAATCTCGCAAAGGTAAACAGCCAAGTGACCACAAAACGGTAAACGTGACGGTTTCTATTGGTGTAGCGCAAAGAGCGGCAAAACAAAGCTTTGATGAGGCATTAAAAAATGCCGATTTAGCCCTTTATAGAGCTAAAAAGAAAGGCAGAAATAACGTAAGCGAGTAATACTTTTAACGTGGCACGCTAACTTAATAATGGCGTGCCCAAAAGCGGCTAATTTAACCTGTAGTTTATTGCTTTTCCAAAACCGCTTTTAAATTATTTAATGCTGATACAGAAAAACCACGGTCGTAAAAGTAAATAATTTTACCACTCTCATCAAGCAGTATCACACGGCTGTTATTAGGGTTTTCGTTGCCAGTAAATGCTTGAACTTTATCGCCATCTTCGTAAATTGTGATCACCCCACCCCACAACTCTTTTGGGATCCCTTTGCGCATACCATTATCAATTAAGGTACTAAACATGCGAGGAACCATACCCTGAATGGTTGGTAACTCATAGGCAGTCACATCAACTGCACTCATATCTAAACCAATAAGCCAACGATCAATATCAAACTGACTGTCTTGCTTGTAACCTATTAATAGCAATGTATTTGGGCTGTTAAAGTCATCAGGAATGGTGAATGACTGTTGCTCTAAGCTTTCTCCACTAACAGTGGGAAATTGCTTACCAAGTAGTGCTTGATTTGGATACTGAGTTGAGCACCCGCTAACCACTAAAACCATCACCACCGCCATTATTGCCTTTAACATACCTTTACTCCCTATTTTTAAATAAAACTAAAGTGAACACGTTAACTAAATAATTGGTACAAGACTTACGCTTTAAACCAGACTTACGATCCATAGTAACTCCCATAAATTAAATAAAATACAAGCATATGAATAGGTTTGTTCGATAAAATGTTTATTCGTTATACTTTAATATTATTACTATATTCATTTTAATTCTATCCCATAGCGAAAGCGTATTTTGTTAACACCTTACAAAGCGTTAAAGTGCCGCGCTAATTCACAGCTATAAAAGAGGGTACCATGTCGCTTGCTGTATTATTAATGTTGGCATTATTTGTCGGTTTGCTGTTTGCTATTTATCTTGTTTCGCAAAAAAGCAGCTCTTTATCTCGTACCGTTTTATTTGGTTTAGTGCTTGGTAGTGCCTTTGGTTTAGCCTTACAGTTTTTATTTGCCAACTCACCAGAAACCATTAAAGAAATACTCAGCTGGGTAAGCATAGTAGGTAAAGGCTATGTCGGTTTGCTAAAAATGATCATTATGCCATTGGTATTGGTCTTTATGATTGCCGCAGTGGTTAAGCTTGAGAACCAAGGCTCACTGGGGAAAATCTCCTTTATTAGTATCTCTGTTTTACTGTTTACTACTGCAATTGCAGCGTTAATTGGTATTGCGGTAACGTATGGATTTGACTTGAGCATAGAAGGGCTTGTTTCGGGTACTCGTGAAGCCGCTAGAATGGACACCCTACAAAGCAAAGCCGCGAATGTAGCCGACTTAAGTGTGCCGCAAATGCTACTGAGCTTTATTCCTGAAAATCCCTTTGCGGATCTAAGTAATCAACGTTCAACCTCTATCATTGCCACGGTTATATTTGGTGTACTTGTTGGTATAGCTGCACGTAAAGTAATGCTTGAAAAAACAGAATTAGCTAGCCCAATTCGTAACGGTGTAAACGCCCTACAAGCAACAGTAATGAGCTTAGTTCGCATGGTAATTGCACTAACGCCTTATGGTGTTGCAGGCTTAATGGCAAGTGTTGTGGCAAACTCTAGTAGTAACGATATTTTAAATTTACTCGCCTTTATTGTGGCTTCTTACGTGGCTATTTTATTGATGTTTGTTGTGCATGGTTTACTGCTTAGTTTAGTCGGCGTTAATCCAAAACATTACTTTGAAAAAATTTGGCCTGTGCTCACCTTTGCCTTTAGCTCACGTAGCTCAGCGGCATCGATTCCTATGAATGTTGACGTGCAAATTAACCAGTTAAAAGTGCCACCTGCAATCGCTAATTTATCGGCTTCTTTTGGTGCCACTATAGGTCAAAACGGCTGTGCTGGTATCTACCCTGCCATGCTTGCAATGATGGTTGCGCCAAGCGTGGGAATTGACCCACTCACATTTGAGTTTATTTTACCGCTAATTGGTATTGTGGTTATTAGCTCGTTTGGTATTGCAGGTGTTGGCGGCGGTGCTACCTTCGCAGCGTTAGTTGTATTACCGACTATGGGATTACCTATAGAGGTAGTGGCTTTGCTTATTTCTATTGAGCCATTAATAGACATGGCGCGCACTGCACTCAATGTATCGGGTGCTATGACCTCAGGTGTGATCACCAGTAAATTAATGAAAACTCAATAACACTGACTTTAATTTAATAGCCCAGCCTACGCTGGGCTTTTTTATGTCCGCCGCTTTCAAAGCTCTTTAGTGATTCGTTTATTTAATCAATTAACTTCAATAAATCATTTTTATAGATTGCACTAATCGCTTTATTTCGCACACAGTTTTTAGCCCCTTTACTATACTATTCCCATCGCTCAGTCATTCAGGCTTGTTTAACAGCTTGAATGAAGTATCAACCTACTGTTTTTAAATGAGTAGACCCTATTTTTAATACGCTTTGTATATAACGAGATTCGTTAACTTTAAGGAAGCTGACAATGAAAAACCGATCATTTACAAAAAAAGCGCTTGTTGGATTTATAAGTGTGGCACTTATGTCTGGCTCTGCTTTTAGCCAAGAAAAACCACAAATGTCTAAGCCACAAGGTGCTGTAGGCATGGGTGAAGCAAAAGTGGGCGCAACCAGAACCAATCAATTTTGGTGGCCAGATCAACTTAACCTATCTCCTCTTCGCGATCATGATCTACGCTCAAACCCTTACGGTAGTGACTTTAATTATGCAGAGGCATTTAACAGCCTAGATTTAGACACTGTAAAAAGTGATATCGACGCTCTGCTAACCCAATCTCAAGACTGGTGGCCGGCAGATTTTGGTAACTATGGTCCATTTTTTATTCGTATGACCTGGCACAGTGCAGGTACCTATCGTACGCTTGATGGACGTGGCGGTGCTGGCGGTGGTCAACAACGTTTTGAGCCGCTTAATAGCTGGCCAGATAACGTAAGCTTGGATAAAGCGCGCCGTTTACTTTGGCCAATCAAACAAAAATACGGTGAAGCCCTTTCATGGTCAGACTTAATCGTATTAGCGGGTAACGTTGCCCTAGAAAATATGGGATTTGAAACCTATGGTTTTGCTGGTGGTCGTACTGACGATTGGGAACCTGACATGGTTTACTGGGGTCCTGAAGTAGAAATGCTTGCCAGCGACCGTGAAGATGCCAGCGGCAAACTAGAACGCCCATTGGGTGCAACTCACATGGGTTTAATTTATGTAAACCCAGAAGGGCCTAAAGGAGTACCTGATCCTATTGGTTCAGCTAAGAACATTCGCGTTGCGTTTTCTCGCATGGCGATGAACGATGAAGAAACCCTGGCACTTATCGCCGGTGGTCACACCTTTGGTAAAATGCATGGTGCGCACAAACCTAAAGACTGTGTGGGTGCAGAGCCTGCTGCAGCAGATATTGAAGAGCAAGGTTTAGGCTGGAAAAACAAATGTGGTAAAGGTCACTCTGAAGATACCGTATCTAGTGGTTTAGAAGGCGCATGGACACAAGCACCTACTCGCTGGTCATCATTATACTTAAGCAATCTACTTAACTTTGAGTGGAAACAAACTCGCAGCCCTGCTGGCGCTATTCAGTGGATCCCAACAGATGAATCATTACATAAGTCAGTACCTGATGCGCACGTTAAAGGTAAATTTAACCCACCGGTAATGACTACGGCCGATTTAGCGTTAAAATTTGATCCTGAATATCGCAAAATTGCTGAACGCTTTTTAAATGACCCAAAAGAGTATCAACTTGCATTTGCTAAAGCATGGTACAAATTAACTCACCGAGATATGGGGCCACCACGTAACTTTTTAGGTAAAGAAGTACCAAAAGAAGACTTAATTTGGCAAGACCCTATTTCAGCAGAGACTAAATCAAACATTGATGCTGATGCAGTAAAAGTGCTGAAAGCTGCTATTTTAGACTCGAACCTAAGTGTACCTGAGTTAGTACGTGTGGCATGGGCATCGGCTGCCAGTTACCGTGATTCAGATATGCGCGGCGGTGCCAACGGCGCACGTATTGCGCTAGCACCACAAAAGGATTGGGCAGTAAATAATCCAGCAGAAACCGCAAAAGTACTTAAAGTATTAAAAGCGATTCAAGCTGACTTTAACGACAGCTTATTTAGTAAAAGCCAGGTATCGCTTGCTGATTTAATTGTGCTTGGTGGTAATGCAGCGATTGAAAAAGCAGCCAAAGATGCAGGCTACTCAGTAGACGTGCCGTTTAATGCTGGTCGTGGTGATGCTACACAAGCACAAACTGACGTTAATGCATTTAGCTTATTAGAGTTGCCTGCCGATGGTTTTAGAAACTATTTTGATGCAGAGAAAAGCTATAAATCACCAACTGAAATGCTGATTGATAAAGCGGATCAGCTTGACCTAACAGTTCCTGAAATGACTGTATTAGTCGGTGGCTTACGTTCACTTGATGCAAACTATAAAGGCACTGACTACGGCGTATTTACTGACAAGCCTGGTACCCTAAATAACGATTTCTTCGTTAACTTATTAGATATGTCGACGGTATGGAAAAAATCGTCAGATGCAGGCATTTATCAAGGCTTTGATCGTCAGTCGGGTGAGCAAAAGTACACTGCTACTTCGGTTGATCTGATTTTTGGTTCAAATTCAGAACTACGTGCAGTTGCTGAGGTGTATGCCTTTGATACATCAAAACAAAAGTTTGTAGAAGACTTTGTTGCGGCATGGACTAAAGTAATGAATTTAGACCGTTAATAACCATTAAGTAATACAACCACAGCGCTGCAATTAATTGCAGCGCTTTTTTATTATAAAGCTACTTTAAAGCAAATACTCGATCACGTAAGTCATCGGCACTCACACTTTCAGGTGCAACTGGCTCACCAATCGCTACGCTTACCAACGACCATTTGGGTCTAGGTAGTCGCCATTTAGTTTTTCGACTAAACATACTGCCCCATAATCCATCTAAATGAACAGGGATAACAGGCACAGGCGTGCGCTGAATTATTTTTTCAATGCCACGGCGAAATACATCAACCTCGCCATCACCGCTGAGCTTGCCTTCAGGAAAAATCCCCACCAGCTCACCACGTTTCAGTGCTTGCGCAATGTCATCAAAAGCTTTATTAAACGCCTTAGGATTTGATTTTTGACTATCGATTGGAATGGCTTTGGCCATTTTAAATAACCAATTAAGTGCCGGTGAATAGTAAATAGGAGCAAATACAACAAACCGAATAGGCCTAGGTGACGCCGCTAAAATAAACATCCAATCAACAAAGCTAACATGATTACTTACCACTACCGCAGCCCCTTCATCGGGAATGTTAGACTCGCCTTTAGTGCGCACGCGATACATGCAAATCGCTAAAATATAGATAATAAAACGTAAGAAAAACTCCGGTACTTTGGTATATATGTAAAGCGATATTAGTAAATTGAGCCCTGCTAATAACAACAGTAATTGTGAAATATCCCAGTGTAATAGCGTTAAAGTTACAATACTTAAAACAGCGCTGCCGACCATAAACAGTGCGTTTAATACATTATTAGCTGCAATCACTCGAGAACGGCTATCGGGGTGAGTACGCTGCTGAATGAGTGCATACAAAGGCACGGTATAAAACCCCGAGGCAATACCAATACCTGCCATCCAAACAAAATGCCAGAGCATATCGCCAGTATTAATTACTTGCTCAAGAGTAAGCTGCAACTCACTAACTTGGCGATAAAATTCAATACCAGGCTCTTGGCTTAGTAAATATAAAAATAAGGTAATTAACAGTGCACCAAAAGGCACAATACCTAACTCAATACGTGAGCGTGATAGCTTTTCACACAATAAAGATCCTAATGCAATACTCAACGAAAACACCACTAAAGCAGCCGTCACCACCAACTCATCGCCTCCCATTACATGTTTTACGTAATTAGGGAGCGCCGTTAGTATCACCGCACCAATAAGCCAAAACCAGCTGATCCCTAATACTGACTTACCCACCGACTCGGTTTGTGCGTTAAGCGCATTAAAAACACTTTTGGTTGAAGTAATAGGGTTAATCGATACTTTTAAGTTAGCATCATTGGCTGCACTTTTAGGAATAAATCGACTGCTTAAAAAGCCAATAACCGCAAGGCTTACTATTGCGATACTGATATAAATAGGGCCCGCTGTTTGGGTTATATAATAGGTGCCAAATACGGTGCCCAATAAAATTGCTACAAAAGTGCCCGACTCCACCAGTCCATTCGCTTTAGTTAGCTCATTTGGGGCCACATGCTGCGGTAAAATAGAGTACTTAAGCGGTCCAAAAAAAGTGCTTTGTAAACCCATTAAAAATACCGTACCTAACATTAACCAAACCTGCTCGGTTAAAATCGATACTACGCCCACCAGCATAATAGGAATTTCGCAAAACTTTACGATGCTGATCAGTTTTGATTTTTCCAACTTTTCTGCAATTTGCCCAGCCATGCCTGAAAATAGAAAAAACGGTAAAATAAATAATCCTGCCGCCAGATTAGAATAAAAGGCACCATCAGCTACCGTTGCAGCCTGAAAAATTAAAATAAGCAGGATTGATTGCTTATAAACATTGTCATTTAAAGCAGAGAAAAACTGCGTCACAAACAGAGGTAAAAACCGTTTACTACCCAGTAAAGCTCCTTGAAATTGTTGTTTATTTTCCTTCATTACGGTCTCTTAAAATTAGCTTCAGGGCTTAGATTACCACTGTGGAAAAGAAATACGAACCCACTTTTTAAGTACATGCTCAAACATATATTTAAATAAACGAAATAGCTAACCCAACAAAAATGACTAACAAATGAACAAAGCGACTAAATCTTGCGTATGAGTGTTTATGAGTTGTAAATAAAACATCTATGTTCTAAACCTAAAAGGTGACTAAAAAAGGAGCATCTTTATGCCAACTACAAACACAATAGACAAAGACACTAAATTCGCACGTTGTTTAGAGTGCAACAAAGTAAATACATTTGCCGCTTTTCACTGGCTTTCGTTAGCGTTTAAAGATATGGCGCGCGCGCCCATGTTAAGTTTAATTTACGGTTTAATCTTCACGCTTATTCCGGTAGCGATTGTTTACTCTGTTGTACTTACCGACAGCCACTTAGCTATTTTACCTGCAACCGTTGCTTTTGCTTTAATCGGTCCGGTATTCGCCGTTGGCCTATACGATGTAGCCTGGGAACTTGAAAAAGGCCATAAACCTACATTAAGCCATTCATTAAAATCAATGTTTCGTAACCCCGTAGGTGAATGGGGTTTTGCGGTATTACTCATGGTGATTATGATTATTTGGATGCGCCTAGCTGCAATTGTGCATGCATTATACCCAAACCATGTAAACCCCACCTTTGAAGAACTTTCTGCGTTTTTAACTATAGGCAGTATTATCGGCGGAATTTTGTTGGTCAGTGTGTTTTCAATCTCAGCATTTACCCCGCAAATTATGATGGAAAGACGCGTTGATATAATGACCGCAGTCGTTTCTTCAATCCATGCAGTTAAAGAAAACTTTGCAGCCATGGTTGTGTGGTCAATTTGTATATTCGTACTGGTAGCGCTGGGCTTTGCTGCAGGTGCCGCTGGATTCATTATTATTATGCCGCTACTTAGTTACGCTAGTTGGCATGGATACATCGCAGTTATCAAAACTAAAACACCACGTGGCTATGAATAACACTTACCAGTAGTTTTAAGCACTTAATTAAATGCTTTTGGGCATTTAATTAAGTGCTTCCTCCTATCCCTCTGTTTGTTAAATCCGCAAAAACCTTGATCTGAATAAGGTGCAAAGCTTAAAAATAGCGCTAATATAAGCTGATACACTGCAGATAATATAAAGGAATAAACATGAGTCAAAACGTTACAGACTTAATGACAGCTAACCCATTTTCGGTAAACGTAAAAAGCACTTTGCATGACGCACACAATTTAATGAAAGAAAAAAACGTTCGTCATATTCCTGTTATTGACGAAGAAGGCGCATTTGTCGGTATGCTCACACAAAAGATAATGGTCGCCAAAGTCATGGGGATCATGGCAACGTTTGGTGCTAATGCATTACAACGCAAAGAAAAACTCACAAAAGTAGAAGATATTATGGTGAGTGATTTTATTAGTGTAACCCCAGAGCAACCGCTATCAGATGTCGTTAAGTTTTTTGTAGATAATCGCCACGGTTGCATGCCCGTTGTTAGCGAACAAGGTCAGCTAGTAGGTATTTTAACGTCTTCTGATTTTGTACGTTTAGCTGCAGCACTGCTCTCGTAAATCCCTGATTTAATAAAAACTGTATTTAGCTCTGCCAAATGCAGTTTTTATTCGCTTAAAAGATATATAAAATTAACAGCATAGATAGCTAAGTCACTAACAGCCTGTTATGGTAAACACCCTGCTTTTAATGGTTATTACAAGGTAAGTTTTCATATGGCTAATCAATTAAATGTACTAGGAACTCGCTTACAACTTTGCTGTGGCAACGGTGGCTATACGCGTGAGGGGTTTTGCTATGTACCAGATTCAGACTTTGGCAATCATAGTGTATGCGCCATTATGACCGACGAATTTTTACAGTTTTCCAAGGCGCAAGGTAACGATTTAATTAGCCCTAACCCTTTGTATGATTTTGCTGGTTTAAAAGCTGGCGATAAGTGGTGCTTATGTGCGATTCGTTGGTATCATGCCATTGCTGCGTGCGTTGCTCCTCCTGTGGTACTTGAAGCGACAAATCAAAAAGCGCTCGACATTATTCCGCTTGAAGTATTAAAAGCACATCAATTTCAAAAAACGCTATAGCGATTAAACCCTGAACTCTACTTTTCTTTTTGCCTAAATACCTTAGGCAAAAATAGCCTTTAAAGTACTCCATTTTTAAATGTATTTTTTGCAGAATTTACAAAAAAAGTGCATGTTTTTCATACCCTTTAAGCTAAATACTCCTTGAAGCTTTATTAAACAAAAATAAATCAATAAATTTCAGTAGCTTACAATAAAAACTTTACCGGCATGCTCATTGCTTCTATTAGAACAGACGTGTTCGTTATCGCAATTAAAACACTCACTTGAGTTAAGCGAACACTATTTTGAAATAGTAGGAGGCATAATGAGTAACAGTAATAATGCAAACAAAGTAGCTGAATTTACCGCTCCCGGTGTAGAAAATGAATCAGCAAGTAAAGCAATATCTGTTCTAGAAGATCGCATGGTAGCGCTAATTGATTTACAACTAACTTTAAAGCATATTCATTGGAATGTAGTAGGTCCAAACTTTATTGGCGTACATGAAATGCTAGACCCACAAGTTGAAACCGTACGTGAAATGACAGACACTATAGCAGAACGTATTGCCACTTTAGGCGGCGTGCCTGTTGGTACACCAAAATCAATTGTCGATCGTCGTTCGTGGGAAGATTACGCTATCGGCAAAGGTTTAGTAACTGAACACCTAGCCGCCTTAGACAAAGTGTATAACGGCGTTAACGGTGATCACCGTAAAGCTATAGAGTCACTTGCTGAGCTTGATCCGGTATCTGAAGATATGATCATTGCACAACTTGCAGAGCTTGAGCAATATCAATGGTTTGTTCGCGCCCACATAGAGTCATCTACGGGCCAATTGAACAGTTAGTATTTTAGGTAAACGCTACTTTAACAAGCCCAGCAAATTGCTGGGCTTTTTAATGTTTGCGATGTTTCATCTCATCATTAATTATCATTCGACTTTTTGGTTATTCCCCTTAAGCATTTATGTACAACATTTAGGCTAGTCGCCACTCTTTGACTACACTCAAATTAGGTTATTTCTTAAAAAAAGTATTTGTTAACGCAAATAAGTTTGCGTTGGTAATACATAAAATTAACTTGAGAATACAGGAACTATAATGAAATACACTCTACTAATCGTGTGTTTAATTGCACTCACAGGCTGTGATAAAGGCGTTGATTCTCAACGAGGTTTTAGCTTGCCAGAGGGGAATGCAGAACAAGGCAAAACCGTGTTTTTTAAAATATAAATGCTTGGCATGTCACACCCTTCCAGGCGTTGAAGATAGCAGCGTAACAAAACATGACGATATTTCTATTAAGCTAGGAGGTAATAAAACCAAAATAATTACCTATGCTGAGCTGGTCACGTCAGTGATCAATCCCTCACATCGGTTTTCTAGGACTTATAGACCCGACGCCAGAAATGAAGATGGCAGCTCAAAAATGACGGTATTTAACGATACCATGACCGTATCTGAACTCACCGACTTAGTCACTTTTTTACAACCAAACTATAAGCTCATTCCATATCACGAAACTAATTATCACCATTATTCTCGATACAAATGATATTTAAAAACACAAAAAAGCCGTTTTTAAAAAACGGCTTTTTTGATTGTTAAAACAAAATATTACTCGGCATTAACCATGTCTTCAAATTTCATACCGGTTAGCTTGGTCAGTACCTTAATCACATATATAAAAATACCAATAAGCATCAACATAGAAGGAATGGCAATAACGGGGTAGCTTAATAAGGTCATTTCGCCAAGCTGCTCGTTAAATTCCACGCTACCTGCTGGGCTAGTAACAATCCATTTAGCTAAGAGGTAATTCATAGTTGATGAAAACACAAAGGTGAGTGCTAATAAGTAATTAGCGTTAGTAATTTTTTGTTTAAAACTTTGCGTATTGCCGCGCTCATCAAGGGCATCGTAAATAGTGTCTAACTTAAATAAAAGTGAGTTTAATAAAAGTTTGGCTAGCAAGGGTTTACCAAAAAAGCCCGACATCAGCACGGTAAAACCAATGATTGCTGGTATAGCCGCTTCTTTTATTGCTAACCACTCAACATTAAGCTCAAACAGCGCAATACCACCGGTAAGCAAAGTACTTAAAAAGCCCAAAAGTGAAATAAAATTTAATGAGCCCGCTTTTATAAAATCATAAATACCGTAACTAATAGGGAATATAAGCGCCACAATTAAGCCAACCACGCTGCCTAAATATTCAGGCCCTGAAAATTTCATTAAAATGACTGAAGGTATGATGATATTAAATACGATTTCGATAAGCGGATTATTCTTTTTACGCTTATTTATAGCTTGATTATCACTGGTCATTTTTAATTCCAAAAATATTACTACTGCCATAAGGGTCTGTTGACCTTTGCGGATTAAAATTTGTTCAAACTAGGGGCGGTTTAATCGCGGCGCGAAGTTTGTAACCTAGTGGGCTAAGTAAAAACCGAGCAAAGCTTCCGCATCCTGCTCACGCCCCTTACCTACATCCATGTAGGCAACAAAGAGTAAATTGCCCCTAGGCAGAACCCTTCGGGCAGCGCCTGTTTGGCATTGATGCTGCGTTATCGCCTATTTATGGGGAATACCACACCACATAGGCGCTGCCTTGCCTAAATACCAAACAGACTGCTGCAAATTTAACCTTAAAAGGTCAACAGACCCTAACTTCCTCTCTAAAGAGTAAGTAATGCTGAAAATTATCTTTAAGCATAATACCTGCAATACACTCGCTATTCTAGCATTGCACTCAACCGCCCGATTTTTTAGGTCGCTACCTTATCAAATACTATTTTTATTAATAAATAATTTATCGGACACTCTATATTCTTACGTTACGTGATCATTATTACAGAACACATTTTTTACAGCTTGGAAAACCTTCATGCTTGCTCTAGTATCTAGTTGTCTTAGCTCAATAATTTGCATTTAAATGAAATCATTTCCATCACTATATTTTGCCAATTTATTTTTAATTATTGGTACCGGCTTACTTACAACCTATTTAGCCCTGTATTTAGGTAAACAAGGCACATCCACATTTTGGATAGGCTTAATGACCTCGTGTTATTACCTTGGCTTATTACTGGGTTCAAAACTTGGCTATCATTTAATTAAATCGGTGGGTCACATCAGAACCTTTGCAGCAAGTACTGCGGCGGTTACTGCCTGTGTGGCCGCACACGGAGTAAGCGACAATCTATATATATGGTTAGGCCTTAGGCTTTTTGTTGGCTTAGGGATGATGTGTAATTACATGGTGCTAGAAAGCTGGCTAAACGAACAATCAGCGCCTGAATCTCGCGGGCGAGTCTTCTCTTTTTATATGATCACCTCTTACTTAGGGATGATTTTAGGCCAACTAGCGCTCGCACAATTTCCTGAGCTAGGGTATGCACCGCTATTTTTAGTATGCATGGCGTTGGCTATCGGTATTATTCCAATTTCTATCACTCGCAGAATTCACCCAAAACCGTTAAAACCGATAAAAATGAGTCTGTTTGATTACGCTAAAAAAGTGCCACAGTCGCTTACTGCAGTGCACTTTGCAGGCATTATCAATGGTAGTTTTTATGGCCTAGCGCCTATATTTGCTAAGCTATCTGGCTTTGGTGCCGCAGAAATTGCTATTTTTATGTCGGTTACTATTTTTGCTGGTTTGCTAGCCCAGTGGCCAATGGGGATGCTCTCTGATCGCGTTCGTCGTAGCGTATTAATTCGAACTAATGCAGCAGCTATCGGTGTTGTAAGTTTGGCATTGTTTTTATTGCCTACTTCACAACTAACAGCTTACATACTCACTTTTATCTTTGGTTTATTTGCGTTTACTTTATATCCGCTTTGTTCTGCGCTAGCTAATTCGAGGGTTGAGGACGAAGAGCGCGTAGGCGTATCATCTGCATTATTAGTCGCTTTTGGCGCCGGTGCAGCAATAGGCTCAACAGTTAACGCACAGCTGATGACCTACTTTGGTCACCAAGCATTGTATGCGTCAATTTCGCTATTAACCGTGGCTATGTACTTACTACTAACCTTTATTAACTCTAAACAAAAAGTTGAACAGCCAGAACCCAGTGATTATGTGGTCGGTACATCCGATGTTACAAACTCGCCACTGGCCGCTACGATGGATCCGCGCATTGAAGAAACCACCGCGCAAGATCAAATGTTGGTAGTAGATGAAGATGATGATGAATTTTTTGAGCATCCCCAAGGGGAGCTGTTTAAAGACCTAGAAAACGAGAAGAATATGAAGAGTTAATACTTACTATTTAAAATAGTAATAAAAATGATAACAAAAAAGGGGAGCCTCCCCTCTTTTTTGTTATTTTTACTACTTAATACATTACTGGCTTATCTGTGGCTTAATATCACTTAAATCTAAATGGATAGTCATTTCAAAATTCTCAGGCTGTACAGCAACATCACTTAAACCTGTTCTCGCAAAATAATCTTCAAAGTCTTGCTGATATTTAGCCGAAAACTGCGTATACGCGGTAATAAACAAACTTAGCTTTTTAGCTATTATTGGATAGGCTGCGGCAAGTTCTCGCAGTTTTTCAGGTTCAGCAAAGGCAAATTCAGCATAAATATTAAAGTCGTTCCCCATTGAAGTTTTGCCATAATCAGATAAAAAGCCCGAATTATAATCTGGCGCTAATTCATCTTTTGTAAGCGCTTCATAATTTGATACAGCAGGTTCCCAATCTTCACTTAATAAACTTTGCCACGTTACCAATATTGAAGGTGAATGATTAAAAATAAGTGAACTAAGCTCATGATGGAATCCGCGAAATGCGTTCTTATAGTTGGCTTCTGTTCCATTCCATTGTGTAATATTAGATAGAGCTATCCATTTAGACCCATAAGTCCCCCCAGCTGCCGCACCTTCAATTTTTATAGAGCTAGAAATATATACAACATCAATCACTTCAGAAACAAACCCTTTTGGATATACACTTAAGGCAGACTCAATACCATCTAGAGTATCAGAAGCATCTTTTAAAGTGGTTCTAGTTATATTTACATTGTTTAAAGTAGCATCTTTGTTTGAAAACTCTTCTGGGTAAGATTCCTTCGGGTCATCTGTTTTAATGTCTACTTGGTATGTTTTGGATAAACGATTAGCTTGCTCTGTTTCACTTTCGAAATATGAACACGCACTAACAAATAATAAAAAAACGAATATTACTTTTTTCATTTATAAAATCCTTTTTAATGAGCATGCCTGAATGTTGCCACCGCTACTACTGAGAAGCAAAATCTAACAACAGCAGGGAAGCAACTTAAAGCTCTCAATTTCATCTACCTAAGGCAAATAAAATAGAAAATAACAGTCAAACTTCAAAATAACTACATTCTTTTTAGCCAACCCAAAATAAAAAAATCAAGAAACCTTTTATATAGGTTAAATACTACCCCTGTATTTTTAATTAAATTTTAAAACTATTTGACCCCTTTTCTATTTGCCAGCCGTTATAGCTCTGAAACAACATAATAAATTAATTTGGAGCGGCTTATGCACACACTTGAATTCCCTAAAAACCCCATGTTCAAAACATCAACAGCTGTTATTGGCGGTGCTGCGATGACCTTTATCGCATTTGCCTTTATGCAATACTTAATTAGTGGCGAACAAAGAGCACCTATAAAATCGGGTGATGATATTACTGTTGAGATTTTTCAAGCACCAGAAGATAAACAAACCACGCATATTAAAAGAATACCGCCACCACCCACACCTAAAGTGCCACCTAAAGCACCACCACGTGTAGCACCTAGTAATGAGCCAATAACAGCAATAAGCACAGCACCACCCATAATAATTGACGGATTTGGTGACGATATGAAGCAAACACTTACCCGCCCTACGGGAGATGCTTCACCCATTGTGCGCATAAATCCTAAATACCCAACTAGCGCAGCACGTGATGGTATAGAAGGCTGGGTGCAACTTAGCTTTAATATTTCACCCACAGGTGAAGTAATTGATGCCACAGTAGTAAATGCCGAACCAAAACGCATATTTGATCGCGAAGCACTTCGCGCTATTAAACGCTGGAAATATCGTCCAAAAGTAATTGAAGGTGTGGCACAATTACAAACGGGTCAAACCGTACAGCTTGATTTTAAATTAGACAGTTCGCAGTAAGGAAATAAGCGCCTATGCTATTGAGTATTAAGTCATGGTTATTTGAAGCACCAAGCAAAGACTGCATGGCGCGGTATGCAAAAAGTGGCGACAACCGCCACTTAGAGCAACTTATTGCCTTATACAGTAACGATTTGTACCATTATCTGGTAACGCAATCTAATACACATTTAGCATATGACGTAAGCCAACAAACATGGCTAAAGGTAATCGAAAAACGCCACCTTTACCAAGCGCAAACCACGCCTAAAGCCTGGTTATTTCGACTCGCACGTAACACATTAGTAGACGAATACCGCAAACAGCAACACTTTGTCGAGTTTGACGAAAACAGCCAACTGCCTGCGCAAAATGACAATCAAAGTGAATTAACAAGTAGTGACTCACACATAGGCGACACACACATAAGTTACGAAGCATTTAACACTGCGCTCAAGCAACTTAGCTTTGTGCAGCGCGAAGCCATCACCTTACAACAAGAAGGCTTTAGCCTTACCGACATAGAGCTTATAACGCAAAGCAACGCCCAAACCATAAAAACAAGGCTACGCTACGCCAAACAAAACCTAAAACAATTATTAGGAGATTATAATGAACAAGCCTGATGAGCAGTTTAATGAAAAGCTCACACAACATTATAACGAGCGAAAAGCACGTACCACTCTTTCGCATGCTCAACAACAGGCGTTAAAACACTCCGTAATCCAAAAACAACCTAAAAAGCTTGGTTTTGCCCTGCAACTCACAAGCCTTACCTGTGCACTGTGCTTACTAGCCTTTATAGTGCTCGACAGTAACAACGTGATAAATACAGCCCCTAAAACCGTATTAAACACCATAGACATACACGACTACTCGTTTATAACAACGCATGAAATAGATCAAACAGGTAACTACGCAAGTACCATAACGCAACAAAAACGCGCGCTCGACACCCAACTAGCAAACGACTTACGCCGCCATCAACAACACCACATAGAATACGGCACGCTCGTAAAGGTCGACAACGACTGGTACATAGCCAGCTGCAATGACGAGGTACTGGTACAAATTAAGCAGTCACTGCTCAGTGATTTAAAAGGGAAGCATGCAGTTGAAAGTAATATAAATACGGGTGATATACTCGCTATGGCACATAACGGCAAAGGGCAGATTGTGGCGCTTAAACATGCGGGAGATGGGGTTAAGCAGTGTGGGGCTTAGGCTGGTTTTGTTTAGTATATTTAAAAAAGAAACTACTGCAATTTATATTTAAATAATTTACCAAGAACATAATCATTCTTGCATACAATAAATTATTGCTGCAAGTCATCGTTAACAACCTTGATATGAGATATTTTTACTGAGTTAATTTGAACTTGGCTTATATTGAAACACTCAAGCTTAGCCTCGTCAAAAATAGCATAATTATCTCCATCACCTAGTGCGCTTTCATAAATAACACCATCATAACCCTGAGATTTTATAAATTCGCACAAATATTGACTAGATAAGTACTCGAGTTGCGCTTTCGACTGTGAAACTGGTTTAGTAAGCTCTTCGCCTAACATCTCAAGCAGATTTAAACCTTGATAGATATTTTTTAAGCTAGCTTCAGAATACCTAAATGGCACTATTGTTTTTCTAGGAGCTCTTAAATCAACCAGTTTGAGCTCTTCTTTAGCTTTAAATGTTGCAATAGTAATAAATTCATTATTATGTGGTCTCACCTCTGAAACAGCAGTATTCTCCGTCGAAGCAACATATAAATAAGAAATACCAAAAGGGTTTGCTCTTCCATTACTTGCAAGTGTTTTCGGTGGTGCTCCCATTTCATTTGCAGGGAATAACTCTTTAGATGTCTTTTGTATTCTAGCTCTATAATACTTTGAACCCTCAATAGGCACTTCAGCTGAAAGGTAGCTAATTAAAGAAGCTAATGCGTCATGTTGCGGAAAAGTAGTAGGAAAGAAGCGATTCACATGTTTAAGTTCTTCTTTAAAGGATACCCAATCAAATAACTCCGTTTGTTCAGCAGCTGGGATATAATTTAATCTTAAATTTTCATCTCCATACTTTATACCGCGTAAAAGTACAATTACCCTTTCATCTGGTACAGTATCAAATAATAACCAATCCTTTTTTAATAATGAAATCAGTGACTCACCTTTTTCATGTAGTTTATACAGTTCAATTAATGAATTAAATAGGTTATGTAAATGCTCAACTTCAATTAATGCAACATTTTTACTCCCACAGATCGAGCAATCGCCATTTTTCTTAGATTTAACGGCTATATCTTCGCTAATAAAATCTGAGTTTAAACAGTTTCCGCAATATTCCATGTGAACCTATCCCTTGGTTACTTTAAAAAATCAGCTATTAATTCTAGGTGGTGCTGCATTGACAGCTTTTTAACATATCCCAACCCTGGATAATGCTGTCTAGCTGCTAACTTGTGAAACTCTTGATGAGCTTGAGAAGAGAATATTTTTGGATCGTTATCATTAACAAGCTTATTGAGTGCTTCAAGAAATTTACCTCCGGGGTCTGCAGGAGAGCTATTACTCTCAGAAAGATAATGTTTAATAAACATATCATCTTCATCACTCTCATCAAGATACGTTAAATGTATAGCTACAGCATACGCTGGCCCACCTGACTCGGAATATTCATCACCATTAATTAAAAAATCCCCAAAACCATCCATATTTTCTTCTTTATACATAATATGAAGTTCAGAAAAATGCTCTTTAGCTGGGTAATCTTTATTAGACTTTTGCCTATTAAATCCATCTTTAATTAAAATTCTTTTATCATTGGTAAAAATTCTGCGATATCGCCTTTGCGCAAACTTTTCTATGAATATATGTGTGAACTCTTTATTAAAGCCTAATAAAGCTTTTGACAGCTCCTTACCTTCGGTAAAACCATAGTGAATTAGTTCAATATTATTATCAGGGAAGTTATTTAAATAACCTTCTACAGTAATAACCTCTGTATCTTCATCACATATCAAAGCAATACTTAAATTTTCGTACTCGAGAATTCCCTCTTCATTTAAGCAATCAATTAACCCTGTATTATCAAAAGAAAATTCACCATATATAGGATTAATTATCACTGAGAACTTACATCGTTCTGAAATTAAAACTTTAAGTGATTTAATCAAAGGATTTAGATTTCCCTTAACAGGCTCAATTATCGGTGAAATCTGTGATGCGGATATTAATTCTGCATTCTCCCTTAGGAGAATCAATTCATTTTGCTTTCCACGAAGATAAGGGTAATACATTGACTTTCCTTATATTTATTACCTTATTCATTAAAGTATGCCCCGAGACAATGCCAAAGACAAATTATTTATTTGCTTAATAGATAACCTACTACAGAGTGCTGTAACCTTTAAAGATTTTGGAGCACGAATAACTAGCTCTTTTTTTGCGTTGATAGGTTTCTATTTTTTAACTCACCCAATATATATTTATGAGCTACTCGAATAGGTATATCTTTAAATAGCTTTTTACACTCTTTATATAATAATGTATTAGGTACATCAGGTACAAAACCATGATGTAAATTTACTATCCTAACGTATTCACTTTGTCTCAGTGCATCAAACTGCACATTTTTACAAAGCTTGTCGAGGTTAGATAGCGGCTTTTTAACTGTTCTAAAAGTATCTCTCGAAGTAAGTTCGATTAAGCCTACATTTGATGGGATTTTATCTAATAATTTAGGTATGTGCTTTTTATCTGTCACCACACTAACAAACTCTGAGAAACTTTGATAATCCAACAGTTGCTGGTCTAATCGCTCCAAAGAATCAAGCTCAGTTTTAATTTCATAGATATGGGATGTTCCATTCAAAATTATAGCATCCGCTTTGCTTTTAGCGACACGAAATTCAGATAACATAGATGCCGTATTCAATGAATATTTACCAAGTAAAATTTTATTAGCTATTGAATTCTTATAAAGATATTCATTCCTATAAACTTTCGATAACTTACTATATGTACATTCAAATAACTCGCCTAAGTTCTCATAATGCTCAACTTTAATATCTAACTCTTTAATAATAGAGTTAAGCGTTGGCGAAAAGCCTGTATTGGCTAATTCATTAAAAACTGAAGACGAAAAAACACGTGCCAAAAGTGGCCCGAATTTTTTATCAGGGTTTAAAATTTTTGATGGGTCGTTTTCTGATTTCATAAAAACCAATATAAAGTTAATTCGATATATTTTACAGTAGATAGTGACTTTTTTTGAATCTTATTTAATAAATGGCGTAATTGTGTAAGTAAAATTCATAAATAAGTGCTTGAATTACTAAACAAAAAAGCCTGCAATTAAGCAGGCGTTTTAGTATTTTGTACTAAGTCATTATAACACAATTAAGCTCGTTACTAAGTACGCTACAAACGTTAGGCCACCGCCCACTAATGCATAGGGTAACTGGGTTTTAACGTGGGTGAGTAAGTCACAGCCTGATGCAATGGCCGATACGGCGCTGGTGTCGGATATAGGCGAGCAATGATCGCCAAATATCCCGCCACCTAAAATAGCGCCCACCACCAGCGATGGCGGTAAACCAAGCGCTTGAATAAGCGGTACGCCAATGGGGATAAGTATGGCAAATGTGCCCCACGAGGTGCCTGTAGTAAACGACATAACCGCACCTGTTAAAAACAGTACTGGCACTATTAAATATATTGGTAAGTAATCGCCCACCAAAGATGCCACAAACACGCCTGTTCCTAACTCTTTTAAGCTTGCTCCTAAGGTGAGCGAAAGCAATACAATGCTTACCAGCGGGAGTAGTTCACCCATGCCTTTAAAGCCGGTATCGACTAATTGGTGGTGGGTAAATTGGCGCGAACCAATCATTAAACAATAGGCCACAACAATAGCCAGTACCGTGGCATACAATACCGATTTTGAGCCACTACCCTCGGCAAGTACCCCGTTACCGGTGTAAAACATAAAGCCGACCATGCTAACAATTAGCGTTAGCAGTGGCACTAGCATAAAGCGTGCTTTAGAGCCTTTTACTTCTTCTTTTAGTTCGGTCTTTTGTAGCTCTAACTTTTGCTCGGCTACTTTCATTGGGCCATGTACTTTATCGAACGCAATGGTATAAAAAACAATAACCAGGGTGATTATGGCGTAAAAGTTATAGCCTACGCTGCCCCACAATACCGATACCGCCGACTCGCCTAATTCGTAATTACCTAACAAGCCCAGTACAAATGCACCCCAGCCATTTAATAAAATTAAAATACACACAGGGGCGCTGGTGCTATCGATTATGTAGGCTAAACGCGCGCGGCTCATTTTAAATTTGTCGAACAGGCCGCGAGATAAAATACCCGAGGTAAGCACACTTAAGTTTGACTCTATAAATACCGCAACGCCGGTAAACATAGTTAAAAAGCCCACTTGGCGCTTACTTTTCGCAACGCCTTTGTTCATCAGCAAATTAACGGTAGCAGCGACGCCGCCAGACTCACGAATATAGGCAAGTAAGGCGCCTATTAAAATACTAAAGATGAGTATACGGGTATTACCGGGGGAACTTGCTACAGCGACTATGCGCTCAATGCTATTTAAAAACGTAGTAAATACGCTATTTCCTTCACCTTGTAATGCGAGTAAAAATTCCGATGAAATTACCGCAACAAGCAGTGCCATAATGACTTCTTTGCGCCAAAACACAATAATAATGGCAATCAGCGGTGGCAAAATAGAATACCAAGACATAGCTAAACCTTTTTAATTTTTATAATAAACGCGGCTTTAACAGCCTTGGTTAGTTAATAGTAAGCAGTTAACTTAATAGATTTACACCATTAAGTCACTCACTGAGTTTACTGATTTAACAGCGCCTCATAAATTAATGAAACAATAGAACCATATTGAGCTGTTTCATAGTTTTTACCTACAAACTGATAACGTTTTTCACTACCTTTAATTGGTGAATGGCGTGCATTGGTAAGTAAAACAATAGCTAAATCGTAAGCGGGATCAATCACAGTTACTGTGCCAGTCCAACCTGTGTGTCCATAAGCTTGTGGGCTGGCATACGGACCAAAGTGCCAGCGCCGCGCTTGATTATTTCCAGCAAGACGAAAACCTAAGCCGAAGGTTTCATCGGTACTTTGTGGGGTTAAAAACTGCGCCAAGCTACTGGCATTAAAAATTTGCTTATCGCCGTAACCGCCCTTGTTAAGTAGCACTTGGCATAAAATAGCTAAATCGGAGGCATTACTAAATAGTCCAGCATGGCCTGCTACACCATCAAGTGAGTAAAAAGCACGCTCGTCATGCACCTGCCCTTGCAGTACATTGGTGCGAATATTATCAAAATGAATACGGCCATCTCGGGTATTACCACTAAGCTCTGTGGCGGCAAACTGCTGACGATTAAAGCCTTTTTTAAGCGGGTTAAATAAAGTGTTGTTAAGCTTTAAAGGCGCGTAAATATGCTGCTCTAGGTATTCGTCGAGTGGTTGGCCGCTAATACGCTCAATTAAAACACCTAAAATCATGTAATCAATATCAGAGTAAACATGCTGGGCGCTTGGCTCGCTAGCTAGTGGCACGCTGGTGAGCAGTAATTGTTTGGTGGTGTCGCTGGCTTGTGAAAAAAACGCCTCGCCATAGCGGGTATCTTTTCGATGAAAGTCGAACACTGGCGGATAACCGGCTTTATGAGTGAGTAAATCTTTAACTTGGCGCAGCTCTCGTCCATCGCCTTGGTATTCTGTTAGGTAATCACTCACTCTGTTATTTATATTTAATCGCCCTTCGCTCACAAGCTTCATTAGTGCAAAGTTAGTGGCAAATATTTTTGTGTTTGAGGCTAAATCAAAGAGTGTATTTGTTTGCATGGGCTCTGGGCGTAACAACATTAAGTCATTTTGCTGATATTTCTTGGCATCACCATAAGCGGTTAATTTTAATATCTTACCCGCTTTAACAATCGCTAATACCGCACCAGGAAAACCCTCACTTACATCTTTTTCTATTAGCTTATCTACGGCACTAAAATCAATAGGTTTAGCCGCTGAGCTATTTAGAGTAGCAAAGGCAAATCGCAGCGTTAAACTGCCGTCAGCAGGTTGAATGTTATCAACCTTAAAAGTGTTAACTCCGTTGTGAGTGTACTGCCTTAAATTAAAGGCATACTCAGTATTTTTTTGCAGGGTATCAAGCGCTAACTTTTTATTATTAATATAAATATCGGCACTTAAGGCGCTTTCATTTTGTAGTAATAATTGCCCACGCCCTTTATACGCTTTAAAGGTCCCACGATTATTTACATATTCTCGGCTACTGGGGTTGGGCTCAGGAAAGGTAGCAATAACTTGCGCATTAGCGAGGCTTTGTATTTGATTAGGAATAAACGGGCGCTGAGATTTAATTGCACTGCTTGCGCCACTGCAACCGGTAATAATAAAGCAAAGCGCAATAGTCAGTGCGTTAAAAAAAGTACGCTTTGCTAACACGGAAAAATTTAAATACACACTCATTCCTTTATTGGTAGAGCAAATAAGGCGCTCTTTGCTGTTTAAATTGCTCAAGCCCCGCTTGCCAGCTTTGCTTAATTTCCTCAGCTGTTCGCCCCGCTTCTATGGCAAGTCTGAGCTGATCAGTTCCTGCGAGTTTATCCATAAAGTCGGCACGTTCAAAAAACAACTGCTTAGCTTGTGTAAGCTGCTGGTAAGCATTAATTAAATAATTTAAGTTTAAACCGACGGTATCACTATGGCGTAAATCAATTCCTTTCACCATTTGGTCTTTAAATTTAGGATTAAGCGCTGCGCCTTTTATTGAGCGAGGAGTAAAGCCAAAGTCCCCAAGTGCTACTGGTGAATAACCAATAACCTGAAATGCAAAGTCAGTTCCTCTACCTATGCTAACAGGGGTTGCCTCAAAAAAGCACAACGAGGGATACAGCGCTATTGATTGATCGTTGGGTAAATTAGGGCTTGGTTTTACCGGTAAACTATAACGACTGGTGCGGGTGTAATGATCAACAGCAATGACGCTCAGTTGTAACTCAGCTGCTTGGTTGATCCAGCCCTCGCCTTTGATCATTTTAGCTAGCTCGCCTAACGTCATACCGTGTAATACAGGGATTGGGTGCATACCCACAAACGATTTAAACTGCGGCTCTAAAATTGGCCCGTCAATGTGACTAATATTAGGGTTTGGCCTATCGAGTACTATAAATTCAACGCCTTGTTCAGCCGCAGCCTCCATCATGTAATGCATAGAGCTAATGTAAGTATAAAAACGTACGCCCACGTCTTGAATATCGAAAATAATCACATCTACATTTTGCAGTGACTCGGGGGTTGGCTTTTTGTTTTTACCGTAAATAGAAATAAGCGCAATGCCGGTTTTACTATCAACGGCGTTTTTAACATGTGCTCCCGCATCATGATCGCCCCGAAAGCCATGCTCGGGTGCAAAAATTTTAGTGATGTTGATGTTTTTAGCCAGCAAGCTATCAACTAAATGCGTTTGCCCCACGACAGAAGTTTGATTAACCACCAGCCCTACACGTTTATTTTTTAATTGCGGTAAGTACAAAGCAAATTGCTCTGCACCAACGGCGATTGCATGTTTAGCCTCATTTGCATGTGTAGCAACAGTAAAAAGTGCGCTTAAAATAAATAAGAATATAAAAAATACGGTTTTAAACATACAGCAAGATCCTTTTAAACAAGGTGTTTAAAATACCACACCTTAAGTTAAAGAGCAGTGAATGGTTTTAAGTGGATACGTAACTAATTAGAAGCTGCGCTTCTCACGCGAACACGTTCTGCGTCTACGCTGAAATTTTTAACAGGGGTGTTTGTTTGGCTTAACTGAAAGCTGAAAGCTGAAAACCTTCTCAAATTTCAGGCACAAAAAAACCGACTTAATGTCGGCTTATTTATGAAAGTGCTGGGCGCAGGACGTATCTTCTGAGAGTGGACCTCCGACCGTCGAGTGCAAACCCTACTGCTCTTCCAATTTCACTTTATTTCAGGCACAAAAAAACCGACTTAATGTCGGCTTATTTATGAAAGTGCTGGGCGCAGGACGTATCTTGTAAGAGTGAACCTCTGACCGTCTGGTTCGTAGCTAGCTACTTTCCCATATTCACTTTATTTCAGGCACAAAAAAACCGACTAATGTCGGCTTATTTATGAAAGTGGTGGGCGCAGGAGGATTCGAACCTCCGACCGCCTGGTTCGTAGCCAGGTACTCTATCCAGCTGAGCTATGCGCCCACTTTCATATTTACTTATTTATACTCTAAGTGAGAGTTGAAAGTGGTGGGCGTAGGACGTATCTAATAAGAATGAACCTCCGACCGCTTGGCGTTAGCCAACACTTTACTTATTTTATACTCTTAGCAGGAGTTGCAATGAAAGTGGTGGGCGCAGGAGGATTCGAACCTCCGACCGCCTGGTTCGTAGCCAGGTACTCTATCCAGCTGAGCTATGCGCCCACTTTCATTTTGCTTGTTTTAACTCTAAGCAGAGTGTGTAAAGAGTGGTGGGCGCAGGAGGATTCGAACCTCCGACCGCCTGGTTCGTAGCCAGGTACTCTATCCAGCTGAGCTATGCGCCCATCTTTACCTTTACAAGATTTTGCCATTTAAAAAATGGTGGAGAGGGAGGGATTCGAACCCTCGATAGAGCTACAAACTCTATACTCCCTTAGCAGGGGAGCTCCTTCGGCCACTCGGACACCTCTCCGTCTTGTGGGGCGTATAATAAAGATTTCAGAAAATATGTCAAACACTTTTCTGACAAAAGTGACTATATGGCTATAGATTGCACACATGTCTGGTTTTAAAGTGTAATTAGTTTGAAAATTAATCAGGTTAGGTATTTGGAGTGCTTGAGTTAACACCCATCACTGGCACTAGTTCATCCGTAAGCTCTGCTAGGTATTGCTCTTGGTAGCCCAATTTTTGAAACTCAGCAATACATGCGCGATAGTAAGCTTGTCGCTGTTGCTCTGTGGTGCTCTTATCGGGTAAAGACTCTACTCGTTTAGCTTTCATATTATTTATCTAAGTCCTTTAGAAATTTTTATTTTTACGACTAATAATGACCGTGTACAAATTTCGGCCATATTTTAGCTAAAAAATTCACATAAATACAACATAATGTTTAAAAAACAATCATACCAAAAAGTTATAGCACTGCTTTAATGTTGCTAAGCAGTGAGGCAACTTTATGATAATGAAACTGAATTAAAGGTTAATATCCCTTTGTACTTACATTTTATTATCAGTGTAGTACTTATTAATTAAAAGCCCTAATATAAAGTTTAGGCAATGTCTCACAAACAATAAGGCAAAAAAAACGCCGCTAATTAGCGGCGTTAATAATTTTATAGTTTATTCCTTCAAGCTTAGTCAGCTTGTGGGCGCATGTGCGGGAATAAAATAACATCTTTGATAGTTGATGAGTCAGTAAATAGCATCACTAAACGGTCAATACCAATGCCCTCACCTGCCGTTGGTGGTAAACCATACTCAAGTGCGCGAATGTAGTCTTCGTCATAATGCATTGCTTCATCATCACCAGCGTCTTTCTCTTCAACCTGACGAGTAAAACGCTCAGCTTGATCTTGTGCATCGTTAAGCTCTGAGAAACCATTTGCTAATTCACGACCGCCAACAAAAAATTCAAAACGATCAGTTACAAATGGATTTTCGTCGTTACGACGTGCAAGTGGAGATACTTCCCACGGGTAGCCTGTGATAAATGTAGGTTGGATAAGCATATGCTCAGCCGTTTCTTCAAATATTTCACATAAGAACTTACCTGGGCCCCATACGCAGTTTTCAGGAATTTTAACGTGTACTTGTTTAGCGTACGCTTTTAATTCTTCAAAGTGGTTTTCTGGGTCGTTAAATACCGCTGCATCAAACTCAGGGTTATATTTTAAGATAGCATCTGCCATGCTTAAACGCGTGAATGGTTGACCAAAATCATACTCTACTGAATCAACAACGTCGCCGTTTTCATCTTTAGTGGTGTTAACCACAATTGGACTGCCCAGTACGTTAGTTGCAACTGTACGTAACATGTCTTCGGTGATGTTCATTAAATCAATGTAGTCAGCGTACGCTTGGTAGAACTCAATCATAGTGAATTCTGGGTTGTGGCGTGTCGATAACCCTTCGTTACGGAAGTTACGGTTAATTTCGAATACACGGTCAAAACCACCTACCACTAAACGCTTTAAGTAAAGCTCTGGTGCAATACGCAAGTACATGTCGATATCAAGCGCATTGTGGTGTGTTACAAACGGACGTGCCGTCGCGCCACCAGGAATAACCTGCAGCATTGGCGTTTCTACTTCCATAAAATCGCGGTCTGCTAAAAAGCGACGAATGCCTTCAACTACTTGTGAGCGAATGCGGAATGTTTCACGCGTTGCTTCGTTAGTAATTAAATCAACATAACGTTGGCGATATTTAGTTTCTTGATCTGATAAACCATGGAATTTTTCTGGTAGTGGGCGAAGTGACTTAGTCAGCAGTTCGTACTCTGTCATTTCTACGTATAAATCGCCTTTACCTGATTTGTTCAGTGCGCCTTTAACACCAATAATATCGCCAATATCAAGCTGACCATATTTTGCTTTTAAATCTTTTTGAACGTCTTTTGAGGCATATGCTTGTACACGGCCTTTCATGTCTTGAATAGACATAAATGGGCCACGTTTAGCAAGAATACGACCCGCAATCGATACTACGTGCTGTAATTCGATTAGCTCTTCTTTACTCTTATCACCAAACTCAGCCTGCAAATCTGCCGTGTAATGCTCACGACGGAATTGGTTTGGATGACCGTTGGCTGGGCAATTTTCGCGAATAGCGTCTAATTTGCCGCGACGCTCAGCGATTAACTTATTTTCGTCTTGGATTTGATCAGTCATTTTTTAGCTCTTTTTTAGCTTGGTGGTTATAAACCAGATTTTAAGCTGGCTTCAATAAATTTATCTAGGTCGCCATCGAGTACCGCTTGAGTGTTACGGTTTTCAACGCCAGTACGTAAGTCTTTAATACGCGAGTCATCAAGTACGTATGAACGAATTTGACTTCCCCAGCCAATATCAGACTTGTTGTCTTCTTGGCTTTGCTTTTCAGCATTTTGCTGCTGTAGCTCAAGCTCAAATAATTTCGCTTTTAACTGCTTCATTGCTTGGGCTTTATTTTTATGTTGTGAACGCTCGTTTTGACATTGCACCACGGTGTTGGTTGGTACGTGAGTAATACGTACCGCCGATTCAGTGGTATTTACGTGCTGACCACCCGCGCCTGATGCACGGTAAACGTCTATACGTAAGTCAGACGGATTAATATCAATCTCAATGTTGTCATCAACTTCTGGGTAAACAAACGCAGATGCAAACGAGGTATGACGACGGCCACTTGAATCAAATGGGCTTTTACGAACTAGGCGGTGTACGCCTGTTTCAGTGCGTAACCAACCATAAGCGTATTCGCCAGAAAAACGTACCGTTGCACCTTTAATACCAGCAACATCACCATCGGTCGCTTCAACTAGCTCTACTTTAAAGCCTTTTGCTTCACCCCAGCGTAAGTACATACGCAGTAAAATATTACACCAGTCTTGTGCTTCTGTACCGCCAGAGCCTGATTGTAAATCAAGGTAGGCATCGTTTGAATCGTGAGAGCCTGAAAACATACGACGAAACTCAAGCCCTTCAAGCTGCTGGTTTAAATCAGCTAGTTCGCTTTGTGCTTCATCAAAGGTGTCTTGATCTTCGGCTTCAACAGCAAGCTCTACTAAACCTTCAACATCGTCAGTACCAGCAACAAGGTTATCGATTGTTTCAACCACGGCTTCTAGTGCTGACTTTTCACGACCAAGGGCTTGTGCGCGCTCAGGCTCATTCCATACGGCTGAATCTTCAAGTTCGGCGTTAACTTCTTCTAAACGTTCTTGTTTAAGAGCGTAGTCAAAGGTACCCCGAAGCAGTTCAGTACGTTCGCGAATTTCCTTGATTTGATTAATCACAGGATTCACTTCAAACATGTACATTACTCCAAAATGGCTAGGTTATTGCGCACTTAAAAAAGAGAGCGAGCGCAATTAAAAATCATTAAATAATAAAAACGCCCGATTTTAACAAAAAACCGCGCGTTTTATTAGCATTTTATGCATGGTTTGAAGATATTTTTTAGCCCACTTTTTCAAGCTCTCTAACTATAAGTTGTAAGCTAAATTTACCTCTAAATTCATTTATATCGAGCTGATACGCCACTTTAACAAACTGCGCCTCGGTATCTGGCCACGCTTTAACATCAATGCCAAAGGCAATGGCATCCACTAAGCGTGCAGACTGATGCTTTAATACTAGCTTTAAGTGTTTTTCACCCACAATACGCTGTTGGATTACTTCAAAGGTGTGTTCAAATACCGGCTCAGGAAACTGCTGCCCCCACGGGCCCGATTGTTTTAAAAGCTGCGCAAAATCCATGCTAAAGCAGTCATTAGGTAGCTCACCATCGGTAAACACAATACAGCGTTTACTTTCTTCACTGAGTTGCTCACTAACCGCACGATCAAACGCACGTTTAAACTCAGGAAATTGCTGCTCGTTAATACTTAAACCTGCCGCCATTGCATGGCCACCAAATTTATTAATTAAACCAGGCTGCGCGGTGTTTAACCCCTCAAGCAGGTCGCGCATATGCAAGCCTTCAATAGATCGACATGAACCTTTTATTTCACCGTTTTCGCCACCCGCAAATATCACGGTTGGGCGGTGGTATTTTTCTTTTAAGCGCCCCGCTAAAATGCCAATAACGCCTTGATGCCAATCGTCTTGATACAAACAAATAGCATCAGGTACGCTATCTTCTTTAAATGCTAGCCTATCGAGCACGGCTTGCGCCTCTACTTGCATACCTTGCTCTATTTCACGTCTGGCAAAGTTTAAGCTATCAAGCTCGCCAGCTATACGCCTTGCTTGATTTATGTCGTTGCTAAGTAAGCAAGCTATACCCAAACTCATGTCATCTAGGCGCCCAGCTGCATTTAGACGTGGCGCTAATGAAAAGCCAAAATCGCTGGCACTTAAACGAGCTGCATTACGATTAGCCACTTCAATCAGTGCGCTGATACCGGGCCGGGTTTTACCGCTGCGAATACGTGCCAAGCCTTGATGCACTAACGTGCGGTTATTTGCATCAAGGGCTACCACATCGGCCACCGTACCAAGGGCTACAATATCGAGTAAATCAGCAATATTTGGCATGGGATGTTGGTTAAAGTAGCCTTGTTCACGCAGCGCACTTCTCAGTGCGATTAGTAAATAAAACGCCACACCAACACCGGCTATCGACTTAGAGGGAAAATCACAGTCATGGCGATTAGGGTTAACAATAGCATCGGCATTAGGCAGTTGCTCGCCTTGTAAATGGTGATCTGTAACCAGCACTTTAATGCCTGCAGCTTTAACAATATCAATCCCTGCAATACACGAAATACCGTTATCTACGGTGATCACTAAATCGGGCTGCATAGTCACTATTTGCTCAGCCAATGCTGGGCTTAAACCATAACCTAGACTAAAGCGGTCTGGCACTAAGTAATCTAAATGGGTAAAGCCAAACATGGCCAACCCTTGCATTAAGGTAGCGGTGCTGGTTGCGCCGTCGGCGTCAAAATCGCCAACAATAAGTATTTTGCTTTGTGCATGCAGTGCATCTATTAACAGTTGGCTGGCTTTGTCTATATCTTTAAACAACTTAAAGTCGAGTAAAGTAGCCGCACTATTATTTAATTCATCAGCATGGCAGACGTTACGCGTGGCATAAATTTGCTTAATAACAGGATGTAGATGACTAGGTAGATGAGAGTCGTCAACGGGTTCTCGCGCAATGATCATTTTTTTCATGCTGGTTTTATAACTTATGATGTTCATAACAAAAAGACAAAAAAAGGCCATAAAGGCCTTTTTAAACAGGTACTCAGGTTTTTAATTAACCTGCTTTATTCGCCTCAAGCGCAGCGCTTAATGCGGCTGCTGGTTGGTAGCCTGGGATCATCGTGCCATCTTCTAAAATAATAGCCGGTGTACCACTAACACCAAAACTTTGGCCTAATTGGTAATGCTCTGCAACGGGTGCGCTACAATCTTTTACAATTTGTGTATCCGAGCCCGATTTAGCTTCAGTAAGTGCTTCTTGCTGATCTTTAGCACACCACACATTCATTAAATCAGCATAACCTGACCCCTGTAGGCCGCCACGTGGAAATGCTAGGTATTTAACCGTAATACCCGACTCAAGTAAGTCATCAAGCTCACGGTGTAATTTACGACAGTAACCACAGCTAATATCTGTAAACACGGTAATGCTGTGTTTTTCTTCTGGCGCTTTATACACAATCATTGAATCTTCGTATTCTTTTAACCCTGATTGGCGCACACCATTGAGCGCTTGCTCGGTTAAATTATTACGATTGTTTAAATCGATTAGCGTACCTTGCATTAAAAACTGACCGTCAGGGCTTGCATATAGCACCCCTTTATTGGTAATCAATTCTTTTAAGCCTGCAACCGGACTTGGGTTAATTTGTTTTACAGTTACTCCAAGCGCGGCAAATTTTGTCACGATAGGATCATTGGCATCGGGTGTTACTGCAACGCCATTAGCAAAAGCGCTCAAACTAGTGCACAACATGGCACCTGCTAACATTAATTTTTTCATAACGGGTTCTCTATCCTAAAAAATACTTATCTTATCGTGTCTATATGACCGGCTTAGTGACAAAAAAATTCGCTTAAGCACGAGGATGGTGCTCAGCATGCACCGATTTTAATCGCTCATTCGCTACATGCGTATAAATTTGGGTAGTTGATAGGTCGCTGTGGCCAAGCATCATCTGCACCACACGCAAGTCAGCCCCATGATTTAATAAATGCGTTGCAAATGCATGTCGCAAAGTATGAGGTGATAACGGCGACTCAACGGATGCCAAAATAGCATAGTGTTTAATCCGATGCCAAAAAGTTTGTCGTGTCATGCCCACCCCTCGTTTAGAGGGAAAGACAAAATCGGTGGCATGTTTTATCATTTGTGCTCGGCCAAGCTTTAAAAATTGCTCCAGCCAATACATAGCCTCTTCACCTAAAGGCACTAACCGCTCTTTGTTGCCTTTACCTTTTACAAACACCACAGCTTGGCGCAAATTTATTTGCTCCATTCTTAGCCCCACTAACTCAGTTACCCGCAAGCCCGTTGCATACAATAGCTCTAGCATGGCTTTGTCGCGCAGCCCCATTGGCTCTTCTGTATTGGGGGCACTTAATAGCGCCTCTACTTCGGCCTCAGAAAGCGTTTTTGGTAACGACTGCCCTGCTTTAGGCTGAGCAATATTAACCATAGGTGAGTCGCTAATTATTTTTTCGCGTACAAAGTACTGATAAAAACGTTTTAATGCACTAATACTGCGTGCAGTACTGCGTGGCTTTAGCCCTAAATCAACACGATGCGCTAAGTAACTTTCAACGTCGAGGCTGGTTACCGTCATTAAGTTTTCACCTTTTAAAAACTGGCAAAACTTATCTAAATCACTGCGATAAGCGCTTAATGTATTTTCACTTACGCCTTGCTCTAAATAGAGACTATCAAGAAAGATTTCTAAAAAGTCGCTATTGCTACTTAGTTTAGTGTTTTGTTCAGGTAAATCGTCAGATAGCGTTGTCACGTTGTGATCTCATGTTGGTAATACCACGGGAGAAGGTATCAATTAAAAATACCTTACGGTAAACTTGAGCCTATCATAACAGGCAATTACACAGTGATAAATACGATGCAGATTGGTTTATTTTTTGGTTCTACTACCTGCTATACCGAAATGGCGGCAGAAAAAATACGCGATATTATTGGCGCCGACATTGTCAGCTTACATAATATTAAAGACGAGCCGCTTAAAAACGCTGAGCAATATGACTTTATCATTTTTGGTATTTCTACGTGGGACTTTGGCGAAATTCAAGAAGATTGGGAATCAAAGTGGGACGACATAAAAGACGTTGACCTAAATGGTAAAACCATAGCCTTATTTGGTATGGGCGATCAGCAAGGGTATGGCCAATGGTTTCAAGACGCGTTAGGTATGTTGCACGATGAAATAAATGCCCAAGCCATTACTCAACTTGGCTTTTGGCCTAACGACAGTAACTACGAATTTGAAGCGTCTAAAGCCCTTACCGAAGACGGTAAACAATTTGTAGGTTTAGCATTGGACGAAGATAGTCAGTACGAGCTAAGCGACGAGCGTATTGCCACCTGGGTAGAGCAAGTGATGACAGAGTACGCTGAAACCCTGTAACTATTTAATATACAAACAGCGCTGCCATGCAGCGCTTTTTAATTCTTAACTACTCTACTTTTAACCAGTATTGGTTACGGTAAAAAAAGCCCACATAACCACGCACTTCTAACTGTTCACCATTTTGCTTTGGAGTTAGGCGCACACTGTAGGTTTTACCGTTATTTGGGTCGAGTATTTCACCGTCTTCCCAACTACCATCTCCGGCATAAGTTACATCTTCAATAATGGTCATGCCTAGCATCGGCTGATTCTTTTTATCACCGTTGCACTCGCTACAAAGCGCATCTTGCTTGGCTTTATTGAGTATTGTTTCAATTTTGCCAGTCAGTACGCCATCTTGTTCAGTAATGCGTACGTACGACTTTGCTTCTTTGGTGTCTTCATTAATGGTTTTCCAAAGCCCTACAGGACTCGTGTTTGCATGCGCACTATGGCTTATAAATAAAGCTGCAGCGATAGTGCTTAGCAAAGTTAGTTTATTAAAGTTTTTCATTGAGTTGCTTTAATTTTAAATAGCGAATAAAACGATAATACCAGCTGATTTATAAACACACTATGAAATTACATAGCTAATTAGGTGCATGTAAAAAATAAAAACCAAATGCGTTTTAACACACTTGGTTTTTAAATAATAATCACGTTTTAAAGTACATGATTAAAAGTGCATATTTAAAAGTCACGTACCTCTACACTTGAGCTATTAAATTCAAACATATTAATTTTGCCGCACTGGGCCATATGGTTAGTGCTTGCATATGGGGTGTTTGCTTGATTTATATCGCCCTCCCACTCAGGGCCATTTTTTACAAATGCTTTGAGTTCAAACCAGCCGTTAACGGCTTTACTGCAATCCATATCAACATCAAGCATCCAGTAGTGTTCACCCCATATGTTAAGTGGTGTAACGCCAAAACCATCATTATCTACCGTTTTTTTCGCGCCATATTCACTAGGCCATATATTAGTAGTCCAATCCATCGCGGTACCTTGCGCCTCACTGCTTTGACCTTGCTCAATACCATACCAATCTAGGTAATTATCGTTTGCTTTCCAAGGCAAAGTGGTGTTGTTTTTTAAATTGTTGTGACGAATAGGCATGGCACATTCAATGTTCGTTGTTTGGCAGTTTCTACCAAGGTTTGCATTCGCATAAATGTGATCTATTCCACCACGAACAAACATATCTTGCCCGCTTTGTGTTTGCGCATTGATAAAAACAACGGTTCTTTGCCAATCACCACCGTTATTAGGAAGCGAGTCTTGTCGTAATTTAGCATTTTTATGAATAGCCATGGCATCCCATGGCGCCACATTTAAATTAATAGTGCCGTTACTATTAACTGTAATAACCTCACCACTACAGCTTTTAGCATCACCCGAAAGCTCACCTTTTAATACGTTACAGTACTGCCCAGCAGCCATGTCTGTTTGAACCGTTGAATTTAAAGTTGAGTCTTCTTTATTAATTGCCATATGGCCTGAGCTACCTCGCCCAAATGCAATCTGGTTATTGGTGTTATCCCACCAATTTGTTACAACCCAATTGTCGGCAGTGTTATTTCTAAAATCGACACCACCAGCAATGTATGACCACCGATGCTCACACTTCCAATTACTTGCAAAGCATTCTAAGTTACCATTGTTGTGCACTGGCACACTTGGCCCACCTGCGTCGGTATCACCATGAAAGTCATAACTCGACATGACTTTTGGATACCCATACGGATATGCCAACATAAAAACGTTAGCTAGGTCGTATAAACGGCCATCTTCAAAAGTAATTACATTACCCGCACCACCATGCCCGCGTTGGTTATCATGGTTATCAACAAATACCACAGCTGATGAACTTGGCATAAAACCCCAACCTTCACCAAAATTACTTAGCCACGCAAGCGAGCCATTTCTAAAGGTATTACCAAGCTGGGTACTATATTTAAACTCAGTAACTAAACCTGTACTTAAATACTCTGAAGCATCTACCGCTTCAGTACCTTGATCTATCACCTCATGAAACACCACTGGCGAGCCATTTATTTTAGCCATTAGACTTTGAATATCGCTTGCTGCAACATGCTTAGCAGCATCAAACCTAAAGCCTTTAACACCTAAAGCTTGCAGGTCATTAATATAGGCCGCTAACGTATTTTGCACATAAGTTGAAGCGGTATTTAAATCGGCAAGCCCTACCAGCTCGCAATGTTGCACACGATAGCGATTATTACCGTAATCTTCAGGGTTAATTGAGCAGCTTTGGTGAAAATCTTGTGGGCTATAAATAGGATATTGTTTATTACCAAAGTTATTACCGGCGGTACCAGTACCATTGCCTGCAGCCATATGGTTTATTAGGGTATCAACATATATATCTACGCCTGCCGAATTACATCGATTAACCATATCTATAAACTGCGTCCGGTTGCCGCCACGGCTTTGCAGTTGGTAGCTCACAGGTTGGTAACGAGTCCACCATTGGTTACCTGTAATATGCTCGTTAGGCGGAGATACCTGTACAGCAGCATATCCTTTAGGCCCTAAAAACTGTTCACATTCTTGGGCTATATCTTGCCAGTTCCATTCAAATAGATGCACAAATGTTGTAGGTGCAGCCATAGCTAAGCTTGGTAAAGTTAAGCCGAGGCTCAATCCTGCAGTGGTGATAATTTTATTCAGCTTCATAGTGTGTGTTCCAAGTGTTGAGCGAGTTAAACAACATACTCGACGTTATTTACAAGTGGTTAACACTAGTCTGGTGATTGATTAAATAAAAACTGAATACGTATGCATAATGGGTAAATTATCCTTTATTACTAGATAACCAAGCTCAATTTATAGCTTACATCTTTAAATAAAATGCTTTGCAAAGCCCAACATAATCAGCTGTGTAGGTGTTGTTTTCATCTTTTATGCAAAGCACTGTTTGTTGTAATTCTGTTTTGATTGAGCTAAAGCGCATTAAGCTGCGACTGAACACTTTACTCGGTGTAGTTTTTACTTGGCAATGCGCGTTTAAATACAGCCCTTGTTGCTGCGCCAAGGTTATAAATAACTGCGCCTCTTCACTAGGCAAAATTAAATTAAAACGAGCTTGTTTATGCGTTAAACGTTTAAACGCAGCAATCAGTTCTGCAAAGCTTAAACCATCAGTATGGCGAGCGGCATTTCGCGCTGCATTATCACTTTTTAAACTATGATTAAAATAAGGCGGATTAGCTATAACGCAATCAAACTTAGTCTCAGGCACAAACTGCTGAACGCACTGGTGATAAATATTAATGTCTGGCCAAGGACTTTGCTGGCAGTTTTGTAAAGCCTGCTGGTAGGCTGCTTTATCAACCTCAACCGCACTCACCTTTAAATCTGGCGCTCGCTGCTTACACATTAACGCCAGTAACCCCGTGCCTGTGCCAATATCTAATAACGAACTAGCATCACTTAAATCAGCCCATGCCCCGAGTAAAATACCATCGGTAGATACCTTCATGGCGCACTGGTCGTGCTCAACCTTAAATTGTTTAAATGCAAAACCAGACATTTTTTCACCTTTTCATTCACCAAGTAGGTTTAAGTGCGTATAATTAACGGCAATTGTCCCCTATTTTTGACACTCTATGCAATTTTCTGAATTTGATCTTGATAATAAGCTACTCAATGCTATTAATAAAATGGGTTTTGAAACCCCTACTAGCATTCAACAACAAGCCATTCCTGAGGCGTTGCAAGGGCGTGATATTTTAGCGTCTGCACCGACAGGTACGGGTAAAACGGCGGCATTCTTAATTCCAGCAATTCAATATTTAATGGATTTCCCGCGTCGTGATCCGGGCTTTGCACGGGTATTAATTATGACCCCAACTCGCGAGCTTGCTTATCAAATTCATGAACAATGTGAGTTACTTGCAAAACAAACCCACTTAAAAATTGGGGTGGTTACCGGCGGTATTAATTACGGTACACACAAAGAAATTTTTGAAAATAATAACGACATTTTAATCGCCACACCTGGGCGTTTAATGGAGTATTTGGAAACTGAAAACTTCCACGCAGAAAACGTAGAAATGCTCATTCTTGATGAAGCCGACCGCATGCTCGACATGGGCTTTCGTAAAGAAATGCTGCGTATTTGTGATGAAGCTAAAAACCGTCGTCAGTGCTTTTTATTCTCAGCTACTCTTGAAGGTGACAGCGTAGAATTATTTGCAGAGCGTATTTTAAACGACCCGGCTCTACTTGAAGCCGAATCATCACGCAAAGAAAAAGCTAAAATACATCAATGGGTTCATTTAGCTGACGATTACCATCACAAGCTTGAGCTATTAGTTAACACCTTAAACGGCCCTGATGTTAGTAAAGCGATTGTGTTTGTAAAAACTCGTGAGCGCCTTGAAACCCTTATTGGTGAACTAACCAATAACGGCGTTAAAGCTGCGTGGCTACGTGGTGAAATGCCACAAGATAAACGCATGAAAGCGATGGAAAATTTCCACAGTGGCAAAACCCGCATTTTAGTCGCGACCGATGTAGCCGCGCGTGGTATTGATGTAGCTGATATAAGCCACGTAATTAACTTTGATATGCCTCGCACTGCAGATGTTTACGTACACCGTATTGGCCGTACAGGTCGCGCGGGTAAAAAAGGCATAGCAATTTCACTAATTGAAGCACACGATATTGGCATCCTTTACAAAGTAGAACGTTACATAGAGCAGAAGCTAAAACGCCGTGTATTTAAAGGATTAGAGCCAAAACATAAAGAAGCTAAGCCACCAGTTAAAAAGCGTAAAGATCCAGTAAAAATGAAAGCGAAGAAAAAAGCCAAAGCTAAGAAGAAAAAATAGCTCTAGCTTGAATATATTTGATTGAGCCGACGTTTGTCGGCTTTTTTGTGGCTTAAAAACAGTGAGTAAGCAATTCAGAGTAATATGTAAAAACTACTTAGCTGAATAACCACTTAATAAAATACCCAATCATTTCAAACAGTTAAATTTGGAATGAAACTTGTAACCCTAGTCAATATATGAGTATTAAAACGCCAAATAACGGCGATAATTTTTCAAAACACACTAAGGATATAGTTATGAGTCGCATTAAATTTACTATCGGTTTTATTTCGTTTTGTTGTTTATTTTTATTAGTCTCTGCTTTTAAAGTTAGTGCAGCAACGCATTTAGCGATAGTGAGTAGTGTGGCCACACAAGCTACTTTACAGCAATCTATTACTCATGAATTACGTACTAACCCAAACCTAGAATTAAAAAATTTAAACGTACAGGTTGAAAATGGCGACGTTGAACTCAAAGGCAAAGCTAATAGCGGTTTTGAACGTGCTCTTGCTCAAAAGTTTTTAGAAAATATGGATGGGGTTAAAGTCATTCGTAACAAAATTAGTGTTATTTAATACACCTCCTTCTTAACTTATTCTTCAGCGCTGCTTGCTTCTCCAACACAAGCGGCGCTTTTTATGGCCTGCAAGATATAATTTAATGCAGAACATACTCCCGAGCCAGTATAAATAGCTTGATTAAAAGCCTTTTAGTTTACGCGCCAATCGCGACGCTCATTGCAGCTACTTATACCATTGAATCCTTTACTCAAAGACACTTCTATATAGGGCTTGCATCAAGCTTGAGCACAAATTCGATTAATTAAATAACCTATTTTGAGATGAGAAAACCTTATCTATATAGTTTTCTAATTGAGAGGCTTTTAACTTAGTTAACGCAAGGCTTTAGTTACTTCAGATCATCAATTAATTATAATAAAAAGCGCGTTTTTACTTTGTAAAAACGCGCTGATAGTCAGTAAGTTTTTCCTACCGCTTTACCCTTGTAAATTTAAAATTAATTGCTTTCCTGGCTAGTATCAGTGTTGCTATCAGCCTCTTTACTAGTTGACTGCTGACTTATTTTATCGCTGATCATGGCATCGAGTTTTTCACCGCCTTTAATACCGAAATCCAACGTACGAATAGGAAACGGAATACTTATATCAGCAGCATCGAGTGCTTGCTTTACTGCCACAACGCCTTTGTGACGCACCGTCATAAAATCGGGCTCACCAGGGTATTTAATCCAAAACCATACCAGTAAGTTTATACTGCTATCACCAAAGCCTTCTGCGTACACCGCGGTCTCATTTTTGCGGATCACAAAGTCGAATTGATTAATTTTTTCGACAATAACTTCACTAGCTTTTTCTATATCGTCAGCGTAAGAAATACCTACTGGTACTTCTATTCTTCTGACCCCTAAAGTGCTGTAATTACGCAGTACATTTCTAAATAGTATTTTATTAGGAACCAGTATCAACTGCCCGTAAAAGCTCTCTATTAGTGTGTTACGTAAATTTATTGAATGCACTGAACCAAATACGTTATCGGTCTCGATAATATCACCCGCTTTGAACGGTTTACGAATACCCATAGCAATACCCGCAATTAGGTTTTCGGTCATATCTTGAAAAGCAAAACCAATGGCGAGACCAACAATACCTGCACCCGCAAGTAGTGACGTAACGGTACTTTTTAACCCCATAAAATCAAGGGCAATAAAGACTCCTACACTCAAAACAATGACTTTAAAAATGGAGGCCATTAAGTCGGCAATTTGAGTAGAGTCGAGGGAACGACGCAATACTTTTTTCATTCCTTTGCCTGCAAGGCGGGCAATAAATGAAAATATAATCGCAATAATCACCGCGACTATAAAGTTAGGGATATGACTTATAACAACATCAAACCAGCCACCGAGCTTCTCTTCTATAAGTTTTTCGGCTTCTGTAATTGAGGGAATTGAGAGCATTTGTTTTATACCTTAGTTTGGGTTAATAACCTAAGGTTTGCAAAAATAGCGCCAAAATAAAAAGCCATGCAATGCATGGCTTTTTAAACACTTTAAAAAAGTGTGTTAGCTTTGCTCTTCGCGCAAAAATACCGGTTCAAGTTCTTTAGTGGTTGCCTCTGGACTAAAGTAATAACCGGCCACGGTAAACTCTTTAAGCTGACTTAATTGCGTGACTTGGTTTTCGATAAGGTAACGCGCCATCATGCCGCGCGCTTTTTTAGCGTAAAAGCTAATCACTTTATATTGGCCGTTTTTACAGTCTTTAAAATGTGGCGTAATAATTTGTGCGTTAAGCGTTTTTTTATCTACCGCTTTAAAGTATTCGTTAGACGCTAAATTAACTAAGTATTGTGCATCTTGTGCCGCTAAAACGTCGTTAAGTTTATTAGCAATAATACTGCCCCAAAACTCATATAGGTTTTTACCACGGCTGTTTTCAAGCTTTGTACCCATTTCTAGGCGGTAGGCTTGCATTAAATCAAGTGGTTTTAATAATCCGTATAAACCCGAGAGTATACGTAAATGCTCTTGAGCATAATCAAGTTGCTTAGCCGTTAGGGTGTCGGCATCTAAACCGCCATATACATCGCCATTAAAGGCAAGCACCGCTTGTTTAGCATTACTCGTAGTAAACGGTTGCGCCCACTCACTAAAACGTGCTGCATTAAGGCCCGCGAGCTTATCGCTAATTTTCATTAAACTACCAATCTGCGCAGGAGTTAGTTCACGGCATACTTTCATGAGCGCTTCGCTGTGCTCAAGTAATTCAGGTTGAGTGAACTTATCTGTTGCGGGTGGCGTGTCGTAATCAAGATTCTTTGCTGGTGAAATAACAGTGATCATAGTTAGCTATTGACTTGTAAATTATTTAATGTCAATTTCAACATTAAATGAGACGAAAAGCACGTTTTGTTTAAAATTATCCTACCTAAAACTCAACCGTTACCGTTTTTTCATTGATAAGGACATAAGACCTATCAAGCATTGTCACACTGTTGCAGTATAGCTATATTAAGGTAGTTTAGATTTTCTTTTAACTTGCTTGGAATGAGGAAAAGCAAATGACTAGCGCTCTACAAAGGCTTAAACAACATTCTTCTATCGTGGCCGACACGGGCGATATAGAAGCCATAAAAAAACATCAACCTGAAGATGCGACTACCAATCCATCGCTGCTTTTAAAAGCGAGCGAGATTGAAGCTTACAAACCTTATCTAGATAAAGCATGGCAATACGCTAAAGAAACCGAGCAACAGCCTGCAAAACAACTAGAGCTGGCTTGTGACTATTTTGCAGTGTTACTCGGTAAAGAAATTAGCGAAATTGTACCGGGTTATATTTCTACTGAAGTTGATGCACGTTTATCATTTGATACTCAAGCAACAATTAATAAAGCACATACTTTACTAAGCCTTTACGAGAAAGAAGGTGTAAGCAAAGACAAGATTTTAATTAAAGTTGCCTCTACTTGGGAAGGCATTAAAGCCGCAGAACAGTTAGAAAAAGAAGGCACTAAATGTAACTTAACGCTTTTATTTAGTGATGCTCAAGCGCGCGCCTGTGCTGATGCAAACGTATTTTTAATTTCGCCATTTGTTGGCAGAATTTTAGATTGGCACGTAGCAAACGGTATGGAAAAACCAACCGACCCGCTACAAGACCCGGGTGTACAATCGGTGCGTAGTATTTTTGAGTTTTATAAGCGTCACGATTATAAAACTGTTGTTATGGGCGCAAGCTTTCGTAACACCGGTGAAATTATTGCCCTTACAGGTTGCGATAAGCTAACAATTAGTCCTAATCTTTTAGAAGACTTAGGTAATTTAGAAGACGCACAAGAGTACTTACTAGAGAGTGACATTGCTAAAGAGCCAAAACCTGAGCCACTTAGCGAAGCACAGTTCCGTTGGTTACATAACCAAGACGCTATGGCTACTGAGAAGCTAGCTGAAGGTATTCGCTCATTTGCAGATGCACAAGAGCAATTAGAAGCACGCTTCAAAGCGATGTAACTAACAGCTGTTTAACGAGTTTAAAAACGTCGCTTTTTAGCGACGTTTTTTTGTGCCTGCGATTTACTTTAAATACTCGACTTGTTCCTATTTACGTTCTTTTTGTATTGATCTTCATCAAAATACCACCCATTAGTAACAGTTTCGTCACATTTATATTCTATTTTATTAATAGCTGTGGTATAGATACTGCCGAGGTTCAAAAAGTGGTCAATAGGAGATAATCAATGGATAGCCTAAACGAAATAATAGAAATATTAGAAGGTTCTGATACATCGAAAAAAACCTCTCAAAAAAATAAAAAAAGAAAATGGCGCGAAATAGAAGCAATAAAAGATAAGCAACGTTTGCGCAAAGAACTACAGGAGCTCGACTATTTTGCTGATAGTATTGCTATTGATGAATTAGAATTTTAATCAACAACAGCAACTAAAAAGGCTTTCATTTATGAAAGCCTTTTTTAATACTAATTACCCTATACTTGCCAATTAATGGGCTGTGCTCCTTGCGCTATTAACAGTTCATTAGTTTTTGAAAAGTGCTGACAGCCAAAAAAGCCGCGATGCGCTGAAAGCGGTGAAGGGTGCGGTCCAGACAATATATGATGGCGCTGGCGATCAATGCTTTTACCTTTTTTTGTGCATGTGCGCCCCACAAAATAAACACCACTCCTTGGCAATGCTCATTTATATGAGTAATTACGTTATCAGTAAATTGCTCCCAACCTAAATGTTTATGGGAATGGGCTTGCCCTTGCTCTACTGTTAATACGGTATTAAGCAAAAACACACCTTGATCTGCCCAGCTTTGTAAATAGCCATGCTCCGGTGTGATAAAGCCATTAATGTCAGTCACTAACTCTTTATAAATATTTTTAAGTGAAGGCGGGAGCTTTTTAACTTCAGGTAATACTGAAAAGCACAAACCATGCGCTTGCCCTTCTCCATGGTAAGGGTCTTGACCTAATATAACCACTTTAATATCGCTAAGTGAAGTTGCATCAAATGCGCTAAACACCTGTGATTCTGGCGGATATACGGCAGTGCCTTCGGCTCGTTTATTCGTAACATATTCAAGGGTTTGTTGCATATATGCTTGGCTAAGTTCATGGTTTAAAAAAGATGACCAGTTGCTCATGATTGACTCTTAATAAGTTCTCTAGATACCTCAATTTTGTCACACATTTGTGCTAATCCATCAAGCATTCTAGGGGAAAAACGATGTAATAAATCCGCGTTAACACTAATAAATTGCTCATATTTAACCGCGGGAATTTCAGGCCATTGCTGCCAATTTACTGTGGGTATTACCCGTTTTGACTTTTCATCAGGGATAATAATAATTTGTGGCTTAGTGACTATCACGTTCTCAATGCTGATTTGTGGGTAATCTGTGTCGCTGTCAGCAAATACATTGGTTACTTGGCAGGTTTCTATTAACTGATTTATCCATGTATTTTTTGATACCGTCATCATAGGCTCAGGCCACAACTGATAAAACCCAGTAAGCGTGGTTTTATTTTGCTGTGTGGCTTTAATTGCATTGAGCTTAACTGTAAATGCCTCAGCTACTTTTTTACTTTGCTCAATACGACCAGTTAATTGACCTAGTTTTAGTATTTCTTTAGCAACGCCTTCAATTGAGCGTGGATTACTTAAATGCAATTCAATCCCTAGTCGCTTTATTTGTGCTAAATCTTCTGCCTGATTACCGCTTTTCCACGCAATGACCATGTCTGGCTTGAGCATGAGTAACTTTTCGATAGAAATGCCATTATAGCCACCGATACGCTCAATTTTAGTCGCCTCTTGTGGGTAATCTGCGTAATCCAGCGTACCCACTATTAAATCACCCGCCCCAATGGCATATAAATTTTCGACTATGTGTGGCGCTAAAGCCACAATACGAAGCGGCTTGTCGGCTAAGGCTTGAGGTACATAAACAGCAAACAATATCAGCCCAAGAAAAATGCGTTTTAACATTAGTAATCAAAGCCTTTTAGTGCTTTTACGCCCGACTCAAACGCATGCTTTACATTACGCACTTCACTTACGGTATCGGCCAGCTCAATTAAGGTACGGTGCGCAGCACGGCCAGTAATAATTACCGATTGCATTGCAGGTCGGTTGTTAATTGCAGCAACAACCTCATCAAGGTCGATATAGCCATAGGTCACCATATAGGTGAGCTCATCGAGTAATACCACATCGACACTGCTGTCACTTAACATCCGCTTTGACTCTTGCCATGTTGCTTGCGCCGCCGCAGTATCGGCCTCTTTATTTTGTGTATCCCAAGTAAAACCGGTGTTCATAACGGCAAATTCAACCCCAGCACCTTGTAGTAAATTACGCTCACCACATTCCCATGTACCTTTAATAAACTGACATACCGCGGCTTTTTTACCGTGACCAACACAACGTGCAACCACACCAAAACCAGAGGTTGATTTACCTTTGCCATTACCGGTAATAACCTGAAAAATACCTTTTTCTTGTTGTGCCGCTGCTACTCGAGCATCAACTTGTTCTTTTACTTTTTGCTGGCGCTGTTGGTGCTTGTCGTTTGTTGATTCAGTCATTGTTATGTCCTTGGTAAATTTTAATAATTTGTTCAATATTTAAATGTGTTTGGCACATTTCAGCGAGGCGTTCTAACTGGCGTTCACGATGCTCATTGATGCTGATGGCATTAATGTCACTGTCTGGTTTTAGCCACTTTAATAACTGTTCTGTAGCAGTTGCGTTGTCAAATAAGCCATGTAAATAAGTCCCGGCAATGGCATTATCGTCACTAACAAAACCATCAGTTTTAAAACCATTGGGGTGTTTATTAAAGCGAATAAGTGGTTTATTGAGCGCCTGACCTTTACTGATCCCAGCATGTATTTCGTAGCCATCACATGCAACCTGTTGCTCATTTAAATTAAGCACTGCGCTCACTCGACTTAACACTTTTTGCTCACCCAATAACGTATCAAAATCGCTAAGCGCTAAACCCGCCACTTGCCCTAATGATGATTCCACCGCATTAGGGTCACAAATCGTATTACCTAGCATTTGCATACCGCCGCAAATACCCAATACTTTGCCACCATAGCGTAAATGGCGTTTTATTTGCTGATCCCAGCCTTCATTTTTTAAAAATACCAAATCGCTAAGTACATTTTTACTGCCAGGCACAATAATTAAATCAACATCAGGAATTGTTTGAGTGTGCCGCACATAGGTTATATTTATATTTGGGTGTAATCGCAGTGCATCAAAATCAGTGTGGTTACTAATATGAGGCACTAGCAGCACCGCAATATTAATACTGGCCTCGGTCACATTATTATCTATGGCAACGGCATCTTCGGCATCAAGTGCTAAATCGTGTAGGTAGGGTAACACCCCTAACACAGGTTTACCTGTGTACTCTTCAAGCCAATCTAACCCGCCTTGTAATAGGCTAATGTCACCACGAAAACGATTAATAACAAAGCCTTTTACCCGTGCTTGCTCTGACTCACTTAATAGCGCCAAAGTTCCTACTAGGTGAGCAAACACGCCCCCTTTATCAATATCGGCAATAATAATAACCGGACAATCGACCTTTTCAGCGTAGCCCATATTGGCGATATCGTTTGCGCGTAAGTTAATTTCAGCTGGACTGCCAGCCCCTTCAACCAACAATAAGTCAAAGCGTTTAGCTAAACGATTATGCGAGGTTAATACTGCATCCATAGCCACTTTTTTATAGTCATGGTAAGAGTCGGCTTCCATATTACTGATAGCCCTACCATGAATAATGACTTGCGCGCCGGTATCACTATTGGGTTTGAGTAATATCGGATTGAAGTCTATTTCAGGTGCTACTTTTGCCGCAACGGCTTGTAATGCTTGGGCTCTACCAATTTCACCGCCATCGTGAGTTACGGCACTATTAAGCGCCATGTTTTGCGGTTTAAACGGCGCAACATTAACACCTTGATTGGCAAACACTCTGCAAAGCGCTGCAACTAAGGTGCTTTTACCCGCATCTGAGGTAGTCCCTTGTACCATTAATGTTTTCATTATTGACCCACCAGCTGGCGCTTACGAAAATACAATATACTTAAAAAGAATAGACTGCCGATAGCCGCCGTGATCACCCCAATTGGCAGCTCTTGGTTGCTTAATAGTGAACGAGCAAGCACATCGACCCACACCATAAATGTGCCCCCTACTAATCCAGTCATTAATAATCCAACGCGGCTACCTTGAGAGATAAAAAAGCGCACTATGTGTGGCACCATCAAGCCAACAAAACCAATTCCACCACAGTTAGCAACTAACACGGCCGTGATCAACGAGCTTAAAATAAGCATTAAAATCCTAAAACGATGCACTCTTACGCCAAGCGTTGTCGCACTTTCATCGCCTAACAACATGGCATTAAGCTGACGCCTAAAACCCAACATGATTGTTGTACATACCATAATCACTAGGGCAGGTAACAGCAGCGACTGCCACTGTGCTTTAGCAAAACTACCTAAAGTCCAAAATAAAATAGCCGCGACTGCTTGTGGATCGCTCCAATAAAGTAACAAACTAGTAAAAGCACTAAATAAAAATGATAAAGCTACCCCTGCCAATAACATCGATTCAACTTGGGCATTACGCTGGCTGCCTGCAATTAAAATTAATAATCCCATCGCCACTAAACTGCCTGTTAATGCCGCCCCTGATAGCGCAATACCCGCCCCAGCTCCCACAAAAGACATTAGTATAACCACACCTAATGAAGCGCCGGACGAAATACCAAATAAATAAGGATCTGCTAAGGGGTTACGGGTGACTGTTTGTAGTATTAAACCTGCAATCGCTAAGCCACTCCCAGCTAAAAAAGCCAGCAAAGTACGTGGCATTCTTAATTCAATAATAATACGGCTGGTAAATGAAGCCTCGTTTGAAAAGGTTAAGCTTTGATATACATCTGCGAGCGACGTGGGTGCCGCACCAAAACTCAGTGCAATAAATAAACTTAATAGTGCGCATAGTAGCGCAGCGATTAATGCAACGGTATGGTTAGAAAAAACCGTCATATTATTGGTATCCATAATAATAAGTAATATGAGGAATAGCCTCACCCGAAGCAGCTGATTGAGGGTGAGTGCTCACTTGTGCACAAACACCAAACATCTCATCCAGCATCTGCTCAGTGACCACTTTATTTGGCTTACCTGCATCAACAACTTTTCCATTTTTAATAACCACTAACTCATCACACATAGCAGCAGCTAAATTTAAGTCATGAAATGACGCAAATACCGTGATCCCTAGAGATTTAGCAAGCTCCATAAGTTGAATTTGATATTTCACATCAAGGTGACTAGTTGGCTCATCCATAATAAGAAGCTGCGGTTGCTGCACAATAGCGCGGGCAATAAAAGCACGTTGCTTTTCACCGCCAGATAGCGAATCAAATAATTGAGTACTATGAGATTCAAGTCCCACATGGCTAATAGCCTGAGCTATTTTTTGTTTATCTGCTTGGGTGGTCGAACTGAATAACGTTTTATGTGGCGTAAGCCCTAGAGCCACAACATCGAATAACGAGAGGTTAAATTGCGACGGTGTTTCTTGGAGCACAACGGCAACTTGCTTGGCGTAGTCTTCGCTTTTTAGTTGCCAAATATCGGTGTTATTAAATTTAACCTCTCCCGCTGACGGCTGATTAAATCGATACAAGCACCGCAGTAAACTCGATTTTCCCGCACCATTAGGACCAATTAAGCCAACAAACTTGCCACGCTCAATACTCAAATTAATATGCTCAAGGATTAAGGTGTTACCCACTCGCCAAGAGACATTATTAACGGTTAGAAGTGCAGTTTTTTTAGCGGTTTGAGTGTGCAAAAAATTATCCTAGGCAGGGACAACCCACACTCAGTACCACAAGTACCAAAAAGAAAATGAGTTAACCCGCTCGTTATATGAAGTTTTAAGGCACTTGTATCTGACTTACAGTAAAACTGATTACAGTTACGGGTATAGTTGAGGAGTTTCACCTCATTCCAAATGCTTGGCTATTATGCGCAGATAAGTAAATAATTTAAAGCAAAAAAAACCGCACTCAGCTGAGTGCGGTTAAAAGGAGTGTTTTAACTAAGTATTAGTTAAAACTTATATTCCATACCTAAACCTAGGTAATCTTGGTCAACGTTGTTGTCCATATCAAAACTTGAGTAAAAGCCAAACACCTTAAGATTTTTGTTTAGCTTGTGATCAACACCTACCGATACTGCGCTTTTATCATCGCTGTCATCAAAATCCATTGTTTGATATTGCACTTTAAAAGTGTTGCTACCCATTAGGTAAGCTGCATTTAATAAGTAACCGTCAGCCTCAGCGCTACCGTCTACTTTTTCTTGTGTTTGGTACATTGCGCCAAGTCTAAAGTCTTCAATTTTACCTTGAACTGTTGCACGTACTACGTCGTAACCATTTACTTCACTATCAGCAGCAACAGCGGCGTATACAGCGCTCTTTTTAAGGCCTGAATCACCGTAAGTTAACGCCACTGAGTAACCATTTTTGGCATCTTTATCGTCTTCTGCAATAAATGAAGCTAATACTTTAAAGCCTTCATATGAGTTTGAGGCGTAAGATACTGAGTTACCTAAACGGTTTTCACCTTTAAACGTGTTTTTAATATCACCTTCAAGGTCATTAAATAAATCAAGTTTACCTTGCGCCTGCTTTAGCGCGGTATCGTTACGGCCTATTACTACTTGACCAAATGAACCTTTAAAACCTACATATTGATTACGCGCTGAAATATTATCTTTATCGCCTTTTGAGTCAGCGTCCGACACATCAACCTGAAATTCAAACTTATAAACAGCTTCTAAACCGTCTGAAATTTTTTCAGACCCCTTAAGTCCGAAACGAGATGCATTACTTTTAATTTCAGTAAACGACCCTTCTCCATCATCAGATGATTGAACGGTTACATTCGCTTTACCGTAAATGTCTACTTCTGCAAGCGCATTAAAAGATAAACCACTAAGTAAGGCTAGGCATAGGCTCGATTTTGCAAATTTCATGTTATTTCCTCGATAAACACAATAGACTAATTTTTAAAACAGCTGCAGTGTGTCACCACTAAATGACAAAAATATTACAAAGGACACATTTTTGTCTTTTTAAGTTAATAAAACTGCATTAAATCTGAAATCAAAATAACATCTAAAATATACCGCTTAACGACTACTTACTTTGTTTCAGTAAACTCGGTGTCATTTGCGACAGCAAATTAACCAGAGTTTCTATTAACTCTTTCTGTTCGTTATCTCTATGATAGGCAACAAATACATCTCTTGACGTATTTTCTACCCCTTTTACATGAAAAAGTTCGCCTTTTTCTAAATGGTCTTTAACTAATACCTGTGGAATAAACGCACTGCCGCCACATTGCAGTATTAAATCAAGCGCTATACGCCCGGTACTGGTTCTAAAATAAGGCGGCGTTTTACCGGTAAATTGACGGGCGTGCCAAAGAGAAAACGTAGTTCCCCAATCAACATAAACATATTGATTATCAAAAAAATTATCGCCTGTTGCGGTATCGTAGCCACTAACCGGAATAATAGGTAGTTCACAAATTCGTTCAACAACGAGTTCGTCTACTTTTGGTGGATCAAATAAAATGGCTAGATCAAGGGTGCGCTCTAATAGTAATCGAGTACTCTCTTGTTGTGCTTTTACCTCTGCCACCAAAGATACACCGGGCATAGCCGATACTATATTTGTAATACCAAACTGTAAAAACGCATCCCAAATATTAGGAGTCCCAGCCAAGCTGATTTGCTTATGCATATTATCTGCAAGTGCAACATCCACTTTGGCCCTTTGCATTCCAGTAATAATCATTTGTGCATGCGGCAACAAGCGCTCACCCGGAGCCGTTAGTTGAATATTATTGCGCTGGCGAATAAATAAATTTACGCCTAAGCCCTGCTCTAATTGACGAATTCGAAAACTCACTGCAGACTGCGTTATGTATAGGTTTTCTGCTGCTTTACCAAAATGGCGAGTACGCACCACTTCAACAAATGTTTTTAATAAATCTATGTCCAATTTTTTATCCTCACGATAAAAATTTTTTGTTTAAAAAAATAGCAATTATGTCCCATACTCCAGCTAATAATTGGTATGAGGGTACAGCTATGAGCAATGATATTTCACTACTTCGTCAAGCATTTGTTAGTCAACGTCAGTTTTATGATGATCAAAACTTTCCACGCGGATTTAGCCGCAGCGGACACTTTACCTTGCTAGAGGCAAGTATTTTAGAACAGCACGGTGTTGTTTTAAAAAGTTTGTATAACAAAACAGTTGAGCCGCAAAACGAATATCAACAACAATTTGTAAATGCAATAAGTGGTATCATAGAGCCAAGTAACCCCATTGAGCGAGCATGGGTTAAATACTTAAAGCTAACAACCTGCAAAACAAAATTTCATACATTATTTGGTCGCTCAAAAATTTCAGGGCCAACACCAATCAGCCAAGATTATTATTCTGAGGCTGACAATCTATAAGTCATTACAATAGTTGCTTTTTGGCGTTTTAGCAGTTACAACTTGTATAAGCAAACACTTTTGCAAAATTTAAACAAGGCTGTTACGTGACGCACAGAATACTTATTATTGAAGACACCCCTACTATTGCGCGAGTGCAAAAGCATATCGCGCAAAAAGCGGGCTACGAGGTTGATATTGCTCAGTCGCTGGCTGAGACTAAAGAGCTGATAAGTAAACATGCTTACTTTTGTGCGGTGGTAGACTTTATATTACCTGATGCCCCACAAGGGGAAGCTGTTCCCTGCACCGTTGCAGCAGACATTCCTACCATAGTTATGACAGGCAATATCGATAATCAAACTCGCGATACCGTCGAAAAATACCCTATTATTGATTACATTATCAAAGGCAATAAACAAGCTTACGAATATTTAGAAAAGCAGCTTTATCGCCTACCTCGAAATAAGCAGGTAAAAGTACTGGTTGTTGATGATTCAGCGTCAACACGCCAATATATTTGTAATTTATTAACACGTCATAAATATCAAATATTTCAAGCAGCCGATGGCCTAGAGGCGCTTAAAGAGCTTGAAAACACCCCTGATATTTCTGTAATCATTACCGATAAAGAAATGCCTAACATGGGCGGTATTGAGCTATGTAATGAAATTAGGCGCATTTATAGTAATGACGAAAAAGCTATTATTGGTATCTCAGGGGCTACTTCATCTAATTTATCTGCTTTATTTCTAAAAAATGGAGCAAATGACTACTTGTATAAACCTTTTAACAGTGAAGAATTTTACTGCCGGTTGAGCCAAAACGTCGATATGCTAGAGCATATCGAAACTATAAAACGTCAAGCCAATACCGACTATTTAACTAAACTCCCTAATCGCCGTTACTTTTTTGAAGAGGCTAATAAATCGTTAAAGCAGTTTAAAAAAGCAAAAATGCCGGCACAGCTCGCCATGCTTGATATTGACCATTTTAAAGCGATTAACGATACCTATGGTCATGATGCCGGAGACGAGGTTCTTAAAGGGCTTGCGGTATGCTTTAATAAATATTTTGAAAACCAATTGATTGCCCGGTTAGGCGGAGAAGAATTTGCGGTATTTTTTACTGAGCTAACCGAACAAGAAGCGCTAAAACGACTAGAGAGCTTCAGGCTTTTTATTGAGCTTAACAGTCATGAATTCAGTCAAGCAAACATCAAGTTTACGCTGTCGATAGGCTTCAGCAACAGTAAAACCTATCAGATTGACGAGCTATTAAAACAAGCCGACTTAAAGCTCTACAAAGCCAAAGAGTCGGGTCGTAATAAAGTGGTTTAGTTTCTAAACCACACCTGAGGCAACAATGGCTGCTTTTCTGCGTTTACGCGATTGATGGTATGAATCCCAACTAAAAATAGCCAGTGCACTCCAAATACACGCAAAGGTAATTACACGCTCAGCATCAAACACCTCGCCGTAAAACACCACCGCTAAAATAAACATTAAGCTAGGCCCTATATACTGAAAAAACCCAAGCGTTGTGTATTGCAAACGCTTAGCCGCACCGGTAAAACACAGCAGTGGTAGCGTAGTCACAATGCCCGCACTCACTAACAACGCATTAGTTTGCCAATCATTCGCTGGTAAATTTGATGTTTCAGTTGGCACCATTAACCACCAATAGGTCAGTGCTACTGGTAATAATATTAATGCCTCGATTAAAATCCCAGGCAAAGCATCAACCTGTAGCTTTTTACGTAATAAGCCATAAAGTGCGAAAGATGTCGCTAACGAAAAGGCCACCACGGGAAATGAGCCAAAGCTAATTAGCTGTAACAGCACGCCCGTAAAAGCTAAGGCAACAGCAGCACCTTGCAACTTACGTAATCGCTCGTTTAAAAACACCATACCAAGTAATACATTTAATAAGGGATTGATATAGTAGCCTAAACTGGCATCTAGCATGTGATTGTTATTAATGGCCCATATAAACAACCCCCAGTTAAACCCTAGTAAGGTCGAGGTAACAACTAACATTAAAATAAGTTTAGGTTGAATTAAAATGCGTTTAATTTTATCCCAGTAGCTCAGCACACTCACTACCACAATCAGAAACACCACTGACCAAATAACACGGTGCAATAAAATTTCAAATGCTGACACATGTTGGATCATCTTAAAATAAATAGGTGCGAGGCCCCACATAAAAAAAGCGAGACAGGCAAAAATGGCGCCCTTTCGCTGCTCGGTATCAATCGACATAGTAACCACTTGGTGATTTAAAAGGCCGTCAGTTTAACCCCCTCTCACTTTTTAGCCAACTAAATACGTGCCCGTTCCAAAAGCAATTTGTACTGACTTCTCGTTGTGCAACTCCATTCGACACACGCATACTTTATTTCCTGAGCGAATCAGCTTAGCACTAGCAATAAATACCTCGCCTTTGCCTGGACGTAAATAGTCGGTGCGTAAATCTATGGTCCCCAGTGTGGCTAGCTTTTTATGTACACTGGGTAAATCTGCATCGTCTAGCTTTCCTATAACGCTGGCGGCAGCAAGCATTCCACCCACATTATCAAGTACCGCCGAAATAACCCCACCATGGAGAATTTTTTGCGCGGGGTTGCCTATTAACACATCTTGCCAAGGAAAGGAGATTTTAGCTTGTTCAGTACTAAGTGACTCCACCGCTATTTTTAAAAATTGGTTAAAAGGCATGTTATTAACAAACAACGCCCCAACTTGTTCAATCAACATTTCTTTATTCATTATTATTCTCTATGTTTTAAGGTGGTACGATGAGTAAAGCACAACTTGAAGCTGTTGTAACCTCCTCGATTATCATTACCGATGTTTACACCAAGTAATGAAAGCTAAAGACATCCTGATAAAAAACCACTAAAATAGCGCCGATGAATACACTAACCCCCTCTCCCAATACGCTGGTGCGTAAACCTGAAACTGTACTCAAACAAGTGTTTGGTTACAGTGAATTTCGCGACGGTCAAAGTGCAGTAATTGATGCTGCGATTAATGGCCAAGACTCGTTAGTATTATTGCCTACCGGTGGTGGTAAATCGGTGTGTTACCAAATACCCGCACTAGTATTAGAGGGGGTAACCATTGTTATCTCTCCGCTCATTTCTTTAATGCAAGATCAAGTAACTCAATTACAAGCTCTAGGCGTAAAAGCCGCTTATATAAATAATAGCTTAGCCCGTGAAGAACAGCAGTTAGTCTATCAGCAGTTGCATCAAGGACTAATAAAATTACTTTATGTTGCCCCAGAGAAAGTGCTGCAAAGAGAATTTTTAGAGCGCTTATCACATTTAAATGTCAGTTTGTTTGCTATTGATGAAGCACACTGTGTTTCTCATTGGGGACATGACTTTAGGCCTCATTATTTTAGGTTAAATGAATTAAAGCAACGCTTTACACATGTACCTATGATGGCACTCACTGCCACCGCTGATAAAGCCACCCGCTTTGATATTGTTGAGCAACTCAAGCTACAGCAGCCATATATTCACACCGGTAGCTTTGACCGCCCTAATATTCGTTACACCATAGAAGAAAAATTTAAACCTATGGTGCAATTACTTCGTTATTTGAAAGAGCAAAAAAATCAAAGCGGTATTATTTATTGCACCAGCCGCAAGCGAGTTGATGACATTGCTGAAAAGCTTGCCGATGCAGGTCTTAATGCGGCGGCTTATCATGCGGGAATGAGCAACGAACAGCGTCAATTTGTGCAAACTGGATTTGCCCGTGACGATATTCAAATTGTGGTTGCCACCGTTGCCTTTGGTATGGGAATTAACAAGCCTAACGTACGTTTTGTACTGCACTACGACATTCCAAAAAGTATTGAAGCGTATTATCAGGAAACCGGTCGCGCTGGCCGTGATGGGCTCGCTGCAGAAGCCATTATGTATTTTGACCCCGCTGATATAGGCCGGGTTAGGCGCTTTTTTGAAGATATTGACGATGAGCAACGCCGTCGTGTAGAAGAGCAACGTTTCAATGCCATGGCCAGTTTTGCCGAAGCGCAAACCTGCAGGCGTCAAATATTATTAAACTACTTTAGTGAATACCAACGAGAGCCATGTGGTAACTGCGATATTTGCTTAAATCCACCAAAAAGCTTTGATGGCAGACTGGTGGCCCAACAAGCACTTTCGTGTGTGTATCGGGCACAGCAACGATTTGGTTTAGGTTACATTGTAGAGTTATTGCGCGGCGCAAATACCAGCCGCATTCGTGATAACAACCATCATGAACTCAGCACCTATGGCATAGGTAAAGACAAAAGCAGTGAGTTTTGGCTGAGTATTTTACGCCAACTTATTCATCAAGGGCTATTAAGCCAAGATATAACCCAGGGCGCATCACTACGGCTTACTGAAGCCGCACGCGCTATTTTAAAGGGTGAATATGCGCTGCAACTGGCAGAACCACGCCTACAAGCTAAGCACGTTTATCAGGATAAATTAGCGCAGTTTAATTACGATAAAAAGTTATTCGCTCGCCTACGAGCACTACGTAAAGAATTAGCCGATGCCGATGACGTACCTCCTTATGTAGTATTTAACGATAAAACGCTGGCCGAAATGGCGCAGCTTATGCCTACCAACGATAGTGAGTTTTTAAAAGTGTCGGGAGTTGGTTTTACTAAATTAAACAAATATGGCGGTGAGTTTTTAACCGCAATTCGACATTATCTAGCAACGCAATAAGCCCCTTATGACCGAACTTGAATACGATCACAGACATCAATGTATTATTGTTAAACCAACAGAGTTGCCGCACGATGAAGACTTTGAGTTGTGGGGAACGTTTTTTGCACAGCGACGAAATTAGCATTAGTGAATTTGCAGCTGGGGCTGATCGTCATCAACTGCGTTTTAACTATGCTAACCACACGTTTAATTTAAATTTTGAGCATTACAGTCAAAGTGTATGGATTAACGGCGAAGGTCAAGATGCTGACAACCTATTGGCAGCGTTAACATTTTATTTAAGCTAAGGCCAACGTCTATTTACCGCTAATACCTTATAATCGCTATAAAAAATAAACTAAATTGGCACTTTTACTTACATATTAATAACAATGATGTAAGCTAAGAGTAAGTGTTTTATTTTGCAAAATAGCGCTAAAGAGGGTCAATGCTAAATAGAAAATGGATTGCACGTAGTTGTTTTAGCTTTTCTATTTTGAGTATGTTTATGCTCAGCGTTTGCGCGCAAGAAACGCCACTAGCTCAAAGCTGTCCAAATGGTGACCCATTACAAACTAATGAAATTAATTTGCGTCGCCAAATCGAGTCTCAACCTCCACCGCTTACGATAAATAGTAACGCTAAAATTGCCTCAATTAATCTTAAACAACTTAATGTTTTTAATACCGAACTCGAAGCTGAAAACAACGCACTATTTCGCTTTGCTAATCGTGCACATATACAAACTGAGCCTGAGGTTATTAAAAGCATTTTATTGTTTAAAGCGGGTGAACCTTTTAATCAAAAAGCCTTGGCTGAATCTGAGCGGCTACTGCGTAAACAAAACTATTTATATGACGCACAAATTGTTGCCAACGAAAACTGCGATGGCGATGTTGATGTAACCGTGGTGACCCGCGATTTGTGGACTTTGCTACCCGAGCTTAGCTTTAGCCGCAGCGGTGGCGAAAATAAATCAAGTATCGGCTTTCGCGAGTCTAACTTATTTGGTTGGGGCAAACGATTATCGTTTGCTCGCAAAACCGACAGTGATCGTAATGGTTATTTATTTGTTTACGATGATCCAAATATTTTTTCAACCCGCTACAGAGGTCGCGTAGAGTATGCCGATAACAGTGACGGTAAAAGCCATCTAATTGAGCTAACTTATCCGTTTTACGCCATCGATACACCTTATAGTTATGGTGCCTTGAGTTACTCGACCCAGCGAGAAGAGGCACTCTATCTCAGGGGCGAAAAATTTAGTGAGTTTGAACAAACCACCGACCTAAATCAGATATTTTTTGGCCACTCCAAACCCCTTAGCCATAATTGGACTCAGCGCTTGAGCCTTGGTTATATTGATGAGCAACAAACATTCAAAAGCATCGATGAAACCACTGTGCCGCTAGCTGAAAATAGGCAACTTAGTTACCCTTATGTAAGCGGCCACTGGTTTGAAGATAACTTTATAAAAGTGCGTAACTTTGACAGTATTTACCGTACCGAGGATTTAAATTTAGGTTGGAATATCAAAGCTACACTGGGTTATTCTGATGAATCAATTAGTAACGACGATAGCCGCGCTATTTACTCGTTTAACTTTAACAAAGCACATTTTAGTGGTGATAATACCCTATGGCGATTTCACGCAGATATTCAAGGTTATTGGAATAAAGAACAAAAACAGCTTGAAAACTTAATCACCACAAGCCAAATTCAATATTATTTAAATACCAGTATTGATCAGTCTTGGTATGTAAAAGCAAGACTACAATACGCAAAAAACCTCACCAACGATAAGCAGCTCACTCTCGGGGGCGAAACAGGTTTACGCGGTTACCCTATTGAGTTTCAACATGGCGATCGGAGTTTTTTAGTCAGCTTAGAAAAGCGCTACTATTGGGAGTATGACTTACTACAACTGTTTAAAGTGGGAGGCGCAGCCTTTCTAGATGTAGGTCGCGCATGGTATAACAATGACTCGAATACCCTGTATCAAATTGAAAACACACCCGTACTTAAAAATGTTGGACTCGGTTTACGCCTTGCGCCAAGTCGCGCCAATGCAGGTACCATGATCCACCTTGATATTGCCGCGCCACTAAATAAATATAACGATGTTGACTCGGTACAGTGGCTACTGAGCGTTAAAAATTCTTTTTAAATCACTACTGCGCACAGAGCTAACACGTTACACTTTGCGCCTATCATTATTGTGAGAATACGTTTTGGAATTAATCTCTCTTTTAGAGCTTGTGAGCACACAATATAAGTTAATCGTAACTGTAATTGCGCTGTTGAGTTTTCCGTTACTGTTAAAGCTAACTAAAAAATTACTCGAAAAAGCCATTAGAGGTAAAATCGATTTACACAGAAAATACCGAGCAGAGTTACTATTAAAAATAATACTCGCCTTTTTTATGTTGTGTTTAGTATTAGTTTTTTGGGGAATAGAGCTGCGTGGTTTATTAGTATTAGGTTCTTCCTTATTTGCCATGTTAGGCGTTGCGCTGTTTGCTGCTTGGTCTCTATTGAGCAACTTAACCGCGTTTTTATTGATGTTTATTCAAAATGACTGCCGTGTAGGCTATTGGGTTAGAATCGTGGATGGTGCCAATGCCATTGAAGGACGCATTATTGAAATGGGGCTGATGAATGTATTACTAGAACACGTTGATGGGCATAGGGTGATTTATCCAAATAACTTATTTGTTACCCGCCCAGTGTTAGTTCTCAATACAGAGCCAAAACCAACAAAAGCGCCTAAAATTAAACGCATTATTGGCCCAAAGCCACGTAATTAAATAACAATTACAAAAAAGCCGCTTCAGCTAATTGAAGTGACCCCCAATAGTTGGACATTCCAATTACTGGGGGTCTTTTTATGTCCAAACATCACCGAGCTTTCAAGCTCAAAATAGCTGAACTCGCTTTGTCTGAAAGCTCTTCGGCGGTAAGTAACAGATTTAATGTTACAGATAGGCAGGTCCGATATTGGACCGCTATTTATCGAATTCATGGCGCTGAAAGCTTCAGGTCTGTTCACAAACCTTATTCTCTAGCATTTAAGGCTGAAGTGTTAAAAACGATGACAGCAAACAGTTGGTCACTCGGTTATACCAGTGCTTTCTTCGATTTATCGTCCCCAGGCATTCTTTTTCAATGGCAAAAGCTTTATGCTCGTGATGGTATATCACGTCTTAAACCACAGAGAAAAGGTAAGCCATTCATGACAAATAATTCTTCTTCATCAAAACTAGTAGAGCAAATGACTGAGGAGGAGTTACGAGAAGAACTAGCATACTTACGAGCTGAGAATGATGTGCTAAAAAAGTTAGAAGCCTTGGCTCAAGCCAGAAAGAAAAAAGCAAAGACAAAACGATAGTCGTCGAAGAGTTCAAGGCAAAGCATAGCTTACGACACCTTTTAAAGGCGACAGGGCTGCCAAAGAGTGTTTACTATTATCATCGCACTACTTGTAAGCAACCCTGTGCAAGCAATGATTTACTGGTAAAAATACGTGATATTTATCACGCGCATAAAGGGCGATATGGCTATCGCAGAATTACGAGTGCCCTGAGAGCAATGGGAGTATTTGTTAATCATAAGCGCGTTCAACGGTTGATGAATGAGTTAGGACTCAAGTCAAAAGTAAGGCCTAAGCGCTATAAATCCTATAAAGGTGAAGTGGGTAAAATCGCAGAAAATACGCTTAACCGCGAGTTTACTGCGCAGAAGCCAAATCAAAAATGGGTGACGGATGTGACGGAGTTTAAAGTGGATAATGAGAAGGTATATCTATCGCCTATGATTGACCTATTCAACCAAGAGGTAATCAGTTACGAAGTCAGAAAATCCGTTGCACTCCCTTTGGTAACTGACATGCTTAAAACAGCAACTGCTAGGTTGAAGCCAAATGAAAAGCCAGTTGTACACTCAGATCAAGGGTGGCAATATCAAAACAAACAATATCAAAATCACCTTAAGGAAAAAGGATTGCAACAAAGTATGTCTAGAAAAGGAAATTGTTTAGATAATGCGGTTGCTGAGAACTTCTTCGGCATATTGAAGAGCGAGATGTACCACAACGAAACGTTTAAAGACGTGAATGATCTTATTGAAAACATTAAAGAATATATCCACTATTACAACAATGAGCGTATTAAACTGAAACTAAAAGGCCTGAGTCCGATACAGTATCGAAATCAGGCCTTGGCAGCCGCTTAGAAATGAGTCCAACTTTATGGGGTCACTTCAAATAAACTTAAGCGGCTTTTTTAATTCTTACGGGTGAAGTTAATTATTCAGCTCAGCCGTTTTCAGTTCATCATCTAAATCATTTATCTCATCAATAAACGTTTCTAGCTGCTGCTCTACCAGGCTATTTGCATGTGCAAAATAAGCAATGTGGAATACGGCATCGCCTTCATTTACTAAAGGCATGGTTTGCTGACCAATAATAATACCGCTACGTGGAGCGAGTAATTCAAGCTCAGAGTCACCTAATGGGCTACTTATATACGCCAGTATTTGCCCCTTTGTGACACGTTCACCTAACGATACTTGCGCTCTTACTATACCGTCAACCTCAGCACGTACCCAACTTGTTGAACCAGCAATAATCGGCTCAGGTAGTTTTTTTGGTCGTTTACCGCGCATCATTTTTAAATGACGCATAACATAATCAACCCCTTGTACTCCCGCTGCAATCGCAATCGGGTCAAAGCGCAGCGCCTCACCGGCTTCATAGGTAATAACGGGTATGCCCAAATTAGCCGCTTCACTGCGCAATGAGCCATTGCGTAACGACGCATCAATAACCGCAGGTGTGCCAAAAGCCTTAGCCATTTGCGCTGTAGCTTCATCGGCTAAATTAGCGCGTATTTGCGGTAAGTTAGTACGATGAATCGCCCCCGTATGCAAATCTATAATATGCGTACAATGCACAGCGACTTGGTTAAAAAACATATACGCCATACGACCTGCTAACGAACCACGTTCAGAGCCAGGAAAACTTCGATTCATATCACGGCGATCGGGCAAGTAACGAGATTTATGAATAAAACCAAATACATTCACAATCGGCACCGCTATTAATGTGCCACGCAACTGGTTAGGATCGATCTTAGCCAGTAACTGGCGCACAACCTCAACCCCATTAAGCTCATCGCCATGTATTGCCGCACAGACCATCAATACAGGGCCTTCCATAACACCGTTAACCACTTCAATAGGAATATTAAGCGGTGAATGGGTATAAAGCTTTGCAGCTTCTAGTGCGAGTGTTTTACGTTCACCTACACCAATGCTTTCACCTAACAGGGTGAAAGGTCGGTTAATTTTAACCTTTGCCACGAGTTGCTGTTCCTTTCACTGAGGCCGTTTTTTCGATGAAATCAATCACCATACCCGCAATATCTTTACCAGTTGCCACTTCAATCCCTTCTAGGCCTGGCGATGAATTTACTTCCATAACCAAAGGGCCGCGAGATGAACGGAGTAAATCAACGCCAGCAACGTTTAAACCCATTGCTTTTGCTGCAGCAACCGCTGTTTTACGTTCTTCTGGGGTAATACGTACCAGTGTAGCGCTACCACCACGATGAAGATTAGAGCGGAACTCGCCCTCTTGTGCTTGGCGTTTCATCGCAGCAATCACTTTATCGCCCAATACAAAGCAACGAATGTCTGCACCACCGGCTTCTTTAATGTACTCTTGCACCATGATATTGGCTTTTAAACCCATGAATGCTTCAATAACACTTTCAGCTGCTTTACGTGTTTCAGCCAATACCACACCAATACCTTGAGTACCCTCAAGTAACTTAATAACGACCGGTGCGCCGCCTACCATTTCTAATAAATCTTTTACGTCATCGGGCTTGCTGGCAAAGCCTGTAACCGGCATACCTACACCTTTACGTGATAGTAATTGCAAAGAACGTAATTTATCGCGAGAGCGAGAAATAGCCACAGATTCATTAACAGGGAACACTCCCATCATTTCAAATTGGCGTAATACAGCACAACCATAAAATGTAACCGATGCACCAATACGTGGCACGATAGCATCGAAATCTTTTAGATTTTCACCACGATAATGAATTTCAGGTTGCTCTGAGTTTATGTTCATATAAGAGCGTAACGCATCAATAACTTTCACTTCATGTCCGCGCGCCTCAGCAGCTTCAATTAAACGACGCGTTGAATATAATTTTTTGTTACGAGATAAAATACCAATTTTCATAGTTAAAACCTTAACTAAATTATGTTGAGTAAGCACATGAAAGTGCATTTGCTACTCAACGAATCCTTATAATAAGTGTGATAAAGCCGGATCAACGACTATACGATTTTCCATTGCTGTGCGCCCTAACAACATTCTAAACTTCATTGACGCACGACTTGTTAATGTAATTTCTATTGGCCAACTAAATTCGCCTGCATGCAATGTAGTTTCAATAAAGTAACGCAATTCTTTTTGGCCACTAGAGCTGGTAACGTACTTCATTTTTTTAACTTTGGCATTGCAGGTAATTTGCGTTTGCTCGTCTTCTTGCAATGGTTGGGCTGTAAATTTAACCCACTTTTCGCCATCTACTTCGTACTCTTCGATATTAATTGCATGAATACAGGAAGTACGCGCACCAGTATCTATTTTTGCTTTAATTTGCTCGATACCTAGCTCGGGTAAACTTAACCACTCACGCCAACCAACTGTTATTTTTGTCGTCATAAATGCGCCCTTAGTAAAAAAGTGTTTTATACGCTACCGCTAATAAAACACCAGCAAAATAAATTCATCCACTCGATAAGTCGATTTGATTGATCTTTTAAGTTTACTCGGTTAACAATGCCCTCTAATGTGTACACTTAACCATAGGCTAAAAAATAACTTTTTGTTGCTTAACTCTTCAAAGTAAAGCTAAGTTAAATACACTACAGTAAAACTGTATTAAAAACATACTATCAATGAGAAATTATTATGATTAACGGCTTACTTCATGCGCTTATTCTTGATGAACAAGGCGGCGCTCGCCCAATAGAAAACAGTAAACAATTACATCAATGGCAACCTACTGATGGAAAACTGTGGGTACATATGGATTACAGTCAAAAAGAAGCCGTTGATTGGTTAAAAAACTGCGGCCAATTAAACGACTACGAACTTGAATCACTCACCGCAGATGAAACACGTCCTCGCATTACTCCTACAATGAATGGCCATATGCTGTTTTTACGTGGAATCAATTTAAACCCAGCGCAAAGCCCTGAAGACATGGTGTCTATTCGCCTATTTATTAATAAAGACGTGGTGATCACTACCCGTAAGCGCCGATTATTATCAGTGCAAGATATTCTAACCTCGTTAAATAATAATGAGGGGCCAAGCAGTATTTCTGAACTAGTGTGTAGCTTAGCGCAAAAGCTCACTTCACGTATGCAAACGGTAATAGATGAACTAGATGAAAGCTTAGATGATTTTGAAGAAGAAATTGATGAGCCTAGTAAAAAGTTTGATAACCAAGGCTTGTCGCAACTTCGCCGCCAAACAATCGCGCTAAAACGTTACTTAAAACCGCAAAAAGAAGCACTCAGCAACATGGTTAATAATCATTACCCGTGGCTGTTTGACGATGATAAAGCCAAGCTAAATGAAACCACCAATTTACTTATTCGCTATTTAGAAGAGCTCGATAGTTCAATAGAGCGTGCACTCGTTATTCAGCAAACCATTACTAACCAAGTGTCTGAGCAATTAAATCAGCGTATGTATGTGATGTCGGTGGTGGCTGCTTTATTTTTACCACTGGGATTTTTAACTGGGTTATTGGGGGTCAATGTTGGCGGTATACCTGGCACAGATAGTCCCTATGCATTTACCGCATTTGTGGTGTTTTTGGTTGTTTTGACTGGTGGGATTGGTATTTACTTTAAAAATAAAAAGTGGCTGTAATTACAATACAGATCTAACAGCACAAAAAAGGCGAACATAATTGTTCGCCTTTTGCATTGGTAACCCTGTCTTGTCCTGAAATGTGTTTACACATTTAGGACTTATTTTATGAAAACCACTAAAACTAAAGACGTTAAGCGTACTCAACGAGATTATACATTAGGCTTTAAATTATCCATTGTTGAGCAAGTAGAAAAAGGCGACTTCACATATAAACAGGCGCAAAGTCATTACGGTATTCAAGGTCGTAGCACCGTTCTGGTATGGCTGCGAAAACATGGTAAATTAGATTGGTCTAAACCAACTTATATAGCCAACATGCCTAAATCAAAAGAAACCCCAGCACAAAAAATTAAACGTTTAGAGCGCGAGGTAGAGGAGTTACGCCTAAAGGATTTAATCAAAGATGAAATGATTAATATTATGGATGAAGAATATGGAGCGGGTTTGCGAAAAAAGTACATATCCGAGCTATCACGCGCGCAAAAGAAAACCAGCAAGTAAAGCTTACTCCTTTATGCCGTGCATATGGCATAACGCGACAAGGTTACTATCAAGCTATGCGCAGAATAGATTCTCGGAATAAAGCGTTGAAGCCAGTCAAAGAGTTAGTGATGTATTGGCGGCAATTCATGCCTCGTATTGGTGGGAAGAAACTTTATCTGATGATAAAGCCAGAGCTGCAAGAGCGTGACATTAAACTAGGCCGAGATTGTTTTTTTGACTATTTGAGAGAGCATGACTTGCTTGTAAAACCAAAGAAAAATTACACTAAAACAACAAATAGTAATCATTGGATGCACAAGCATCCCAATTTACTAAAAGAATACAAACCTACTGCGGCCGAGGAAGTCTTCGTTAGTGATATTACATACGTAAAGTCATCGCAAGGCGTGCATTACCTGTCGTTAGTCACTGATGCTTATAGTCGAAAAATAATGGGTTATGAGCTCAGTGATGAAATGAAGGCAACTGATGTAGTCAAAGCGTTAGAGATGACGATTAAGCAGCGGGTGTATAAACGTGATGCTATTCATCATTCAGATAGAGGTTTACAATATTGCTCTGAAGTATATCAAGGTATGCTATTAAAGGAGGGAATTAGGCCATCTATGACCGATGGATATGACTGTTATCAAAACGCATTAGCTGAGCGTATTAACGGGATATTAAAACAAGAGTTTCTACTGTATAAATGTCGTAATATGGCAGAGTTAAAAGAGCTCGTTGAAGAATCGATATTTATATACAATGAAATGCGACCGCACTTAAGTTTGAATATGAAAACACCAAATCAAGTGCATAAAAAAGACCTGGCGCTTTCGCACCAAGTCTTTCATTAAAACCGTCAACCTATTTCAGGACGGGACACCCTTACTCTTGAAAGTAAGTGCCCCAACCATCGTATTCTACGTCGCATTCAACAGCAAGCTGTGCAAGTTTATCAACGTCTTCCATTATAACGTCAACATCTAATTCGGCTTCAACAACAATGTCAAAACTCCAAATTTTTTCACCGTCTTCAAGCTCAAGTTCTGCTGGCTCTTCTACATCGTAACCTAGTTTAAACGCAGCAAGTGCAGCTTGTTCTAACTTAGTAAAGTCTTCACATACAAAGTGGTGTTCTACTTCATAAAGAATTTCCGGATCGGAACCATCTTCAAGTAATGAAGTTACGATGTCTTCACTTATTTCACGCCAGTTTTCCATTATTTCTCTCTCACTTGAGCATCTAATTCTGTTATTTTAGCAGCCATAATGCTGTGCACACTTTTAGCATGTTCACGTGCACTGATACTGTTATCAAGTGCTATGGGGGCTAACATTTCAATGTAAATTGTACCATTATCCCAGCGATTTAGTTTAATGGTTTTATCGGTTGTGTTCATACATACTGGCACAACAGGTACCTCTGCACTCATTGCTGTATGAAACGCACCGGTTTTAAAGGGGAGTAAACCACGACCATAACTACGCGTCCCCTCAGGGAACATCCACACCGATAAGCCTTTTTGTTTTATTTTAGCCGCTGCTTTAGAAATAGTGCCTGCCGCTTTAGAGCGATTTGCTCTGTCGATTAAAATATTACCCGACAACCAATAAAGCTGACCAAAAAATGGGATCCACTTCAGACTTTTTTTGCCAACACTCACACAATTTTTTGGCACCATCGCTGGAATAGTAAATAAATCGTAGCTATTTTGATGATTCGCTACATACACAGCAGGCCCCACCTTAAGCGCATCGGGATGATATTTTAGTTCTAATTTAACCCCAAGCATTTTAGCCACTGAACCAAACCAACTTGCAATAACGTGCACATTATTAGGATGAAATGGTCTAAATATTGATAATAACAAACCAAAAAAACAACTTAACAATATAAACAACAGCATTATTAAAATACGTATAACAGCTAGCAAATGCGCCTCTCCAATATAACCACAATCATGTATTGCTCTATTATAACGTTATTTTGTTGCGTAGACGAGAAAATAGCGCACAAGCGTGCGCTGAAATAAAACAGTCATAAAAAAACGGCTTACCTAGGTAAGCCGTTTTCTAATTTCATCTAATTTGATCTCAGGATTAACTTGGCTCTGCGTCTGAGCTTGGTTCATCTACTTGCTGCGGTGTTAACTCTACCACAGCTTCATCAACGCGCTGTAAGCCACGAGGTAACTTATTCCCCCTGCGCCCTCGCTCACCATGATAGTGCTCAAGGTCGCTTGGTTTAAGGGTCAGCTTACGTTTACCTGCATGCAGCGTAACACTACTGCCTTGTGGTACAACAGCTAATACTTTTACAAACTCTTCGCGGGCTTGCACTTTCGCACCCGGAATAGAAATAATTTTATTGCCCTTACCCTTACCTAGCTTAGGTAGGTCACGCAGTGGGAATAACAACATCCGCCCTTCGTTAGAAATCGCCATACAGTAGTCAGTAGCCACGTCGTTAACGCGAATTGGCGAAAGTAATACACCACCTTTTGGCACACTCACTAACGCTTTACCGTTTTTGTTTTTGCTCACTAAATCTTTAAAGTCAGTAATAAAGCCATAACCAGCGTCGGAGGCCATTAACAACACTTGAGCGTCTTCACCCATAACTACATGCTCAAAGCTGGCGCCCGAGGTTAAGTTAAAGCGCCCTGTCATTGGCTCGCCTTGGCTTCGCGCTGAAGGGAGGCTATGAGCATCAGTAGCAAATGCACGCCCTGCTGAATCTAAAAATACCGCTGGTTGATTACTTTTACCTCTCGCTGATGCTCTATAGCCATCACCAGCGCGGTAATTTAATCCTTCCACATCTAAGTCATGCCCCTTACCAACACGTGCCCAGCCTTTATCTGATAACACCACGGTTACTGACTCTGATGGTATTAAATCTTTTTCGCTTAGTGCTTTAGCTTCTACACGCTCAATCACTGGCGAGCGGCGATCATCACCATACATTTCTGCGGCTTCTTGAATTTCTTTTTTCAATAAGGTCGACATGCGACGGTCTGAGCCCAGTGTTTGCTCTAATTTGTCACGCTCTTTCGCCAATTCATCTTGCTCACCACGAATTTTAAACTCTTCAAGTTTTGCTAAATGACGAAGTTTTAATTCTAAAATGGCCTCTGCTTGAATATCTGTTAAATCAAAGCGTTCCATCAATATTGGTTTAGGCTTATCTTCAGAGCGGATGATTTCTATGACTTCATCAATATTTAAAAAGGCAGCTAGTAAACCTTCTAAAATATGTAATCGTGCCAGCACTTTATCAAGTCGATATTGCAAGCGACGACGTACCGTTTCGCGTCTAAAGGTTAACCACTCAGTTAAAATACTCCGTAAATCTTTAACCTGTGGACGGCCATCTAAGCCGAGCATATTTAAATTTACGCGGTAATTTTTTTCAAGATCGGTGGTGGCAAATAAGTGTGCCATTAATGGCTCAGCTTTAATTCGGTTTGAACGCGGCACAATCACAATGCGGGTCGGATTTTCATGATCAGATTCATCACGTAAATCAGCAACCATCGGCAACTTTTTAGCATTCATTTGCGCTGCAATTTGCTCAAGTACTTTTGCACCCGAACATTGATGCGGTAACGCAGTAATAACTATATCGCCCTGCTCTTCACAATACACAGCGCGCATTTTAATTGAGCCACGGCCAGTTTTATAAATTTTGTGAATATCAGCTTTTGGCGTAATTATTTCAGCATCAGTTGGGTAATCTGGCGCATGTACTAAATCCAGTAACTCTTCGAGTTCTGTTTTTGGTTTATCAAGTAATAAACAACAGGCACTGGCTACTTCACGCACGTTATGCGGCGGTATATCGGTTGCCATACCTACCGCAATACCGGTGACACCATTAAGTAATATATGCGGTAAGCGCGATGGCAATACTAAAGGCTCATCCATGGTGCCGTCGAAGTTTGGCGTCCAATCAACGGTCCCTTGGCCTAACTCTTTAAGTAATACTTCAGAGAATTTAGATAAACGCGCTTCAGTATAACGCATTGCCGCAAACGACTTAGGATCATCTGCAGCCCCCCAGTTACCTTGACCATCAACTAACGGGTAGCGATAAGAAAACGGCTGCGCCATAAGTACCATGGCTTCATAACAGGCACTATCACCATGAGGATGGTATTTACCTAATACATCACCCACGGTACGGGCTGATTTTTTGTATTTAGCACTTGCCGATAACCCCAATTCACTCATCGCATAGATAATACGACGCTGAACGGGTTTTAGGCCGTCACCAACGTGCGGTAAGGCACGATCCATGATCACGTACATTGAATAATTTAAATAAGCGTCTTCGGTAAAACGCCCCATTGTTTGCTGTTCAATTCCTTGCATTAGCAAGGTATCTGTATCACTCATTAAAGCTTACCTAGTTTTTCTTATAGCTTACGCGGTAAATTACGTTAGCGTAATCATCGCTTACCAATAGACTGCCATCATTTAATTGTGCAAATGCAACAGGGCGTCCAAATGTAGTTTCGTCTTGCATAAAGCCGGTGATCAATGGCGTATATTTAGTTACTTTGGCATTTTCTATGGTTGCCACAGCCACTTTATAACCGACCCTTTTGGAGCGATTCCATGAACCATGCTCAGCAACAAACAACTGTTGTTTGTAGCTATCTGGGAACTGTTTGCCGGTATAAAAATGAATACCTAGTGGCGCAACATGCGCCCCCAATGCCAATGCAGGTTGAGTGTAATCAGCAATATTTTTGCCTTCACCAAACTCAGAATCAACAATAACGCCACCATGCACGTATGGAAAACCAAAGTGCTCTTCTTCCTTAGTGACTCGGTTTAGCTCATCGGGAGGAATATCATCCCCCATCATGTCGCGGCCGTTATCGCTAAACCATAGCATTTGCGTACTCGGATGAAAGTCAAAACCCACCGTATTACGTACACCTTTGGCTAAGGTCGTTATTTCTTTGGTGTCGGTATTTAACGAAAAAATACGGCCAAAGCGAGCATTTTCTTCACAAATATTACACGGTACGCCCACGGGAATTATCAGCTCGCCGTTTGGTGCAAAGCGCAAAAACTTCCAACCATGGTGACGCTCTGACGGTAAATCGCTATAAAACACTTCATACTCAGGATTTTTGAGGTGTTTATCGATATTTTTAAAACGAATAATACGGTGCACTTCACCGACATATAAGTCGCCGCCTTTAATTGCTAATCCCGAGGGCATATTTAACCCCTCTGCAATCACTATTTTTTTATCAGCAACGCCATCGCTGTTATGGTCAATCAGTGCATATACATTACCCGCCTTACGCGACCCTGCATACACTATACCTCTGTTTGATACTGCAATTTGCCGGGCATTTTCAACATCATCAGCAAATAAGCTGATTTCAAAACCCGGTGCAACCGTCAGCTTGTCGAGTATATTTTTCGCCATCACTGGCGATGATATTAAGCCGAGTAACAACAGTGTGCTAAATAACTTATTCATTTGCCTCTCCTGCTTTAAGCCCAAAGGCTTATTAAACTTGTGCCTTGTTACCGTGATCTTCTAACCATTGACGGCGATCTGATGAGCGCTTTTTAGCGAGTAGCATATCCATCATTTCCATCGTTTGCTGCTCTTCATCAAGAGTAAGCTGTACTAAACGGCGAGTATTTGGGTCCATGGTTGTTTCACGCAATTGTAGCGGGTTCATTTCACCCAAACCTTTAAAGCGTTGTACGTTTACTTTGCCACGTTTTTTTTCTGCTTCTATGCGCGCTAAAATGCCGTTTTTTTCATCTTCATCCAGCGCATAGTAAACATCTTTGCCAATATCAATTCTAAATAACGGTGGCATAGCAACATACACATGTCCGGTTTTAACCAACTGTGGAAAATGTCGCACAAATAAGGCACATAGTAAGGTGGCAATATGCAGTCCATCGGAGTCAGCATCCGCTAATATACAAATTTTATTATAACGTAGTCCCGACATATCGGCTGAGTCTGGGTCTATACCTAGCGCAACTGAAATATCGTGCACCTCTTGAGAGGCCAAAATTTGCCCTGACTCAACCTCCCAAGTATTTAAAATTTTACCTCTTAGCGGCATAATTGCTTGGAACTCACGATCTCGTGCTTGCTTTGCCGAGCCGCCTGCAGAATCACCCTCTACTAAAAACAATTCTGTACGGTCATTATCCGCAGCGCTACAGTCGGTAAGCTTACCCGGTAATGCTGGACCTGATGTTACTCGTTTACGGACTACTTTTTTAGCCGCACGTAAGCGACGCTGTGCATTAGAAATACATAATTCAGAAAGTAGCTCTGCGGTGTCAGTGTGCTCATTTAGCCATAGGCTAAAGGCATCTTTTACTACACCCGATACAAACGCAGCACATGAACGTGATGAGAGTTTCTCTTTGGTTTGTCCTGCAAATTGTGGGTCTTGCATTTTAACCGACAACACATAACTACAACGTTCCCAAATATCATCTGGGGTGAGCTTTACGCCACGTGGTAATAAATTTCTAAACTCACAAAATTCACGCATTGCTTCAAGTAAACCTTGGCGCAGACCATTTACATGGGTGCCCCCTTGCGCGGTAGGAATTAAGTTTACATAACTTTCGGCTATCGACTCACCACCTTCAGGCATCCATACTACCGCCCAATCAGCGCCTTCAATAGAACTTGAAAACTCACCCACAAATGGGTCTTTAGGTAGTATTTCGTAACCTTTAACGGCTTCAATTAAGTAATCTTTTAAGCCTGTTTCATAAAACCATTCTTGGGTTTCTTTCGTTTGTTTATTTACAAACTTAATACGCAAACCTGGGCATAAAACCGCTTTGGCTTTTAATAAGTGATTAAGCTTAGTCAAAGAAAAATTAGCAGAGTCAAAATAGCTGGTGTCTGGCCAAAAACGAACAGTAGTACCGGTGTTGCGTTTACCCACTGAGCCAATCACATTTAAATCTTCAACTTTATCGCCATGCTCAAAAGCCATTCTAAATTGCTGTGCATCACGGCGAACCGTTACTTCCACGCGGGTAGATAGTGCATTAACGACCGAGATACCTACGCCATGCAAGCCACCAGAAAATTGATAGTTTTTGTTTGAAAACTTACCGCCGGCATGCAGCTTAGTAAATATTAACTCAACTCCTGGAATACCTTCTTCTGGGTGAATGTCAATTGGCATACCTCGGCCATCGTCACTCACTTCAAGCGAATTATCTTCATGTAAAATGACATCAATGCGTGTTGCGTGCCCAGCCATTGCTTCATCAACACTGTTATCAATAACCTCTTGGCCTAAATGGTTTGGCCTTGTGGTATCTGTATACATGCCAGGGCGGCGTTTTACCGGCTCTAATCCATTAAGTACTTCAATGGCTTCGGCGTTATAATTTTGTTGAGTCATAGTTTTTATCTTTATATACGCTAATATCTGATTTTAAGAAAATCGACAATGCTTGAAAAAGCTCGTTCAAAGCCATTAAAGCTATGATCGCCGCCAAATTCAATTAACTGTTTACATTGTGAGTAATACTTTATTGCGTGCTGAAAATTTAACACTTCATCCCCTGTTTGCTGTAATAAATATAACAGCTCAGGGTGTTTTAACTCTGTCACCGTTAATGCTTTTAACGCATCTATATGACGAGTTTGTAATTGGTAATTATAATCTTGATACGGATTATAATTAGGCCCAAGTATAGGCTCTAATAATGTATATGGGGCAACGGCAGGATTAATTACCACTGCAGGAATTTGATAACGCTGCGATAAATACGTGGCAAAAAAACCACCTAACGAGCTGCCCAATAATACGGTATTCGGTGTTAATAGTTGCTCAAGCGCTATAATAGCCTCTACAGGCTCATGATTTAAGCGCGGCACACAATAATCAACATCATAGTGTGCCATAAGCTCACCAAAGCGCACAGCTTTATATGATTTTTCAGAGCTATTAAAACCGTGAATATAAATTACCCGTTTAACCATACCACGTCCGAGTGTATGTGCAGCTGTTGTTGCTCAGCATTTAAATACAGCATGCGATAAGCTGACCCTTTATTTTCTTGCTGCCAAGTCTCATTGTGTTTACTAAACTGCACGCAACTTGCAGGAGTGGCGTACACATTAAGCCCTCTAAACTGCTGTTGGTAGTCATTGTGAACGTGCCCATGAAACAGCGCATCAACGCAGCCATTATTAACTAATAAATTTAATAATTGCGGCCCATTTTCTAGCATATGTTTATCTAGGTAGCCATTAATAGGCAATGGGTTATGATGACAAAATGCAATGTGGCGATTGCTTGAATTAACTAAGCACGCCATAATTTCATCTAAATGTGTGGCGCTAACCCACCCTGCTGGTGTATCACCTTTAGAGTTAATTAATATTAGCTCAATTCCTTGCGCCACTATGTGTTTAGCGTGTTGTATTTGCCCGCCACTAATTAAATTAAGCTGTTCAATCTCATCATGGTTACCAGGCACCCAAAATACCGGGCAATCAACGTCACTATTATGAATAAGTTCTGCAAATAATAAATACGAATTAAAGCTGTGATCTTGTGTTAGGTCACCACCAAATATCAACGCATCCGGCTGCTGCTTTGCTATATCAGCCAATGCTTTAACAAAATGTTCAGCGGTATTAACGCCAAAGTATTCAGCATCTTTATCACTAAAAAGGTGGCAATCAGTTAGATGTGCAATTCGAAGCGTAGTTTGTTCAAAATAATAGATGTCATCAAACCAAGCCATTATTTACATCCCAATTAAGTGTTGATTGACCTCTTTCAACACACGCTACCAACCAGTCATACAAAAAAGCATTTAACTGATACTTTTCATCTTTTTGATGCATTTTTGGGTTAGGGTAACCATAAGAAGGCTTAATTCGTTGGTGGTAGTCATGATGAACAATTTCAGCCACCTTCGCATCATTGTACAAACGTACCGTTAAATACAGCGGTGCAATGCCAACGAGCATGCCATTTAACTGTTTAATAGAAACATCAAGTGTGTACTTAGCACTATCATCTATGTGAATTGCAAATTCACTGTGCCCTAATTTAATTTCTCTTACATTGCCAATCACTTGCTCATGAGGCAGTAGTTTTAAAAGGCGTACGTAATTGTGCTCACAAAGCGTTAAATACTTTGGAAGGCTTTGAATGTACCGATTAGTGGTTAAAAGTGCTGTCAAAATACCGCCATTACTATTAAAAATTAAAAACTATGCCCACTTTTTACGTATCTTATCGCGATTTAGCGCTAACCATTGCAAGCAAATTACGGTAGCAGCATTATCTATTTCACCACTATTAAGTCGCTGTAGTGCTTCGTCTACGTGCATAATATGGGTTTTAATATCTTCACCTTCGGTTTCTAACCCATAAATGCCAGTACTCATTTGGCTTAAATCGGCGTGAGCTAAATATAAGAACAAACGCTCTGTAGTACCGCCGGGGCTTGAAAGGTAAGACAACATAAACTCAAGTTCTGTTAAATTAAGCCCCGCTTCTTCAAGCGCTTCTTTTTTAACAACCGCTTCGTAATCTTCACTGCCATCGGTCATACCCGCTATACATTCTAACAGCCAAGGCGTATGTTTGCTTTTAATTGCGCCAATTCGAATTTGTTCTATAAGCAATACTTGCTCAGTGACTGGATCATAAGGTAATACCGCGACCGCATCGCCACGCTCTAAAATTTCTCGACGAATAACCTCAGACTCTCCACCAGCAAACAGGGCATGCTGAAATTGATAAAGGTTTATTTTAAAAAACCCTTATACAAATTTTCAACCGGTTTTAATCTCACATCATCATGGGTAAATTGAGTACGACTTTTATTCGCCATGTTTTTTATTTCCTTTTTGAAAGCGTAGATACATCAACGCCTTGATTGCCAGCCCCATTAAAACGCTAAATTGAGCGAATGAGGCGTGTTAGGTATATATTCTGTTACACTTGAAAACGTTGTTTTACTAATTTTTTTAGTTATTAAGTAAAACAGGTTAACATGCCTGTAGTACAAAAATTGTCTAAGGACCGAACATCACATGAAAAAGAACATCCTTGCAGCACTGGTTAGTTTATCATGCGCATTGGGCTCAACCGTAGCCAATGCTGAAGATTTACTTCAAGTTTTTGAAATCGCAACAGCCAACGATCCTACCGTTTTAAAAGCAAAAGCCCAAGCTGATGCTCAATCATACCAAAGCGATCGCGCTATGAGCGCATTATTACCGCAAATTGGTTTGACTATGGGTTATACAAAGTCTGACTCAACTTCCTTCAGACAATCTGAAGATTTATCTTCTATTAATAAAATTAATTCTGAAAGCGACGAGTTTTCTCGTGGTATTAGCTTAAGCCAAACGTTATTTGATTTAGGCGCATGGAATTCGTTAGGTATAGCCGACAAACAAGCACTTCAAGCAAGCGGTCAATACGACTTTGCTAAGCAAAACCTAATTGTTCGTGTTGCTGAGGGTTATTTTAACGTACTTAGCGCTATTGATAACCTTGAATTTGTACAAGCTGAAAAACGTGCCATTGAGCGCCAACTTGAACAAACTAAACAGCGTTACGCTGTAGGTTTAACAGCTATTACCGATGTACATGAAGCACAAGCACAATTTGATAACTCAGTAGCGCAAGAGATCATTGCTAATAATGCGGTAGAAACAGCCCGTGAGCAGCTACGTGAGATCACTGGTAAGTATCACGCAAAACTTGATATGTTAAACACCAAAACGTTTTCTACTGTTAAGCCAAGTACGCCTGCAACTGATTTAGTTAAAATAGCTAAAGACAAAAATTTGAATCTGCAGGTATCAAAAATCACGGTTGATATAGCTAAAGAACAAATTGAACTCGCAAAAGCAGGTCATTATCCAAAACTAACGTTAAATGCTAGCTACGGCGACTCATTGACAGATAGCGAGTCAAATGGCGTTAGTTTTGACGATCAACCTCGTTCAGATTCTAGCTCTATTGGACTAAACTTTAGCGTACCACTTTACTCAGGTGGCGCAACGGTTGCTGCAACAGATCAAGCACGTGCATTTTACGTTGCTGCTAGCCAAGATTTTGAAACCGATTATCGTGCAGTAACTCGCTCTGTAATTACTTCTTACAATCAAGTGGTATCTGACATTGCGACATTCAAAGCGCTTGAGCAAGCGGTTATCTCAGCAGAAAGCGCATTAAAAGCCACTGAAGCGGGTTTTGAAGTAGGTACACGTACAATCGTTGATGTACTGATCAGTACGCAAAACTTGTACAATGCAAAGCGTAATCTTGCTGATGTGCGTTATCGTTATGTTGTATCAACGCTTCGCTTAAAACAAGCGACAGGAACATTAAGCCGTGAAGATTTAGTGGGTATAAACCAAGGTTTAAATACTGTTAACTAAGCAGACGACTTCATTATAAATAATCACTAAAGCCAGCTTTTTGCTGGCTTTTTGTATTTTTTAACACATAGCGTTAAACTAGCCTTTTATTTTTAGAGAAATTTTTGTGGTTAACTCATCCCCTTTTAAAACCTCTTTTTTAGGTCCTCGTTACTGGCTAACCTGGATTGGCGTTTTGTTTTTATATCTCATTTCTTGGTTACCGCAAAAACTACAATTAGCTATGGGTAAGCAGCTAGGACGCTTGGTTCATAAATATATGAAGCGTAGAAGGCATATTGCTGAGGTTAATATTAAACGCTGTTTCCCCACAATGAGCGAAGCCGAGCAACAACAACTGGTACTTAAAAATATGGAAAATACCGGTATTGCCATGGTTGAAACCGGTATGGCTTGGTGGTGGCCACAATGGCGGGTCAAAAAAGTACTCGGGTCAATAAAAGGGCTTGAGCACTTTGAGCGCGTACAACAATCAGGAAAAGGTGTTTTATTACTTGTTCCACATATACTTCATCTTGAAATGACAAGTCGTGTAATGGGTTTGAAGTGCCAAGGTATTGGCTTTTACCGCCCGCATAACAATCCGCTTATGGAATACTTTACCACCAATGGACGTCTTCGCTCTAATGAATACATGGTTGGGAAAAAAGACGTAAAAGGATTATTAAAATCATTAAAAAATAAAAAGCTGTGTTATTACTTACCCGATCAGGATTATGGCCGTAACCGCTGTGAGTTTGTGCCTTTTTACGCAGTACCCGATACAGCAACAACCACTGGTACACTAATGTTTGCAGGTAGTAAAAACTGCGAAACAATGAGCTTAATTGCTTACAGGGATAACAACGGAAAGTATCACTTAGAAATCGTACCTGAGCTTGAAAATTTCCCAAGCGGCGATGATAAAGCCGATGTAACACGTGTTAATCAGCGCATGGAGCAATCAATAAATGCCGCCCCTGAACAATATATGTGGTTGCATAGACGTTTTAAAACACGCCCAGATAAAGACGCTCCATCTTTTTATTAAAGATGGGTTATTAAAATAACAAAGACGAGTAACAGCCATGTGGTTTTGGATTAGATATATACTTTTAGCTTTATTGTTAATTGGTGCAGCCATTTACTTTTTACTAAATGGTACATCGTCGCTCAATTATCAACAAACCACTAATGCTGCGGCTGAGGGATTATCGCGGTTTTATGCATCAATTAGAGATAGGATTACTACCGATAAAGACAATGACAAATTTGTAATTGAACTCGAAAAACCCGATCTTAGTCTCGACAGAGCGCTAAACCAACGCTCTTTTGTAGTAGAACCCATGCCTTTAAATTGGAGTGGAGAAGTAGGCCCGCGTCGCTTTCAACCTGATTCAACCTTACGTACCGTTCTTACCCAATATGCTAATAACGAAGGGGTTACATTATTATGGTACTTAGATAAGGATTACGTTGTTAAAGATCACTTTCGAATCGATAGCAGTTTTAATTCCGCTTTATACCGCGTTAGCCGCTCTATTAATGATGACTTTTCAAATGAAGTGTATGCGTTCTTCTGCCCTAAACAACGTGCAGCGGTCATTACCGAGCTACCGTCTGAATTTGTACGTACACACTGTTTAAAGCTAAGCAATTAACTAGGGTCTGTTGACCTTTCAAGGTTGAGTTTGCAGCAGTCTGTTTGGTATTTAGGCAAGGCAGAGCCTATCTATACCCAAGTTGCCTTAATCTGCGAGTTTCAGTTGGAATTAAAAGCTATTTTGACAAGGCATTGATTGAAAATAATGGTTATTCCCTTGTTAAAATCAATAACGCAGTATAAATAGCTTTTAAACCAACCCGCAGGGCGTTTCACAGAAACTTACTCCCTTTATTGTTCCTTTTTAAAAGGGACGACCATTATTGCAAAGGGAACGCCTTGATATTAAGTCCCTGTGAAAAGCTGAATTCTGCATATTGAGGCAATTTGGGTATAATGTGGTTATTCCCCATAAATAGGCGATAACGTGGAATAAATGCCAAACAGGCGCTGCCCGAAGGGTTCTGCCTAGGGGCAATTAACTCTTTGTTGCCTACATGGATGTAGGTAAGGGGCGTGAGCAGGACGCGGAAGCTTTGCTCGGTTCTTACTTAGCCCACTAGGTTACAAACCTCGCGCCGCGACTAAATTGCCCCTAGTTTGAACAAATATCAATCCGCAAAGATCAACAGACCCTTGGCTTTATAAGCGCTCAATAGTCATTGAGCGCTTATAAATCAGTCCAACTCAAAAATAGCTTTCCAAACAGCAGTTACATTATTGATATCTTTACTAAAATCTTCACGTTTTACACAACGACCCTGCTGATCTAAGCTCAACACATGATAGCGTGAGCGATAATCTATATAAGCTTTAATAAGTTGCTGTTTCTGTGTGTCTGTAATGCAACCAATTTTAGCCGCGTCCGTTAAAATTCTGACATTGTCAGAATTGTCGCATAAGTGGTTAAACTCATGAGCGTACTTTAATACTAAATATTGGGTGATAAACTCAATATCGGTCATCGCCCCCACGTCTTGTTTTAAATCAAACTGCTGCTCGTTACCTTTAGCTAAATGACCACGCATTTTTTCGCGCATTTTAATCACGTCGGTTTTTAACAGCTCAACATCACGTTTTTGACACAATATCTCGGCGCGAATTTGTGCAAAACGCGTTACTAATTCAGTTTGCCCCAAAATCAGCCTCGCTCTGACTAAAGCTTGATGCTCCCACGTCCATGCTTGAGTTTGTTGGTAATGATTAAAACTCTCTAAGTTAATCGCTAATAACCCTGACGCCCCCTCTGGGCGAAGTCGAGTATCTAATTCATATAAAATACCTGAGGCAGTACGGGTATTAAATAAATGCATTAAACGCTGTGCTAGCTTTAAATAAAATTGCCTTGAGTCAATTGCCTTGTCGCCACAGGTATAGCTGGTACCGTCATGGTTATGCACGAACACTAAATCGAGATCAGAGTCATAACCCACCTCAAAACCACCGGTTTTTCCATACGCAATAACGGCAAAGCCTTTATGTTCATCATCGGTATTAGGTGGCATGCCAAAACGTTTAACACAATGATACCAAGCAATATTAACAGCCTGATCAACTATCGCTTCTGCAAGTGCGGTTAAGTGATCGCTTACTTTCATTACATCAATTACGCCAGTGGCATCTGCGGCGGCAATACGTAATTGGTGGGTTTGTTTAAACTGACGTAATGCCTCCATTTGTTGTTCAAGATCGTCATGTTCAATACGTAAAAAATACTGTCTTATTTCATCTTTATATGCTGTTAATGGGGTCGGTTTGTATAGCACTGCAGGGTCGATAAGTTCATCGAGCAAAATGGGATACAATGAAATATGCTCTCCAATCCACTTACTATGGCAACAGAGCAAAACTAACTGCTTTAACGTTCCAGGGTTTTCATACAACAACTCTAAATAAGCGGTGCGCGAAATAATTTTATTTAGTATTTGACATACCGTTGTAAACGCACTGGCAGTAGCATTAAAGTCATTTAATTGCTTGAGCAATGCAGGCATTAATTTATCAAGAATATCGCGTCCACGGTTGCCCACTTTGGCTTTAGATAGGCGCTGTTTGAAGTCATGTAATGGTGTTTGCCACTCTTCTCTTGGTTCATTCAAAAAGCTAACATCACCATGATCCCAAGTACTTATAAACGCGCCTTCACAAGTATCAAGTGGTTCGGTTTCTTCACCAATTACCTGAATAAACTCATTATGAATTTGCGCCATGACCTGTTCTATTTTTTCAATAGCTGAGTCAAAATTACCTTGCTTCAACAATACATTCAGCCGTTGCTGATTTAGCTCATCATCAGGCAGAGTTTGTGTTTGCTGATCATCAAAAATCTGTAGGTATTGCTCTACCATACGTAAATAAAGATAGTTATTTTTAAGCCCTCTGGCTTCATGCTCATCAATCACTTGGCTAAAAGTTAGCTGCTCTAATGCAGTTAATAGAGATTGTGTTTGTAAATTTGCTTCTCTGCCGCCCCTGACCATTTGCAATGCTTGAACAATAAATTCAACTTCGCGAATGCCGCCACCACCTAATTTAATGTTATTAGTTAAGCGCTTACGACGCACTTCTTGGGCAATCATGAGTTTCATTTTTCTAAGCGATTCAATCACAGAAAAATCAATGTAGCGGCGATAAACAAAAGGTCTCAGCAAAGTATTAAATTCCTGCCAATAACGACTAGGCGTGCCAATTAATCGCCCTTTTAACATCGCGTAGCGCTCCCAATCACGCCCTTGCTCTTGGTAATAGTCTTCAATGGCATTAAAGCTCATCACCAACGGACCACTTTCACCAAATGGGCGCAGACGCATATCAACCCGAAATACTTGGCCATCCACGGTGCATTGGTTCAGGGCTGTAATTAACTTTTGGGCCACTTTAGTATAAAAAACAGATGCTTCGAGCGAGCGACGACCACCTTGGGTTTTAACGTTGCGGGGGTATGCAAAAATAAGGTCTATATCAGATGAGTAATTTAGCTCTTGCCCTCCTAACTTCCCCATGCCTAGTACCATTAATGGTAAAGCGTTTTTATCTTCATCTAATGGTTCACCATTAGTTTTAGCAACATTATTGTAGGCCCATTGATTAGCACTATCTATCAGTTTATTGGCAAGTTCACTAATGTATTTAATGCTATCCGCAATTGAGTTTTCACAACATAAGTCTAAAAAAGCGACTTTTAGCCAGTACTTTTCACGATATTGGCGCAGTAATTGATGACACTGCTGCTCTTCCACTTCATTTATATTAAGTGTTGCAAAGGGATCTGAAATTTCTCTATTATTAATTTCAACTTCGCATAGCAACCAAGACAACAGCGAAGGTTGAGAGCTTAAACTGCGCCAAGCAAAATCACTTAACGCTAATAAACGCACGAATTGCTGCTGGATTTGTTGTTCGGGATACAGCGTTGCAAAACGCGTTTCACCCAGTTTTTGTAATTCAATAGGAAGCTGCGTGTCGTTACTCATCAATACCCTCTTTTATCTCACCAATAACCATACTAGAATGGTTAAAAACCTATCAAGGTAAATCTATTTAGGAACACCATGTCATACTTGTCATTATCTAACACTAGTTTAGTTGCGATTGCTATTAGTTTTGTGGTTATTTGTATTATTATCATCAGTTTAAGAATTATTACTCAAATAAAAGCAAAACAAGCACTTAAAGAAGAATTAGCGCAACATGATAACTTTGCAATGGGAATTAGTTTTGCTTCTGAAATATCAGTCGTGATCGCCACGATGGCATTTTTGTTCGATGAAATTAGTATTAGCACCGCTCAATCAAATCCGCTGAAAGTCATTTTATTAATTGTGCTGTTATTTTCGTTTATAAAAATGGGACATTTAATCCACCGTAAATGGATTTTACGCCGCTTTAATGAAGAAGCAGCTATATTAAAACAAAACGTTTGTGCTGCGTTGGTTGATTCAGGCATGCTGATTGCCAACTGCATTTTAGTATTGGGTTTATATACGTGGACACACACTCAAGGCTTTAGTAATTTATTAATAGCCTCGGTAAGCTTTTTTGTTTTACAAGGCATGTTTGCCCTAGACAGTAAAATACGCGAAAACCGCTTTGCTAAAGCCAACCAAGGGGCCTCTTTGCAAAGTAACTTTGGTTTAGAAAACACCTCCATTGGTATTCGCTATGCGGGTAAATCAATAGGCTTAGCTCTTGCTGCGTATGCTGGTTTATCGAGTGCGGCGTTTCAAAACGGTAAAATGGTAGAGAACTTATTTACTTTGGTAATGCATTGCGGTGTGATGTGGCTGTTACTATACTGTTTAACGTATATTATAAAAATTATTTCAATGCCAAATATAGATACCGCACTTGAAGTCGATCATCAGGATAATATTGGCATTGCCTGTATTGAATTTGCTGTATTTTGTGCTATTGGTTATTTATTAATAAGTATGTTTTCAATTTAGTACCAAACTCATTAAATTTAGCCGTTGCTTAACGTCCCTATTTAATTGTTTGGTAAATTAACAGGGACTTTAGGCATATGGCAATTAAAACAGGAAGTTATCTATTAATCGATATAGATAACGAGTTCAGCCGAGCATTTGTAAAACATTACATAAATACTAATGATGCTGCTAAAAAGGACATCATAATAGCCGGTGCGAACACGCAAAAGCTGGTTAAAATGATGTTTGATGAACTCGTTAAAGATTATTGCTATTGCGATATTGAGAACGAAATCAGTATTTCAGAACTGGCCAGCTACCTTCACGAACACCACAATGTTCAAGGCGTATTATTCAACCAAACAGATTATTTGCTCGCTGATGATACACAGCGCTTTATTTATAATTCATTACATGAAAAACGCTATATTATTAGTCAAACCAATCATGGCTATGACATTAACCCCATAAATGAAGAGTGCCATTCAAATCATTTGTCCTGTGATACCGATATAGCCCAAACCGCACAAGAACTAACAGAGCTTGCAGTCCCTGAATATGAAAAATAAATAATTGCACCCAAGCCTTTGCTTACTTACCATAGAGGGATATAACTTCTATGTAAAAAAGTGATTTGCCATGCGAGTGCCTCATATTTATCAATCATCACCAATTGCCCTTAATACTCCTTTAAACCTTGACGATGATGCTGCAGGGCACATAGGCCGTGTGTTGCGCATGAAAGTGGGCGAGCAGGTTTCTATTTTTAATGGTGAAGGCGGAGAGTTTCTAAGTGAAATTATTGAGGTGAGTAAAAAGAGCGTGGTTGTTATGCCGCTTGAATTTAATCCTCATGACGTTGAATCACCATTAAAAATTCATTTAGGCCAGTGCGTATCCCGTGGTGACAAAATGGATTTTACCATTCAAAAGTCTGTTGAATTAGGGATCACTGAAATCACCCCTATTTTTAGCCAGCGCTGCGGCGTAAAACTAAGTGGCGACCGCTTAGAAAAAAACACCAGCAATGGCAAAAAATAGCCATTGCCGCAGCAGAGCAATCTGGGCGCAACTTTGTGCCAAAAGTACACTCACCTGTTGATTTAAAAACCTGGCTTGAACAGCAAACAGCTGCCATTAAATTAACTTTGCATCCTCGCGCCGAACACAGTATTAAAACCCTTACCGTTCCCGATGACGGCGTGCGCTTTTTAGTAGGGCCTGAAGGCGGATTTACCGACGATGAAATAGCACAAACAAAGCAACAAGAATTTGTAGATATTCGCTTAGGCCCGCGGGTACTTCGCACAGAAACAGCAGCGTTAACCGTTTTAAGCGCACTGCAATTACAATTTGGCGATTTAGCTAATTGAAATAACTAAAAGCACCCACATATCAAGATTACAGTTGTAAAAAACACATAAACTAAGGCACAGCGCATGGCAATTAAGTTAGGTATTATTTCAGATCCTATTAGTGGATTTAATATTAAAAAAGACACCGGTTTTGCAATGATGATGCAAGCTCAAACCCGTGGCTACGAAATTTACTACATGGAAATGGATGATTTATCGCTGCGTCAAGGCAATGCCTACGCTACTGCAGCCAAAGCACAGGTTTTTGATAACGCAGAAAAGTGGTACCAACTTGAAGAAAAAACCACCATTGCACTGGCTGACTTAGACGTTATTTTAATGCGTAAAGATCCGCCTTTTGATACTGAATATATTTACGCAACCTATATTTTAGAACGTGCTGAGCAAGCGGGTACTTTAGTTATTAATAAGCCACAGAGCTTGCGTGACGCCAATGAAAAACTATTTACCGCTTGGTTTAGTGAGCATACACCTGATACGTTAGTTACGCGCAGCCAAAAGCAAATCCGTGAATTTTTAGCCGAGCACAAAGATATTATTTTAAAACCATTGGATGGTATGGGCGGTGCTTCTATTTTTAGAGTAAAAGCAGATGATGCCAATATTGGCGTAATATGCGAAACCTTAACTGAGCATGGCAGTCGCTTTGCGATGGCGCAAAATTACATTGAAGAGATCACTCAAGGTGACAAGCGCGTATTGGTTGTTGATGGTGAAGTTATTCCTTATTGTTTAGCGCGTATCCCACAAAACGGCGAAACGCGCGGTAACTTAGCCGCCGGCGGACGTGGTGAAGCACGCCCAATTAGTGAGTCAGATCTTAAAATTGCTCAAGCAGTTGCCCCTACATTGAAAGAAAAAGGCTTAATATTTGTTGGCTTAGATATCATTGGCGATAAGTTAACTGAAATTAACGTAACAGCACCAACCTGTGTTAAAGAAATTGAGGCCGCTTACGAGATTTCTATTACCGGTATTTTATTTGATGCTATAGAGAGAAAGCTTAGTAAATAATATTAAAGCCATAACAAAATTTAAGCAGTGGCGCTTCTATAGTCACCGCTTAAAGTTGAATAAATTTTAGTGTTAAAACATGGGACTATGCCATACTCAAGATTCAATAACTAAAAGGGTAAAAATTATGCAGTCATTAGAAAATCATTTTTTAATCGCAATGCCATCAATGCAAGACCCTTTTTTTAAACGTGCGGTCACTTATATTTGTGAACACAATGAAGAAGGCGCTATGGGACTTGTTATCAATCAGCCGATTGATGTTACCGTAGGTGAGCTACTCGACAAAATTGATATTGATAACGATAAGTCGCAACATGCTGCGCAAGTGACAGTGTATGCTGGCGGGCCGGTAAAAACGGATCGTGGCTTTGTACTACATTCACCAAAACCGGGGTATTCGGCAAGCCAAAAGTTGAGTAGTGATATTATGATCACTACCTCAAAAGATGTATTAGCCACATTAACTACTGCTCAAGCACCCGAGCAATTTATAATTACCTTAGGTTACTCAGGTTGGGAGCAAGGCCAGCTAGAACAAGAGCTACTTGATAATAGCTGGTTGATTATAAAAGCCGACCCTAAAATAATTTTTGATACCCCAGTGGAAAAGCGCTGGGAAATGGCAGTCTCTATGCTTGGTTTTGATGTTAGCCAATTAAGCCCTGAAGCTGGACATGCCTAATAACATAAAAGACAAACATGACTAAAAAAACTGTAAAAGCGCAAGGTGAGCGCACCGTAATGGGATTTGATTTTGGTACTAAGAGCATTGGTATTGCAATTGGTCAAGAATTGACAGGCAGCGCCACCAGCCTAAAGGCGGTGAAAGCTCAAGATGGCATCCCTAATTGGGATGACATTGCTGTACAGGTAAAAGAGTGGCAACCTGACTTAATGGTGGTTGGCTTACCGCTTAATATGGATGGCACCTCACAAGAGGTTACCTTTAAAGCCAAAAAGTTCGCCAATCGATTGCATAATCATTACGGTATTGCGGTTCATACTCAAGATGAGCGCTTAACTACCGCTGATGCTAAAGCACGATTGTTTGAACGTGGTGGTTATAAAAACTTAGGTAAAGGCAACGTAGATAATATGTCTGCGGTGATTATTCTAGAGAGCTTTTTTGAAGCCAGTTATGGCGAATAAATTGATTTAACAAAAAAGCGCCTAAGGCGCTTTTTTTACGTGTGGATTTTGACTAGGGTCTGTTAGTCTTTACGGATTAAAACTCGTTCAAACTAGGAGCAATTTAATCGCGGCGCGAGGTTTGTAACCTAGTGGGTTCGATAATTGCTCCTACGTTATTCTACTGGCTTACATCCATGTAGGCAGCAACGAGTTAATTGTCCTTAGGTAATATTACCTTTATCATCAAGGCCATCAATGGTTACACCTTGCAAAAAGCCTGCCCCTTGCTGCTCGTTATTACGCAGTTTTATCATTAAACGTAAATCATTTGGCGAGTCTGCATGATGAAGTGCATCGGCATAGTTAATCCGTTGCTGTCTGTAAAGCTCAAACAGCGCTTGGTCAAAGGTCTGCATGCCCATTTCAGTTGATTTGGCCATAGTTTCTTTAATACCACCAATGTTACCGTTTTTAATCAGCTCACTCACCATTGGCGTATTCAATAATACCTCTATAGCAGCAGCACGTCCCTCCCCATCAGAGGTTGGGATAAGCTGCTGGGCAATAATAGCGCGTAAGTTTAATGCTAAATCATATTTAAGCTTATCGTGCTTCTCTTTTGGCACTAAATGCATAATACGATCAATAGCTTGGTTAGCATTGTTAGCATGCAAGGTGGCAACACATAGATGACCTGTTTCTGCAAAGCTTAACGCATACTCCATAGTTTCTTGCGATCGAATTTCACCAATTAAAATAACATCAGGCGCTTGTCGTAAAGAGCTTTTGAGTGCTGACTCAAAACTTTCAGTATCTAAGCCCACTTCACGTTGAGTAATAATGCTTTTTTTATGTTCATGCACAAACTCAATGGGATCTTCTATAGTTAAAATATGCCCTCGTTGATTACGATTTCTATAACCAATAAGCGCCGCCAAAGAGGTTGATTTACCTGTTCCCGTACCACCGACAAATAATACCAGTCCGCGCTTTGACATAATCACATCAGTAAGCGCTGAGGGCAATCCAAGTTCTTTTACATCAGGTATTTGGGTCACAATCCGGCGAATAACCATCCCCGCTCTGTCGCGTTGCCAAAAAGCCGAAATACGAAAGCGCCCTTCACTGGTTGCAATCGCAAAGTTACACTCTTTAGTGTTATGAAACTCTGCTTTTTGCTTTTCACTCATCGCTGATTCAACTAATTCCAGCGCTTGCTCATCGGTTAGTTTGTCATCATTAAGAGGTGTGAGCTCACCATTAATTTTAGCGCTGATAGGCAGCTGGCTTGATACAAATAAATCAGAGCCTTTTTTGTCGATCATTATTTGTAAAAAGTGATTTAGAGATAAAGTCATAATAATTCCTTAAGCGCTAAACTGCGTCTTATCTTGTGCTTTTGTATACGCCGCAGAGTGAGTGATAATGCCTCGGTTAACTAGATTCGTTAAACATTGATCCATGGTTTGCATCCCTTGCGATGCACCGGTTTGAATTGATGAATACATTTGAGCAATTTTATCTTCACGAATTAAGTTACGAATAGCGGGCGTTGCCAACATAATTTCGTGTGCAGCCACTCGCCCACCACCGACCTTCTTGATCAGTGTTTGTGAGATAACCGCACGCAATGATTCGGAAAGCATAGAGCGGATCATGTCTTTTTCTTCACCAGGAAATACGTCAATAATACGGTCAATGGTTTTAGGTGCCGACGTGGTATGCAAAGTACCAAATACTAAGTGACCGGTTTCAGCCGCAGTCATAGCAAGACGAATAGTTTCTAGATCTCGTAACTCACCAACCAAAATAACATCAGGGTCTTCACGCAATGCACTTCGCAAGGCATTAGAAAAACTATGTGTATCGCGGTGAACTTCACGCTGGTTAATTAAGCTGAGTTTATTATCGTGCACAAATTCGATAGGATCTTCAATGGTCAGTACATGGTGATGTTTATTTTGATTTATATAGTCCACCATGGCTGCGAGTGTAGTCGACTTACCTGAGCCTGTAGGACCGGTAACTAAGACTAAGCCTCGTGGGTTATCTGAAATTTGTTTAAATATTTCCGGCGCGCCTAAATCTTCAAGTGTCAGTACGTCACTCGGGATTGTACGGAACACGGCAGCAGGACCACGATTAGAGTTAAAGGCATTTACACGAAAACGTGCTAAATTAGGGACTTCAAAAGAGAAATCCACTTCGAGATTTTGTTCATAGTCCTTACGCTGGTTATCGTTCATAATATCATAAACCAGACTGCTGACTTCTTTATCTCCAAGTGCTGGTATATTAATTCGTCGCACATCGCCATCAACACGTATCATAGGTGACACCCCTGATGATAAGTGCAAATCTGATGCTTTATGTTGCACACTAAATGCCAATAATTCGGTGATATCCATTTATGACTCCACAACTAACTGATAAATATATGGTTACAATAGCAGAACGACTCACATCCGCCTACGCTAGAATTGCAGAGGCAGCGCAAAATGCACAGCGCAATAGTAACGACATTACGTTACTTGCAGTATCTAAAACCAAACCCGTCTCTGATATTATGGCAGCATATGAGCAAGGGCAACGCCAATTTGGTGAATCTTATGTTCAAGAAGCTGTAGATAAAATAGCGCAACTAGCCACATTTAGCGATATTGTTTGGCATTTCATTGGCCCTATACAGTCAAATAAAAGCGCTTTGGTGGCTGCTAATTTTGACTGGGTACAAAGCGTCGACAGACTAAAAATAGCAAAACGCTTAAACGCTCAGCGCCCACAGGGAATGCCCGCACTTAATATACTGATACAAGTTAATATTAGCGCAGAAGACGCGAAATCCGGCTGTGCCGTAGAGGAAATAGACCAACTAGCACAATTTATAAGCCAATGCTCGCAATTAAAACTACGCGGACTAATGGCTATTCCTGCAAAAAGTGACGATGCTAACACGCAAATTAAATATTTTGAGCTATTACAAACTTGCTTTGATAAACTACAGACCCAATATCCTCATATAGATACGTTGTCGATGGGGATGAGTAACGATGTAGAGGCTGCCATAGCGGCAGGTTCAACCATGGTGAGGATCGGCACAGATATTTTTGGAACACGAACTTAAAAGGTGATAACAGACATATGTCAGATAAAAAAATCGCATTTATAGGCACAGGTAATATGAGCTACGCCATCATTGGTGGCATGGTAAAAAACGGCTTTAACGCAAACAACATAATTGCGACTAACCGCAACCAAGAAAAACTAGCCAAGGTAGCATCCGACTTTAAGGTGCAAACCACCAGTGACAATAACGAAGCTATGCGCGATGCAGATGTCATTGTTCTGTCTGTTAAACCACAAATGATGGGCGACTTGTGCCAATCATTTCAAGATTCAGGCATCGACTTTAGTGATAAATTATTTATCTCAGTCGCTGCAGGTCTAACCGTTAAACGCTTACGTGAAATGCTTGGCCAAGATGTGAAAATGGTGCGTTGTATGCCAAATACACCGTCGTTACTTGGCCGTGGTGTATCGGGCTTGTATGGCGCTGGCGAAACGCAAAGCGAACATGAATTTGTACAACAAGTTTTTGAATGTACAGGTATAGTTGTGTGGGTAGAGCAAGAATCGCAAATTAACGATATCATTGCTGTGACAGGCTCTTCGCCAGCTTACTTTTTCTTATTTATGGAAGCGATTGAAGAAAAAGCGAAAGCACTTGGCTTTAATGATGAAGACGCGCGTCGCTTAGTACAGCAAACAGCGCTAGGCGCAGCTGAAATGGCACTTAGCCAACCAGATATTAGCATTTCGCAACTGCGCGCCAATGTAACCTCAAAAGGCGGTACCACGCATGCAGCTGTTGAGCATTTAAAAGCGCAAGGTTTAACCCAAACTGTGGGTGATGCAATGGATGCGTGTATTGCGCGTGCAGTGCAAATGGAACAAGAACTTTAAAACCATTTTTTATTGAAGGTTATACTATGAATGCCATGCAATTTTTAATTAGCACCTTGTTTGATCTATTTTTAATGGTGGTACTACTGCGTTTTTGGCTACAGTGGGCAAAAGCCGACTTTTACAACCCGATGAGCCAATTTGTGGTCAAAGCCACTTCGTTTGCAGTTAACCCGCTGCGAAAAATCATTCCAGGGCTAGGCGGGCTTGATTTAGCCTCTTTGTTGCTGGCATTTATAGTGGCTGCGGCAAAAATAAGTACATTAATGTGGCTTATTTATAGCTCTTGGGCTATTCAACCTGTGCTTATACAGGCGCTAATAACTGTTTTAAAAGAAGGTTTAAATTTAGTCTTTTGGGTGTTAATCATCCGCGCTATTTTAAGCTGGGTAAGCCAAGGCTATAACCCAATTGAAGCGGTATTCCATCAGCTTACTGAGCCAATGTTAAAGCCGATCCGTAAAATTTTACCGCCATTGGGGGGATTAGATTTATCGGTATTGGTACTGATTATCGGCATTCAGTTTTTACAAATGCTGCTAATGGACCTTTTAGCTTAAGCATAATGTAATATAAAAGAGGCCTAGCGCCTCTTTTTTACATATTCAGGAGTTAACCATGCAACGTTTAATAAAGTTTTGTTTTATTGCTTGTCTCGCTTTAGCATTTAATGCACACAGCGCTCAAGAACAAGGCGCCCAATACAAAGAGCTAGGCCCTTGGCAAGTTCATTACATAGCCTTTCCATCAACGTTTATTCAACCGCAAATAGCTAAAGCCTATGACCTTGAGCGTAGTGGCTATAAAGGCATTGTTAATATTTCAATATTAAAAAGTGATGCTGATAAAGCCGCTCAAAAAGCGACATTACAAGGTACCGCTAAAAACTTATTAGGTAACAAGCAAACCCTTAACTTTAAAGAAATAGTTGAAGGCGATTCAATTTATTACCTAGCACAAGTAGATTACACCAACGAAGAGATTTTACGTTTTGAAATTGAAATCCAACAAGGTAATCAGTTTCAAACATTAAAGTTTAAGCAAAAATTTTACGTAGATTAAATATGACCAACACCTTAGTACTTGCAACCGGCAACCCCGGAAAAGTGAATGAGCTGGCTAACATGCTCAGTTCACTTAATATTAATGTTGTACCGCAAAGCGACTTTAATGTCAGTGACGTAGCCGAAACAGGCACCACGTTTGTAGAAAACGCGATAATTAAAGCGCGTCATGCGGCTAAAATTACCGGACTGCCTGCTATTGCAGATGATTCAGGCTTAGAAGTTGATGGCCTGAATGGCGCGCCAGGTGTTTACTCTGCTCGTTTTGCAGGAAATAGCGCAAGCGATCAAGATAATATCGATAAATTACTGGCTGACTTAGGCGACAACCCTAATCGCAGTGCCCGTTTTTGGTGCGTGTTGGTACTAATGCGTCATGCTGACGACCCTACCCCGCTAATATGCAGTGCTAGCTGGGAAGGTGAGATTACCCTTAGCCAACACGGTGAAGGCGGCTTTGGCTACGATCCTATCTTTTTTGTACCATCAGAAAATTGCACCAGTGCCGCACTGACTAAAGAGCAGAAAAATGCTCTGAGTCATCGTGGGCAAGCACTTAATAAATTATTACAAGAGCTACAACACAAAGGCGGCCTGTGAACCTTCCTCCACTGAGTTTATATGTGCACGTACCTTGGTGCGTGCAAAAATGCCCTTACTGCGACTTTAACAGCCACGGACAAAAAGGTGACATCCCTGAAGCTGAATATGTGCAGCATTTAATTGACGATTTAAAAGCTGATTTACACTTAGTGCAGGGGCGAAAAATTCACAGCATTTTTATTGGCGGCGGCACGCCAAGCCTATTAACCGGCGCGGCATACACCCGTTTACTCAATGAAGTAGATAGCCTTATAGGCCTAGCCGATAATTGTGAAATAACCCTTGAAGCAAACCCCGGCACAGTCGAAACTGGCCGTTTCAAAGATTATGTAAAAGCAGGGATTAACCGTATCTCTATAGGCGTGCAAAGCATGCAAAACGATAAATTAAAAGCCTTAGGCCGAATTCATGGTGCCGATGAAGCCAGTTATGCAGCACAACAAGCTAGTGAAGCAGGGTTGAATAGCTTTAACCTTGATTTAATGCATGGCTTACCAGGGCAGTCACTCGATGACGCACTAAGTGATTTAAAACAAATTATTGCCCTCAACCCACCACATATTTCTTGGTATCAGCTCACCATTGAGCCTAATACGCAATTTGCTTCAAAACCGCCCACGTTGCCACAAGATGAAACCTTATGGGATATTCAAGAACAAGGCCAAGCATTGTTAGCCCAAGCAGGCTATCAGCAATACGAAATCTCAGGATATGCAAAACCGGGCTTTCAATGCCAACATAACTTGAATTATTGGCGGTTTGGCGATTATCTTGGTATTGGCTGTGGCGCCCATGGTAAGGTTACTGATGCGAAAACGGGGGTGATAACACGCACTGAAAAGGTTAAACACCCACGGGGCTACATGGACATTATTAAGCCCTACTTGTACAAAAGCTGGCAAGTAGAACAAGACGACTTAGCGTTTGAGTTTTTTATGAATCGCTTTCGTTTAACAGAGCCATGCCCGATTGAAGACTACAGTGCATTGACTAATCAGCCATTACAAAGCCAACAAGCGGCTTTAAATAAAGCTCTTAACACAGGTTTATTAATAGAAAAAGACGGCCACTGGCAAGTAAGCCTTAAAGGCCATCGCTTTTTAAATGACCTGCTAGAATTGTTCGTATAACGCTTTTGGCGTTATGCGCATGTAAAGTAAATACATGAAAAATTAAAATACCCTAATGGGTTTCTAACAACAAAAGGGAAACGAATGCGTAAACTTACTCTAATTGCTGCCACGGTAAGCGTGGCACTGCTTGCAGGTTGCCAACAAGCAACACAACAATCAACGCCTGCACCTGCGGTTCAAGCTCAACCTGTACAAAGTGAAATTGATAAAGCGAATGCTTTTTTTGAAGACACTTTTAATCGTGATGTAATGAGCAGCCCAGTTTATCAAACCTACATGGGCATCAAAAAAGATTACGATAAATGGGATGACAACAGCGAAGAAAAAGCGCTTAAAGACTTGGCACAAACTAAAGCCGATTTGGTCACGCTCAACAGCATTGACCGTGCGCAATTAGATGCAGCTACTCAAGTAAGTTATGATTTAAAAAAACAAGATTTAGAAGCTAGCATTGCTGATTTTAAATGGCGTTACCATAACTACCCAGTAAACCAAATGTTTGGTACGCACTCTATGGTGCCGGCTTTTTTAATTAACCAGCATCAAATTAGCAACGTAAAAGAAGCAAACGATTATATTGCTCGTTTAAATGGGGTGCCGGGTGTATTTGATCAACTTATTACCGGCTTAGAAATTCGCGCCGATAAAAACATCATCGCGCCTAAATTTGTATTTCCACACGTGATTGATTCAAGCAAAAACATCATTAAAGGTGCACCGTTTGAACAAGGTGAAGATTCTACGCTTTTAGCTGACTTTAAACGCAAAGTAAATGCATTAGAAATCGACCAAGCTGAAAAAGATGCACTTATTAGTAAAGCGACTGAAGCATTAAAAACGGCAGTTAAACCTGCTTACTCTAAGTTAATTAACTACATTGCACAGCTAGAAAAACGTGCTGATAACCGTGACGGTGCTTGGAAATTCCCTGATGGCGAAGCGTTTTACAATAACGCGCTTAAACGTACTACCACGACAGACCTTACCGCAAAAGAAATTCATGCCATCGGCCTTGCCGAAGTGTCACGTATTCATGATGAAATGCGTGCCATCAAAGATAAAGTTGGCTTTGAGGGCGACTTAAACGCCTTTATGCAGTTTATGAAAACCGACAAGCAATTTTACCTTGCTAATACTGAAGCGGGTAAAGCGCAGTACCTAAGTGAAGCTAAAGGCTTAATTGATAACATGAAAACACGCTTAGATGAGCTGTTTATTGTAAAACCAAAAGCCGACATGATAGTAAAACGTGTTGAAGCTTTCCGTGAAAAAGCGGCAGGTAAAGCGTTTTATCAACAACCTGCGCCAGATGGTTCTCGCCCAGGTATTTACTACGCCAACCTCTATGACATGGAAGCAATGCCAACTTACCAAATGGAAGCTCTAGCTTACCATGAAGGTATTCCGGGTCATCACATGCAAATTGCTATTTCACAAGAATTAGAAGGCGTGCCTAAGTTCCGTAAATTTGGTGGTTACACAGCCTACATTGAAGGTTGGGGTTTATACTCAGAGTTACTACCAAAAGAAATGGGCCTTTACGAAGACCCGTATTCAGATTTTGGTCGTTTAGCTATGGAGTTATGGCGTGCCTGTCGTCTAGTGGTTGATACCGGTATTCACGCAATGAAGTGGACTCGCCAAGAAGGTATTGATTACTACGTTAACAACACTCCTAACGCCACTTCTGACGGTGTAAAAATGGTTGAGCGTCATATTGTAATGCCATCACAAGCAACGGCTTACAAAGTGGGTATGCTGAAAATTTTAGAACTACGTGAAGCGGCTAAAAAGCAGCTTGGCGACAAGTTTGATATTCGTCAATTCCACGACGTAGTGCTTAAAAATGGCCCTGTACCATTAAACGTACTAGAAAACTTTGTTGATGAGTGGGTTGCTAGCAAACAAGCTTAATTATCTAGGGTCTGTGACCTTTCAAGGTTAAATTTGCAGCAGTCTGTTTGGTATTTAGGCAAGGCAGAGCCTATGTGGTGTGGTTATTCCCCATAAATAGGCGATAACGCAGTATCAATGCCAAACAGGCGCTGCCCGAAGGGTTCTGCCTAGGGGCGATTTACTCTTTGTTGCCTACATGGATGTAGGTAAGTGGCGTGAGCAGGACGCGGAAGCTTTGCTCGGTTTTGACTTAGCCCACTAGGTTACAAACCTCGCGCCGCGATTAAACCGCCCCTAGTTTGAACAAATTTTAATCCACAAAGGTAAACAGACCCTAGTAACTACTTAAACATATAAAAGGTCGCGATTGCGGCCTTTTGTTTTATAAAGCAAAAAATTAAGCTAGGATAAAGTAGGTATTCAAGGAGAACAGAATGGATCTAAGCATACAGCTACTCAATGCGCGTATTAAACAACAACAGTTTGATGAGCTTGATAATGACTTTAAAAAGCTCACTGACGCTCAAAAAGTGATGCAGCTTAATTACCTGTTTGAAAGCGCGTTACGCATGAGTATTAAATACGATTTTATGCAAAATATTGCCGTGCGAATTTTAGCGAGCAATACGCCACCAGCGCCGTTTATTGAACAGCTAACCAGTTTAGATGCACTGAGCTTTTTTACTCCTGCGCTTAAATTAAATAAAGGCTTTATCAGTACAGATAATCATGGCAATAACGTGTTACATAATGTGTTCAAGCACGCAGCGCCGAGTCAATTGCCTTTTAACTATGTTCGCTCGTTAATGTTATTTGAATCTAATGAAGAGTTACTGCATGCATTGGCGCAAATCAATCAGTACGGGCTCACTCCTGTGGCCAGCTATATCGTTTATGCACATAAGCCCAACATACCGGTAAAACATGAGTTTTCAGCCTTACTGGCATTAATGGAAATAGAACAAAAACAAAATCCTAGAGCAAAATTACAATTGCTTGAGGCATTAAAAAACGACCCTCCAAGCGAAATAACTTTGCTGTTAAGCGCCGCATATTTACAGCGCTCTACTGAACAAGTAGCAGCACTAATCTGATAAGTAATATTCTACGCTGGTAACCACGCGTACATTTTTAATTTGCGGTGTGTTTGAATCCCGATCGCTAATACTAAACTGCCCTTGGCGTGCGGTTTTAATTTTACCTAAAAGGGAGTTTGAATCTTTCGCGAATTTATTTGCTACTTCACGGGCTTTTTCTGTGGCCTCTTGCACCATGGCAGGTTTTATATCGTTAAGCCCAGTAAAAATATATTCAATACGAGTTTGATAGTTATCTTGGACTATGGCTATATTTTGTTTAGCTAACTGACTCACTTTACTCAGTGCGTTTTTAACTTTATCGGGGGCATTAGAGTAAACAATAATATTTGAGCTAATAACGTATCTAAACTTTTGATTGTCGTTCGCATATTCACGCGCTTGCTTATCAATAATAGATTGAGTGCCTGTCGATATTTCCTCATCGTCAAAGCCATGTAGCTTTAAAAAGGCAATTACGGCATCGTTTTTTTGCTCAACTCGCTCAACAAGCTTTTCAAGGTTGTTATCGGCGTCATTAAACTGCAGCGGCCAAATAACAGTATCAGCGACCACTTCACGCTCTGCTAAGCCTTTTACCTGAACAGTGCGCTCCATGCCTTTAATATCAAGTGCGGCTCCTTTGATGATAAAGCCCAATGCAATTAAGCCGATGCTTAAACAAACTGCTGCCATAACAACGGTTACATTCGATATTTTATTCACTTCACTCTCCTTGACTAGGGTCTGTTGACCTTTGCGGATTAAAATTTGTTCAAACTAGGGGCGGTTTAATCACGGCGCGAGGTTTGTAACCTAGTGGGCTAAGTCAAAACCGAGCAACAAAGAGTAAATCGCCCCTAGGCAGAACCCTTCGGGCAGCGCCTGTTTGGCATTGATACTGCGTTATCGCCTATTTATGGGGAATAACCACACCACATAGGCTATGCCTTGCCTAAATACCAAACAAACTGCTGCAACTTTAACCTTGAAAGGTCAACAGACCCTAATATCAATAATAAGCATGTTCACGCTCGAAAAAACACAATAAACAGGTTACATTGAGACAGTACAGAACGCAAAAATTAATCAGCCAAGGAAACGCAATGAGTCTAAAACGTATTAGCCAGTTTTTTAACCCAAGCTCTGTCGCTGTTATTGGGGCATCAAACACCGCCACTCGCGCGGGTAATGTGGTAATGCGCAACTTACTGCAAGGTGGCTTTAAAGGGCCTATTATGCCTGTTACACCCAATCATACTGCGGTACATGGCGTATTGGCTTACCCCAACATTGAAGCCTTACCTAAAGTGCCTGATTTAGCCGTTATCTGTACCAATAAAAATACCTTGATGAAAATTATTGAGCAACTAGGGACACTTGGCTGTCATAGCGCCGTTATTATTGCGGATGGCTTAACCACAGCTCAAAAACAGGCACTTAAAGAGAACGCAGCGAAGCACAAAGTTACCCTACTTGGCTCAAATTGCTTGGGGTTACTTATTCCACATATAGGCTTAAATGCAAGCTTTTCCCATACGGTTGCCACGCCAGGTAAGCTGGCTTTTGTATCGCAATCAGCTGCGGTGTGTTCTACCATTCTTGATTGGGCAAAAAATAAAGAAATTGGCTTTTCGTACTTTGTATCTATGGGGGATTGTTTAGATATTGAGTTTGACGAAATTCTCGACTTCTTAGGCCGCGATGCCAAAACCAAAGCCATCTTACTGTACATCGATAATATTAATGATATTCGCAGCTTTATTTCTGCCGCTCGAGCAGCCGCATTTTCTAAACCTGTTATTGCTATTAAAACTGGCAGAACCAGCGCAGGGGCTCTCGCTGCTGAAATACACACTGGCGGAAAACAAAGCTCAGATGCAGTATATGATGCCATGTTTCAACGCGCGGGGATGTTAAGAGTAAACGACTTACGTGAGCTTTTTGCCGCCACTCAAACCTTGGCAATGCACCCTAAATTACTGCAAGTAGAGCAACTTACCATATTAACCAATGGTGGCGGCCCTGGAGTGATGGCCGTTGATGAACTTATTCAAAGCTCAGGAAAACTTGCTCAGCTCAGTGATGAAACTCGCGAAGCACTCAGTAAAGTGATCCCGCATTCAGACACCGTAGCCAATCCGGTCGATATATTTGGCGATTCTGCGCCAGTGCGTTACAAACACGCATTAGAAATATTACTAAATGCTAAAGAAGTTAAAAACTTACTGATCATTCATACTCCTTCAGCATTAGCTGCGAGTGAAAATTACGCTCAGGTTATTGTTGAGGCGCTAAATAAATTACCAAAAATGGCACGCCCCTATGTGATTACTAACTTTATGGGCGAAGATGCCGCTTTTGCTGCCAGACGCATCTGCGCTAATAACGCCATCCCTACCTATCGCACTCCAGAAGGCGCAGTAGGCGCCTTTATGCACTTAGTAAGCTACCGCCGTAACCAAAAGCATTTAACTCAAACGCCAGAATCGAACACTGACGATGCCACTATTAATAAAGCGGCAGCGAAAGCGACTATTAAAGAGTTTTTAGATGATGAGCAACACTACTTATCGACCCATCAAGCGAGTCACATTTTAAGTAGTTACGGCATAAACTGCATTCAAACTGAAGTTGCCTACACTCCAACCGAAGCCAAAGAGCAAGCAATAGAGCTGGGGTTTCCTGTGGCATTGAAATTGATTAGCCCAAGTATTCCCTCTAAGTCTGAAGTTGGCGGTGTAGTACTAAACCTTAATGATGCACAAGAGGTAGAGCAAACCGCATTTGCTATGCTGTTAAGAATAAAAAACACCTACCCTGACGCTGTAATTGATGGTTTTTCATTACAAAAAATGGCACCTAGGGCGGGAGCCAACGAGCTGCGTATCGCCATTAAAACAGAGCCTAATTTTGGTCCAGTTATTTTATTAGGTGAAGCCGGTACAGGGCTTGAATATGAACAGGCTGCAGTCGCTTTACCACCATTGAATATGAACCTAGCTAAATACTTAATTGCCGCCGCCCATGATAAAGGCGTACTTAAAGACCGCGTATTGCCTGAAAAAGTAGATAAATATCGCTTGTGTTCACTACTAACTCGAATTTCTCAATTGGTGGTAGATCAACCGGATATTACCTCATTAGAGCTAAATCCTATTCTAGCTAGTAATGGTCAGTTTTTAGTACTTGATGCCACCATGAACTTGAGCCAATATCAAATTCAGGCACACCGAAAACGTTTATCTATTCGCCCTTACCCCATTGAGCTGGTTGAAACGGTTACCCTAAAAAATGATACCTTAGCAACGCTCAGACCAATTAAACCTGAAGATGAGCAAGCACATCAAGCGTTTGATCAGTCATTAACCAAAGAAGATAGGTATAAGCGCTTTTTTGGTGAGTTGCCCCAGTTTAACCACGATCAACTCGCTAAAATGACACAAATTGATTACGACCGCGAAATGGCGTTTATTGTTACCCAAACACAAGACGAGCAACAACAGACATTAGGGGTTTCGCGAGTGATTATGGACCCAGATAACTTACAAGCAGAGTTTGCTATTGTAGTACGCTCTGATTGCCAAGGGCTTGGATTAGGGCGTATTTTAATGAATGCAGCAATTTCTCATTGTAAGCGCCAAGGGGTAAAAACCGTTGAGGGAATCACTCTCCCTGAAAACACCGGCATGATTGAGCTAGCTCGTAAACTCGGATTTAAAATTAGTCGTGATTTTGAAGAAGGCAGTATCAATATGTTACTCAAATTATAATAATTACTATGCAAAAACTTAGACAAACCATCAACCAAGTATTTGAGTCTTCAGGAAAGTACCAACGGGCCGGCCACTTTTTAGATGCCCTACTAATCACTATAATTATGATTAATGTGGTGGCCATTGTACTCGAATCAGTGCATAGCATTGCCACTGCGTACTATAACGAATTTTTAATATTAGAGCTGGTATCGGTTGCCATATTTAGTACTGAATACTTAATACGTGCTTGGACTTGTGTAGATAGAGTAAAATACGCCTCTATGGATTGCTCCAATACACAAAAACGGATCCGCTATATTTTATCACCTTTGGCTATCATCGATTTAATCGCCATTTTGCCAAGCCTGCTAATGCTTTTCTTTGCTTTAGACTTGCGTTTTTTACGCGTACTACGTTTATTAAGAGTATTTAAGCTCACTCGTTATTCACGGGCTATACAGCTGTTATTACAGGCATTTATTGATGAATCAAGTTCATTATTGGCTGCATTTTTTATTATGGCAGTAGTACTTATTTTAGCTTCATGCGGTATTTATTTATTAGAACATGACATTCAACCAGACAAGTTCGGCTCAATTCCAGCCGCTATGTGGTGGGCAATGGCAACACTAACTACAGTTGGGTATGGTGATGTTGTGCCAATAACACCGATTGGTAAGCTGTTTGGTGGTGTCATCACTCTAGTAAGCATGGGCATGGTGGCTATACCCACTGGTTTATTAGCGTCGAGCTTTTCAGAGCAAGTTCGTAAACGTCGTCAGTTATTTGAAGATGCCACCCATGAGCAAATAACCGATGGTAAACTCTCCGACGAGCAATTACATCACCTAGAAGATCTTCGCTACAAACTCGGGTTAAGTAAGTTAGAAGCTAATAAAGCAATAAAAGCGGAACTTAATAAACGCAGCTCACATTTATTTTGTCGCCATTGTGGTAAGCGCCCTTAATAACACATACACAAAGCAGAGGCGCTTTAAGCTTGTGAAAATACAGGCTGCCAATCGCGTTCAATGAGCTCAAGCACTTGCTCTTTAGGCACCGCTTTACTGAACAAATAACCTTGAAAGTAGCTGCAACCTTGAGCTTTTAAGAAGGCCAGTTGATGTGCGCTTTCAACCCCTTCAGCAATACACTCTTTACCTAAACTGCTGGCTAAAGTCAGCGTGGATTGAATAATCGCTTCATTATCTGAATCAATACCAATATCTTGCACAAAACTACGATCAATCTTTAATACATCAATGGGGAAGCGCTTTAAATACGTTAATGAAGCATAACCCGTTCCAAAGTCATCCATGTATAATTTACATCCGAGCTGCTTTAGTGCATCCATATTTTTAAGCGCATACTCTGAGTCTCGCATTAAAATAGACTCCGTTATTTCAAATACAATAGCCTCAGGCGGTAGTGCCGCATTACTCAATGCCTGGCGAATTTCAGGTATAAGCTCAGCAAACTCAAAATCAAGTGCTGATAAATTAATTGATAAATATAAATCGGGATTCACCTTGCGCCAACGCACCAACTGTACAAGTGCTCTTTTAAATGTTTGCAGCATAATTTTGGTAATTAAACCAATATTTTCAGCCACATTTGCAAACTCTTGCGTACTAGCTAGCTGATTTTCAGGCCAGCGTAATAACACCTCAAAGCCTACCGTTCTTTGTGTAGATGTACTAATTATAGGTTGATAGTAATTACAAAACTCATGCTCATGATACGCTTTGATCAATTGCGACTCTAAATGCAGCGCCCTTTCAATTTTTTGATTCATTTCTTGTTTGTAAAACTTGTAACCACCTTCTAAACCATCTTTAGCATAATAGAGCGCCACATTTGAAGCTTTTAACAGCGCTTTATAATGCGTCGCGTCATCAGGGAAAAGCGCCACCCCAATACTTAGATGAACCTTCACACTTTGGTTATTCATAGAAATGTCTTTACTCACACAATCCATAAGCTTGGTGCATATAAGTAATACTTCTTCTATTTGTTGAATATCTTCAACTAAAATAACAAATTCATCACCACTTAAACGCGCTACGCTATCACAGGGACGCAGTGCTATTTTTAAACGATTTGCCACCAGCTTAATAATCTCATCAGCGCTTTCTGTCCCAAATGAGTCATTAAAGTATTTAAAGCGTTTTATATTTACGTGTATTAAAGCGACTTTACTGTGATGGCGGCGCGCTTGATCTATGGCGTGCATAGCTCGGTCGTTAAATAGAGTTCTGTTTGGCAAACCCGTTAATGAATCGTAATTAGTTAATAAATGTAGCTCATTCTCAGCTGACTTCTGGGCATGAATATCCGTTAAAATAACCACATAACTGCTTAATCTTTGGCTTTCATCCGCTACAGCGCTTATTTTTACTAACACATGGCGCTGTTCCTTATTAGCCAATACCACAGTATCTTCACATGAGAAATGCTCACCTACTTCAAGTTTTTGCATAATGCGTAAATAATCAAAATAGCTACTGCGAGTCATACCTAAATTAAGTGAGCGAGTTGAACGAGGCTCTGCCGATAAAGCAAAAGCCGTTTGTAGCGACTTATTTGAAGCACGTATATTAAAGTTTTTATCTAAAATAAACACCCAATCTCGAGTCTGTTCAAACGCGGCAGTAAATAGTCGAGCGTGTTCTTCAAATGCCATCTCGCGTGTCATATTGGTATACGTACCCGCTACTTTTTGCGGAGTTGTTTCATTCCATTCAACCACTTTGCCAAAGTCTTTGTACCAGCGCCAATGACCTTTGGCATGACGCAATCGGTAAGTACAGTTAAAATATCCTTTGTCAGTTGATAAAAATTCTAACCACTCTAACCTAAAAATAGCACGCTCTTGTGGGTGAACTTTATCTAAGTAGTCATCTAAACTGACTGAGTCTTCCGCATAACCTAATTCGTTAACTAACCTTGGCTGATAAATATTTAACTGATTTGCTTGCCAATCCCATACCCCCGATTCACTTCCCTCTAGCGCAAGCTTTAAGCGCGCCTCGCTATCTTGGCTTTCTTTGTGTGCAGCTAATAAAATACGCTGTATTTTGTTACGTCTCATCACCCATGCAGTCACTACAGTGATCAACAAAATAGCATAAAGTGCTAAAAAGTAAGGGGCCCGCCATAACGGGTATTTCACTTTAATATTTAACGTTGCTGGCGGGGTATACTCACCCGTCAACGGATCCTTTGCCCAGACTTTTAACTGGTAGCTTCCTGGGTTTAATTTAGGAAACACCACGCGATTATTACGGGTATAACTTTTTTTACCTTTATCGAGCTGATATTCATAAATAATACGTTCTTGAAAACTGAATGACATCGCTGAGAACGCAATTTCAAGCCCTATATCATCATGATTTAAAGTAATATTTTTTAATGGCTGTTGTAAGTTAATCGACAAATTTCGAGACATTAAATTAATGCGAGTAATGTTGACATGTTCTAACAAACCTTGGCTATTTTTATTCTCTTTGGGATCAAAATAGGTAAAGCCTTTAAGGCTACCATAGGCAATTCGTCCATCATTTAATTTTGCCATAGCACCACTATTAAATTCAGCAGAAAGCACCCCGTCTGATGTAGTAAACTGCTGAAAATGAATAGTGTTAGGGTTTAGTCGCCATATTCCTTTATGACTACTCATCCAAATCATTCCCTCTTCATCTAGCACCATATCGTATAATAGTGTGCCTAATTTATTTTTATCTAAATCAATGGTATGCACTAATTCATAGCTGCTGGCATCAATTCCAATCAAACCAAAGTTAGATAAAGAGAGCCATAGAATCCCTTGCCTGTCTTCAATATACGAAAGAATTCTCACTGCAACATTGTCATGATGTTTGGGTACTTTATAAAGGGTATTTAAACTGAGCTCATCAGGATTAAACTGGTATAACACCCCACCACTAAAAAATAGCGGCCACTTTGGCTGAGAGGGCAATGGCGCTAAAAAGCCATGTGCTAAGAACGGGTCGAATTGGGAAAACTCGCCTTTTAATGGGGTTAAAATCAGGCTATCAATATTATATTTAAACATGCCATGATCAGGGTGAACAAAATATAAATCACCATTTTCTAACAAGGCAATACCATGCATCCAGTCGTTTAAAAATATTTGGTTCTTGGGGCTGGCAGTTTTAGGTTGAGTAAGCTGCTGGGTTTGGGGGTCAAAAATAAACAGCCCTCGGTTTGTTTGTAACCAGAGTTTATTTTTGTAAGGCATAATTTTGAAAATAGTAAATTCTGTGGTTAGTAAATCAACTTTATAATCTTTTAAATACACCGTTGAGGTGTTATTTTTTATATCAACCGCAGTTAAACCATTATGGGTACCTAACCATAACTTATCTTGGAATTGTTTAATTGCCCAGACTGAGTGATGCGAAAATCCATCCCCTCCCAGAGCATTTCCCTCCACATTATAAAACTTATAGTTGTCTCCCGATAAGTAAAAAGCACCATCAGTTTTAGTCGCAAGCCACATACCGCCTGATTTATCTTTTACCATATCAATAATGCTGGTATCGGCAAGGGTGTATTTACTTTGTTGAATACGTTTATTTTTAACCACCGTTTTGGTGGTCAAATTAAAGCTGAGCAGACCTTTGTCTGTTGCTAAATCAACAACCCCCTGCTGATTATCTATATCCCAAACATTTAAATCAGCCAGCAGCTTTTCATTTGTAAATGACTGCTCATTATTATTAAACAATGCCTCTATATTGCTAATATCAACAGCGTATAAACCTTTAACAGCCCCAACCAATAACCGATTACTATCACCCAGTGCAAATGACTTCACATTGTTTTGATAGATGTGTACATCGGTTTCGCTTAAATGCTCTAGAGGGCGTACTTGTTGCGTTGCAATATTAAATACATAAGCACCGTCTGTACTGCCAATAAAGATATAGCCATTGTAATGAAACAAGGTACGTACAAATGCATTTTCAAATTGCTCAGGCAGCTTAAATAAAGGAGTAATAGAGCCACTGGCTATATCAAGTTTTGCAAACACTCGCCCTTGTCCAATCCACAAGGATTTATCATCTGTGGCCAACATAGTAAAAACAGACTGCTGAAGAATTTGCTCTTCTGTCACTGGCTTTTTTAGATACTGCTGATAGGTATTTGTTTGCGGGTCATACCTGAAAAGCCCCGCTAACAAGGAAGCAATCCAAATTTGTCCTTCTGGATCTTGGTATATGCGATCAATAATGGTCTCTTCTAACTCACCATTTGGGCCATTAATTGGAATAACCTGGTAGCCGTCGTAGCGATTTAACCCTCCTTCAGTAGAGAGCCATAAATAGCCATTATTATCAATAAGCATAGTATTAACGTAGCTTTGAGATAACCCTTCGCTCGGGGATAACCTTTTTACTTGCGCTGTTGCAGCGAGGCTTATGAGCATAAATAGCACAAACATGGCTGTGATAAACCTATTAATACAGATGCCCATGTGTTTCCTATGCTGATTTAGGGTTGCTGATATTTCAATGCAATAATATTGCGGTGCTTGTATGCATCAAATAGCGTTAATAACTCAGGAGTATATGTTAACACCTGGTTAAAACCAAGTGCCTGATAAAAATCAGTAATATGTTGGTAAGCGAATGTGTAAACAACGTCGGTTTGCTGATTTAAAAGCGTGCTTAACAGCTTTGTTGCAACACCAGTTGAGCGGTATTCAGGGGCCACAAAAACAGTCGATAAAAATAAAAAAGTCGGTTTATGTTGTAACCGGCACGCCGCAATCATCGTGTGGTTATCGTAAGCGACCCACAGTTGGTCTTGTTTATTTGCGCGACCGCGAACTTTATGTAAGGTATAAAACTTATTTATTAAGGGCGTTTTAACTGGTTCTAATTGTTTTATAACAACCATAGCAAGTAAACTCTAACTTAGCATAAGTGCCAAATATTGCTCAAACTTTTGCTTTAAAAAACCTTGCTCCGCAACAGGACGACTATGCAGGGTGTCGTAAACTTGTTCACGCGTTTTCTTGCCACGCTTAATTTGATATGCCCAAAATGAAGCTTCGTAGTCTAACTGAATTTGATACTTTTGCTCTCGTGGTAAATCACACAGGTTATAACTCATATTACCCCTTTCACTGGCCCGATAAAACTTAGATTATACGTTTAAACTTATAATAAACTAACTCTGTAGCGAATAAAAAGAATCTGCCGTAAATAATCTAAGGGGATCAATAATTGTTAAAGATAGACTCTGCTAGATTATGACTAGAAACTGGGCAAAACACAGCCAATTTGTTATTATACCCACCTACTCATTTGCCTCTAATAGACTGGAAATACTGACGTGTTTAAATACTCTAAAGGACTACTTGTATTAATAGGTTTAGTTTTTAGCAATCCGTCATTTGGCCATAGTTACAGCTATACATTTAATCGCCCGCAGAACACCCAGCAAGCAAATTATACTATTGAGCTATTACAATTAGCGTATGCAGATATAGGCTTTAAATTAAATATTATCGATTTTAATCGCCAGAATGCATTATTCGCGGCAAATAATGGCATGTTAGATGGGCAGCTTGCTCGTGATATTAGTATTGAAAGTGCTTACAAAAACTTAATTCGAGTTAATTACCCGTTATTTAAATTTAGTCTTGAGCTTTATAAGCACTGTGAACCCAGCTCTACTAAAACAATGGATAGCGTTGCTATTTTAGCCAGCTACCCTGTGCAACAGCGATATTTAGACAGTATTGATTTTCAAGGCGAGGTTATTGAAGTAAAAAATAATACCACTCAACTAAATTTACTGATCCAGCAAAAAGTAGAAGCTGCATTATTGATTGATTTTGCGATGGCCAATAAAACTATTCCTCCTGCTTTAGGTTGCTATGAAAAACAAGTGGTTGCTACCTACCCGCTTTATCATTATTTACATAATAGCCATGCGAGTATTGCTTTGCAGCTTGAGACTACACTTAAGAAATTACACAACAATGGCACGGTGGCTAAACTCAGGTCAAAGTACAAACTACAATTTTAAAAATCAAAGCCTTGCTGCTGTGATGGCGAAGCGGTTTGCTCAGCTTTCTTTTTTTGCTGTAAATAACGTTTATAGCGTTGTTGGCATAGGCTCAATACTTTCTTTTTTGGGCATTGGTTAACGAATTCCACGAAAATCGTTCATCACGACTGCGATAACATCCTTTGCAGTAGCCACGGTTATTAACCAAGCAAATACCTTTACAAGGGCTAGGAATATCAAATATTTCAATTTGTTGCATCAACCCCTCCATTCTAAAAAAGCATAGCTTGAGTATAGCGCTATTTTTGTGCAAAAAAAAGCAGCCAATTAATTGCTGCTTTTATCTTAGCTGTTAATTAATGTTCACAGCTTTGTTCATCTACTTGTGTTTTTCTATGATACGGTTTGGCGTACATCGCTAGTACCAAAGATCTTAATTCTTCTGGCACTTTTGCTAAACGCTCTGCAAATTGTGCTGCATCATCTTTATTTATAACCGCTTCAGTACAACCACCCGCAATATAATTGCCTGGGTGCAAATAAAACGAGTCAATTATTTGCTTATCAATGGTTTTTGCCAATTCATCGGCACTATCGCAATCTGACTGAATAGGCTGGCCAAACGATAAGTGCACATGCCCTTTGGCTGAACTAAAACCTTCAACAATGCTGGCAATATCTTCACCCGCCGATTTCACATATTTACCATGATGCTGTTTATGATACAGCTCTTTTGCCTTAGCTATTGCACAGGGTTCATATTGGTAAGATATTGCAACCGGCACCACTTTTAGTTCTTTAATGTATTCGCCGAATTCTTTCTTTTGTTTACGTCCATTTAGTTGCAGCATTTTTAATAGTGCGGGATCGGTTTGATCTACACCGTCTTTGGCACGGCCTTCTTTTTGAGCAATCCAAATAGAATGCCCACTGCTGAGTGAGTCATAAATATAAGCCGATAACTGAGTCAGCGCTTTTAACATCTCCTTTGGCGCTTTAGCTGAGCGTTTTACAATAAAACTTTTATTTAAACGCATAAGCTCAGTAATGTATGGGATTTGCAGTAAGTTATCACCAATCGCAATTCTCACGGTTTTCATTTTATGCTGAAAAAGGCCCCAATTAACCAATGCAGGATCGAGTACAATGTCTCTGTGGTTTGAAACAAAAAGATAGGCTTGATTAGGGTCTAACGCCTCTAAGCCGGAAAAAGTAACGTTTGATGTGGTGCGGTTTACTAATTTATTTAAGTAATGTGCAACTTCATTTTGTACATCTTCAACTGTTTTAACTTTGCCCCATTTTTTACGCAACTGATGCTTTATTATAGCGCGTGCTAAAAACCCAACTGCGGATATAAAGCGTGGCAAATTATACTTTGCTATCACATCAAGAAACGCATTATCGTTAATTAATCGCGTTAATGAGGCGGCAACTTCATCGTCATTGTAAGGTCTTATATCTGCGTACTTATCTTCTAGTTCTATCATTTACTGCATCTACAAAGTTAAAAACGGCGCGCGAAAACGCCCCGTTATGTCTGATTTTGATTATAACTCAAGCAAAAATACGAAACTAGCAATACTAAAGTTCGATTTACTGAGTTTTCATAGCGTTATAGTTTAGTACTGAGCATCATTGCCAGATTAACCGCTCATGTGTATAAACTATAGCTATTAATTATTAATTCAAATGGATAGACCTTACTAATAGCACTTTGTTCAAGTTAACTTAGCAAGGCAGTTGATCATAATAACATGCAAGTTAACCCTCAGTGGGCAGACCACATTTAAATATGACTTTACTCCTGTTAATGTGAACACAATAAGCTAAGTCTAAATAAATCTATAACATTCAATTAAATAATGATCTTTTTATCTGCGTACAGAGGTTACTCCCTCTCTAACACATACATATATTAGGACACACCGTGAATATAACAATTCTTGATAACGCAACACTGGCAAACACCTCACTGGATGGTATTTCAGCACTTGGAGAGCTCACAGTGCATCAACTAACTCGCCCTGAGCAAGTATTAGCGCATAGCCAAAATGCAGAAGTTTTAATCACCAACAAAGTGGTGATTAATCGTGACACTATGATGCAATTAAAATCATTAAAGCTCATTTGTGTTAGTGCAACGGGTACCAATAATGTTGATTTAAATGCCGCGAAAGACTTAGGCATAGCAGTTACTAATGTTGCCGGTTATTCGACCCCTTCTGTTGTTCAGCATACCTTTTCGTTGATCACTAACTTATTAGGTAATACTCACCGCTATCAAGCAGATTGTCAGCAAGGCGCGTGGCAAAAAAGTGAGATGTTTTGTCGACTGGATTACAACTTTAATGACATCCAGGGCAAAACATTAGCCATTATTGGTGGTGGCACTTTGGGTAATGCAGTATCTAAAGTGGCTGAAGCGTTTGGCGCCAATGTGATTATTGCAGAGCGTAAAGGCGCAGCGTGTCGCAACGGACGCACCCCGTTTGAAACAGCAATAAAAACAGCGGATATTATTAGCGTTCACTGCCCACTTAATGATGAAACGCGCGACTTAATTACGCTTAATGAATTAAAAATGATGAAACCAACTGCGCTAATTATTAATACCGCACGCGGTGGGATTATCAATGAAGCTGACTTAGTAGAAACATTAAAAGCCAATATTATTGCCGGTGCGGGCGTTGATGTACTTACCAAAGAGCCCGCTGAGCTGACAAATCCTCTGGCTAATTATACCGGTGATAACTTACTACTTACCCCGCATATAGCGTGGGCGAGCACTGAATCTATCGTGCGTTTAGTAAAAGAAGTGAGTTTAAATATTGCAGCATTTAGCCAACACGAGTCGCGTAACCGCTTGGTTTAATGCCATAAAAGTAACTTAGTCAAAATTACTAAAAAGTGGCTTTTTAGATTTATATTTTAAAAAAGCCACCACCCCACCAAACACAATAAAAACAAGCTATTGATTTTTAAGACTTTAAAAACTGGCCTAGTCTTTGCTATATTGTTTTTAATTAATCATCTAGGGTAATAAAAAATGAAAAAAACACTTTTAATCGCTGCACTTACCGCTCCTTTTTTAACGGGTTGTGTAATCGCTGTATCAGATGGCGAAGCAGAGGGTCATTGGGCAGGTAATAGCTCTTCAGGTTGGCAAGCAACACATAAAAATAATCGTGAAATCATTTCGGGCTTGGCAATGGATAGCTCGTATCAGTCGGTATTAAACCAACTAAAAACACCTAACTTCACTGAATTGTTAAAAAAACAGGATGATGTTTACCAAGTCTTGTTCTACGCAACGCACAGCATTCATTCAGATGGGAAAATGACCAAAGATGAATGTACACCGCTCGTTTTCAAAAATGATAAATTAGTGGGTATTGGTAGTTCAGCGTTATTGATGCTAACAAATTAAGCACTCGAAAATACTATTGGGCGCTAATTTGATTGCGCCCTGACTTTTTAGCATTATATAAACCTGAGTCAGCCTCTTCTAACAACGCTTTCTCGGTGTATGCTTGACTGCTCTCACTTGAGGCAATTCCAATACTAATAGTAATGTGCGAAGCATTTAACGAGGCGTTGTGTTCTATATTCAAGTCATTAATAGCTTTGCGTAATTTATTAGCAAACGCAATAGCGCCTTGCTGATTGGTTTCTGGTAATACTGCAACAAACTCTTCACCACCATAACGGGCAACAAAATCACTGCCACGTTCACATTGCGCCACTAATGTTTGCGCCACTGCTTTTAAACACTCATCGCCAGCACGATGACCGTAGTAGTCGTTATAGCGCTTAAAGTGATCAATATCGATAAGCAGTACACACATGGAGGAATTATTACGCTTACTTCTTCGCCACTCTCGTTCTAAGTTTTCATCTAAATAACGTCTGTTAGGTATTTCTGTTAAACCATCAATAGACGCAAGCATTTCTAATAAATCGTTTTTTTGCTTAATGAGTAATTGATTACGCACACGCACTTTAACAATAGAGGCACAAAATGGCTTAACAATGTAATCCATTGCGCCTAACTCTAAGCCTTTTGCTTCGTCTTCATGAGAGCTATTCGCTGAGATAAAAATAATGGGGATTGTATGGCTTAGGCTGCTTTCTTTAAGCTCCACCAGCACGTCGTAACCATTCATGCCTGGCATCATAATGTCTAAAATAATTAAGTCTACTTGTGTGTGCTTAACAAATACCAACGCCTCTTCACCACTAGCCACTAAGTAAACCTCATGCTCGTCACTTAGGGTTTTTTCTAAAATGATTCGGTTAAGCGCATCGTCATCTACAATTAATATTTTTGCTTTATTTATCATTGCTTACATCTAAACTTTTTATATAAATTTGCACTTGCTCTAACTGTATTATTAATTCTTTAATTGCAGCTGCGGCGTGCTCGCCGCCCGCTTTTAATACCTGCTCAGTGTGTTGAGCACACAATAATAATCGGTTAAAACCTAAATTTCCTGCTATCCCTTTTAAACTATGCACTAAGCGTACCATTTCAATACTAGGGTTGTTGTTTTGAAGCTCAGCTGAATATGACTCACTTAATGTCGCTAACTTGTCCAACATACTGTGCAGTACAGACTGATCATCGTCAAACTGAGACAAAGCAAAGGCTTTATCAAAAAAGCGAGGCGCTGTGATACCAAGACTAGCCATTGCTGTAAATAAAACTGGCGCAACCACAGGCTTAGTTAAATGTTTATTCATCCCACCATTGAGTGAACGCTCAATATCGGCTGGTTCACTATGCGCAGTTAATGCAAAAATAGGTAATTGCTGAGCGTCAAACTGTTGGCGTATTACCTCAGTCGCTTGATAGCCATCAATATTGGGCATTTGAATATCCATTAAGACTAAGTCGGGCCGTAATACACTCACCAATTCAATCCCTTTTTGCGGGTCATTGGTCGTAACAATATTTACTCCGGCTTGACTCAAAATACTGCTAATAATATCGAGGTTCAATGGATTATCGTCTATCGCTAATACTAATATCCCTGCGACTTTATCACGCGGTTTTTGCGCTTTATTTTCAATTACCTTCGTTATTTTTTGCGAGCTTAAAATAAGTAATCGCTGTGCAAGTGCGCTTGAGGGTAGGAACTGGGTAATAAAAGAGTCATTTATTGGTGGCTGTTCGTCTTGATTATTCGCAATTACAACAACTGAAATAGTAGCTGTGCGCAGTGTTGTTTTTATTTTTGGTGTTAAAAAGGCCGACAGCTCACACGCATCAATGATTATTGTGTGCGCTTGCAGCAAACATTCTGGTTCAGCGATTGCCCTATTAAGCGTTTGGTTATTAATAACAGGATGCGCTTTAATTACTTGATTAAGTAACGTATTTTTAGCGCTAGTAATAACTAACAACTTATTTTCATCACGAGTAACTTTGTTGGTATCGGTCGCTAAATCGAGCGTGAAGTAAAAGTGGCAACCTTGTCCTTTATCGCTATTCAGTGAAATCTCCCCGCCCATTAATGCCACACTGTGTTTTACAATCGCCAGTCCTAAACCCACCCCTTGATGTTGACGAGTGGATGATTCATCGCCTTGGGTGAAGGCATCAAATAAACGGCGCTGATCGGCTAGAGCAATTCCCTCACCAGTATCTATAACTCCAAAACAGATACGCTGTAACTCATCACGGCTACTTGGCTGTAACTGCATTTTTAATGTCACGTTGCCTGTAGGAGTAAATTTAACGGCATTGGTTAATAAGTTACCCAACACTTGTTGCAAACGAATGGTGTCGCCAACTAAAAAGGGGGAAATATGTGGATCGATATCAATTTGTAGCTGTATCTGTTTAGCTTGGCATAAAGGCAAAATTAAGCTTTCGCAGGTATCAATCAAATCAACTAGGCATAATGGCGCTAATTGCAGCGTTGCTTCATTACTTTCAACACGCGCAAAATCAAGCATACTATTTAGCATTTGTAATAAATTATTGGCTGCATACGTCGCTTGGCTGGTCTGTTGCAATTGTCGCTGCGTTAATCCATGCTCTGCTAACATATCTAATAGCCCCAGTATGGCATTAAGGGGAGTACGTATTTCGTGGCTTAAATTAGCAATAAAGCGACTTTTAGCCAAAGTGGCTCGCTCTGCATCATCTTTGGCTTTAGTCAGCTCAGTAACATCTTGAATATGAATAACATAATATAGCGGCTGAGCATTCTCATTCCAAATTAATGACATACTCAACTGCAACCAAGCATTTAATTGAGTGTGCGCAAAAGTTAAATGAAACACCTGTTTTTTGTTGTGCAGTAGTTGCTGCAGTAAGGCTTCGAGTTCTTGCCACTGCGAGTCACTAAATAGTGTATCAAACGGGGTATCTGTTAATTGATGATGTTTGGTAAACAGTTTTCGCGCAGCTTTATTAACCTGTAAAATAGCGTACTCAAGTGAAAGTAAAAACACCCCATTGGCAGCAAATTCAATGGCACTTCTAAATTTAGATTCCGACTCTTTTAATGCATATAGAGTATGTTGCTGCGCAGTAATATCGCGACCAATTCCCATAGTGCCTAGCAATTGGCGCTGTTCATCATAAAACGGAGCAATCGTTAACTGATAAGTTTGCTTAGCAACCTCTATACGCTGCTGAATTTGCATTTTATGCTGTAATGCTTGCTGTTCCAGCAGTTTAATTTGCTCGTAGTTGTGACTAACACTGTGCACCTGTTGACCAATAAGTTCGCTTTGGCTCTTACCTATAAACTGCTCAAATGCTTTATTACAACCTAAAAAGGTGCCGTCTGTATTTTTAAAATATATAAAGTCAGGCACGCTGTTAAGTACTGTATTTAGCAGGGCTAAATGCCGCTCTTTTGCTTGGTCGCTATGTTTTAATTTTTCAGATTTGAGCTGCACCTGCTCATCTAACTTTTTATTAGCATTTTGCAATGAAATAACTAAACGTTCATTTTTCGCAAAAATAGCTTTCACTCTAGCAAACCAAGGTTGCCAATTTAATGGTATTTTGTAATTTAAATATCCCGAGTTGTCATCGTTATGATGTTCTAAGTAACGCATTAGCTCTGTCATCGGCCTTATAAATATACGCTTGCTTAACCAAAAAAAGACATAAAACATCAAGCATAAAAATAACGCTAATGAAATAAACTCCAACACGACTTCTTGCACAAGGCTGCTGGTCAGTGTTTGCTCATCAGCAAGAAATCCTAAATGAATCGGGGTTTGATCTGAGGGTTGAATTAAAAAAAGCGGTTCAGACAGAGTTGTACGCTTTGATGAGCGCGTATTAATTTGAGGCCAGTATGTCGAAAAATTTATTGCTTGGTTAATTGACTGCTGTGAACTGGCAATAATTTGATTTGCTTGATTAATAAAAACATACTCACCTTGCTTAGAGGTGATTTTGTTTAACCAGCCAGAGATGGCCTGCAAGTCATAAATTAAAATAATATAATCAGAAGAATTTCGCTCACGCTGACGGCCAATCGCAAAATATGCTTTATTACCTAGATTAATGACTGCACTCGAAGCCAATTTGGCTGCTGACGGTAAGGGTTTAAAGTCGCCATTCAATAGCGGGGTAAATATATTATTTTGAGTATTTTCGCGCCGAGTTAAGTATGCAAACCCACGTTCATCAACATACGCAACAGAATGCACAGATGAAAGCAGCGCTAAGGTGGTATTAAAAGAGGGTGCAAGCGATATTACCTGCTGCCACTGTAACAGTGCCGACTCAGAAGAACTAAACTGACCTTTACCTACAATTTCACCGTTTAAATGGTCAAATTGACGATAGTAGTAATGCTCATCTTGGTTAATGTTTGCTGTGAGACTATGATTTTCTACAAGAAAAGTTTGCTTGTTATACATAACAAACATTTCATCAAGCAAATCACTCATTGCTTGCATATCATGATCAAGCTGCGCCGATAATGTATTAAAATCAGTGGTCTTTTTTGTTATTGCGCGTTCCATTTTTATATTATAAAAATGCAAACACAAAAAAGAGGCCACTAATAAAGGCAGTGCTAACGCCACAAAAACAGAGCGGTGATAATGTTTTAACGGTAAAAAATTCAACGACTCGCCCAATTATTGGCTCAAAAATCAAACTGTAGACTATCGAGCCAAGATATTAAGCGCAAGTTATAAATTCTCCTCGGCAAACGACGCTAATCGACTTCTAACTACACCATTAAGATTAACAGTAGCACCGCCTTCAAAGTGCTTAAATCGCTCCACAATATAGGTAAGCCCTGAGGTAACCGCGGTTAAATAGTTACTATCTATTTGTGCTAAATTTCCGGTACAAATAAGTTTAGTTCCTTCACCACAGCGGGTAATTATGGTTTTGAGCTGAGAAGCCGTTAAGTTTTGGCTTTCATCTAAAATCACCACCGCATTTTGAATGCTTCGCCCACGCATAAAGTTCACCGATTTAAACTGAACATTGGCTTTTTCCATAATATAATTACGGCTTGAAACAGGGTTTTCATCTCCTTTATGCAGCACCTCTAAGGTATCAGTTATTGCAGCCAGCCAAGGTGCCATTTTCTCTTCCTCGGTGCCAGGTAAAAAGCCAATCGATTCGGCAATTTCAGGGGTGTTTCGGGTTACAATCACTTTATCGTAAACACCTTTTTCAATCACCATCTCAAGTGCACATGCAAGCGCCAGTAAGGTTTTACCACATCCCGCAGGGCCGGTTAAAATAACAAGTTCAATAGAGGTATCGAGCAGTGCATCTAGTGCCATTGCTTGGTAAATATTTTTTGGCTTTATTCCCCAAGCACTTTGATGCATTAGTCGCTCTGCTCCAATATCTTTAATGGTAATATGCTCACCATCGTAAGATTTGACTCTAGCGGCAAACTGATCGCCATCATCAAGTAAATACTCATTACAAAACACATCTGGGATTAAATCTTTAGGAATATGATGGACTGTTTCACGCCCGTGTTGCTCAGTGTTACACTCGCCAACATGCTGCCAAAAATCACCAGTAATTTTTTTATAGCCGCTGGTAAGTAAGGCGATATCGTCAATAAGCTGATCGGTACGGTAATCTTCAACATATTTAAGCCCCGCCCCTTTGGCTTTTAAGCGCATGTTGATATCTTTAGTAACCAGTATGACTTTTTTATCACTGTGCTGATTTTGTAAGTGCACCGCGCAATTAATAATGCGGTGGTCGTTTTCATTGCCCGGTAAGCCAGAAATAGAATCGGCAAATAAATGGTCGTTTACAATCAGTAAGCTTCCCGTTAATCCGCCTTGTTTATTACTTGGTAGCGCAACCCCTTGTAACATTTGCTCGGGAGAGGCCTGACTAAGCACCCCATCAAGTCCTCGAATAGCCACTCGGGCATCGCGACTTACATCGTGTTTTCTATCTTTAATGTGATCAAGCTCTTCCAATACCGTCATTGGAATAACCACTTGGTGCTCTTGAAATGACAAATACGCGAGGGGTTCATGAAGCAATACATTGGTATCTAGCACATACATTTTACTATCAAGGTTCGAAGCTTTTTCCATAGCACTTTCCTTACGTTTTATGATTTTTATGCTATACCCAATAAACTAATCAGTGTGACTAATAAACTTGATTAATTACTTAGGTATAATTTGAGTTTAGTCTATTTGTCATAAAAGTCTGTTTTATGACAAATATCATTTAGTTTGAATTTCCTACAAAATCGGCACACTAATCAGTGCTTATAGATAGGAATAATTCACACTTATAAAATTAATTAAAAGTCAAGCAAATAGCGCCTTGCAGTGGTGTTATCTAACAGGTAACATAGCCGCCTTTTTCTTCATAGACGAGACATACATGAATTTTTCCTTAGGTCAGCGTTGGATCAGTGATACAGAGTCAGATTTAGGATTGGGCACCGTTGTTGCCATTGATGGCCGCCAGGTCAGCATTTTATTTCCTGCCAGTGGTGAAAACCGTGTTTATTCTTCTGCAGAAGCTCCGGTAACCCGCGTAGCATTTAATCCTGGTGATGTGATCCGAAGCGTTGAGGAGTGGGAATTACAAGTTGAGTCAATTGAAGTACAAGGCGAATTACTGTGCTACCACGGTGAACGTATTGATAACGGTGAAAAAGTACAATTAAAAGAAACCTTTTTAGACCATTTTATTAAATTTAATAAACCACAAGACCGTTTATTTGCAGGCCAAGTAGACCGCTTTGACCGATACACTTTGCGCTACCAAACTTGGTTACACCAATTTGAACGCCAACAGTCACCTATTAAAGGTTTAATTGGCCAACGTGCCAACCTTATTCCGCATCAGCTTTATATTGCCCAAGAAGTAGGTAAACGTTTTGCGCCGCGTGTATTACTGTCTGATGAAGTAGGTTTGGGTAAAACCATCGAAGCTGGCATGATTTTACATCAACAGATTATTACTGGTCGCGCCAGCCGTGTGCTTATTGTAGTACCTGAGAACTTACAGCACCAATGGTTAGTAGAAATGCTACGCCGTTTTAATTTACGTTTTTCTATTTTTGATGAAGAGCGCTGCGACGAAGCGTTTGCTGATTCACCAAACGTATTTGATACCGAGCAACTGGTGCTTACCAGCCTTGAGTTTTTAACTAAGAAAAAACGTTGGTTTGAGCAAGCTACGTTGGCGGACTGGGATTTATTAGTTATTGATGAAGCCCATCATTTAAGCATTAACAACAATAAACCTAGTGCCGAATACCAGCGTATGGCTGAGCTGAGCCAAGACATTCCGGGGCTAATCTTATTAACAGCAACGCCAGACCAACTTGGTCATCGTAGCCATTTTGCACGCTTACAACTGCTCGACCCAGATCGCTTTTACGACTACGACGTGTTTAAAGAAGAAGAAGCAAACTACAAAGACGTGGCCGAAGCTGCTAACCAATTACTGCAAGAGCAAGCATTAGATGACAACGCTAAAGCGACCTTGATTGAGCTATTAAAAGAAACGGATATCACCGACATTCTTGAAACAGCACAGCAAGGTGACCTTGAAGCACGTAAAGAAATTTTAAATATGCTTTTAGACCGTCACGGTACTGGGCGCATCTTATTTAGAAATAGCCGCAGTGGTATTGATGGTTACCCAAGTCGTAAATTACACGCCTACCCTATGGCTTTACCTAAGCAATACAAAACGGCAATGACCGTATTAGGTAATATGAGCGGCATTCAAAATGCTGAACTCAGTGCGCAACGTGCACTTTTTCCTGAAAAAATATTTCAAGAGTTTGAAGGTGAAAGCGCCAGCTGGGGCTTATTTGACCCTCGTGTAGATTGGCTAATTGAAACGCTAAAAACACTCAAACGTGAAAAAGTATTACTCATTTGTGCTAAAGCCGAAACAGCAATCAGCCTTGAGCAAATATTACGTGAACGCGAAGCAATTAAAGCCTCTGTGTTTCATGAAGGTATGTCGATTATTGAACGTGACCGCGCCGCGGCATTCTTTGCCGATGAATACGATAATGCTCAAATATTATTGTGTTCTGAAATTGGTTCAGAAGGTCGTAACTTCCAATTCTCACATCATTTAGTGTTGTTTGATTTACCACTCAACCCAGATTTACTTGAGCAACGTATTGGTCGCTTAGACCGCATAGGACAAACACAAGATGTAAACATTCATGTGCCTTACTTTGAAAATACGGCTCAGGAAGTGTTATTACGTTGGTACAACGAAGGCCTAGATGCATTTGAAAGCACTTCAACCACAGGGCAGTTATTATATAAAGAGTTTAGCGAAGACTTACTTGAATATATTGCAGCTCATAATTGTGACGAAGATGAGCTAGACCCATTGCTTGAGCAAGTAGCACAAAAGAATGCAGTATTACGTAAGCAAATGGAAAGTGGCCGAGATCGCCTACTAGAACTGCATTCATCAGGGCAAGGCGCTGCTGATTCACTTGTAGCTGACATTGAAAAACTCGATAATCAGTTTGAGCTACCAAGTTACATGATCAATGTGTTCGACACCTTTGGCGTAAGCCAAGAAGATAAAGGCGAAAACACCATTATTTTAAAACCCACTGAGCATATGCTTAACGCGTCATTCCCTGCTTTAAAAGAAGATGGCATGACGGTGACCTTTGACCGTGATACCGCTCTTTCACAAGAAGATGTTCACTTTATTAGTTGGGATCATCCTATGGTGCAAGGCACTATGGACATGATTTGCGATGATGACTTTGGTAGTGCGTCAGTGGCGTTACTTAAAAACAAAAAGTTACCACCAGGAACATTCTTTGTTGAGCTAATCTTTGTTGCCGAAGCAATGGCACCAAAAGTACTGCAAGTGGGCCGTTTTTTACCGCCTACGCCTATTCGTATTTTACTCGATAAGAGCAGTAATAACTTAGGCGAAAACGTTGGCTTTGATGGCTTTAATCAACAGTTATCTGCGGTAGGCCGTCAAACAGCAAGTAAATTAGCCGGTGCATTACAAAGTGCGGTTCATCCGATGATCAACACAGCAAAAGACATGGCGCAACAAAAGCTGGATGTTATTCGTGCAGAATCATTAGCTAAAATGCAAACATCGTTGAGTGAAGAGCAGCAGCGTTTAGAGGCACTCAAACAAATAAACCCAAATATTCGCCAAGAAGAAATTACTTTTTACGATAAACAACGCAATGAGCTAACCGCACATATTGAAAAAGCGCAGTTAAAACTCGATGCCATTCGTTTAATTGTGGTTTCGCACTAAGGAATCTAGCTGTTAGCTATAAGCTGTCAGTCGTTAGTTAAAGATCAACTAACGTTTGCATCGAAAAAAGCGCGATATTTATATCGCGCTTTTTACTTGAGCCTTTGCGCTCGCTCCACTAAAATAGCGCACTTCAAAATCACTGAGGTCTGCCGTGTTAGTTAATTACAATCCCCCTATGAGCCCGTATTTAACTATACTGTTTCAAGACGATGATTTACTTATTGTAAATAAGCCTAGCGAGTTACTTACCGTACCAGGTAAAGACCCAAAACATGCCGATAGCTTAATTAATCGCGTCAACCGTGTTTTTCCTACGGCTAAAATTGTTCACCGTTTAGATATGGCTACCTCAGGAATACTTTGCTTGGCAATGAACAAAGCCGCTCACCGCCATTTAAGTATGCAATTTCAAGAGCGTGAAACGGCAAAGCGTTACATTGCGCGAGTTTATGGGCAACTTGAAAGTGAAACCGGCTCAGTTGACTTACCGCTTATTTGTGATTGGCCGAACCGTCCTAAGCAAATGGTTGATCACGACAATGGCAAGCCCTCGCTTACTCATTTTAAAGTGCTTGAGCGCGAAGCACAGGCAACCCGTGTAGAGCTGACTCCTATTACTGGGCGCTCCCACCAATTGCGCGTGCATATGTTAAGCTTAGGCCACCCTATTTTAGGCGATCGCCTATATGCTCACAAAGACGCACTTGCTGCGGCACCTCGATTACAGCTGCATGCACAAATGCTGCAACTAAAGCATCCTGTTACAGAGCAAGTACTCACGTTTGAAGCTGACCCCGAGTTTTAAATAAACACGCTAATAGCTAAACTTTTATAGCCTCGCGCCGATACCTAAATAATCTTTATTGTTTGGGTCCATTATGGTTGTTGCGCAATTTATAAAAATGTCACTCTGTGCATTTTCAGCTGTTTGCATATTAATGCATTGGCAAATATATGCAGTGGAACATATAGCTCCTACAGCCCATTCAACTATTATTGAAAATGATATTAAACGCTTAGCACCTGGGGATGAAATTAAAACCATTGAGCTTGGCGACACCCCATTTTTAACCTTACATCGTGAATACATGAGCGCTGATTTTAGAGGTGTGGTGGTTCTAATACCCGACTGGCAATCGAGCCCTACGAACAATTCTGGCATGAACTTTTTACGCAAAGAATTAAATAACCATGGCTATAGCACTTACGCTATGACGGTGCCCGATATTAATTGGCAAGCTGCTGAGCAGAGCAGCGAGGCAAATAATCAACCGACTGCAGCAGATAACAGCACGCCAACTGAGCCGCCTCATCATGTTGATTATATTGAGCAGGTCAATATTGAGGTATTAGATAACTACAAAACAAATTTAATTGCTCGCTATGAGGCGCTTTATCAGCAAGCAAGTGAAGCCTCGAGTGATATTGTGGTTATTGCTCAAGGAACCAGTGCGGGAGTATTAATGGAGCACTATGCTGATTTTTCAGATTTACAGATCAATGCATTTATTAGTTTAAGTAGCTTCTTACCAAATTCACAGCGTAATGCGCGTTTGAGCCAAACCACCTCTTTAGTGACACCGGCGTTATTAGATATTTATTTTTCAGGCGATCATAACGATATTTTAATGAACCTTAAAAACCGTCAGCGTTGGGTTAACCGTAATGCAAAGTTTGATTACCGCCAGCGCCAGCTATTTGGATTGCGCGACGCGCCACAGCAACATGCACGCTTGAGCAAAGAAATAGACGGTTTTTTACGCCGCCTTTTTTAAATACTCGTAAGCGGCTTGAATATCTTGGCTTTTTTTAACTGCTACTTCCATCATGTGCTTAGGTAAACCTTGCGATACCAGTTTATCAGGATGGTGCTGAGCCATAAGCTTACGGTACGCTAGTTTAATATCACGTTGCGAGGCGTCTTTATTTAGCCCTAATAAGGCCAATGCCTGCGAGCGGTTCATATCATTACTTGGCGGTACATGATGCCCTGAGCCTTCTCGGTAACTACTACTTTGACTTTGCTGCTGTTTAAAGCGCTGTTGTTGCTGCCTAAAATTAAACTCTGCTTGATAACGTTTTAGTACAAAGGCAAAGTGTGCTTTAGATACCCCCAACTGCTTGCTTACTTCTTGCAGTAACTGCTTTTCTTGCGCGGCAAGCACGCCATCAGAAAATGCCATTTGAATTTGAATTTCTAAAAATAACTGCAGTAAATCGTAACGTTTAGCAAAACGTTCTTTGAAGTCATAAACCGTGTCTTTGAGTGAAAAGTCGCTGTCTTTACCCGATTGAAACGCCTGCTGCGCTTCACGGCGCTCTTCGCCTTTTAAGCCCATTTCATCCATAAATAGCGTCGCAGCTTTAATATGGGTTTCGCTTATTCGTCCATTTGACTTGGCGATATGCCCCATTACTGCAAAGCAGCTAGAAAAAAACAGTGCTTGGCGCTCGTTAACATCATCGCCTTTAAAAAGGTTAGAGAAGCCGCCAGCTTTATCAAAGTCTTTCTTTAGACTTTTATCAAACATATGACCTAGGTATAAGCCCAAAATGGCGCCAAATATTTTGCCAAACATAAAACCAAAACAGAAACCGAGAATTTTTCCCCACATTTTAAAACTTACCTCTAATGTTTTATATTTAGCTTATGGCGCTAATTGTTGGTTAAGAGCCGATAAACGCTCTGGTGTGCCTATATCGTCCCATTGGCCAATATAGAGTTCAGTGGAGACTAAATGTTCATTTAATTTTTCACGCAGTAAAGGCCCTAACGGGAGAATACCTGGGGTCAGCCCTTCAAAGAAATCAGCCTGATAACGGCCAATTCCAGAAAAAGTATAGCGCTGTTCACTATTAGGTAAGTGGCTTAGGGTAAAATCGCCTTCTGGGTTATGCGCAGGATTTTCAACCAATACAATGTGCGCTTCTTTTGGCTGTAAATGCAGCTGCATTAATGCACTAATATCGTAGTCGCTGTAAACATCACCATTAATAACAATAAATGACTCACCTAATAAAGGAAGTGCTTGAATAATACCGCCTGCAGTTTCAAGCCCGCCAGTTACTTCCTGGCTATAGGTAATACTTACACCCCATGCACTGCCATCTGCAAAGTAGGTTTTTATTTTGTCTCCTTGCCAGGCGAGGTTAATCACAATCTGCGTAATACCAGCTGTTTTTAAGCGCATAATATGATGCTCAATAAGCGGTTTACCTGCCACACATAACATAGGTTTTGGCAACTGTGCGGTGAGCGGCATCATACGTTTACCGCGTCCTGCAGCTAAGATCATGGCCTTCATAGTTGTTCCTCTTTTAACCGCTGCTGTACTTTTGGTACTACGTAATTTTTTACCCAATCAGACAAGTCACTAAGCTCTGAATACTCTGCCGCCACTTCAACAATATACGCTAGTGTTGGTAATATATTGGTTAAATAACCTTTTTTGTCATCACGTAAATACAAACGACAAAAAATACCGGCAGCTTTTAAATGGCGCTGTAAGCCGGTTAAATCAAACCAATACTTAAATTGTGTAAATGACTCGTTAGTTATTAAACCTTGGCGCTTAAATTCGTCATAACCAAACTCAAGTAAATAAGTCAGCTCGTCGTTAGGCAATTTAAAATAACAATCTCTTAAAAGCGAGACCAAGTCATAACATAATGGGCCTTGTACCGCGTCTTGATAATCGATAATCGCCCATTGCTGCTCGCAGCGCATAATATTACGGCTGTGGTAATCACGGTGCATAGTCACTGTGGGTTGTTCAAGCAGTGTATTGATTAGCAGCGCAGTACTTGTTTGCCAAATATTTTGTTGCTCATCGCTGAGCTCTGCACTAATAAAATCATTAACCAACCAATTTTTAAAAATATCCAACTCAAGTGCAATAAAGTCATGGTCATACGGATTCATTGACGGAGCTTTTGGCGTTTTAGCCCACTTGGCACTTAAACTGATCAGCTGCTGGTAATACTCGCTGCGATTGGCATCATCAAGCAAGTCAGCTAAATGGATGTTTCCTAAATCACTTAAAATAAAAAAACCTTGCTGCTCATCACTATGAATAATGGTTGGCAATAAAAAACCCTGCTCAGAAAACACCTTATTTAATGCAATATAAGGGACGTTGTTAACTTTTTTTGGATCTGAATCCATCACAATAAAGCTTTTATTTTCAGCGCTTAACCTATAATAACGGCGAAAACTGGCATCAGCGGTTATTGCATTAAGCGCGCAGGATTGCTCACTAAAGTGAGTATTAATAAACTGTTGTAAACTCTCAAAACGTGTCATTTTATAAGCTATCTATTTTTCACTAATTACTTTGCTATTGTTTTCCTTTATTATGTATAGCTTGTAACTAATCACAGAGCATAAAGGTCGATAAATGAGCAAAACCTGGGGCATTTTGATGCTTAGCGTACTGAGCGCACCATCGCTTGCCGAAACTGAACTGACACACAACTTTTGTGGCACTTCAATGCAAACCAGAGCTTGGCAACCGCTAGCTGGCCTTGAGCTTGGAACGGTTGATATCAGCGCTGATGACGTTGAACTTTTAGGCACACAAAGCGCTGAATTTACTGGTAATGTTGATATTAACACCGTTAACATGAGTTTGTCCGCACAATCAGCACTGATTGATAAACAACGCGGCCTACTCAATGCCACAGGCCCTATTACCTACCGCGATTATGTAAGTAAGGTTCAAAGTGCGGGCTTAAACGCCGATTTAAACAACTCAGCATTTAGCTTATTAGGCGCACAATACAGCCTAACACAACAGCAAGGCAAAGGCGGTGCGGAAAAACTCACCATCGACAAGTCTGGCTTAATGCTGATGAATGCAAGCTTTACTGCTTGCCCGGGTAATACGCCAGTATGGGCGATTGAAGCTGACGAAATTAATTTATCGCGAGAAGAAGGCTGGGGTGAAACCTACAATGCGGTGCTACGTATTTTAGACACGCCAGTGCTCTATTTACCCTATTTTACTTTCCCACTTGATGAGCGCCGTAAATCAGGCTTATTAACACCCAGCTTTTCAAGTTCAGATCGCTATGGGTTAGAGACTATTACGCCTTATTATTGGAATATTGCTCCAAACTATGATGCAACCATTACGCCGCGTTATATGTCACGCAAGGGGCTACAGCTACAAACTGAATTTAGATACCTAACTCCAGAACATCAAGGTTTAGTAGCTGTCGAATACTTAAATAAAGATGACTCAGAGCCTGAGCTTGACGAGCGCTTTTTATTTCATTGGCAACAAAAAAGCTATATCGGCGAAGATTGGCGAGCCAGTATTGATATAACCAATGTCAGTGATGATAACTACCTCACTGATTTAAATTCAACTTATGCAAGTAAAACCGATACCCAGCTTTATCGAACCGGCTCACTGACTCATATGGGCGAGATGTGGCGTACCGATATAAAAATACAAAACTTTGAAGTGCTCGGTGACCACTTAGAGTCATATACGGCCTTACCTCAAGTTAGCTTTACACAAACTACGCCGTGGAAAATTGATTATTTCGATTTTACTGTTTCAGGGGAGCTAAGCCATTTTACTAATAGCTCAGCGGTGATTGACCAAGCAACTCGCGTGCATATAGAACCTAAAGCACGCTTTGATTACAAAGAATATGCTTGGTCATTTTTATCTGAAGTAAGCCTGCTACAAACTAACTATAAACAAGACGGTGATTTACAAGGCACTCAATTTAGCGATAATGTTTCGCGCACATTGCCAAAGGTACGCTTGTACTCTCAGCTTAACTTTGAGCGCGATACCTCAATTTTTATCGACGATGGTATTCAAACCCTAGAACCACAAATTCAGTATTTATATACACCAAATAAAGATCAGTCCGATATTGGCTTATACGATACCACTAAATTACAAGATGACTTTTTTGGCCTATTTAGGGATGCACGTTTTTCAAGTGTTGACCGTATTGCCGCCGCAAATCAGTTTACGCTTGGGGCAACCACTCGTTTATTTGATAAGAAAAATGAAGAAGTATTTAATTTCAGCGCAGGCCAAATATTTTATTTAAGTGATTCAGCCAAGCCCACAGAGCAAGGGCTTAACAGCGACAGTAACTACAATGCCTTGTTTGCAGCGCAAACCATGTTACATTGGCACCGCCGCTGGTATTTATCCGGTGGTATTCAGTACGATACGGATGGCAAGCAAATTATCCAGTCAAATGTCACCTTAGATTATAAAGGTGACAATAATCAGCTGGTTCAATTGAACCATCGCTATGCAAATGATGTCTCAGGAAATACAATCGAACAAGCGGGCTTATTTACAAGCATTCCTATCAGTGACGAATGGCAATTTATTGCAAGTTACCATCGTGACCTTGATAATAACCGCAGTATTGAAGTATTTAGTGGATTACAGTATGAATCGTGCTGTTGGGCGTTCCAAATTACTGGCCATCGCCAAATTGAAACTGATTTAAATCAGTCAATTGGGCAACCCCAAGCCACTTTTGATTCGAGCATTCGTTTGAATTTTGTATTAAAAGGGCTTGGTAGTAAAAGCCGTTATGATGCTCAAAAATTATTACAACAAGGTATTTTTGGTTATCGTAGGCCGTATTTTCTTAATGACTAAACTGCATTTTGTATAGTAAAAATCTACAAATAACTATATCAATCTAGCCGCATTTAGCATTACAACAGTACTATTAGTAAGAGTAGTAAAAAGAATATGAATTTAAAAAAATTATTAACATCAGCAGTTTTAACATTTGGCTTATGCCAAAGTGCATTCGCCGCTCCGGTTGAAATAGACAAAGTAATTGGTATTGTAAACCAAGGCGTTATTTTAAAAAGTGAAGTAGACACCATTGTTGATCGTGTTAAAAAACAAGCAGAAGAACAAGACCAACAACTGCCAAAAGACGAAACACTGCGTGTACAAGCAATTGAGCGCTTAGTTAATCAAACGCTAATGATGCAAATGGCTGAGCGTATGGGTTTACAGATTTCAGATAGTCAGCTTGACCAAACTCTCGCTAACATGGCAAAAGAGCAAGGCGGTACGATTGCTGACTTACGTCGTACCATTGAAGCCTCGGGTGAAAGCTTTCAAGCTTACCGTGAAGAAATTCGTAAAGAAATAACCACGCAACAAGTCACGCGTGCAAACGTAGACCGCCGTATATATGTAAGCGACCAAGAAATTGATAACTTACTGAAAATTATGGATAGCCAAGGCCAAAATGCCGAAGAATACGATATTGGTCATATTCTTATCGATATTCCAAGCGGTGCAAGTGCAGACGACGTCAGCTCTGCAAAAACACGCGCAGACAAAGTAATTGAACTACTGCAAGATGGCCAAGAATTTAAGCGTATTGCAATTTCTTCATCAAGTGGTTCAAAAGCGCTTGAGGGTGGTCAATTGGGGTGGATGGGTATTAACGAAATGCCATCTCTATTTGCAGAAGCGGTAAAAGGGCAAAAGAAAGATGCGATTATTGGCCCACTTCGCTCTGGTGCAGGTTTTCACATTATCAAGGTGCAAGACGTACGAGGTCGCCAAGTAGTAGAAACCACAGAAGTTAAATCTCGTCATATTCTCATTAAACCTTCGATTATTTTAAGCGAAGAAAAAGCCCGCACAATGTTAGCTGGCTTTATTAAGGATTTACGCGCTGGGAATGCTGACTTTGCAGAACTAGCTAAAGAGCACTCGCAAGATCCTGGCTCAGCACTTAAAGGCGGACAATACGACTGGACTGATCCAACTACCTACGTACCTGCGTTTAGAGATACATTGCTATCTCTTGATCAAAACGAAATCAGCGAACCATTTAGAACCCAGTATGGTTGGCATATTGTGCAGTTATTAGACACACGCGTTGCTGATAAAACCGAGCAAGCTAAACGTAATCGTGCACATGGCATGTTGTTTAATCGTAAATTTAAAGAAGAAAGCTTTAACTGGCAGCAAGAAATGCGCGAACAAGCCCATGTTGAAATTTTCCCAACAGACGAATAATTATGACCTTAAGAATTGCGGTAACCCCTGGTGAGCCTGCAGGCATTGGCCCTGACTTGCTATTAAAACTGGCACAACACAGCTGGGATACACAGCTAGTAGCGATTGCAGATGCACCGCTACTAAAGCAGCGGGCTAAACATTTAGGTTTAAAAATTAAATTGATTGAATTTGATGAAAGCGCCGAAGCTATGCCTACAGCTGCTGGCAGCTTGTACATAAAACAGATTGATTTAGCCGAGCCGGTTGAGCTAGGAGTGCTGAATGACGCAAACGGTCAATACGTATTAGACACACTACGTATTGCCAGTGAGAAAAATATGGACGGTACTTTTGATGCCGTTGTTACCGGCCCTGTTCATAAAGGTATTATTAACCAAGCCGGTATTTCTTTCAGTGGCCACACTGAGTACTTTGCTCAACAGTCGGGCACCGCTGATGTTGTTATGTTATTAGCTACCGAAGGTCTGCGAGTTGCATTAGTAACAACGCATATTCCGCTTGCTTATGTTGCGCGTGCTATTACCCAAGAGCGACTGGTTAAAGTGGCTAATATTCTTAATCATGACTTAAAAACTAAGTTTGGTATTGAGCAACCGCGTATTTTAGTCTGTGGCTTAAACCCGCACGCTGGTGAAGATGGCCATTTAGGCCGCGAAGAAATCGACACAATTACGCCTACACTTGACATGCTAAGAGCTGAGGGGATGAACTTAATCGGTCCTTTACCTGCAGATACATTATTTCAAGATAAATACCTAAATGAAGCCGATGCAGTGCTGGCTATGTATCACGATCAGGGATTACCTGTGCTAAAATACAAAGGATTTGGTAAGTCAGTGAATATAACCCTTGGCCTTCCATTTATCCGCACCTCAGTAGACCACGGTACTGCGCTTGATTTAGCTGGTACAGGCGATGCTGATGTTGGCAGTTTTGAATTAGCGATCCGCGAAGCAATTAAGCTCGCCCATGAAAAAGCACAGAATCAATGACCGATAAAGTACACTTAGGACACCGCGCCCGTAAACGTTTTGGCCAAAACTTTTTATTCGATGAATCAATCATTGATAAAATCGTCACCGCCATTGATCCCAAGCCGCAAGATAATTTAGTAGAAATTGGCCCAGGCCTTGGCGCTATTACTGAGCCTGTAGCCGATTTGAGTGGTCATTTAACGGTTGTTGAGCTAGATAAAGATTTAGCCCAACGTTTAATTGAGCACCCTTTTTTAGGGCCTAAATTAACCGTAAACCAAGGCGATGCAATGAAGTTTGACTTTGCAAGCCTAGTTAAAGATGACAACAAGCTAAAAGTGTTTGGTAACCTACCGTACAACATTTCTACTCCTTTGTTGTTTCATCTTTTTGAATTTGCCGATCATATTGAGCACATGCACTTTATGCTGCAAAAAGAAGTGGTAAAGCGCATGGTTGCAGGCCCAGGCAGTAAAACCTTTGGCCGCTTGAGTGTAATGACTCAATACTACTGTAATGCTATGCCTGTAGTAGAAGTACCACCAGAATGCTTTAAACCTGCGCCTAAAGTGGACTCTGCGGTTATTCGCTTAATCCCTAAAAAGGCAGAACAGCGCACAGCTAAAAGCGTTAAAATACTCAATACGGTTTGTTTAGAAGCGTTTAATCAACGTCGTAAAACACTGCGCAACAGCCTAGGCAACCTTTTAACCGCTGAAGAGTTAACCAGCATTGGCATTGATATTACCTTGCGTGCTGAGAGCCTGTCGTTACAACAATTTATTGATATAGCTAACTGGATTTATGACAACAAGCAGTAATATGGGATCACCTGTAAAGGTATCTGTAGAAACATTTTATGTAGAAGAGCAATCTCAACCTGAACTCGATAAATTTGTGTTTGCTTACTCCGTTACTATAAAAAACCACAGTTTATGTAGTGCAAAACTACTCAGTCGCTATTGGTTAATTACCGATGCCAATGGCAAAGAAGTAGAAGTGCAAGGTGAAGGTGTGGTAGGTGAAACCCCAGATATAGCCCCAGGCGAAAGTTACAAATACACCAGTGGTGCAATATTAGATACTCCGGTAGGCACCATGCAAGGGCATTACACTTTACGAAACGAATTTGGTGCTGAGTTTGAAGCCCCCATAAATGTGTTCCGTTTAGCTTGCCCTAATATCTTACACTGAGTAAGAACAGCGTCTAATGGCCGACTACGCAATAGGTGATTTACAAGGCTGCTTTGACGAATTTAGTTTATTGTTAAAGCAAGTCGACTTTAATCCTAGCAAAGATCATCTCTACCTAGTAGGTGATATTGTTGCTCGCGGCCCAGACTCCAAAGCATGTCTTGATTACATATATCAGCACCAAGACAGCGTTAGCGTCACATTAGGCAATCATGACTTACATATGATTGCCTGTTATTTAAATAATGTTGCACCCAACCCTAAAGACAAACTAACGACACTGTTCAACAGCAGTAAACTCCCACATTACATCGCGTTTTTGCAAACTCAGCCTTTAGCTCTTTACTTAGATAAATATGATTGCTTTATTTCACACGCGGGGCTAAACCCTGATTGGTCGTGCGTGCAAGCCATTGAGCACGCCCAATTCGCACAGCAATGCTATGGTGCTGACAACGCTCAATACTTCTTAAAAAACATGTATCAGCCTCACCCACTAACATGGAGTGAGCAACTCGATGACGCTGCTAAGTTTCGTTATATTGTTAATTATTTCACCCGTATGCGCTTTATTACACCCGATAACTTGCTTGATTTTAGTGCAAAAGAAGCAACAGCAAATAGCCATTCATTGATTCCTTGGTTTTCTCATCCTAAAATTGTTAACGCTCAACATGACCTTGTTTTTGGTCATTGGGCTGCACTTGAAGGTCAAACTCCCTACAAACACCTGTACGCTCTAGATACAGGTTGCGTCTGGGGCGGCTCAATGACCTTAATAAATTTACAGAGCAAACAAAAACTTTCAAAAAAATCACAACTTTTGTCTAAATAAACTGAAAAAAGTTAATACATCTGTTAAGTTTAAGAGTGCATGTTAAATTGCATAATTACAAACCATTCACAACTAAGTGTAAAAAATAGCAACACTCTCTAATCTAATTAAAGATGAGGAAAATTGCTTTGTATTATTTTACATCCATAATCGAATAGTTGAATTATGTATGCTTAGTGTGTGATGAAGTTTCACGGTAAATTTAGCAACTAACTATTAACAGTAAAAATTAATTATTTTTAATTACTTAACTTATTGTTGAAAGCGCCGATAAGTTTTAATAGACGTATTTTTGAATGGAAAACCATATGAATCTAACAGTGAGTCAACGTATTTGGGGTGGTTTTATATTTATCACTTTATTACTTTTAATTATTGGCGGTAACTCTTTAATAAAAATAGCACATATAGATCACTCAACTCAAAAGGTTAATCTGCTATCGCTTCCGGCATTAAACAAGAGCGCTCAATTACAAGCTGAATTTATTTTGATGAGTAAAGCTGCTCAAACTAGCTTTCACACTTCATCGGCTCAAGAGCTAGCGCCAATAAAAACACAAATAGAAGAACAAAAACAGTTATTTGATAAGTTACATCGCGAGCTACAACAAGTAGTAAAAGATGATCCACAACTAAATAAGAGCAGCCTTGACGTTGAAAAGACCTACTTAAGTTTTTTAAGCATTATAGAGAGCCTACTCAAAGACAAAAACACTCAGTTAGTGCTTAATAAAAAGCTTAAAGCTCAATTAGAAACCGTTGAGCTTGCGGCAGAAGATGCCAACTCTATGGTTCTTGATATTATTGATATCGATGGTTTAGAAGACAACTACCCTCGTGCTTATCAAGCAGCTAATAACCTTGAAAATAACTTTATGTCTGTGGTTACCAGTAGCACCGATATGCTAACTGTTAAAACACTTAATACGCTCGATATTATTAAAAATGAACAAGAATATTACTTTGAAGAAGTCGTTCGTACTGTTTCATTAATACAACCTGCAATAGAGCAAAGCCATAGCGGCTTGTTTAACGACCTAAAAGGTTATGTAGATACACTTGAGAGTAATATTTTAGGTAACGATAGCCTTTCAGCGAATAAAAAACGCCTTATTGATGCAATCAGCACAACTGAACGTGAATTAGAAGAGTCTGAAAAAGCGACTAAAACAGCACTCAGTCAAATTGACGAATTAGTATTACAAGCCAGCGGCATTGCATTTACTTTGCAAGAAGGCGTGCGTAGTGATGTAAACTCAGCTAACTTATGGACTTGGATAGGCATGATCATTGCGACTATTATCGCTGTGCTTGTGGCCATTGTTACAGTTAACCGTATTACTAAGCCATTAGCAGAAGTTAACCGCATTTTAGATATTGTTGCCAGTGGTGATATGACTCAACGCTTGGATGACAGCGCAAAAGATGAATTTGGTGAATTGTCGAAAAGTTGTAACACCTTAATTGACAGCTTACGTAGCTTAATTACCGGTATAATTTCGCGTTCAACACAGCTTGCTGCTGCTTCTGAGCAAACCTCAACAATTACCGGTGAGTCGAGCAAAGCGATTAGTAATCAACAAGCGCAAGTAGAGCAAGCGGCAACCGCAACCACTGAAATGAGCAGTACTTCTCAAACAGTGAGCAACAGTGCTCAACAAGCACTGGGCGAAATAAAAAATGCCGATAAAGAAGCTGAACGCGTTAAAGGTATTTCAAATCAAAATAAAGCAACCATTGAACAACTCGCTTACGAAGTTGATGAAGCATCAAGTGTTATTAATAAGCTACATAAAGATAGCGCCTCAATTGGTAGTATTTTAGACGTTATTCGTGGTATCGCTGAGCAAACTAACTTACTTGCACTTAATGCGGCCATTGAGGCAGCGCGTGCCGGCGAGCAAGGCAGAGGCTTCGCCGTGGTAGCTGATGAAGTAAGATCGCTTGCAAGTAAAACTCAAGAGTCGACCCAAGAGATTCAATCTATGATTGAATCACTACAGTTAGGCGCTGAAGAAGCAGTTAAAGCCATGGAAAAAGGTAAAGAACGCGCTGTTTCTTGTGTTGAGCAAAGTGATTTAGCTAATAGTGCACTGGATTCAATTACTCTTGCGGTATCGCAAGCGCACAATGTCAGTGAAGAGATATCAACGGCAGCACAAGAACAACAACAAGTATCACAAGAGATTAGTGAACGCTTAGAGTCTATTGTTGCTATCGCCGAACAAACAGCAGAAGGTGCTGTACAAACTAATATTTCAAGTTCAGAAGTGGCTAAGTTAGCCGAAGAACTAAGAATATCAGTAGAGAACTTTAAAGTATAAGTATCGCACTGTAAGTAGCCTTAGGGCTGCTTACAGTTCACTCCTAGTAAGTCATAGTAAAACACCCACTTCCTCATTAGGTATATTTACATACCCCCACAATCTTACTCTAAATACACAACACCCAACTGATTAGTCCGTAAAGTCATTTAATACTATTTATATTTTCTTTGGTTATACCCATTCGCTTAATTAAGTGGTCTATTTTGAGGCTGGAAAAACGCGTTGATAGCTAGGCAAAAAATTTGCTATTTGGTTGTTCTAAATGAGAATTTTTTAACACAGGTAGCGACACGTTTAGCCCCGTAAAATGATTAAGTATTATTGCGGATTAGTATTACAAACAACGGAGCCGCTATTAAAACAATAGGCCATGGCGCTTAGCATAAATTTTTAATTAGATGGACACAATTACGGTAGGTATATTTTCGGTGGTAACAGAGTGGATTTTAAAAACAAAAAACCCAGCATAAGCTGGGTTTTTACATTTCTGAAAGAAAACTAAATTACTTGATTTTAGCTTCTTTGAAAATCACATGTTTACGAGCCTTAGGATCGAACTTTTTGATTTCCATTTTTTCAGGCATGTTACGCTTGTTCTTGTCGGTAGTGTAGAAAAAACCAGTACCAGCAGTTGAAACTAAACGGATCTTATCGCGCATAATTCAGTTCCTTAAACTTTTTCGCCACGAGCACGGATTTCTGTAAGAACCGTGTCAATGCCTTTTTTATCGATAATACGCATACCTTTAGTAGTAGTGCGTAATGTTACAAAACGTTTTTCACTTTCAACCCAAAAACGGTGTGTTTGTAGGTTAGGTAGGAAACGACGTTTAGTCGCGTTTCTCGCGTGTGAACGGTGGTTACCAACCGCTGGACGCTTACCTGTAACTTGACATACTTTAGACATGTCTATATATCTCCAATAACTTCGCTCGAGCTTAATTTTTCCCTAAGGCCATGTATTTGTGCCCTAGAGATAAATCGAAGGGCGCTCTTTATACAGCTTTTACAGGCAAAGATCAAATACTGATCTTATCCAACCAGCTCATGTGTAAATTTTATAGCGGCTAATTATAAAGATCGAATGCCCTTAGGGAAAGTAAAAACTGCATTTAAATTAAACTAATTTGCCAAAACACACTAAACCGCTCATTTTTAGCACATATCTGCGAGCAATAAACTTAAATAAGTCCCCGTTCGGCAAACGAAACACAGTTTTCACCACCAATAATAATATGATCCAATACATTTATGTCGACTAATTGCAGCGCTTGGCACAATTTATTGGTAATTAGTTTATCGGCCTGACTTGGTTCTGCAATACCGCTGGGATGATTATGTGAAAAAATAACCGCTGCCGCATTATTTTTCAAAGCCGCTTTGACAACTTCACGTGGATATACACTGGCTGCGTTAATCGTACCATAAAATAAGATTTCATCTTTCAATAAACGATTTTGACTATCAAGATACAACACCATAAACACCTCCTGCTGCAACCCTCGCATTTGCAGGGTTAAATAGTCGTAAACAGCTTGAGGGGAATTAAAAACGGCATCGCGAACAAAGCCTTCTTGCATATAACGCTGACTTAGCTCAAGTACTGCTTGTAACTGTACATATTTAGCTGTACCCAGCCCTTTTTGCGCACAAAACTCATCTATGCTGGCATTAAACAAATTATGCAGGGTTTTATTTTCATTGATCAGATGTTGTGCCAGCTCTATTGCATTCATACCGGGTAAACCCGTACGTAAAAATATAGCCAATAGTTCAGCATCAGAGAGTGCCTTTGCGCCTTTTGCTAGCAGCTTTTCTCGCGGTCTGAGTGAATTAGGCAGAGAGGTTAATTGCATCGTTCATCCTTGAAAGCGGTCAGTATCATATAACTGTAATGCAAAATTAAAAATTAGCGCGATAAAACGCATTTTATCTTAGCTGTCACGCTCAAGATTTGTTATTTTAGCCAGCATATTTTATAAAATTGATGAACAACCATGATTAATTTAACAAATAAAAAAATAGTGCTGGGTATTAGCGGTGGAATTGCAGCCTATAAATGTGCCGAACTAGTAAGACGTTTAAAAGACCATGGTTGTGACGTTAAAGTTGTAATGACTGAATCAGCAAAGCATTTTATTACCCCGCTAACGATGCAAGCTGTCAGTGGTGAAATAGTCTCTGACTCATTACTCGACCCATCAGCAGAAGCTGCAATGGGACATATTGAATTTGCCAAATGGGCTGATTTAATTTTAGTTGCTCCTGCCACCAGCAATATTATTGCAAAAATGGCTGCAGGCATTGCTGATGACCTACTTACTACGTTATTACTTGCAACCCCTGCAAAAGTGGCTGTAGCACCGGCTATGAATCAACAAATGTACGCGCACCCCGCCACGCAATCTAACATAGCCACTTTAAAGGCTCGTGGCGTTGCAGTTTGGGGGCCAGGCAAAGGTGAGCAAGCCTGTGGTGATGTAGGTGCAGGGCGAATGCTTGAACCGCATGAATTAGTGAGTTTATGCACTGAACCTGCGCAACCACAATTATTAGCAGGTAAAACCATTACTATTACCGCAGGCCCAACCCGAGAACCTCTCGATCCGGTGCGTTTTATATCAAACCACAGCTCAGGAAAAATGGGTTATGCACTAGCACAAGCTGCTTTATCATTTGGCGCGCAAGTTAACTTAATTTCAGGCCCAGTGACCATTACCGCGCCGCAAGGCGTTAATTTAATTAATATAGAAAGTGCTGAGCAGCTACTGCAAGAATCTCTCAGTTACGCCCATCAATCAGACGCCTTTATTGGCTGCGCTGCTGTAGCCGATTACCGCGCAGCGAATATCGCCACGCAAAAAATGAAAAAACAAGGCGATGAACTCACTCTTAGCTTAGTTAAGAACCCAGACGTTATAGCAGCGGTAGCAAACCTTACACAAAGCCGCCCTTACACTGTCGGCTTTGCAGCAGAAACGCAAAATGTTGCTAACTACGCTAAAGGGAAACTAACCAATAAAAACCTCGATATGATTTGTGCTAACGACGTATCGCAAAGTGATTTGGGCTTTAATTCAGAGCGTAACGCACTCACACTTTATTGGCAAAATGAACAACTCGATTTACCTGAGGCCAGCAAAACAGAAATAGCCATCAAAGTGATCGAACAGCTTGCCAAACGATTATAAAAAGGCTGGAAACAAACTGAATAAAACATTAACATGATGACGCCTTGTGACCTTTTAGTGTAATTATACTTCGCTAATATAGTTTAATGCTTGCGCAGTACCAGAGCTTCACGTAATACGTGAAAATACCGCCTTACTGGTTATTGCCCGCAGCAGCACTAGGCCGGTAGCTGTGTTATCGCACATTGATGTAGAAAAAAATAACTATTAAAAAAGGAATGTTCATGCCTGCGACAAAAAAAAGTAATCGCAAAGAGCAAATACTGCAAGCACTCGCACAAATGTTAGAAACCAGCCCAGGCCAGCGTATTACAACTGCCAAACTTGCCGCAGAAGTTGGCGTTTCTGAAGCCGCTCTTTATCGTCATTTTCCGAGCAAAGCGCGGATGTTTGAAGGATTAATTGAGTTTATTGAAGATACCCTGCTATCACGTATTAATCTTATTTTAGATAACGAAAAAGAAAGCAAAGCACGCGTATACAATACCTTATTACTGTTGCTAACGTTTGCTGAGAAAAACCCTGGCATTACTCGTATATTAACAGGCGACGCTCTACAAGGAGAACAAGAGCGACTTCGTGAGCGTGTACAGGGCTTATTTGAAAAACTAGAAACCCAATTTAAACAAATTCTTAGAGAGCGTAAGCTACGTGAAGGTAAAAACTTCCAAAGCGATGAGTTAACCCTAGCTAACTTTTTGCTTGCCTACGTTGAAGGAAAAATGAATCAGTTTGTGCGCAGTAATTTTAGTGCTCGCCCAAGTGAGCAATTTGAAAAACAATGGCCAGAACTTCAAAAAATTTGGTTATAAGGTTTTAGGTTTTAGGTAATCTTGCCAGCAAGGTTATTAAATTATTCTCCTATCATCAATTCCACATAAACTCTGTGTTCTTTTTATAAATTATATTTAAAAATTAATTTGAACACAGAGCAAAAAGTAAAAAATTGAAAACCACAATTAAACTTTTACTTCCCTAACTTTTTACCGATGCCAAACACCTCGCATCCCGAGGCCCGAAAATTTAACCTTTTACCATTCATTTTTCCCCTCTCATCTCTGCCTTGCTACCGCTTATCGTATCTACTCGAATTGTTATTAAAACTCGTTACAATAAAATAATGTTAAAAAACGAGAATCTATAATGAAAACACAACTCACTCTTATAGGCTGTGCACTTATTACCAGCTTAACGAGCGCCAGTGCCTTAGCAAATAAGCCATTAGAATTTAAAGATGTATTTGATTTTAAATCTGCAAAAGGCACACAGCTTTCTGAAAATGGTCAAATCCTCTCTTTAAGTGCAACTCCTTATCGTGGCAATGCCACTGGGCAAGTCTACTCGCTAAATAACAACAAGCTTATTGCTGAGGTAGAGCGAGGCACTCGCCCTACAATTAACAAAATGGCGAACTGGGTCGTATTCACCCAAGTGCCTACCCTACTTGAAAAAGAGACCACTAAGAAAAAAAGTGATTTAAAAAACAATCTAGTATTAGTGAATACCCAAACCGGTGAGCAACAACGCTTTAATGACGTAAAAGATTACGTACTCGCTAATAACGGGAAGTGGCTTGCCTATCGTAAAAATGAGAGCACCGACGCGGATGATAAAAACGCCGGTAATGATAGCGCTATCACAGCTGATAAAAAAGATAAAAGCTACCCGCTGGTTGTCGTCAACTTAAGCGATAAACGCACCCACACTCTTGAAAGTGCCTTCACCTATGATATTAGCGCCACCAGCGATCAATTATTAGTGAGCCAAAGCTATGTGGATGGTAATAATAATCAAATTACTTTATTTTCACTCAATGATTTTTCCAGCACAGCATTAATTGACGAGCCAGGTGTGGTTGCCAACGAAATAGCTTGGCATCCTATCAATAAGAGTGTTGCATTTACTTTAGGTAACTATGTAAACGATGATAAGCGTCGCCGCCAATACGAATTAACGCTTTGGCAAAACGAGACGCTTACCACTGTGCAGTCACCTAACCCAGAATGGTTAATGGGTAAAACTGCGACATTAACGTGGGCAGAAGATGGTACACGCCTATACTTTGAAAACCGCCCAAAACTTGCTGCAAAAGTTAAGCAAAAAGAATATACCGATGAGTCGTCACTGTATAACTTTGAAGTTATTCGCGACCAAAAAGGGTTAAATGTATGGCACAACAACGATGCGCAAATTAAACCTCGCGAAGAGCAGCAATGGAATAAAAACAATAAAAATCGACATTACACGGCGGTATACCATGTAAACTCGCAACAAGTTGTACAGTTAAGCACACCAAATATACCAGAGCTGGCACTTAATACTGAACGCGCGGATTCATTATTAGGCTACTCAAATCTAGCCCATCTTGAAAAAATAATGTATGGCGGCTTTTTTGCTGACTACTACGCGGTTGATATAAAAACGGGTAAACAAACACCTATTATTAACGACTATCCATTTAGACCTAGCCTCGCGCCTAATGGTCAGTTTGCTGCTTACTTTGATAATAACCAAGTACAGCTTAAAAACTTAGGCAATAACAAAGTGAGCGTACTCAGCAAAGCAATTAACGCCACCTTTGCCGATGACAAACACGATTACCCATCTAAGCAGCCTGGCTATGGCTTTGCTGGCTGGCTTAACGATAGCAGCGAAGTACTGGTTTATAGCAAATACGATATTTGGTCGTTTAATGTAAATACCAAGCAAGCCAAACGCTTAACTGATGGTAAGAAAAGTAACACTCAGTACAGAGTGATCAAGCTTGATAAAAAACAAGTAGGCTTTAACAGCAATGATACTCTTTTGCTCTCTGCAATTAACTTACAAAGTAAGCAAAGTGAGGTGGCTAAACTTAATTTAACAACACTTAACGTTACTAAAGTACTTACAGGTAATAAACGTTTTGATGTAATTAAAAAAGCCAAACATGCCGATAAATACTTATTTACAGAGCAAACGTATCAGCAATTCCCTGATATTTATCAAACAGACTTTAGCTTCAAACAAGCACAACAAGTCACTAACCTTAATCCTCAGGTAACTAATTTTGCTTGGGGAGAAAAGCCTGAACTTATTAGTTATAAAGGCTTTGATGGCGAAGATTTACAAGGGGTATTAATCAAACCTGCCGGCTATAAAGAAGGCGATAAAGTACCGGTTGTGGTGTACTTTTACCGCTATATGAGCCAGCGTATGTACGACTTTCCTAAAATGGAATTAAATCATCGTCCTAACTTCCCAATGTTTACATCAAATGGCTACGCCATCTTTTTACCTGATATTCGCTTTGAAATAGGTCACCCAGGTAAGTCTTCAACTCAAACCATGATCAACGCCACCCAAAAGCTGATTGATTTAGGCATTGCCGATGCTAATAAAATAGGGCTACAAGGTCACTCTTGGGCAGGTTATCAAAGCGCGTTTATGATCACCGAAACTGATATGTTTAAAGCTGTGGTGTCGGGTGCGCCTGTGTCTAACATGACCAGTGCCTACAGTGGCATTCGCTTAAAGTCAGGGCTTGCCCGCCAATTTCAATATGAAACAGGGCAAAGTCGCATTGGTAAAAACTTATTTGAAGCCCCTGAGCTTTATATTGAGAACTCGCCAGTCTTTTTTGCGGATAAAGTAAATACCCCGATTCTGATTATGTTTGGTGATAAAGATGATGCTGTGCCATGGCATGAAGGCGTGCAATATTACTTAGCACTGCGCCGTGCGGGTAAAGATGCTACATTTTTACAATATGAAGGTGAACCGCACCACTTAAAGCAATTCCCTAATCAGGTAGATTTCTCAGTACGTATGATGCAGTACTTTGATCATTACTTAAAAGGCAAGCCAGCCGCTAAGTGGATGAACGAAGGTGAAGCGTTTATCGAAGAGTAACTAATAAACCGGCTCTATTTGGCGTCGGTTTAACATTTAAAACCAGCAATTAAGGACTATATAAAGCTTTAAATAAATACTAAATCACTATTAAAACTGACTTTTATGCCTAGTTCGCGTATTCTAACCCCCTGATTTAAATAACCTCTATAACGAAATGAGCAACGCCACTCCCCCATTTTCGATTTCAGCCAGCATGACCCACAGCATTGTGGGTATTAGTGAAGCTTTAGGTAAAATCAGTGCCTTATATTCGCCAGCAACTATTGAGCACTATAAGCAACAAAAACCCACCTCTATACAAATGAAAAACTCTGAGTTTCAATTCACAGCATCTGACCTATCAAGCCCAGATAGCTTATTAGATCTGCATCGCAGCTTAATGAAAAATAAGACTGAAAAGTCAGGCTGTTATAGGGAGCAAAGTCTAGCTTTAAAAAATGGCTTACAAATGGCACCACAGGCAATGCGAGTGCCACAAATGGTAGAAGAGCTATTTGCGTGGTTTAATACAACCAACCATCACCCTCTAATCAGTAGCGCAGTATGTCATTATGAATTGCAGTTTATCCAACCTGTTTCACTGGGTAATACTGAATTAGCCTGTACTTGGCAAACCCAACAATTATCGCAGTGGCATACGCTATTTTCATTGCTAAACATTCATAACCTAATCGCGACAACACGCCAACAATACGTTGAAAGCATTAACCTAAGTACCAAAATCGGTGACTCATCCGTGTTTATTGAGTACATGTTAGAGACATTACTTTCAGCATTAAACGTTTTAAAAAGTGATTTAAAATCAATAACAAAAAACCAAACCCCACAACTTACCCCTCAAGTTGAAGAGGCTTTAGATATAAATCTGCAAGCCCCCCAAGTCATCGCTTTAATCAATGTATTTAACCAAAGCGAAATGCCGTTAAACCGACAAGAGCTACAAAATCAGCTAGGGTTAAAAGATAGAAAACATTTTAGAGAGCGCTACTTAAAGCCTGCAATTGATGCAGGCATAATCGAAATGACGATTCCCGAAAAGCCAAATAGTAAGATGCAGCAATACCGACTTAAAAATTAGAAATAAAAATGCCACTTAAAAGCTTAAGTGGCAGGTTTAATAAGCCGCGCTGAGCGATTTTTTATGCGTATTGCCCAGCGGCAAATCCACAGCTCCACGCGTATTGGAAATTATAGCCTCCTAGCCAACCCGTTACATCGGTCACTTCACCAATAAAGTATAAACCTTTGGCTTTTTTAGCCTCAAATGTTTTTGAGCTTAGCTCATCGGTATCTACACCACCTAAAGTCACTTCTGCGGTTCTGTAACCTTCGGTACCATTTGGCTTAATTTGCCAAGCATGAATATAATCCGCGAGTGCATCTATTTGGCCATGCGTTAGCTGGTTAATATTGCAATCAGGAATAGCTTTACTGTCATAGAGTATTTCAACAAAACGCTTAGGTAAGATAGTAGCAAGGCTATTTTTTAACGATTTTTGCGCTTGCGTTTCTCGCCAATCGGCTAGCTGTTGCTTTAAATCTAGTTCAGGTAATAAATTGATCGTCACCGCCTGACCTGCTCGCCAAAATGAGCTTATTTGTAATATGGCAGGCCCGGATAAGCCGCGGTGAGTAAATAAAATATTCTCTTTAAATACAGTGCCATCTTCGCTTGCAACTTCACACGGGATACTAATGCCAGAAAGCCCTTCAAAACGCTCTTTATCGTGCTGATGTAAGGTAAAGGGAACTAGAGCGGCCATCGTCGGCAATACCTTTAAACCAAATTGCTCTGCAATTTTATAACCTATTGGCGTCGCGCCAAGTTTAGGCATAGTTAAACCGCCAGATGCGACAACTAACGACTCACAGGTCAGTGTTTCTTGCTCAGTTGTGACACTGTAACCTGTTGCTGTTTTAGCTACATTTAACACTTCGCTGCGTAGTTTAATTGTAACACCCGCCCACTCACACTCTGTTAGTAAAATATCAACAATGTCTTGTGCGCTATTGTCACAGAATAATTGTCCCAATGTTTTATGGTGATACGCCAAACCATGTCGGTCTACAAGCTCTACAAAGTCATGCTGGGTATAACGACTTAAGCACGACTTTACAAAATGGGGATTAGTGCATAAATAGTTATTAGGGCTCGCATTTTCGTTAGTAAAGTTACAACGCCCGCCGCCACTAATTAAAATTTTACGTCCTGGCTTTTTACCCATATCAAGCACTGTAACACTTCGGCCGCGATATCCTGCTTGTGCTGCACACATTAAACCTGCAGCTCCGGCACCGATCACTATCACATCAAGGTGAGTCATTTGGTCATCTCTTAAAAACTTTGATGAATTATAACAAAGTTTCGGTAACAACAAGATAGCTGTTATATTATTTTCAATTTCTCAACAAAGATTAAATAATGATAAACAAACCTAATACATTAAGACCAAAAAAAGTATAAAAGCAAATACAAAACAACTGAAACAACACTGAACACGTGGTTATAACCAAATGAAATAGATACATACGTATTTAATATTTCAAAATCATTAACAGATCATTTACCTTTGTACCCGCTTTGTGGCTTTCCACAAATAATAATAAAACTAAGGGTAATTATGACTTCTAATAATTCATTTAAAAAATGCGCTGTTGCGCTAACAATAAGTACACTATTTGTAGCCAGCTCAAGCATGGCAAATCCAGCACAAGCAATCGCACCATCAATGGCTGAAACCTCAGTTAAAATGCAAAATCAAAGTGGGTTTGAAACTCAGTTCATTATCAAATATAAAAATAATAGCGATATGATGAGTACATCAACAGCTGACGCATCGCCTGCAATGATGAATAAAAAAGCACAAAACTTTGTAAAAAACTTCACGTCAAAAAAAGGTAAAGTTAAAGCGAAATATATCCGTGCAATGGCATTGAATGATCATCACGTAATGCGTGCCGACAAAAAGCTCAATGCTGAAGAAGCGCAACAGTTTATGCAAGAAGTAATTAATTCGGGTAATGTTGAATATATCGAAATCGATCAAATGCTAAAGCCATTTGCCACACCAAACGATCCTCGCTATGGCGACCAATGGCATTACTATGAGCAAGCGGGTGGTCTAAATCTACCTACGGCTTGGAATACTGCCACAGGCAGTGGTGCAGTTGTGGCTGTTCTAGATACTGGTTACCGCCCACATGTTGATTTAAACGCCAATATTTTACCTGGCTACGATATGATCTCTAATCTATCAGTCGCTAATGATGGTAATGGCCGTGATAACGATGCTCGCGATCCTGGTGATGCTGTCGCTACTGGTGAATGTGGTGATAATGGAGCACAAGGCTCTAGCTGGCATGGTACTCACGTAGCAGGTACAGTCGCTGCTGTAACTAATAATGGTGAAGGCGTTGCTGGTGTTGCTTACGACGCTAAAGTAGTGCCAGTCCGTGTATTAGGTAAATGTGGCGGCTTGACCTCAGATATTGCTGACGGCATTATTTGGGCTTCAGGCGGAAACGTATCAGGTACATCGACAAACCCAAACCCTGCAGATGTTATAAACATGAGTTTAGGTGGTGCAGGTACATGTAGCTCAACGACTCAAAATGCGATTAATACTGCACGTAACAACGGCTCTGTTGTTGTAATAGCTGCAGGCAACGATAACGATAATTCTGCAAACTACAATCCGGGTAACTGTAATGGAGTTGTTAATGTTGCATCAGTTGGTCGTAACGGTGGCCGCGCATATTACTCAAATTATGGTAGCAATATTGATGTAGCAGCACCGGGGGGCGCACAAAATTTCGCCAATGATTCTGAAGGTGTTTTATCTACTTACAACTCAGGCTCAACAACACCATCAAGCGACAGCTATGGTTTTTCGCAAGGTACATCAATGGCCGCCCCTCATGTTGCGGGTGTTGCAGCATTAATCAAACAAGCAAAACCAAACGCGACACCTGATGAAATAGAAAATATTTTAAAAACAACAACTCGTGCATTCCCAGCAACTTGTACTAGCTGTGGCACAGGCATTGTTGATGCTGCCGCTGCTGTTGCAGCCGCCTCTGGTGGCACACCACCGCCAACATCAGGTGATAATGAGCTTATTGATGGGCAAGCTAAAACAGGCTTAAGCGGTGCGACAAGTACACAAAGCTTTTACACTATGACAGTCCCAAGCGGTGCTACTAATGTAACTTTCACAATGAGTGGTGGTACAGGTGATGCTGACTTGTATGTACGTGCTGGTAGTAAACCGACAACAAGCACTTATGATTGCCGTCCTTACAATGAAGGTAACAGTGAAGAGTGTTCTATCGATAACCCAACTTCAGGTACTTATCATATAATGCTAAACGGCTACTCAGCCTACACTGGCGTTAGTTTAGTCGGTAACATCACAGGCGGTTCAGACTCAGGCACACCACAAGCAGGTGGCGGTACAGTATCTGATGTTTCTGCAACAGCAGGTCAGTGGAAGCATTACACGCTAGAAGTTCCTGCTGGCATGGCTAACTTTACTGTAACAACATCAGGTGGCACTGGTGATGCAGACTTATTTGTAAAGTTTGGTAGTCAGCCAACCAGCTCAAGCTATGATTGCCGCCCATTTAAAACCGGTAACGCCGAAACATGTACATTTAGCAACCCTCAAGCAGGCACATGGCATTTAAGTGTTAATGCGTATCAAACCTTCTCAGGTTTAACGCTAAGTGGTCAATACCAGCCATAAACCACTTTCTCCTTAGATAAAAAAGCCGATACATATGTATCGGCTTTTATTCAATAATTAAAACAAGTCAGTTATAGTTTGGCTAAAACGACTTCAGCGCTACTTATTACAAATTCTTTTTCTTGCTCGACAAATAATTGGTTAACAACACCATTATCTACAATCATAGCGTAACGTTTCGAGCGCAAACCACCAAAGCCTGCGGTATCTTTTTCAAGACCTAAAGCACGAGTAAAACTAGCATCACCGTCTGCCAGCATATCTATATGCTCTGCATTTTGTGACTCACCCCAGGCTTTCATCACAAATGCATCATTTACCGATACACAATAGATAGCGTTAATACCCTTAGCCTTAATTTTATCGGCTAGCGCGATATAACCAGGCAAATGAGCATTCGAACAAGTGGGTGTGAAAGCACCAGGCACCGCAAATAACACAACTTTTTTATCTGTAAATAATTCATTGTTAGTGAGTGTTTGCATACCTTTATCACTAAGCTGAGATAAACTTACTGCAGGTATTGTCTGACCTTGCTCTATCATATTAATTCCTTAAAGTAATTAAATAGTCTTTTAGCATACAGATTAATATTTAATCCGTCTTCGATTAATCGCTGTTGTTATCTAAACCTAAACCTTCTTTAATAGATGTCATTTGCAACTCTAACTGCGAGCCTATATCAGCAACTAATTCACTCGACTCACTTACTTGGCTTTTCATATCATGCATTGATAGCGTAAAGTCACTAAGGAAATTACTTTGTTGTTTAGCCAATTCCATTGCATCAATTGCAACTTTATTAGCCTGCTGCGCATTATCTGCAACGCCTTCAGAGTTTGCTTTAAGCTCTTGAGCATTTGCAGTTTGTAACTGTGCATCCTCAGTTAATGCATTGATTTGTTTATAGACTTCTTGAGAGTTTTCGCTTAGTAGCGCCAATTGATCATTAATCTCTTTTAACGAACCTTGAGTCTGCATAGCTAACTGCCTTACCTCATCAGCAACCACGGCAAAACCTCGACCTTGCTCACCTGCTCTTGCTGATTCAATCGCAGCATTGAGCGCGAGTAAGTTTGTTTGCTCAGCGATGGTACGTATGACTGTAATAATATTACTTACTCCCTGTACCCCGCTCAGTAACTCCTGAACACTATGCATACCTTGCTCAATACGCTGCTGTGTGTCAGAACTGGCATTAAGCATACTTTTGGCAAAACCAACACTTTGTTGCATTGCTTCATAAGTACTTTGAGCATTTTCAGCAGCTTGAGCATTGATATGATTAACCTGCTCGCCAAGTTGCTGAATATTAAGAAGCAGTTCTTCATTGTGATTTACCTGCTGATAACTCGCATTACTTTTTTGACCTATCGTGTATAAATGCCCACTCATCTGCTGCATGAAATCACTGACTACATTAAGCATATCTGCTCTTTCTTGCGCTTCCAAACGCTGGCGTTCAATTAACTGGTTAAAATACTGCGCTATTTCACCCACCTCTGTTTTAGGGTTATTCACTGTAATATTTTTTAACTCATTACTTTCGATTAAGAATGCAAATCCATCTCGCAGTTGTCGTAAAGGTTGTAAAACCTGTTTACGTTGCACCCAATAAACACCAACAGCTAATATTACTAGTCCACCTATTGCTATTCCAAACACCCAGAATACTTGTTGCTTTACGGTATCTTGCTGCGCTTTTAATGTTTGCTCTGCCTCAATCACTGTATTTGATAGTAAGCTAATTTGTTCGCGTAACTCATTCGTTCCTGAACGACGTAGTTTTGATTGCGATAAAGTACTGCTTAAATCACGCAGATAACGTTTAGGCCAACTCACCAACTCTGCTTTTATTTCAGCAGCCAAATCTTCAGGTTCCTCATCTACAAATAAAGCAAATTCATCAACCTCTGTCATTACTCCTAAGTTAGGTAGCTGCTCTATTTTTACCGCCAGTAAGTTTAGGGTTTTTATGCTTTGTTGCAGGTTTTTCTCTATCTCAGGTTGATAATTATTTAGCAGTTGATAAGTCGATAGTGATAAATTAACCACTTCACTGTAATAATCACTCGCTAATTTATTGTAGCTAAGAGCGTAAATGGTTTGCGTTGATGCTTTTTGCGCATAATTAATAAGTGAAGAGGCTGAGCCCGCCATTTGTCTAAGCGCGTTATCTAACAGCGCAGTTTCATTGCCAGAGAGTTTTCCAAGTGATCTGTATTTACCATTAATATCTGTACTTAATGAAGTTAATTGTTCAGCTAAACGAGCTTCTAACTCAGGAGGAAGCACCGTTAACTGTTGCGCTTTAAGTTGCTCAATCAAGGTAGATGATTGTTTTAAGTATTGGCTATTACCTTGTGCTAAGTAACTCTCTAATTGATTGGCAAGCTCAACCATTATGCTATTTTTTAAATGGCTGTATGCGCTATCTTGTTGCTGAAGCTTTAGTAATGTATGGCTTGCCCATAACAAGGTCGCGGCTAGAAGGATACTTGCAAATGTTAGTAAAATGGCTAGTAAACGGGTAAAAAATGATACACGCATAAATATATCTCAAAACTGACATACACATAGAGTATTGAATTTTTATGACATATTTATGTAACAAGAGTAATCAGGATAAATACTTGAGGGAATTAGACTTAAAAGTAGTTAGACAGGGTGCAAAATGACAATTTATCTAAGTAAATAAAAAACCGCGTCTAAACGCGGTTTTTTATTAATTAAGCTTTTATTTAAAGGCCTGCACGGTCTTTAATAATAGGGATTAAAGGTGAGCCCGCATGATTTGCCTCAGCCCAAGCAATATCTGCACCATCCTCAAGTGAGCTCTTTGATAAGTTTTTAACAATGTACTCGCCTGTATCAACTGCATTACTTGCAACAGCATGACGCAATAAGTTATTACCATTACAAAAAACTGCATCATAGATATTACGAACTTTCACACGTGAACTTTTTAATTTGCTACGTAGACGGTTTTTATCATCACCAGCAATGTATTCACAAACTGAAACAGCTAACTGGTCATTAGCGCTTGCAGGCGCAGTATAAGCAAACGAACCCGCTGCAATAGCAGCAATTACAACTAGTTTCGGTAATTTAATCATTGATTGGACACCCTATATTAATACTTTTTTCGTACTCGACTGTTTAATATTGTACCAACACGCTCAGATTTTGGCAATAATGTTAAGAGACTTTATTCAAAGTTACGAATTTATAACTATATTTATTTTTCTCATCAGGCGCCATCAACATTTCATCTTCAATTTGCCAATTTGCAACACTTTGGTAATCAGGAAACTGTGTATCCCCTTCTACATCTAAGTCTATAAAGGTTAGATACAAGCGATGTGCTTGCTCTAAGAACTGCTGATAGATGTTTCCACCACCAATAACCATCACTTCGGCAATATCATTAACAAGATCAAGTGCAGCTTCAGGAGTGGTTACAGTTTCAATTCCCGGTGCTTGATATTCAGTATTGCGAGTAATAATAATATTACGACGTCCAGGTAGCGGCCTACCTATCGATTCAAATGTTTTACGCCCCATAATAACAGGCTTACCAGAAGTTACTTTTTTAAAGTGCTGAAGGTCGCCAGGTAAGTGCCATGGCATTTTATTATCTAAGCCAATGACACGATTGTTTGCCATTGCTGCAATCATTGAAATTATCACACTAAATACCCAATACTTTATTATTAATCAAAGAAAAAGGAGCATTAGCTCCTTTTAAATATATACAATTATAGTTAACGCTCGTAGACAACTTCTACGTCGTAATCATCTTCATCCCAATCATCCCAGTCATCATCATCGCCTTTAGTGGCTTTTTGATGGTAGGTATCCCACTTAAATTCAACTTCTTCATCTGCAACTTCAACAAACTTTTCTTTAGGCATGTTATCAAGTAGCGTCATAATGTCGTGAATTAATGGCTGAGTATTTAATTTATTAATTGCAGCAATACTATAAATATTTTCAGACTCACCTAACTCTTCTGCAATTTGCTCACATAGAGCTTTGGCTTCATCTTCAGGCAATAAATCAATTTTATTAAAGACCAACCAGCGCGGCTTTTCAGCAAGCTTAGGACTGTACTGATGTAGCTCATTGATGATTGCAAAAGCATTATCAACAGGATTTGAGCCATCAACTGGCATAACATCAATAATGTGTAATAACACACGACAGCGCTCTAAATGCTTTAAGAAACGAATACCCAAGCCTGCGCCGTCCGATGCACCTTCAATTAAGCCAGGAATATCGGCGATGACAAATGACTTATTTGCTTCAGGACGAACAACACCTAAATTGGGGATAAGCGTAGTGAATGGATAATCTGCTACTTTTGGTTTTGCAGCCGATACACTGCGAATAAAGGTTGATTTACCGGCATTAGGTAAACCCAGTAAACCTACATCAGCGAGTAGCATTAGCTCTAATTTAAGGTTACGCACTTCACCAGGTGTTCCGAGTGTTTTTTGACGTGGGGCACGGTTAGTACTTGATTTAAAACGCGCATTCCCCAAGCCATGGAAACCGCCTTTTGCAACCACAATTCGTTGACCATCTTGGGTTAAATCCCCTAATGATTCTTGTGTATCAACATCAATGATACGTGTACCAACAGGCACCTTTACAATCAGATCTTCACCTTTTTTACCGGTACAATTCCGGCTTTGACCGTTAGTACCACGTTCTGCTCTATGAAAACGCTCAAATTGATAGTCAATAAGGGTATTTAAGTTTTCATCAGCTTGTAGATAAACACTACCACCGTCTCCACCGTCACCGCCATCAGGTCCACCATCTGGAACATATTTCTCACGACGAAAAGACACGATGCCGCTGCCACCGTCACCAGCTTCTGCGCGAATTTCTACTTCATCTACAAACTTCATGATTACTCACTTAAGGGATTGGCTTGTTAATAACTCTATTATATACCTAAGTGGCCTTTAGAGCACACTGAGCATAAAAACACTTGGGTATATATTTAGAACTGCTTAAAACAAAAAACCCCGCAAAGGCGGGGTTTTTAACTACCTTACTGATTACTCAGCTACGATAGTTACGTATTTACGGTTTAAAGGACCTTTTTGTTCAAACTGAACTTTACCATCTGCTTTTGCGAAGATAGTGTGGTCTTTACCGATACCTACGTTTGCGCCTGGGTGGAAACGAGTCCCACGCTGACGAACAATGATGCTACCCGCTAGAACTGATTCGCCACCAAAACGCTTAACACCTAGGCGTTTGCTTTCTGAATCGCGACCGTTACGAGTACTACCAGCTGCTTTTTTATGTGCCATTTCTAAGTACCTCTAATTAAGCGCTAATGCTAGTGATTTTAACTTCAGTGAACCATTGACGATGGCCCATTTGCTTACGAGAATGCTTACGGCGTCTAAATTTAACAACCTTAATTTTCTCACCGCGACCGTGTGAAACAACCTCAGCTGTTACTTTACCACCGTTTACGAACGGTACACCAATCTCGATCTTCTCACCATCAGCAACTAAAAGTACTGAATCAAATTCCACTGCCGCACCAGTTTCAACGTCTAATTTTTCAAGACGAATCGTTTGACCTTCAGTCACACGATGCTGTTTACCACCACTTTGGAAAACCGCGTACATAATTAACTCCGTCTGTGCACCCTCAAATCGGCGCAACTAAAATATTCTTCGATAGGGCGCGAAGTTTACGCTAACGCGAAATAACTAGCAAGCCTATTTTTATAATTAAATGAATAAAAAGTAGCTACATTGAGGGCAATTCAATATTTCCCCTATTTTATATGAAAATCCCCCTTTGCCAAGCGCTTTTTAACGGTTACAGAAAATAAATTTGTAATAACAAAGCAAGCCCATGTAGTTCAATTAACCGCCAGGGGTGATTCAAAATTAAACCACGCTGTTTAATCATTTATTCAGCTAGTTAATAGGTCATTTAACCTACTTAAGGGTGTTTTTTTAAGGAATCATCACAAAATATCGAGCTGATGCGTTTTTTGTTGTACAATCTGCGCCGTTCACACATTAAAATTGGCTCGGAGATCAATGGATATAAAAGCTATCCAGGCGTTAATCGAAAGCGATATGAATGACGTCAATCAACTAATACATGCGCAGATGCGCTCAGATGTGGCGTTAGTTAATCAACTTGGTTTGTATATTGTTAACAGCGGTGGCAAACGTGTTCGCCCCATGTTAGCTATTTTGGCGGCTAAAGCGCTAGGTTACCAAGGCAAAGATCACATTACGCTAGCAACAATTATTGAATTTATTCATACCGCAACGCTTTTACATGACGATGTGGTAGATGAATCTAACTTGCGCCGTGGCACACCTACAGCAAATGCCGAGTTTGGTAATGCCGCAAGTGTCCTCGTGGGAGACTTTATTTATACTCGCTCGTTTCAGCTAATGGTAGGCCTCGGTAAAATGCAGATAATGCAAGTGTTGGCCGATGCAACCAATATTATTGCTGAAGGCGAAGTGCTGCAATTAATGAACTGTAATGACCCAGATACTACTGAAGCCAGTTATATGCAGGTTATTTACTCTAAAACCGCTAAGTTATTTGAAGCTGCAACCGGGCTAGCTGCCATTATAACTGAGCAAGATGACAGTGTATTAAACGCACTCAATTTGTACGGTATGCATTTAGGCACTGCTTTTCAGTTGGTGGATGATGTTTTAGATTACAACGCCGATGCCGACCAACTGGGTAAAAACATTGGTGATGACTTAGCTGAAGGCAAACCTACATTACCACTAATTTATGCCATGCAACACGGTAGCGAGCATCAAACACAGTTAATAAGAGATGCAATAGAGCACTGTAATGGTATGGCGCATCTAGATGAGATACTCGCTGCACTTAAACATACCAATGCCCTTGAGTTCACTATGCAAAAAGCAGAGCAAGAAGCAGAGAAAGCGATTGCTTGTTTAGATTGCTTAGCTGAGTCGAATTACAAGCAAGCATTAATTAGCTTAGCTAGAATAGCGGTTGATCGCGACCACTAAGTTATACTGTGTAGATAATTCCGAGCAATAAAAAAGCCTGCAAATGCAGGCTTTTTTATGGGTTAATTTTGGCTATTACGCCATAAAATCAACACCTTCTTTAATGTCTTTTTTCAGCGTTTCAAGCATGTCATTTTTTGCTTGCTCTTCAAATGCGCTTAGTGTGCCGTAAGAAAGAATTTCTTCTACGCCATTTTTACCTAAACGTACTGGGTGTGCAAAGTACTCAGCATCACCATTTTCAACAGCAACGTATGCATAATCTACAACGTCTTCACCTTGTAAGCCTTTAACTAAAGACATACAAAAACGTGCAGCAGCAGCACCCATTGATAATGTTGCAGAACCACCGCCCGCTTTAGCATTAACTACTTCAGTACCTGCATTTTGGATACGTGGAGTCAGTGCAGCCACTTCTTCATCAGTGAAAGTAACGCCTTCAACTTGAGAAAGTAATGGTAGAATAGTTGTACCTGAGTGACCACCAATTACTGGAACTTTAACGCTTGCTACGTCAACGCCTTTAAGTTCAGCAATGAACGCTTCTGAACGGATCACATCGAGTGTTGTAATACCAAATACACGCTTAGCATCGTAAGTTCCTGCTTTTTTAAATACTTCAGCAACAATTGGTACAGTACCGTTAACTGGGTTAGTAATAATACCCACAAGCGCTTTAGGACAGTTAGCAACAATGCCTTCTGCTAATGTTTTGATGATACCAGCGTTAACATTAAATAAATCAGCACGATCCATACCAGGCTTACGTGGCATACCCGCTGGAATAAGAACGATATCACAACCTGTTAGTGCTTTATCTAAATCGTCTGCACCAAAACCTGCAACTTTAACATCTGTTGGAATGTGAGAAAGGTCAACAGCAACACCAGGAACTACTGGCGCAACATCATATAGTGATAATTCAGAGCCAGCTGGTAAGCCTGTTTTTAATAATAAAGACAACGCTTGACCGATACCGCCTGCAGCACCTAATACAGCAACTTTCATTGGAATTCTCCGTGATTTGAGGTAGGAAATATTTGTGGTTCATAAGATAAAGAAATTAACGACTAAAAACAAATTTATCCTGCTTATTTTAGCTATATTTTCGACCATAGTTGTAAACTTTGCTGTTTAAACGCAGCAAAATGGCAACTTAAGCAAACATCTGCTGCATAATTATGCATTTTTGTGTAGAATTTGCAGTATCTATTACATAACTAATTAGACACTATGCAACCACAAGATAAACAAGAAGCATTGGTTAAAGCCTTTAAAGCACTTTTAAAAGAAGAAAACTTTGGCTCACAAGGCGAAATAGTTGATGCGTTAAAAGAACAAGGCTTTGATAATATTAGCCAAAGTAAAGTGTCGCGAATGTTAAGTAAATTTGGCGCGGTACGCACCCGTAATGCAAAACAAGAAATGGTATATTGTTTACCCGCTGAAATGGGGGTACCAACCGCTAAGAGCCCGTTGCGCCAGCTCGTTATTGATATTATGCATAACGAAATGATGATTATTATTCGCACCAGTCCTGGAGCTGCTCAACTCATTGCGCGTTTACTTGATTCATTAGGCAAAGCTGATGGCGTCTTAGGCACTATTGCCGGCGATGATACTATTTTTATAGCACCAGCTAAAATCTCAGAAATAGACCTCACACTAGAGCGTGTTCGTATTTTATTTGATACGGTTTAACCACTAACGCTGTAATAAAGGCGGCTATGATGAATGTATAGCCGTTTTGTAATTGTTATAACTGCTTTAAAAATCGTACTGAGGGGGCAAAAAATGCAGAGCCCATATCCGCCTGAGTAAAATCAAGCCAGTGATCATAATTCTCTCCCTGCCCTAGTCGGTTAGTTAGCACTTTTTCGAATGCATCCCCTTTAGCAGAGCACGTGATCACTAACATACCTTGCTCATACACATCGCCATAAGGCATGCTTTGGTTAAGTAACAGTGCCTGACCTTGGTCATCTTTTAATTCACTGCGGGTCGCATGACTACTTTCAAGTGCGGGGCTGAGTAAGGTATTATCAAGGCGTGTGCGACCCATTATTTGCTCTTGTTCATGTAATGACAAATGCTGCCACAAGCTCAAGTCATGTTTGAAACGCTGCACATGAATGTAACTACCTTGGTCTTCAAAACTATCCGGTTTGTTTACTAACGCCGTTACACGTTTTTGACGGCCATGTGGGGTATCGCCCGCATAAATAAAGCCGTTAAAATCACGGCCATCTAAAAAGCGAAAATTACGAATTTGTTCCACCAGCTCAACATCAGGGGTGAATAGTTTGAGTATTTGTAGTGCAAACAAGTGGTTCACGTCTTCTCTGTCTGAGCGGATTTGCACAAACAAATCACATGGCCTTGCACTCATAACAAAGTCACTATGGGTAATATTAGGAAAGCTTTGCAGCTCACTTGGCATGAAGTCAGGTAAAATATGCGGCCAATATTGCGCACCAATTGCCACCATGCAAGAAAGCATAGATTCAGAGAACTGATCACTAAACTCATCTTCAATATCGCTCACTTGTTTAAGCTTAGCGCGAAGTGATTCGTCGTGACCGTCAAGTACATTAAAAAATAAGTGCAAACCGTGTAAGTTTGCTTCAGCACAAATCCCTGATTGCGCTTGCACCATTGTTATTCCTTACTTTTTAGAGCAAAACACTGTGATTAATTACGATTTAAAAAAATTCACCGTGTGCGGTTTTATTTTTATTATAACCTGTTCATTAATTTCAAATGACTGGCCATACTGAGCTGCAACTTCTATTTCTTGTTCAGCAATAACCACAGTGTATACATAGGCAGAGCCGATGAAACGACTACTTAGTATTGTAACGCACTCACACTGCAGCAGCTCGTTATTGTTATTAGTGGCAAGCTCAAGCTGGTGTGGACGCACATAAATAACACCCTTTTCAACCACTGCGTGTTGTTGTGGCAGTATTGATTCGACCACACCAAATTGTGTTTCATATTCAGTGGCTGTTAATGCAGTTGCGCTTAAGTATATGCCCTGACCCAGAAATTCTGCAACCTCCTTTGAACTTGGTTTGGCAAAAAGCTGCTCTGGCGTGCCTTGCTGCGCAATTTTACCTTTATGCATAACCGCAAGCGTATCTGAAAATGCAAACGCCTCCTCTTTTGAGTGAGTAACAAACACTGCCGACACTTGCTGAGCTTTAATAATACGCCTAATATCGGCGATTAACTCAAACCGAACTTGGGTATCAATATTAGAAAATGGCTCATCTAACAATAGTAAGCTGGGTTTATAAGCTAATGCACGTGCAATCGCTACTCGTTGCTGTTGGCCACCAGAGAGTTGATGAGGGTATCTATCGGCACACCCAACCAAGTGCACAAGCTTTAACATTTCATCCACGCGAGCTTGTTTATCCGCTTTACTCATATCGTTTAGGCCAAAGCCAATGTTATTCGCTACTGTTAAATGTGGGAATAGTGCGTAGTCTTGAAACATCATGCCAATATTACGATGCTCTGGTGACACAAATGTATTGGCATCACTGACTAACTTACCATCAATAAATACCTGTCCTTGCTTGGCTTCAATTAACCCTGCAATGGCTTTAAGTGTGGTGGTTTTGCCGCAGCCACTGGCACCGAGTAAACACACTATTTCGTCTTTACCTAAGGTTAAGTCTAAATCATCTACAACCTTAGTCCCGTTATATGCATAGCTCACGCCTTGTAAAATCAAACTACTCATTTAACTACGTTGCTCCATTGAACGATTAATAAAATATAACGGAATAAAGCCAACCACCACTATGAATAAAGCTGATATGGAGGCCAGCTCTAATTGTTCATCGCTGACATATTGAAACACGTGCGTAGCTAAACTTTCAAAATCAAAAGGCCTTAACAGTAAGGCTGCGGGCAGCTCTTTCATACACTCAATAAAGACCAATAAACCAGCGGTTAATAAGCCTCGGCGTAATAAAGGCAAATGCACTAAGCGTAACGTGTGGCCTTGGCTTTTCCCCATTGACTGGCTTGCCATATCAAGCGAGGGGCTAATGCGTGAAAAGCTTGATTCTATGGCACCATGAGCCACGGCGTAAAACCGCACTATATAAGCAAAAATAATAGTAAGTAAGCTGCCAGTAAGTAATAAACCAATGTCTAAATCATAAGGAGTCAGAATACGGTTAATGGTATTTTCTAATAATGTGAGTGGCAGCAATACCGCAATCGCTAATACTGTGCCTGGTAGCGCATACCCGGTACTTGCTAAACGCCCAGGTATAAGTGGGTTTGCTTGTTTTGCAATGCGCTGATAAAACACCACTAAAACACTCAATACAATAGTCACCACACTCACTACTGCGGCCACTTTCAAACTTTGCCATGCATAACTAAAAAATTCACTACTCCACGCTTGATCAAAATACGTGATTGCATACTTGAGCAAAACAACCATAGGAATAATAAATGAGATTATTAAAATAAGGCTACAAAACCCTGTTGCTAACCATGCAGACTTACCTTTAAGAATATAAAGCGCCTCACTGTTCACACTTGACTGACGCTCAAATACAGCTTGGTTACGACGGCTAAAACGCTCGGTGATCAATGCTAAGAATAGCAGTAACAACATCACCCCTGAAATTTTTGCTGCTGCAGTTAATGAGTAATAACCAAACCAAGTATCGTATACTGCGGTGGTTAATGTACTGACGGCAAAGTAGCTAACGGTAGCAAAATCAGCCATGGTTTCCATGCTGATCAAAGCAAGTGCCGCAACAATAGCACCACGAGAAAGCACTAGGCTTACTTTAAAAAAGCTTTTCCATGCACTTAATCCCATTAATTGGCTTGCTTGGACTAATTTAAAGGATTGTTCACGTAGTGCGGTTTTAAAAATTAAATATAAATACGGGTAGAGTACCAGCGCAATCATGATGATAGCCCCTGGCAAAGTGCGTATATCAAAAAACCAGTAATCATTGGGTGATTGCCAACCAAACCACTCTCTTAGTGTTATTTGTATCGGCCCAGCGTAGTCGAGTAAATCCGTGTACACATAAGCAATAATATAGGTAGGCATGGCAAGCGGCAGCATCAGTGCCCATTCAAACTGTTGTTTACCAGGAAAACGGCAATAAGCGGTGAGCCAACCCAGTGGCAACGCAATCAGGCAACTAAGTAACCCAACACCTAAAACCAGTAATATGGTATTACTTATATAATCCCACAGCACGGTATTCCACAGGTGGGTAAATACCTCTGAGTCGCCTTGTAAAGATTCTACTAGCAGAAAAAACAACGGAGTCGACAGTAACAAACCCGTCGACCACGCAATAAGCTGCCACTTCGACAGCTGAAATTTATAAGTCATTAAAGATCGAACTTCACCTCATCAATTAGCTTAAGGGCTAACGGACGATATTTGCTAATTTCATCAAGCGGTAAGCTGTCTTCCTTAAAGCTTCCCCACGATGCAACCAAACTTGAAAGCTTAACACCTGGCTTGACCGGATACTCCATATTGAGCGAGGCATACATATTTTGCGCCTTATTGTCGGTCATATACTCTATAAGTTTCAAGGCATTTTCAGGGTTTTTAGCATACTTAGTAATTACCGCACCCGATACGTTAATATGCGAACCATGGTTAGTTTGGTTTGGAAAATTAATATTAACTGCATCTGCCCATGGTTTTTGCGCTTCATCTTGCAACATTTTACCTAAGTAGTAACTGTTACCTAAGGCTAAATTACATAAACCTTCTTTAACAGCTTTAACTTGCGCACGATCATTTCCCTGCGGCTTACGCGCTAAATTCGCTTTTACACCCTCTAGCCATGTTTTAGTCTGTACTTCACCATGATGAGCAATCATAGAAGCCACTAACCCTAAGTTATACGGGTGCTTACCAGAGCGAGTACAAATTTGACCTTTATATTCAGGTGCAGCTAAATCTTCATAACTCAGCTCAGGCAAGGGACCTAAGCGCTCTTTTGAAGAGTAAACATTACGCACTCGTTTAGTGAGCGCCACCCACTGACCATCGCCATCACGAAATGCAGCCGGCACATTATTATTAACCTGCTCGCTCTCAATAGTTTGCGTAAGCTTTAGCTCTTCTAACTGAATTAACGCACTAAAGTTAGAGGTTAATACTAAATCAGCTTTGCTGTGCTTGCCTTCACGCTTAACACGCTCGATTAGGCCTTTTTTAGCAAACACAACATTAGTTTTAATGCCTGTTTGCTGTGTAAAATCATCTAAAATAGGTTTAATTAAAAAAGGTTGTCTAAATGAGTAAATATTCACAACATCGGTTGCAACAGCAGGTGCTGAGACAATTAACCCAACAACAAGCGCGAGTGTTTTTTTCATATTTTCTTACCTGATTAATAATTATTATCATTAATTTTACCGCGATGAACTAAAAAGTGCACACTTTATATAATTACTTAGTGATAAATACGCCCAAAAAAGAAAACCCTTGTAAGATATCTCTTACGCTTATGACAGCAAATGAGTAAAAACACCCTGCATAACACCCCATAAATATAGCAAGCCATTGTATTTTAAATAATTTATAAATATTTCATTTGTAAGAACATAAACCATAAGCGGTTTTATCCTACATTTACTGCAAATCACTCTCTATAATTAATCCATAAATAAGCAACGACGCTTACCGAGTAAATGGAAACGGATTAGCTACTCGAATACCAAGGTTTGGTTTTTAGGATAACAGGGATTTAAGGACAGGCTCAGGATGAGTATCGCAATGGATTGTTGCACAAGGGATAGCATCAGGATGATGCGTAATGGATAACAACAGCGGAATAGTTGTTTATAAAGGATAGGGAATAAGAAGGACAGGCCTTTAGGGTAACACAACGGAATGGTAGCAAAAGGGATGCACTAGGATGTGCAATAAGGATTGGTAATAGATTTTACCTTACAGGATGTTTTAGGGAATTATGGAGACAGGCCCGGATAGCCTATATTACATAGAACTAGAAAGTAATATTGTAATAACACGGATCGTAAAAATTGGAGTTGATTAGGTTCAATTGCAGGATGCAACAAAGTTAGAAGATTCCGCAAGCGCGACTAGAGATGGTTCGCGCTTTTCTTTTGCCTAAAAGTCAGCGGTCAGCCAAAATTATATATGTTTACGCTATACTCAAGTGTCAAATTCAGCTTTTTTCGTATTAATACCCTGCACTTTATTCAGGCCTGCCTTTGTTACGCTTACCAAGTAAATAAGCGTCGCGAAACTTAATAAAATGCTGCTCTAATTTAGTACTTGCATCAACTTCACCAGCTAATGCCAATACCATAATAGCCACTTCTGCCGTACCTAACTGGTGAGCATGGGGAGCTACACGTAATCGGTAATCAGAGAGTTTTTCTGCGGTAATAGAAAGCACAGGTAAGTTATCTAAATAAGGACTCTTACGAATCATTTTTTTAGCTTCACGCCATGTACCATCTAAAAATATAAACAATGGCTGTTTACCTTCAAGCGTTTCAACCTGGGTTACCACCCTATCAGTTTCAACATCTTCAGCCGGAAAAATCACAAAAGGCTGATATTTATCATTATTCAACAAGGCTAATAAAGCAGGATCTGGAGAGGTTCTATCCCAACGAAACGCATAATTATCGGGGACTATTTCAGCAATTAAACGCCCAGTGTTAGACGGTTTAAAACTTTCATTGTGATACATCAATAAACATACAGCAGCGTTGCAGCTTGCGTACTCAGCGCCCTCACAAATACAGTAATGCTTGGCAATTAAGCATTGCTCACAGCGATCCATTTTTCCACCACGGGCATTAAACTCACGTCGAGATTCACTTATTTGCTGGGCACGTAATGCTAAAACTGAATTTTTTAAACTCTGGGTCACTGTGGGTATTTACCTATAAATTGATGGCTGCGCATTGTAGCTAAAATAAAAGAAAATAGATATCTGCGGGCTACGGGCTACGGGCTACGGGCTACGGGCTACGGGCGCTAGTAAAATAAAACACCGAGCTTTTTGCAAGCATAACTTTTATGTTGCAGGCGTGAATTTATCTCGCGCAGGTTTAATTTAGGGTTTTAAGCCCGTTGGCCGACACTCGCAGCTCGACATGCTTTAGTCTTTGTTTTTGCACCATAGAGACTGCGCTACACAGAACAATCTTTTGCTAAACGCTGAGGCTATAAAAACAAAAAACCCAAGCCGAGGCTTGGGTTTTTTATCGCGATTAACTAAAAGAAATTACTTCTTCTTTTTAACTGCTTTTTTGTTTGGTAAATCAGTGATTGAACCTTCAAATATTTCAGCAGCAAGGCCGATTGATTCGTTCAATGTTGGGTGAGCATGAATTGTTAGCGCTAGGTCTTCACCATCTGCACCCATTTCAATACCTAGACCGATTTCGCCCAGCATTTCGCCTGCGTTAATACCAATCATAGCACCACCGATAATACGGCCGCTTTCTTTATCAAAAATAAGCTTAGTAGAACCTTCAGTACGTGAAGAAGCAATAGCACGACCCGATGCAGCCCAAGGGAATACAGCTGTTTCAATGCTTAAACCTTGCTCTTTCGCTTCTTTTTCAGTTACACCCGCCCATGCAATTTCAGGGTCAGTGTAAGCAATTGAAGGAATACACTTAGGATCAAAGTAATGTTTTTGACCAGAGATAACTTCTGCTGCAACATGGCCTTCATGAACCGCTTTATGCGCAAGCATAGGTTGACCCACTAAGTCACCAATCGCAAAAATATGTTCTACGTTAGTACGTAATTGCTTATCAACGTTAATAAAACCACGCTCATCAACATTCACACCCGCTTTATCAGCGTCTAACATGTTACCATTTGGTGTACGACCTACAGCAACAAGTACTTTGTCGTAACGTACTGGCTCTGCCGGTGCATTTTTGCCTTCAAACGTAACATATAAACCGTCGTCTTTTGCTTCAACGCCAGTTACTTTAGTTGAAAGCATTACATTAAACTTGTCTTTAACATGCTTTTGGTAAATTTTAATGATGTCTTTATCAGCAGCAGGAACAAGTTGGTCTGCAAATTCTACAACATCAATTGCAGAACCTAGTGCACGGTAAACCGTACCCATTTCAAGACCGATAATACCACCACCTAAAACAAGTAGCTTTTCAGGAACATCTTTAAGCTCTAGCGCGCCCGTTGAATCAATAACGCGATCATCCTCAGGGATGAAAGGTAAGTTTACAGGTTTAGAACCCGCAGCAATAATTGCGTTATCAAAGGTAATGGTTGTTTTACCGTCAGCGCCTTCAACATCTAAAGTATTGCTACCAGTAAATTTACCATAACCAGATACAACTTTTACTTTACGCATTTTAGCCATGCCGTCTAAGCCACCTGTAAGCTGACCAACAACAGAGTCTTTCCAAGAACGAACTTCATCTAAGTCAATTTTTGGTGCGCCAAAAGTAACGCCGTGAGATGACATTTCTGCAGCATCATCAATCACTTTAGCTACGTGTAAAAGTGCTTTAGAAGGAATACAACCAACATTAAGACATACACCGCCTAATGTCTCGCGAGATTCTACTAATGTAACTTCTAAGCCCAAGTCAGCAGCGCGAAAAGCCGCAGAGTAACCACCAGGACCACCGCCTAGTACAACAACTTGAGTTTTTAATTCGTTGCTCATGCTATTACCTTTATTGTTTGAACGGGACACAGCCCCAAAATTTAACTGCCATGTTTCTGCAAGGCAGAAAAGGGCATTTGTGCAAATATTGTATCATTGCAAATGATAAAAATCCCAGCTAAAAACAACTGGCTGGGATTTGATTTTACTCACTCTGTAGTGATCACATCACTAACTGGCGTATATCACTCATGTAACTTGCAAGAGTAACAGTAAAGCGTGCAGCAAGTGCACCGTCAATCACTCTATGGTCGTAAGACATTGAAAGTGGAACCATTAGCTTAGGCTCAAACTCTTTACCATTCCACTTAGGCTTCATTTCAGATTTTGACACACCTAAAATTGCCACCTCAGGCGCATTCACAATCGGCGTAAATGCCGTACCGCCAATGCCACCTAGGCTTGAAATAGTAAAACAACCACCTTGCATATCTGATGAACTTAACTTGCCATCACGCGCTTTAACAGACACTTCCATTAGTTCACGAGATAGTTCAATAATGCCTTTTTTATCAACATCTTTAAACACTGGTACAACTAAGCCATTTGGCGTATCAACCGCTACACCAATATTAATGTACTTTTTAAGGATTAAGCTTTCGCCATCCTCTGAAAGCGATGAGTTGAATGTAGGGAACTCAGCAAGCGCTTTAGCAGCTGCTTTCATTACAAACACGAGTGGCGTAATTTTAACGTCTAGCTTTTTCTTCTCGTTAAGGGCATTTTGCTCTTTACGGAATTGCTCAAGGCTCGTGATATCCGCTTCATCAAACTGGGTAACATGTGGGATTTGCACCCAGTTACGGTGTAAGTTTTTACCTGACAGCTTTTGGATACGAGAGAGTTTTTTCTCTTCTATTTCACCAAACTTAGCAAAATCAACTTTTGGCCATGGAATTAAACCAAGCTCACCGCCACCCGCATTGCCTTTAGCTGCTGGTACTTGACCAGACTCAACTTGCTTAACCAGTTGCTTAACATAGTTTTGCACGTCTTCTTTAACAACACGGTTTTTACGGCCCGTGCCTTTAACGTTGGCAAGGTTAATACCAAACTCACGTGCTAAACGGCGAACTACTGGCGATGCATGTGCATAAGCGCTGTTGTTTTCAAAGCTTTCAGAGCTTGCTTTAGCAGATGATGCTGCTGGTTTTGACTCAGCCTGAGCTGCCGGCTTAGATTCTGTTTTAGGCGCTGGTGCTGATTTTTCTGCAGGTGCTGCAGCTGTTGCACTACCAGCCACTTCAAATACAAAAATCAATGAGCCAGTTTTAACTTTATCGCCAGTCGCTACTTTAATCTCTTTAACAGTACCTGCAAACGGCGCCGGTACTTCCATAGCTGCTTTGTCGCCTTCAACGTTTAAGATAGATTGCTCTTCTTCTACGCTATCGCCAACCGCAACCATAACTTCTGTTACTTCAACTTCGTCATCACCAATATCAGGCACGCTAACTTCTTTAGTGCTTGATGCCGATGCTTGTTCAGCAGGCTTCTCTTGTGCTTTTGAATCCGCTGCAGGGGCACTTTGGTTATCACCACCTGACACTTCAAAAACAAATACTAATGAACCCGTTTTCACTTTGTCACCAGTATTTACTTTAATTTCTTTTACTGTACCGGCAAAGGGTGCTGGTACTTCAATTGCCGCTTTGTCGCCTTCAACGTTTAAGATAGATTGCTCTTCTTCTACGCTATCGCCAACCGCAACCATAATTTCAGTTACTTCAACTTCGTCATCACCAATATCTGGCACTGTGACTTCTTTGGTTGATGAAGCCGATGACGCAGCAGGTGCTGCTTTCTCGGTTTTTTCAGCTTCTTTAGAGTCAGCAGCAGAATCTTGCGCTTCACCTTCAAAGATGAACACTAAAGTGCCAGTGGTAACAGTGTCACCCACATTTACTTTAATTTCTTTTACCGTACCGGCTTGTTCAGCAGGTACTTCCATCGCAGCTTTATCACCTTCAACACTTAATAGTGATTGGTCAACTTCAACTTTATCGCCAACGCTCACTAGTATTTCGGTTACTTCTACTTCATCGCCACCGATATCAGGTACTTTAATTTCAATACTCATTGCAAACCTCTTATGCGTACAGTGGATTTAGTTTGTTCGTGTCGATGTTGAATTTTTTAATTGCTTCAACAACTACTGACTTTTCAACTTCACCACGTTTAGCAAGTTCAGATAATGTCGCAACTACCACGTAGCTTGCGTTAACTTCAAAGTGACGACGTAGGTTTTCACGGCTGTCTGAACGACCGTAACCATCTGTACCCAATACTTTGTAGTTATTGCTTGGAATAAATGAACGCGCTTGTTCTGCGTAGTTTTTCATGTAATCCGTTGCAGCAACAGTGACAGAGTCGTTTAATACGCTAGTAATGTATGGCGTTTTTAGCTCGCTTTCTGGGTTAAGCATGTTGAAACGTTCAACATCTTGTCCATCACGGGTAAGTTCATTGAATGAAGTTACTGAGTAAACATCAGACGCAATACCAAACTCTTCGCTTAAGATTGCAGCAGCTTTGCGCACTTCAGTCATGATAGTACCTGAGCTTAATAGCTGTACGTTGGCTTTTTTACCTTCGTAGCTTTCTAGCTTGTAGATACCTTTACGAATACCTTCTTCAGCGCCTTCTGGCATTGCTGGCTGATGGTAGTTTTCGTTCATTAGCGTTAGGTAGTAGTAAATATTTTCTTGCTCTTCACCGTACATACGACGAATACCGTCTTGCACGATAACCGCTACTTCAAATGCATAAGTAGGATCGTAAGAAATACAGTTAGGTACCGTGTTTGCAAGAATGTGGCTGTGCCCATCTTCATGCTGTAAGCCTTCGCCATTTAGCGTTGTACGACCCGCTGTAGCACCTAATAAGAAACCACGTGCTTGTTGATCCCCTGCCATCCATGCCATGTCGCCAACACGTTGGAAACCAAACATAGAGTAGTAAATGTAGAATGGGATCATCGGTAAGTCGTTAGTGCTGTAAGATGTTGCAGCAGCAACCCATGACGACATTGCACCTAGCTCATTAATCCCTTCTTGTAGTACTTGTCCTGAGGTTGCTTCTTTGTAGTAAGAAACAATATCACGGTCTTGAGGGGTGTAATTTTGGCCATGTGGGTTGTAAATACCGATTTGACGGAATAAGCCTTCCATACCAAAAGTACGTGCTTCATCGGCAATAATTGGCACAATGTTTTTACCAATGCCTTTATCTTTTAATAAGATATTAAGTGCACGTACAAAGCCCATAGTAGTTGAAATATCACGCTTTTGCTCTTCAAGTAATGGCTTGAACGCATCTACTTCTGGTAACTGTAACTTTTCAGAGAACTTGGCAATACGTGTTGGCGTGTAACCTTGAAGCGCCTCACGACGTGCATGAAGATACTTGTACTCTGGAGAATCTTTTTCAAGCTCTAAGTATGGTAGCTCTTTTAATTGCTCTTCAGATACTAAATCATCTAAGCCTAAACGTGAGCGTAAGTGAGCCACATGCGACATATCCATTTTCTTAACTTGGTGCGCAATGTTTTTACCTTCAGCCGCTTCACCCATACCGTAACCTTTTACTGTTTTAGCAAGGATTACTGTTGGACGACCTTTCGTCTCTTCTGCTTTTTTAAATGCAGCAAACAGTTTTGAAGGCTCATGACCACCGCGCTTAAGGGCGAAAATTTCTTCATCGGTCATATCAGCAACAAGCGCTGCTGTTTCTGGGTAACGACCAAAGAAATGTTCACGTACGTACGCGCCATCTTTTGCTTTATATGTTTGGTAATCACCATCAACAGTTTCGTTCATTAACTGTAGTAATTTACCTGTGGTGTCTTTAGCAAGCAGAATATCCCAACCGCTACCCCAAACAAGTTTAATAACATTCCAGCCAGCGCCTTTAAATAACCCTTCTAGCTCTTGAATGATTTTACCATTACCCATTACAGGGCCATCTAAGCGCTGTAGATTACAGTTAATTAAGTAACATAGGTTATCTAACTTCTCACGGGCAGCAAAAGAGATAGCACCACGTGATTCTGGCTCATCCATTTCACCATCACCTAAGAACGCATATACACGTTGGTTTTTAGTGTCTTTTAAGCCACGACCATCTAAGTACTTTAAGAAACGCGCTTGGTAAATTGAAGAAATTGGACCTAAACCCATAGATACCGTTGGGAACTGCCAAAACTCAGGCATTAATTTAGGGTGAGGGTAAGAAGGTAGGCCTTTGCCATCTACTTCCTGGCGAAAATTATCAAGCTGTTCAGCACTTAAACGCCCTTCAACAAATGCACGCGCATAAATGCCCGGAGAAATATGACCTTGATAGTAGACTAAGTCGCCGCCATCAACATCATTTGGCGCTTTAAAGAAGTGGTTAAAGCACACCTCATAAAATGCTGCAGACGACTGGTAAGACGCCATATGGCCGCCTAAGTCGAGATCTTTTTTCGATGCACGCAATACAATCATAATCGCGTTCCAGCGAATAATTGAACGAATACGGCGCTCAAGATTTACATCACCAGGGTAGGCAGGTTCTTGATCAACCGGAATCGTATTAACGTAGTTTGTGTTAATGCCTGTTGGCATATCAACACCGTCTAAACGGGCTTGCTCTAACACTTGCTCAAGTAAAAACTGAGCTCGTTCAACACCTTCTTCGCGCACAACCGATTCAAGAGCTTGTAACCACTCTTGTGTTTCTAGCGCGTCTACGTCAATTTTATTGACTTCAGACATATGGAGGTTTCCTTATGTTTAAAATACTAATTTTATGTATTGAATACTTCACTGTTAACTCAAGTTAACAGTAAATGTACTTGCTTAATTTTGTTTGGTGCGTCTTAAACTACGTTCAATTCGCGAATGCTCTTTACCCGCTTCAAGCAATGCTTCTTCAATATAGGCTAAATGCGCATTACTCGCTAAGCGAGCTTGTTCAGGATTACCGTCAATCACTGCATCCATTAATAAACGCCTGTGCTCAGCTAATTGGCTGCTTATATCTGACTTTTTAAGTAACACCGTTAAATTTTGTAAAACATTCTGCTCAAGTAAGCTTTGCATCCCTCTTACTAAGTGCAGTAACACTACGTTATGAGACGCCTCAGCGATGCAAAAATGAAAGTCATTAATAGCTTTGGCTTTTTGCTTTAATTCATCTTTAGCTAATGCAATCTGCTCAAAGCTCTGTTTTACTTTTGCAAAATCGTTGCTTGTTCCGCGAAGTGCTGCGTAATAAGCCGCAATTCCCTCTAGCGCATGACGAAATTCTAATAAATCAAATTGCGATTCGGGGTGTTTACTGATCAAATCAAACAACGGATCAGTCAGCCCCTCTTCCAATTGATTTTTTACATACGTTCCACCACCTTGACGACGGGTTACGAGCCCTTTTGCCTCAAGCTTTTGAATGGCTTCACGCAACGACGGACGCGACACTTCAAATTGCTTAGCGAGTTCACGCTCCGGTGGTAACTTTTCTCCTGGTGCTAACGACCCCTCAAGAATCATGTTCTCAAGTTGTTGTAAAATAACATCAGATAATTTTGCCGCTTTAATTTTTAAAGACATCAATCAACGTCCGCGTTGTATAAGTGCTAGCAGCCCATTAAATAAGGCTTTTAACTGAATGACCTGACCAAAAGGTAAATTGGTCATACCAAATTTTGCCATACGTTATCAAAAACCGTAATTACTGTCAATTTACAGCAGTTTTAAAGCCCTAAGGCCAGCGTAACGTAATTTAAACAAAGTTCAAATAATACACAGATCACAGAGGGTAAAGAAAGGTTAATAAGATGAAAAACAAATGGTCAGACCAGCTAACTTTGATTTTTGGGGTTCGGGGTTCGGGGTTCGGGGTTCGGGGTTCGGGGTTCGGGGTTCGGGGTTCGGGGTTCGGGGTTCGGGGTTCGGGGTTCGGGGTTCGGGGTTCGGGGTTCGGGGTTCGGGGTTCGGGGTTCGGGGTTCGGCAGTAGGATAAAACATAGCACCTAATATAAACATACTTTTATATTGTAAGTGAGAATTTACCTCGCGCATGTTTAGGGTCTAGGCTCTAGGTTAAAGGTCAAAGGTTTTAAGCCCGTTCCCCGTTGCTCGTAGCCCGCCAACACCAAACTAAACACAGTGCTTGGCTTAATTTCTACCTAACACCTATGACCTAACCCCTAGTCTTTAACTTAAACCACCAAATAAAGTCATTAAGGCAATTAACACTAAGTAAAAAAGTACATTACGCTTGACCAGTTTGATCATGCAGGTGGCTTCAAAGGTGCAGCCGTAATAGCGCTTTTCAACTTGTTCGGCGGCCAATGCCGTATAGGTAACAACCTTGCGGTTAGGGCTTGAAAAGTCAAATACGTAGCGCAGCCAGCAACTAGTGCCTTTGTTAAAGTTACCAATCACTAAATAACCAAAGCTAGTAATGCGTGCTGGTAACCAGTCTAGCCAAAACAGCAAGCGGTGAATGAGCTTAAAGTGCTTGGCAATGACTTCATCACGGTTATCACTCACTAAGTCAGCAAAGGTACGTACTAATGCATAAAAAACAGCACCGGCAACACCCAATATTACAAACCAAAATATAACCGCACAATAAAACCGGAAATTAACCCACGCTAATGTTTGGCCTAAGGTTTCACCACCTTGCTGCTCCTCTGTGCGCTTTTGCCCCAATTGCAAAGCATATAAAGTGGCGGCAGTTTGGTCACCTCGAGTTAATGCATTGAGGTACGACTTATATAAGGCACGCTGTTTAGCACAACCGAAGCACACCAATAACACCGCTACATTAAAAACCAGCTGCCACAATGCAAAATCAGATAAAAAAACAAACAAGCAACCGCAATCACCGGCAGCAATAACCAAATTAAAAACCCAGTAGCCGTGCCAAATAAACCTTTATTCGTTAATAAATTAACACTGCGATTTAAGTAGCTGTTGGCATAATGGCTTATTTGCCAATGCGCAGAGCGAGCACCTAAACGCTCAAGTATCAGTGCTATTATTATTGAAACCAAAATCATGTAGTTACTCGCTTAATTTAGGGTCTGTTGACCTTTGCGGATTATAATTTGTTCAAACTAGGGGCGATTTAATCGCGGTGCGAGGTTTGTAACCTAGTGGGCTAAGTCAAAACCGAGCAACAAAGAGTAAATCGTCCCTAGGCAGAACCCGAAGGGCAGCGCCTGTTTGGCATTGATGCTACGTTATCGCCTATTTATGGGGAATAACCACACCACATAGGCGCTGCCTTGCCTAAATACCAAACAGACTGCTGCAAATTTAACCTTGAAAGGTCAACAGACCCTAGTTATTTAATTAGGTTAAAAAACTTACGCCAGTTAAAACTCGCTCCGGGGTCAGTTTTTCGCCCAGGGGCAATATCGCAATGCCCTACTATATTACTGGCTGTTATTTTTGGGTAGCGCTGCATTATAGCTTGCGCCAATGTGGCTAAACTTTGATATTGCGCATCGGTATAATTAGTTGTATCTGTGCCTTCAAGCTCTATACCTATACTAAAATCATTACAATTTTGTTGCCCAGTAAAGTAGGAACGCCCTGCGTGCCATGCGCGTTTTTCAAAAGGCACATATTGTATAACTTCGCCGCAGCGCTTAATAAAACAATGCGCTGATACCCTAAGCCCTTCTAGGTCACTAAAGCTAGAATGTGCATTGCAATCAATATTCCCCATAAATAAATCATCAACGTAGGGGGTGTTAAACTCCCCTGCTGGTAATGAAATATTATGAATAACTAGCAGCGAAATATCGCAGTGAGCAGGTCGCTCGTCAAAGTGGCTACACGCCCGCTGGCTAATATTATTTATAACGCCTAAAGAATCTATTTTCATACTATTTGATTTAAACTTATATGCCCGATGTCAAATGCTCTTTGAGTAAAATGGTAGGGATTGGTGTCAAGTCCGTTGCCCGTTGCCCGTTGCCCGTTGCCCGTTGCCCGTTGCCCGTTGCCCGTTGCCGAAAAATTTAAAACACTATTGTAAATATATTCAACACAGTGTTTGCTCAAAATAGCTGCTTGAGATAGATTTATTATCTAGAGCTCAGGTTAATCAACCAAAATTGATGTATATCAAGATGCTAATAGATTTAACCACATAAAGATAGCGTAATACCAAACGATAAAATATGATTAGCGCGTTAATTTTTAGTTTAGTTGTTAGCGGCTTCTAATTAGTAATTAAACAGAGTAAAATTTAGTTAATTTATTATCTACTATGAGCTTTTTCATGTCTATTTCGCATATCCTAATTAGCCAACTTGTTACTTTAGCACTGGATGAAGACCTAAATAACCAAAGCGCAGAACAAGGCGATATTACCGCACAGCTTATTCCTCAAGCAGAGCAAGCCAATGCGAAAGTGATCTCCCGTGAAGACTGCATTTTTTGTGGTAAAGACCTAATCATTGAAGTATTCAAACAAGTCGACCCAAGTGTAGTTGTAAATATATGCGTGAACGACGGCGACTTTGTGAGTGCCAATAGCACCCTATTTACTGCATCAGGCTCTGCACGCGCTATTTTAACGGCTGAGCGAACAGCACTTAATTTTGTACAAACGCTTTCAGGCACAGCCACCACCACCGCGCATTATGTAAAAGAGCTAAGTGGCACTAGCACGCAACTACTCGATACCCGTAAAACCATTCCGGGGCTAAGAGCATTGCAAAAATATGCTGTTAAGTGTGGCGGCGGTGCAAACCACCGAATTGGATTGTTTGATGCGTTTTTAATTAAAGAAAACCACATAGCAGCCTGCGGAGGAATTAATAACGCCGTAGCTCAAGCTAAGCTAAATCATGCCGATAAACCTATAGAGGTTGAGGTTGAATCGTTTGATGAGCTAGAGCAAGCCATTGGCGCAGGCGCTGACATTATAATGCTAGATAATTTTAATCCTGAGCAAATACGCCAAGCGGTTACCATTACAAATAAGCGCGCTAAGTTAGAAGTATCAGGTAATATGACCTTAGAAACGCTAAAAGCCTACTCACAAGCTGGGGTCGACTTTATCTCAAGTGGTGCGCTTACAAAAAATTTACAATCAATCGATTTATCGATGCGATTTGAATAAATAATGTAAAAACTATTTATAGTTTCTTGCGCTAATTGATTGACAGCTTTTAAAAAGAGCATTAAATAATCCTAAAGGACTATTTGTAACAAGTTATTAAATAAAGGCGTTTTTTATAAAGTTTTTAAATACAAAAGCGCAATAAACAGTGTTAGACTCATTCATATTGACTAGTTTTAAATACTTAATTAGTTAAAAAGAATGGAGAAGCATTTGTAAGGGACAGAATAAAAATAAACGACAAGGTTTATTTTTATAATTAACTTGTAACTTACGCGGGTTATAACTAACTTTTAATGGTTGGGTTTATACTCAAATAAGGGACGAGAAACGAATAACCGCCATGCTGTGCGTTACTTTTGGGTCATTGCTTTGAGGTCATTACTTTAAGGTAATAACTTTAAAATAGTGACTACCAATAGTGCTGAAATGCCACTTGGCAAAGATGATTTTATTTTTTGTAGTAACAGGTTAAGTAAACAACATAAGTTATATTTATAATTTATACCCGTTTGGCTTACCACAACATTATCCTTTAGGAGAGGAAACATGCAAACAATGACACAACAAAACCAAAAGGGTTTCACCCTAATTGAATTAATGATTGTAGTAGCAATCATCGGTATTTTAGCAGCAGTTGCATTGCCTGCTTATCAAAATTATACAGCTAAGTCTCAGGTTACAGCATGTTTAGCGGAAATTTCACCGGGTAAAACTGCATTCGAAATTAAAATGAATGAAGGTACGGCGTCTGCAAGTATGACAACTGCAGAAATGGGTATAAATAACAAAGCTTGCTCTGGAACAGTAATCACATCTACACCAGCCGATGGTTCTGGTTCAATCGTTGGAACTGTTGATGGTGGACCTGCTGTAAATGGCAAAAAGGTAACACTATCTCGTTCAACAGAAGGAGCTTGGACTTGTTCAACAGATGCGGATGCAGAGCACAAACCAACCGGTTGTGATGGTACTGCTAGTACTGGTACTGGTACTGGTACTGGTGGATAATAGCAGAACACAGAAGAAAAAATTAAGCGCTCTTTTGAGCGCTTTTTTCTTCACAGTAAGTTATGCTTTAATAAACAGTTGGAAGTAATATTTGTGGCAAAAAAGCAAGAAGACAGAGGCTTAGATACCTTCCAATGGGTGGGTGTTAGTGCTCGAGGGAAAAAGCTTGAAGGTGAATTATCTGGCTCAAGCATAGCTTTAGTTAAGGCACAATTACGCAAACAAGGTATTACCCCCTCAAAAGTAAAACGTAAAGCCAAGCCCTTGTTTGGCTTGCAAAGCGTGAAAAAAATCACCCCTAAAGATATTGCTTTAGTTACTCGACAAATTGCTACTATGTTAATGGCGGGTGTACCGCTGATACAATCCATTGAAATGATAGGCTCAGGCTCCACCAATAAAAGCGTGAGTAAGCTCATGAGTGCTATTGGCGATGAAGTAAAAGCGGGGTTACCGCTTTCTAACGCACTTAGGAAATACCCTCGTTATTTTGATGATTTATATTGCGATTTAGTAGCCTCAGGCGAACAGTCGGGCTCGCTTGATAAAATATTTGACCGCGTTGCGCTTTATAAAGAAAAGTCAGAAGCACTTAAATCAAAAATTAAAAAAGCCATGTTTTATCCAGCAGCAGTGTTAGTTGTGGCGTTCGTTGTTACCTCAATATTGCTGATATTTGTAGTACCGCAATTTCAAGATATCTTTTCTGGCTTTGGTGCCGAACTGCCAGCCTTTACCTTATTTGTGATTGGCATTTCAGAATTTATGCAAGCAAATTGGTGGATAGCCCTCATTGGCGTTGTGGCATTTGGTTATATATTTAAAGAAGCACATTTAAGAAGTTTAAAACTGCGTGATGCCACCGACCGTGCCATACTTAAACTCCCTGTTGTCGGCATGATTTTAAATAAAGCTGCCGTGGCACGTTATGCCCGTACTTTATCGACTACTTTTGCTGCGGGTGTACCATTGGTGGATGCTTTGGATTCTGCAGCTGGTGCCTCAGGCAACGCAGTTTACCGTTATGCTATTTTAGAAATAAAAGCCGAGGTAAGCTCAGGCAACCAAATGAACTGGGCGATGCGTAACTCTAAAATATTCCCCGATATGGTAATACAAATGGTTGCCATTGGTGAGGAGTCAGGATCGCTTGATGGCATGCTGGCTAAAGTTGCCACTATTTATGAGCAAGAAGTGGATGACGCAGTAGATGGCTTATCTAGCTTACTTGAGCCATTAATCATGGCGGTGTTAGGCGTATTAGTTGGCGGCTTAATTGTGGCCATGTACTTACCTATATTCCAACTAGGTTCAGTTATTTAGCTTCGAGTTTCTAGGCCCGTTGCCCGCAACTAAAGTGCGCGGCATAAAGCCCCGCCTACAGAACAATTAAAACGGCGGTAGTTCCCTACAACTCGCGCCCGTAACCTTAACTACCTCTAAAAGCGAAGCGTCTCTTAACCTCTTTGTGAATAATGGCCTTGCGCGGCATAAAGCCCCGCCTACAGAATAATTAAAACGGGGTGGTTCCCTGCAACTCGCGCCCGTTACCCGTAACCTTAAATACCTCTAAAAACGAAGCGTCTCTTAACCTCTTTGTGAATAATGGCCTTGCGCGGCATAAAGCCCCGCCTACAGAATAATTAAAACGGGGTGGTTCCCTGCAACTTGCCGCCCGTTACCCGTAACCTTAACGACCTCTAAAAGCGAAGCGTCTCTTAACCTCTTTGTGAATAATAGCCCTGCGCGGCATAAAGCCCCGCCTACAGAACAATTAAAACGCGGGGGCCCCGCATCTCGTTGCCCGTTGCCCGAGCCTTTAACCTTTAACCTTGAACCTTGAACCTTGAACCTTGAACCTTGAACCTTGAACCTCGAACCTCGAACCTCGAACCTAACTTTGCACTTATATAAAACCACTGTATTATCAACACAGAATTTAGTTTTAGGTAAAATAAATGCAAAGTATTTTTATTGATATCAGCAACGCGATGCAGGCTAACTTATGGTTTTATTTGACCACGATTGGCCTTGTGAGTGTATGTATTGGTAGCTTTTTAAATGTGGTGATATATCGCTTGCCACTGATGATGCAAAAAGAATGGCAAACTGAATGCCGCTTATTATTAGCCGATGAACTAACCAGCCCAAAGGCTGAACAGACCACTTCACAAACTACTGGCACGTTTAATTTAGTTAAGCCCAACTCATGTTGTCCTAAGTGCAAAGCAGCCATTAAACCATGGCAAAACATTCCTATATTTAGTTGGTTATTTTTAAAAGGTAAATGCGCAACCTGTGATAACCCAATATCAGTGCGTTACCCAACCGTTGAAGCCATTACCGCTATTTTGAGCCTAGTTGTTGCTTACACTTTTGGCGCAACTGAGCAGGCTTTATTGTACATTGTAGTGACTTGGGCATTGGTAGCACTGACTTTTATTGATATTGATCACATGCTACTGCCAGATCAGCTTACTTTGCCGCTTTTATGGCTGGCGTTAATCGCCTCAGTTATGGGTTATACCATAGCCCCTAGCGATGCCATTATTGGTGCAGCATGTGGTTATTTAAGCTTGTGGAGTGTGTTTTGGCTGTTTAAGCTAATTACTGGCAAAGAAGGTATGGGTTATGGCGACTTTAAATTACTGGCGGTATTTGGCGCACTGCTGGGTTGGCAATCATTATTGACCATTATTTTACTCTCAAGCGTAGTTGGCGCTGTTATTGGCGTTGCCCTACTGAGTATTCAAGGTAAAGACAAAGCAACGCCTATTCCTTTTGGTCCTTATTTAGCAATAGCCGGTTGGATAACTATGCTGTGGGGTACACAACTACAAAACAGCTATTTTAATTTTATTGGTTACTAACTATGAGTAATACACAACACCATAAAAATAACTGGGTGCTGGGCCTAACCGGTGGGATTGGCTGTGGTAAAACCGCAGTTAGCGATATGTTGGCAGAGCTAGGCATTACTATTGTTGATGCTGATATTGTAGCTCGCCAAGTGGTTGAACCTGGCTCAGAAGGGCTTAATGCCATTATTAAGCATTTTGGCTCTGACATACTCGATGAACATGGCGCATTAAACCGTAGCGAGCTAAGAGCACGTATTTTTAGTAACCTTGAGCAAAAAACATGGCTCAATAAGCTGTTGCATCCTTTAATACGCACTAAACTGCTCACTGACTTAAAAAACGCGCAAAGCGACTATGTGGTTTTAGTTGCCCCGTTATTATTTGAAAATGAGCTTGATCGCTACTGTAATCGTACTTTACTAATTGATGTACCAGTAGAAATACAAATTACCCGCACCACAAAACGTGACAATATTAGCTCTGAACAAGCAAAACAAATTATTGACGCACAGATATCTCGTGAGCATAAACAACAAAAAGCGGATGATATTTTAAATAATAACCGCGATTTAAACGATGTAAAACAAGACTTACTTAAGCTACATAGTTATTATTTACAGCAAGCAAAGTCTACAATATAGAGTGACTGACCCAATCACAGCGCAATAAACTGATATTTTTTATCGGTAAATTATCTGCTGCATTGGTACGATTAATGTATTCCTTTCTTTTTTCTGATAAATTGCTGAGTAAAGAAGGATTAAATCAGGTGCGCAATGAATATTAACTCACCGTTACTAAGAAAATTTATTACCCTCGGCCGTGTCGATACCGATACCGTAAAAGCCAGGCAGCAAGACTTTGCGTCAACCGCAGAACTTATTTCTAAATGCGGAAAAATAGATAGCAACGATTTAGCTGAGCAATGTATTGATTTGTTTAGAGTGCCTTTTTTTGATTTAAAAGACTTTAATGTTGCACAAATTCCAGCAGAGCTGGTTAAAGAAAAGCTAATTCGCAAGCACCATATTTTACCTTTGGTACAAAAAGGCAGAAAAGTATATATTGCCGCCTCAGATCCTACCGATTATGGTGCCTTTGAAAACTTTGAATTTAGCACCGGTTTATCGTGTGAAGTGGTGGTGGTTGACTACCTACAGCTTGACCATAAAATTGAGCAACTATTGGATGCTGCAGGTAGCTTAAATTTAAGTGAGGATGAATTTAAAGAGTTTGCTGAACTAGATTCTGAGCCACAAAAAGACCATACGCCAAAAGACGATGACAAAGACGACGCCCCTATTATTGTTTACATTAATAAAATTTTAATGGACGCAATAAAAAAAGGCGCCTCAGACTTACACTTTGAACCTTATGAACATAAATACCGTATTCGCTTTCGCATCGACGGAATTTTACATGAGGTAGCCAGCCCGCCAAACACCTTGGCCAGTAAGCTATCTGCCCGTATAAAAGTTATGTCGCGCCTTGATATCGCTGAAAAACGTAAGCCACAAGATGGCCGTATAAAACTCAAAGTGACAGAACGTAAAAGTATTGATTTTCGTGTTAGTACCATGCCTACCTTATGGGGCGAAAAAATTGTAATGCGTATCCTCGATTCATCAAGTGCCATGTTAGGTATTGATGTATTAGGTTATGAACCTGAGCAGAAAAAACTCTACCTCGATGCATTAGAGCAACCACAGGGGATGATTTTAGTTACCGGCCCAACTGGCTCAGGTAAAACCGTCTCCCTGTATACGGGTTTAAATATACTCAATCAGCCAGAGCGAAACATCAGTACCGCCGAAGATCCGGTAGAAATTAACCTCGAAGGGGTTAATCAGGTACAAATAAACATTAAAGCCGACATGACCTTTGCTAATGCTTTACGAGCGTTCTTACGTCAAGATCCCGATGTAGTAATGGTAGGTGAAATACGAGATTTAGAAACCGCTGAAATATCAATAAAAGCGGCGCAAACCGGTCACTTAGTACTATCAACGCTACATACTAACTCTGCACCTGAAACCATAACTCGTTTGTTAAACATGGGCGTACCCGCGTATAATGTGGCCAGTTCAATTAGCTTAATAATCGCTCAGCGATTAGCGCGCCGATTATGCTCTAAATGTAAAACGCCAGAGCAATTACCGCGTGAAGAACTTATTCGCCAAGGCTTTAGTGAACAACAAATACAGGATATGGTTTTGTATGCCCCTAAAGGCTGTGAAAGCTGTACTGAGGGCTATAAAGGCCGTGTTGGTATTTACGAGGTTATGAAAATCACCCCCGAAATAGCGCAAATTATAATGCGTGGTGGTAACTCATTAGAAATTGCTGAGGTATCACTTAAAGCAGGGTATAACAATTTACGTTTATCGGGTATTCGTAAAGCAGCAGAGGGTGTGACCTCGCTGGCTGAGATAAACCGCGTTACTAGTTTTTAAATAAAATGCTTAGTTGCTGAACGATAAATTGAGCAGCCAAGCCTATATTAATTTGAGAGTAAATTATGCCAACTATGGTTAACTGCCCAACCTGCAAAGTAAAAGTAGAATGGTCAGCACAAAGTCCGCACCGCCCTTTTTGCTCAAAGCGTTGCCAACTTATTGACTTAGGAGAGTGGTCGTTTGAAAATAATAAAATTTCAGCACCCATCACCTCTGCAGATGAATTCAATCAAGACATGATTGAAGACATTGAAGCAATGATGGCAAAAAATGAAGATGACTTTTTTAAATAATCACTCGTGTAATATAAAAAAGCCAGCATTTAGCTGGCTTTTTGCTTTGTGTTAAAACGCTATGCTTTATGTTTGCGGTGCTTTTTGGTCATTCGCTGCTGAATTTTAGCTAACTTCTCTTTTTGCTCAGCGTTAAGTAGTTGCATTACTTGATGCTGGGTTTTTAATTTAATTAACCCCAATTGCTGTTTCTTATCTTGGCGTGCAGTTAATAACTCTTTTGCTGCATTTTCGTCAAAATTTGGCGCTGACAATAACGCATCCATTTGCGCTTTATAGGTTTGGCGCTGTGCCTTACGCGCGTCTTTGTCTTGGCTTCTTAGCGCTTTAATTTGCGTTTTTTGCGCTGTAAAAATCGCTTTTAGTTGTGTTTGTTGCTCTTGCGTAAGCGCTAGTTTATCAGCTGCCCGCTCAGAAAGTAGAAAGCGCGCTTGAGAGTGACCTTGTTTATAGCCATCGCCTTTTGCAAATACGCTGCCCGTACTGAGCGTTGCCGCTGTTAAACCGCAAATGAGTACTAATTTTGATAACGTGTTTACTTTAGTCATAATCATCACCTTAATATTGGATTGGTTGTTGGCTGCTAACCAGTATGTTCACTATAACTGGTTCAATGCAAAGTAACGCAAAGCAGTGTAAAGGTTATGTAAAGACTAACTTTTGATGAATTTAGCGCGTAAAATAAAACCATAAACAGCGCGTAAGGCTTTATATATGAAACTATTAATGATTGATGATGACACCGGTTTATGCGAATTATTAAGCGAATACCTAAGTGCACAAGGCTTTAGCATTCAAACCGCACATGATGGTCAACAAGGCTTAGAACTTGCCTTGCAAAACGATTACGCGCTTATATTACTAGACGTTATGTTGCCCTCTATAGATGGCTTTGAAGTACTGAAACAACTCAGGCAAAGTAAATTAACACCGGTGATTATGCTGACCGCTAAAGGAGAAGACTTTGACCGTATTTTTGGTTTAGAACTCGGCGCTGACGACTACATACCAAAGCCGTTTAATCACAGAGAACTACTAGCCCGCGTAAAAGCAATTACTCGCCGCATTGAACATATAAATAGTGTAAGCAATAACACTAATAAAAAGCTCTCTTTAAACGGTATTACTATTAATTTTGCTGCGCGAGAGGCCAGTATTAATAACAGCCCTCTCACACTAACGGGCACCGAATACGAAATACTCGCTTTATTGATAAAACACGCACCTGATGTAATTAGTAAAGAGCAAATAAGCGAAGATGTATTAGGCAGACGCTTAGCATCTTTTGACCGCTCTATAGATATGCATGTGAGTAATATTCGTAAAAAAATAGCCGAGCATATTGAGGGCGATAAAATTAAAACAATGAGAGGAGCGGGATATGCCTTCATCCAAGGAGAATAAAGCTCTGCGCTTTAGTTGGCTACGCCACCCACGACATTATTTGTTTTTTAAAGTGTTTACGTGGTTTTGGCTAACCATAATTGGTACTTTTACAGCGCTCTTTTTCTTGAGTAATATTTCACTAATAAACGCCATTAGCCATGATCCACTACAAGGGCCGATGCAAAAAAACCTAGAATATTTGGCACGAGGTATCGAGCGTAGCGCACATAAACACAAGCGCTCTATTAATGACATTATTACTCATCCGCGTTTAACTAAACGTAAGCTGCTTTATTTAAATTCACAAAATAGCGATGAAGTGTTGATCAGTAAAAATATTGAGAGCAATATTGATTTAAGTTTACTTAACTTTAGTAAGGGCATGTCGCCACAGGTTATTTTTACTGAATATTACCAAGCTTTTGGCCCTGTACGCATTCGGGTTCCTGAAGGGGAATTTGAGTTATATGAAATCGATATCAATCAGCAACGACCACTCTTTATTCGCTTAAGATTATTACCCGTTTGGTTAAAAATTACCATGGCAATTATTGCCTCGCTTACATTAAGTTTTTTATTTAGTCGTAACTTAATTGCCCCTATAAATAGCTTAAAACAAGCAGCAATCAAGCTCTCAAACGGCGATTTAAGTGCGCGTGCGGCGATAAATAGTCAGCGAAAAGATGAGCTTGGAGTTTTAGGGCGCGACTTTAACCGTATGGCTGATCAACTTGAGCAGCTACTTAGCGCTCAAAAGCGTTTATTAGCCGATATATCCCATGAATTACGCTCCCCGCTAACCCGTTTAAAAATGGCTACAGGGCTGGCACAAATGCAGGCAAGTGAGGCAAACCAATCTTATTTGTTGCGTATTGAAAAAGAAGCTAACCAACTGGATAAAATGATAGCCGACGTATTGCAGGTATCGCGCTTAGAAGCCAATAGCCAACCTTTATCACTGCAAATACAGTCGCTGCAAGTGATTGTTGACCATGTGATTAACGATGCTCAGTTTGAAGCAAAACAGCACAATAAAATCTTACTTGTACACGGTAATGTTGAGGCAAATATAAAGTGCGACGAAATGTTGATTGCCAGTGCCTTAGAGAACATTCTGCGTAACGCCATTAAATATGCACAACATACTATTAGTATTAGCTTAAAACACAGTGATACCATATACATACAAATATGTGATGACGGCCCAGGCGTACCTAAGGCGCAACTTGATAAGTTGTGTGAACCATTTTTTAGGCAATCAGATGCCCGCGACCGCCACAGTGGGGGGACAGGGTTAGGGTTAGCCATTGCAAAAAATGCGGTAATAGCGCATGGCGGAAATTTAGCTTTATCAAACAAAGACGCTGGCGGATTATGCGTTGAAGTAAGCTTACCAATACAAAAGAGAGACCATGTTTTATAGCACTGAAAGCGAGCTTGAAAATAACCTGTCTGCAATTACTGAGTTTTATACTAATACGCTTAAAAAAGCGTATTTAAACACAGCAGCTGGGGAATTATTTTATGCTTATGCCAAGCCTAAAAATGCTCATACAGCCATTGTTATTAGTTCAGGGCGCATTGAAGGACTTGATAAATACAAAGAGCTACTTTGGGAGCTTTATTGTAATAATTTTGCTGTGTTTATTGTTGATCACCAAGGCCAAGGTCGCTCTTATCGGTTATTAAAAAACCCCCACAAAGGCTACGTAAAACAATTTGAAGATTACAGTCACGATCTTAACCAGTTTAATGAAAAAGTGGTGCAGCAACACTGGCAAGGTAAAAAACTACTACTTAGCCATTCAATGGGCGGCGCCATTGCGTTTGATTACTTAGCACGTTATTCACATGATTTTAGTGGAGCGTTTTTATCGGCGCCCATGTTTGATATTTATACCAAAGGAATACCCAAACCAATTGCACATTTTATCGCTGCGAGTGCGTCATTATTTGGTTTCTCAGGATGTTATGCACTAGGGCAAAGCGATTATTCAGCTGAAGAGTTTGCGCTTAATACTTTAACCAGTAGTCAAATACGTTACGAGCAATTTAGGACAACTTATCAGCAAACCCCACTGTTACAATTAGGTGGTGTGACTTATGGTTGGCTGCATACCGTTTTTTCGTTCATTAAAGCACTCGACAAACTATCTATAACCACCCCACTATTTATAGCCAGCGCAGAAAATGATGAAGTGGTTGATAATCAAGCCCAACATAAGCTCGCAAGTAGGCATAAAAATACGCTAATCAAGCAGTTTAAAGGAGCTAAGCACGAGCTGTTTTTTGAACGTGATGATATCCGCCAATCACTGCTAACTAGCCTGTATAAATTTTGCGAGTCTGTAGGTTAACTACTCAGTGACAGTGGATCTAAGTGAATCAATATATCCACTTGTGATTCAAACTGCTGAGTGATCATGGCTTCTACTTCATCTGCTACTTTATGGGCACGAATAAGTGGTAAATTGTCATCAAGCTCTAAATGCAGCTGAATAAACTTAACTTTACCGCCTTGCCGAGTACGAATACCATGCACCCCATAAACGTCATTATGGTTACGGGCTATTTCAAAAATACTTTGCTTTTCTTCATCTGGTAGCTCTTTATCCATTAAGTGTGAGGCACTTTCGGTTGCTATATCCCAGCTGTTATAAAGTAAATATCCTGCCACACCTATGGCAAACAAAGGGTCAGCATACAGCACCCCATAATAAGCAAGTAAAATAGCAAGTAGCACCGCAGCGTTTAAAATTAAATCGCCTTTGTAGTGTACAGAATCTGCTTTTATAGCGATTGATTCTGTATGCTTTACGACTTTATTTTGCACATACACAATCACTAATGTACACACTATGGCAAAAATACTCACCCATACACCTAATAATGAATGTGTCAGCTCTACGGGGTTAATGAGACGCTCAATACCATGAAACGCCAATAAACAACCCGAGCCTGCAATAAAAGCAGCTTGCCCTAACCCTGCAAGCGCCTCTGCTTTACCGTGGCCAAATCGGTGGTCGTCATCCGCAGGACGCAGCGCGTACGATAAAACCAAAAAGCTCATTAGCGTTGCTGTGATATCCATTAATGAGTCGGTTAATGAGCCGAGCATTGATGCCGAACCCGACGCTAGCCAGGCCCATGCCTTGGTCGCAATCATTAGGCTGACCATAACCATGGTCACTATACTAGAGGCCTTAACCCAAAATTCATAACTGCGATTATGCACGTATCTTTCCGCTGTAAGCTGTATTTAATGTTTTCAGTATATCATTTTTTATTCATTGTTCGTGTATACTGAGCCCGTCAAATTAAAGATTTTATAGGGCTTATTGTGCTGGATATTGTTTTATACCAACCTGAAATTCCGCCTAACACCGGGAATATCATTCGTTTATGTGCCAATACAGGCTTTGCACTGCATTTAATTGAACCATTGGGGTTTGAGTGGGATGACAAACGTGTAAAACGCGCTGGCCTTGATTATCACGAATTTAGCCATGTGCAACGCCATGCTTCATTTGAAGCTTACTTAGAAAAGTGCCAGCCTAAAAAAGTGTATGCGTGCACCACCAAAGGCAGTCAATTTCACCATCAAGCACAATATGAAGCGGGTGACTGCTTAGTATTTGGCCCTGAGACTCGAGGTTTGCCTGATGAAATGATCCAAGCATTACCCAATGAGCAACGCGTTCGTATTCCTATGCAAGCCGATAGTCGCAGTATGAATCTATCTAATGCAGTAGCTGTGTTTGTGTATGAATCTTGGCGCCAACTTGGTTTTCCTAACGCCCAATAAATTAAACTGGCGTTTAAATTTAGTAACTTTAAGCGCCATTAAGCATTAGTGGTCTGTTGACCTTTTAAGGTTGAATTTGCAGCAGCCTGTTTAGTATTTAGGCAAGGCAGAGCCTATGTGGTATGGTTTTTCCCCATAAATAGGCGATAACGCAGCATCAATACCAAACAGGCGCTGCCCAAAGGGTTCTGCCTAGGGGCGATTTACTCTTTTTTGCTCGGTTTTTACTTATTCTTACATGGATGTAAGCCAGTAGAATAACGCAGGAGCAGTTATCGAGCCCACTAGGTTACAAACCTCGCGCCGCGATTAAACCGCTCCTAGTTTGAACAAATTTTAATCCACAAAGGTCAACAGACCCTTATCACTGACTATTTTTCAAAATCTATAAACTTGTACTAAGCTAATGATAATATTTCTTTTTAAAACGTTAAATTATGAAAAAATTATTACTTAGCTCATTCCTACTTTGCTCAACTTCATCACTTGCAGCGACTTCGGCAACAGTAACTGTTGTTTCTGATTATTTATTCAATGGTGTTAGCCAAACTCAAGAGGACCCCGCCCTACAGGCTAGCTTTGACTGGGCTGGAGACACTGGTTTTTATGCTGGCGTTTGGGGATCAAATGTCGACTTTGGAGAAGGTACAGATATAGAAGCAGACGGTTATTTAGGTTATTTTACTAGCCTAAACGATTCTATAAACCTTGACGTAGGCATAGCTCAATACACCTACCATGGCGAGGACTTTAGCTCAGACTATAACTATGCTGAAGCGTACGCTAAGTTCAATTATGGCAATACTAATCTAAACTTCTGGCATGCATGGGATTACTTTGGTACGGGTGCTGGCCACAGCATTGTAATGATCACGCACAACTTTCCCATTAATGATGCTTTTTCGATTGATATAGGTGCCGACTACTCACTCAGCCATGATGACGACAAATGGCAGTGGGAAGCTGATGATGATAACTATATTCATTGGCGTGTTGGTGCTAATTACACTATCAACGACTGGAACTTATCGGCCAGCTATGAAGACACAGACTTAGACACCTATGGTGACTCGACTATACTTCTTTCAGTATCAAGAACATTTAACTTTTAAGGTTACGCTATGAAAACATTATTACTATTAATATTATTAGGTTTTTCAAACTTGGTCTGTGCCGATACCGTTTACTTAACGTCATTAGCTTGGCCGCCTTATGCTGATAAATCACTTGATCAACAAGGTGCATCTGTTGCTGTAGCAAAAGCCGCATTTAAAGCTGAAGGGCACGAGCTTGTTGTAGACTTTTTCCCATGGTCTCGCGCAGTTAATTCTGCAGCTCAAGCAAATTCAAAGTATGTTGGTTATTTTCCTGAGTATATGCATGACACGTCTGATTTTGTATTTTCAAATCCAACAGGTACAGGTCCACTTGGGTTAGTACAAAACAATGTAAAACCTATCACTTTCTCTACTACCAGTGATTTAGCTGGTAAGCGTATAGGTGTGGTGCAAGATTATGTAAATACTAAAGAGCTTGACGATATGATTGCCGCGGGTTCGATAAAGGGTGATGCAGTCCCCTCCGATGTACTAAATATCAAAAAAGTTGCAGCTGGTAGAATTGATGCAGCAGTTATTGATGCCAATGTGCTTAATTATTTACTAAGTACTGATAAATCACTGGCAAGCATGAAAAGTAAAGTATCAATGAATGAAACATTACTTGAAGATAAAAGCCTTTATATTGCATTTAGAAACGATGCCGAAGGAAAAAAATGGTAACAAATCTACAACTCAGGGTTAGAGAAGATAGATGTTAATGCAATAATGTCAAACTACTTAAAGTAAGGACATCCTTTGACCCGTTCAATTTTATTTAGGCTTGTAGTTACCACGTTGAGCGCTATGATATTGGTGCTGTTGTGCTTTGGAATTTATGATTATACCACCCAAAGTAAGCAACTAAAGCAAAAACTTGATACTGAGATTAGCCTAGCTAAAGAACGTATTGGTTTATCGTTACCCAATGCAATGTGGAACTTTCAAGACGAGCTCGCAAATAAGTTAATAAAAGCTGAAGTAGCTTCTGATAATATTTCTAAAATAACAATTTATGATACTAATGAGCAAGTTTTTGCAGAAACAGACGGTGTAAAAACACAGTCTGTTATACAAAGTGAACTTATTTATGATGATTCAGGTACCCCTAATAAAGTCGGCTCAGTGAGTCTTTACGTTGAATACAGTCATATTGATAAAGTATTAACTGAATTGGCGATATTTTTAGTCATTGAGATGTTGTTGCTTGCCAGTATTTTGGGAGCTGTTTTAGTTTATATTTTTAAAAAACTAGTTGCGCAGCCTCTATCTGAGGTAGCAGAAAAAATGGCAATGATAGCCAGTGGTGATGGCGACCTAACACAAGAAATCGTTGTTAGACGCAATGACGAAATAGGTCAACTGGCAGCCTCTTTTAATAAGTTTGAGCATAAAATTGCAGCGCTTATAAATGGTTTTAAATTGTCGGTAGATGATTCGCTTAGTGTTGCTGGTAACATCTCATCACTTAGCGCAGAAGGCGTACACTATTTATCCACACAACAGGTAGAAACAGACCAAATAGCGACAGCCATTACACAAATGGCTTCTTCTGCAACAGAAATAGAAAATAATGCAAAGCATACTTTGAACTCTGCAGAAACTGCAAATATTGATGCACAAAAAGTTCATGAAGCTTTTTTAAACTCTATTAACTCTATTGAAAGTTTAGTCGGTCAACTTGATGAATCATCTAGAGTAATAGGTACTTTAGAAGAATCTGTTCAGGATATTGTATCAGTACTTGACGTTATTCAGGCTATCGCAGAACAAACAAATCTACTGGCATTAAACGCCGCTATTGAAGCAGCTCGAGCAGGTGAGCAAGGGCGAGGGTTTGCCGTAGTTGCTGATGAAGTACGTTCTTTGGCAAGTAGAACACAAAAAAGCACAGCGGAGATACATACTACCATTGAAAATCTGCAAAAAGGCTCTCAATCTGCAGTTAATGTCATGCAACTGAGTAAAAATATGAGTCAAGACAGTATGAGTGCGGCAACTGCAGCGAGCGAGCTGATTGCAAATATTTCTAACGCAATTGGATCAATTACCCAAATGTCGAGCCATATTTCAAGTGCAGTTACCGAGCAAAGCACCGTTGCTGAGGACTTAAGTAAAAATATTAATGAAGTGGTATCGGCTGGACAAAGTAGTATGGCTAAAATTGAACAAGTTCAAACTTACTCTCGGGATATGCAAGAGCTAGCGGCACAATTAAAAGATTCTGCCAGTGTTTTTAAAACGTAACCTAAAACTGAGACAAGTAGACTGTGAGAGTTGTATTTATTCAAGACCTAGTGACATTTAAAGGTTAAGTTTGCAGCTGCCTAAGAGTGACTATGCCTATAAAGGTGTAGATATGAACTTTGAGCAGGACGCGGAAGCTTTGCTCGATTTTTACTTAGCCCACTAGGTTACGAGGCTTGCGCCTGAATTGCACGATTTTTAACCAGCAAAGTTCAACAAACCCGAATCCAATGGCGGTTTAATCGCCTATAACGAAATAGTTTTAGCACTGTATGAAATTAAAACAATCATTGCTTTACTATAGTTGTTGAGTTTAACTTTAAAGGCACGCTATGAAAATACTATTACTATTGATATCACTGAGCTTTTCACATTTAGTGATGGCAAATACAGTTTATTTAACATCACTATCTTGGCCACCCTATTCTGACAAATCACTCGATCAGCAAGGTGCCTCTGTTGCGGTTGCAAAAGCCGCTTTTAAAGCCGAAGGCTACGATCTCATTGTTGGCTTTTATCCTTGGACACGAGCGGTTAACTCTGCATTACAGGCAAACTCAAAGTATGTGGGTTACTTTCCGTCTTATATGCACTCAAACCCAAATGTTGTTTTTTCTGAAGTAATAGGTACAGGCCCGCTTGGATTAGTACAAAATAATACAAAACCAATTAGTTTTTCAACTATAAACGATTTAGCTGGAAAACGTATTGGGGTTGTACAAGACTACGTAAACACCAAAGAGCTCGATTATATGATAGCCACTGGTGCTATTACAGGTGATGCTGTGACTTCTGATGTGCTAAATATTAAAAAAGTAGCCGCTGGCAGAATAGACGCAGCAGTTATTGATGCTAATGTATTAAAGTACTTACTGAGCACAGATAAATCCCTTACCAGCATTGCAAGTAAAGTTGCGATGAACGCAAATTTACTTGAAGAGAAAAAACTATATATTGCGTTTAGAAACGATGCAGAAGGAAAAAAATGGCAACAAATTTATAATAAAGGTTTAGCCAAAATAAACGTCAATCAAATAATGACAAACTACTTTAAATAAGCGTATATGTCGTAATGATTTTATTAAAGCAACCTTAAGATTAGCATATTTGCCAATACCTTAAGGTTGCTCACTATGAATAACACTTAAGGTAGGCAATAATTGATTTTAATAAATTTGGTGTTATTACTCAGATGTTTGTTCTCTACCAAGTAATGCCATAGCAGCTGCTTTCATGCCTTTATTCTCATAAAGCACTTTGTATATCTGCTCAGTGATTGGCATTTCAACGCCCGCACGCTGCGCAAGTAAATACACTTCTTTGGTATTTCTAAAGCCTTCAACTACTTGGCCGATTGATGCAATCGCATCATCAACACTTTCACCTTGACCTAAGGCTAAACCAAAACGGCGGTTGCGCGACTGATTATCGGTACAGGTTAGAATTAAATCGCCTAAACCAGCCATCCCCATAAAGGTCTCTGGTTTTGCACCTAGGGCACAACCCAAACGCGATAACTCTGCTAAACCACGAGTAATAAGCGCGGTACGTGCATTTGCACCAAAGCCGACACCATCAGAAATCCCTGCACCAATAGCAATCACGTTTTTAACCGCACCACCAAGCTGTATGCCAATAAAGTCATCATTGTTGTACACTCTAAACGATCGACCGCAATGTAATAAATCGGCAATTTGTTTCGCAAATGCTGATGAAGTTGATGACACCGAAATGGCAGTTGGTGAACCCTTCGCCATTTCTTTAGCAAAAGTTGGCCCCGAAAGCACCGCTAATGGCACTTCTTCACCGAGTTCTTGCACTGCCACTTCTTGCAATAAACGCCCAGTATCAGGCTCAAGCCCTTTAGTAGCCCACGCTATTTTTGCATCTGAGCGTAAAGCCGGTTTAATTTGCTTTAACGTGTCAGCAAACGCATGACTCGGCACAACAACCAGTACAATATTGCTAGCTGCTGTTGCATGTTGTAAATCAGCTTCAAGGGTTAAGGTGTCAGGAAAAGGAATATCAGGTAAGTAACGTTGATTTTTTCGCTCAGCTGCAAGCGTCGCAACGTCTTGACTATTGCGTCCCCATAAAGTCACTTTGTGACCATTTCGGGCTAAACAAATAGCAAGGGCGGTGCCATATGACCCCGCCCCTAAAACAGTAACAGCTGATGTTGCTGTATTCATAAATTATGCGTCTGCTGAAGCCTGCTCAGCTTGCGCTGTGCGTTGCTGCATGTACTGTGCAAATAATGCGTCAAAGTTAACTGGCGCAAGATTAAGTTGTGGAAACGTACCACGATTTACTAAGTTCGATACCGCTTCACGTGCATATGGGAATAACACGTTAGGACAGAATGCACCTAGCATATGTGCTAATTGCATTTCTTCAACTTCAGCAATAGTAAAAATACCTGCTTGTTGAATTTCACACAAAAACGCAGTTTCTTCACCGATAGATGCCGTCACAGTTAATGCTAAAACAACTTCGTATACACCTTCATCAAGCTTATTAGAGCGTGTATCTAAATCTAATTTTACTTCTGGAGCCCACTCTTTTTGAAAAATAGCGGGTGAATTTGGCGTTTCAAACGACACATCTTTAGTGTAAATACGTTGAATAGTAAACTGTGCGCCTGCATCAGCTTCTGCTGCTGCGTTTTGATTTTGTTCGTTCATTGTTATTCCTAACCTGTTATTTATTATAATTAATTAAATTAAGCACTTAACTTAGCATCAAGGTGACCTTGTGCTTCTAGTGCCATCATATCGTCACAGCCACCGATGTGTTCATCGTTAATAAAAATTTGTGGAACCGTGCTTGCGCCACCGGCTTTGGCGATCATTTCATCGCGAAGCTCTGGCTGAACGCCAATATCAATGTTTGTGTATTCTACACCTTTGCTGTCTAACAGCGCTAATGCGCGATGACAAAAAGGACAATATCCTTTGGTGTATAAAACAACGTTACTCATAATTAATCCTTAATCGGTTTAGCTAAGAGATATTAGCGACCGCTTGTTGTTGGCAGACTTGCTGATTGCCACGCACCCATACCGCCAGATAAAACATAAACCTGTTCATAACCTGCTTTATGCATTGCGGTTGCAACGCCTGAAGCAGTCATGCCTGCAGCACATACCACTATAATGGGTTTGCTCTTATACTTTTCAAGGGTTGAGAAATCAGATTCTTTGGCTTTTTCAGGGTTTAAATGCACAGCACCGGCAATATGGCCTGTTTTAAACTCTTTTTGCCCACGCATATCAACAACCTGACCGTCTTCGCGGTTAATAAGTAACGTTAACTGCTGAGGATTGATCTGACGAATTGCTGAAAATTTACTTTTTATTGCGCCACTAACAATAAGAAACGCAATCGCAACCCAAGCTAGGCTTAGAATTGGATGATTTGAGACAAATTCAATATATTGATCCATTCGACTTCCACTATAAAGTTACATGCTAAAACAGGGTGTTTTAGATATTTAATTCATATTTATTGAACTTACACAATGAGCAGTCACTCATCTGTAATTCAATTTAGAGCACTGTTAGGCTACTCTGAATTTTACCTACACATAGGCTTAGCTTACCCCACAAGCCTATTCAATACTTGAATAAAATAGGGATTAGCCGCGCAAGTATACCCAAATCAGCTAAAAATGCGAGTTTAAGCACGCTTGGAAGCCACAATGTAGTGCTCTTTTAACTAAAAAATAACCCACCCTTTAAAGTATACAATTGATAGAGCGAGCTCATTGAAAATTTTTAATATCTTCTTTTCATTGCTGATCCTAGCTATAAAACGCGGTATGCTTAAGCTTGGCATGTTGGCATTAATGTTAGCGTGTATTTCAGCAACGCTAGGGTCTGTTGATCTTTCAAGGTTAAATTTGCAGCAGTCTGTTTGGTATTTAGGCAAGGCAGAGCCTATGTGGTGTGGTTATTCCCCATAAATAGGCGATAACGCAGCATCAATGCCAAACAGGTGCTGCCCGAAGGGTTCTGCCTAGGGGCGATTTACTCTTTGTTGCTCGGTTTTTACTTAGCCCACTAGGTTACAAACCTCGCGCCGCGATTAAACCGCCCCTAGTTTGAACAAATTTTAATCCGCAAAGGTCAACAGACCCTAATAGGAGTGACTATGACAGAGCATAAAAAACCACTGGTATTAATGATTTTAGATGGCTGGGGATACAGAGAAGATGAGCAAAGTAATGCTATTTTAGCTGCTAATACCCCTGTGTTAGATGAGCTTTGGGCCACTCGCCCTCATACATTAATTTCAGCATCGGGTTTAGATGTGGGTCTTCCTGGTGGTCAAATGGGTAATTCTGAGGTTGGCCATGTTAATTTAGGTGCTGGTCGTATTGTGTATCAAGATTTTACCCGCATCACAAAAGCCATTGATGATGGCGAATTTGATACAACCCCTGCGCTGGTTGAAAACATTGATAAAGCTGTTCATGCCAACAAAGCCGTTCATATTATGGGACTGCTAAGCCCTGGTGGCGTTCATAGTCACGAAGATCATATTGTGGCGAGTATACAATTGGCTACAAAACGCGGCGCTAAAGAAGTGTACTTCCATGCCTTTTTAGATGGCCGAGATACTCCCCCACGCAGTGCTAAAGCATCAATTGAGCGTATTGAAGCCTTATTTAGCGAACTTAAATGTGGCCGTTTAGCCTCATTAATTGGTCGTTACTATGCCATGGACAGAGACAATCGCTGGAACCGTGTTGAAAAAGCGTATAATTTAATCACCCTAGGTGAAGGCGACTTTGATTATGAAAATGGCGTAAACGCACTCAATGCTGCCTACGAGCGTGATGAAAATGACGAATTTGTAGCAGCCAGTACTATTACCCCTAAAGGTAGCGAATCAGTAAAAGTAAATGATGGCGACACCATTATATTTGCCAACTTTAGAGCAGACCGCGCACGCGAAATCACTCGCGCCTTTGTCGAACCTGATTTTGAGGGCTTTAATAAGAAAAAATCGCCCGAGCTTAGTGGCTTTGTGATGATGACTGAATACGCTGCTGATATTGATGCGCCAGTGGCTTTTGGCCCAACGCCGCTTAATAACGTACTTGGTGAATGGTTTGAAAAACAAGGTAAAACTCAGCTACGTATATCAGAAACTGAAAAATATGCCCACGTTACCTTTTTCTTTAGTGGCGGACGCGAAAATGAGTTTGACGGCGAAACTCGCGAGCTGATCCCATCTCCTCAAGTAGCAACGTATGATTTACAGCCAGAAATGAACTCGCAAATGCTTACAGATAAACTCGTTGAGGCAATAAAAAGTGGAAAGTACGATGCCATTATTTGTAACTACCCTAATGGCGATATGGTAGGCCACTCAGGTGTATTTGAAGCGGCAGTTAAAGCCTGTGAAGCAGTAGATAGCTGTATTGGTCGTGTAGTTGATGCCCTTAAAGAATATGGGGGAGAAGCACTAATCACTGCTGATCATGGTAATGCAGAGCAAATGGCAAACCTTAAAACAGGCCAAGCGCACACAGCACATACAAGCGAACCCGTACCCTTTATTTATGTAGGTCGTGACGCACAAGCGCATACCGGTAAAGCCTTGAGCGATGTTGCACCTACTATGCTGCATTTAATGGGTTTGGAACAACCTGCAGAAATGACAGGTTCGCCTATTATGGTGTTGAAATAACTTATGAATAAAAGCGCATGCCGCATTATTGCGTGTATATGTTTACTAAATTCATTAGCCACTGGCGTTGCAGTGGCTAATGAAGATCGTACCAAAAAAGACTTATCACAGGTACAAGTTGCCTTAGAGCAAAGCCAAGCCGAGTTTCAACAACAACAAAAAGAAATTGCTAAGCAGCAACAAAAGCTTAAAACTCATGAACTCGCCATTGCTAAAAATGCAAAAGCACTTAATATGGCTGAGCAATCCGTTAAAAAAACACAACAACAGCAAGCAGAGCAGCAGCAAAAAGCAGCACAGCTTGAAAAGCAACAAACACAGTTTCAACGTATTCTAGCAGCCCAATTAAAAAGTGCTTATATGACAGGTAGCGATGACTATCCAAAAATGCTGCTTAACCAAGAAAATACCGCCAAATTTGAACGAACACTTAGCTACTATAACTACCTAAATAAAGCCCGTATAAAACAGCTTGATGATCTTAAAGCACTACAACTAGAGATTGCGAAAAACCAAGCTGAACTGACAAAAACAAAAGAGAGGCTGGTTGCTTTATTTGAGGAGCAAAAAAGGCGACAAGCGGCACTCCTCAATGCCAAAAATGAGCGCCAATCAAGCTTAAAAAATCTAAAAAAGCAGTTAAATAAAACCAAAAATTCCATTAGCTACTTAGAGGAAAACGAACAAACTCTGATTGCCACTATCAAAGAACTTCAAGAAGAGGAAAAAATTACAAAAATTGAGTTACTTGGCTTAAATCGTAATAAAGGAAAATTAAACTGGCCGAGCAAAGGGAAATTAGCGCATAGGTTTGGCCAACGTAAGCACGGCGGAATAAACTGGAAAGGCGTATTAATTTCAGCCGCCGAAGGGACTTCAGTTAATAGCATTGATAATGGCCAAGTAGTGTTTGCTGATTGGTTAAAAGGCTATGGCTGGGTAATCGTACTTGATCACGGCCAAGGTTTTATGAGCCTATACGGACACGCACAAACCTTGTTAAAAGACGTGGGTGATATGGTCAGAGAAGGTGAAAGTGTTGCATTAGTCGGGCAAAGCGGTGGACAAGCAGATTCTGGTCTATACTTTGAGATACGCCATAAAGGGCGTGCTGTTAATCCCATAAAATGGTGCAGGCGTATTTAATACCAAAATAGCTGCATCCTGTTAGAGGCAGTTATGATAAACACACACATTTGCCAACAAAAGAATTCTGTGAAAAAGCAAGCACTCTGCTTTAGTTTTATCTTATTTGTTTTATTAGTGCTTTGTGGCTTTATAAATACTGCCTATGCAAGCTCGGTTAAAGATTTAGAAAGCCAAAAAATAAATGAAATACTGTTTAATATCCACACCTACTACGTTGATGATTTAGCACTGCAAAACAGTGAGTATATTGAATACAATTCGTCTCAATTTGAAAGATTATATTCTAAGCTCGACGCCTACTCTAAGTATTTAGATAAAAATGAGCTAAGTGCATTATTTGATAACACTAATGGGCGCTATACCGGCTTAGGTATAGAGGTAAAAAGCATTGAACAACGTACTACAATTGTTAAAGTAATTAATAACTCCCCTGCAAAACAAGCAGGCCTTCGCTCTGGCGATATAATTACTGCCGTGAATCAGCAATATGTAGAAAATAGCCCCATTGATTTAGTTGCACAATACATCAAAGACAGCGCTAATGGCAAAGTACAGCTAAGTATTACCCGTAATGACAGTCAAACGCCACTAATATTTAACCTCAGCAGAAAGCAAATTAAGTTAGCTAGTGTTACCAAGCAACTACTTGACTCAGGTAGCGGTTATATTGCTATTAATAACTTTTCTAATCACACCTTACATGAAGTTGCCTTGCAAATAGCCGCCATGCAAAACCATTATGGCCATTCATTAAAAGGCCTAATTATTGATTTACGAGACAACCCTGGAGGTACTTTAAAAAGCGCAGTTTCAGTGGCAGACCTGTTTCTTCAAGATGGCTTAATTGTAACCACCAAAGGGCGTTTTTATGATTCGAACCAATCTTTTTACGCTAAACGCGGCGATATTTTGAAAGGTGCGCCGATTGTTGTCCTCATTAATGAAAACTCAGCCTCAGCAGCAGAAATACTAGCTGCAGCGTTAAAAGAAAACCTACGTGCAAAAATAGTAGGGAGTCAGTCGTTTGGCAAAGGAACAGTGCAATCACTTATTCCATTAGGCGACGGCGATACCGCCTTAAAACTAACCACCGCACGTTACTTTACGCCACTGGGAGAGTCTATTGAAGGGATTGGCGTAACCCCAAATGTGGCGATTAATCAAACAACGCTTCCACAAACAAATAAAGCCGTTATAATAAAAAATGAACAATCAGAACAAAACACGGTTTTTAACGCTGAAGAATTAGCCGATATCCAGTTAGTAAAAGCAAAACAGCTACTTAGCATGCAATAAAAACGATAAACTATTTAAAGATAATAAAAATTATAAAACGTGAAAATTATAAATTTAATGGTGTTAGCAGGGCTTTTTTTAGCCTTATTTGCAACATCGAGTGCTGTTAAAGCCAAACAAATAGCCATAGTGATCGATGACATAGGTTATCATCAACGTGATTTAGAATTCCTAAGTTTACCTGGGCAATTGTCTTATTCAATTTTGCCTCATACCCCCTATTCTCAAATATTTGCAACCCTTGCTAGTCAGTCAAATAAAGAGCTCCTGTTGCATGTGCCTATGCAAGCTTTAAATGGTAAAAAGCTAGGCCCTGGGGCGCTCACTTTAAATATGGATAAAGCACAACTTCAACAAACACTCGGTAATGCACTGGCGAGTTTGCCGCAAGTTAAAGGGGTTAATAATCATATGGGCTCTGCGCTAACTCAACAAAGCCAAGCAATGAAGTGGACCATGGAAGTACTCAAAAAGCGCCAGCTGTATTTTCTTGATAGCCGAACAACCGAATTAAGCCAGGCGCAAAACGCAGCTAACTTTTTAGGGGTAGAAAATATTGGTCGGCATGTATTTTTAGATAATATAACTACCCCTGAGCAGCTTCAACTTAGGCTAGAAGAGCTAAAATCAAAAGCAACTAAGTATCAGTTTGCCATTGCAATAGCGCACCCCTACCCCGAAACCATCGATTTTTTACGTCACGCTTTACCGCAATTAACCGAGCAAGGATTTGAATTGGTGCCAGTATCACAACTGGTAGAACGTAAGTATGTGCAAATAGCCCAACAACAAGCCATTTCATTAAACTGATGGAGTAAGCGAGCGCCTTACCCCAACAGTTAATTAAACTTAATTATAAGTATACTGCTTATAAAATAAACGTTGCTACTTTAGCATTTAAGTCTGTAGCTCTGTCTTTTAATACTTCTGCTTGGCTTAAATGCGCGGTAGCCGAGGTCGTTATTTCATCGGTTACATCTTTAATGGCGACCGTATTTCTAGTAATTTCATTAGTCACTTGCGTTTGCTCTTCTGCAGCCACGGCTATTTGACCCGCCATATCAGAAATCTCATTTACTGCCAGAGTGATTTCTTCTAACGCGTGAGCTGCAGCATTCACATCATCTACGCTATTGTTGGCATAACCCTTACTGCTGTCCATCAAGCTCACGGCTTTTTTAGTGGTGTTTTGTAAGGTTTCTATAGTGGTATAAATTTCGGCTGTAGAGTTTTGTGTTCTTCTTGATAGCACACGCACCTCATCGGCAACCACTGCAAAACCACGCCCCTGCTCTCCTGCCCGAGCGGCCTCTATTGCTGCATTAAGCGCTAAGAGATTTGTTTGCTCAGCAATTTCTTGAATGGTAGTCAAAATGCTCGAGATAGCCTGAGCATGCAAACTTAATTCACCAATAACGGTGGTAGTTTGGTCTATTTCTCCCGCCAGTGAATTAATCGTGTTTTTGGTTTTATCAACTAACAGCTTACCTTCATGACTACTTTGCGCCGATTGTTGCGATGCGGTTGCGGTGTTTTCTGCATTGGCGGCAATTTCATGGGTTGCACTCGCCATTTCTGTGACCGCAGTAGCAACCATAGCTACTTCTTGTTGCTGACGCTGTAACTCACTAACACTATTTTGATTGGTGATTAAGCTTTTCTCTGCATCAAAATCCAAATCCGTTGCTAGCTGACGAATATGGCTAATTAGTTCATGCTGACTACTTACAAAGCGGTTAAAACTATCAGCCAGTACCCCAACTTCATCTTGCGTATCAACAGTTATACGTTGAGTTAAATCACCGTTACCATCTGCAATTGTTGATAAAGCTTGCGACACTCGGCTCAAAGGTGCGAGCAATACACCCAATAGCCATGAAATAGCCAACACACTCAGTAAGAGTGCTACTGCAACCAGCACTAATTGAGTCAGCAATAAACTAATAAGCGGAGCCTCTAAAGTTTGTTTATCCAATACAAACAACAACTGCCAATCTGTATTGTTAATGTTTTCACCCCAAACTAGCTTCTCTCGGCCTTCACCCTCAAAGTAAACAGGCGTAAATTCATTGTTTTGACTATTAGATAAAATTACTTGGTTATTAATTTTAGAATCAACCTGAGTAATATTTGCCATTACTTTTCTAGCGTCTTTATAGGCAATCACAGTGCCATCTTTGTGCATCATAATGGCGTATCCATCCGCAGGTAAAGACATTGTATTGACGCTATCGACCAAGGTCTCAATCGACAAATCACCGGCTACCACACCGCTTCGCGTGGTTTTAGCAATAGAAACAACCAACAGATTATAGGCGGTATCTAAATAAGGTTTGGTAATTACGGTATCACTTTTGAGTTGTGCTTGTTTATACCATGGACGAGTGCGCGGGTCGTAACCGGTGCGATCAATACCGGGATCAGAGTCAGTCATTTTTCCGCTGTTACTTCCAAAGTATGTTAACTGAAAGCCACCTGAAAATGCTGCCTGCTGAAGTGCGCTGAGCGTATTGCCCTCAACCTTACTCGCAACCGATTTAATTATCTGCTGACGACTAGCTAGCCAATCTTCAATACTCGCAGCCTGTTGCTTACCAGATTGGCTTACGTTATCAATACTGCTTTTTAACAGTAACGCTTTTTGAGAGGTGTAGCTATTCCACGACAGCAATACAATAATAACAGCTAGGGCAAGAACCACCGATAGTAAGATTTTTTTCTTTAGTGAATATGAGTTCATATTGAGTGTAAATACTCGCGTTAAATGAAATTGAAAGGCAATAAGCACAGCAATTAAATGACTTAATTTAGGCTACGGTTTGAGTGACAAGTCGCTCAAGTGCGCGAATATTTTCATATACCCAAATTAAAAACAAACTAAAATCATGTATTTAAATTAAAACCAAACTTATTCATTAATTTTAAATAGCGTATATTTAATTAAAAGATACATAGATGTGATTAGAGGTAAGCGGAACAAGAAAAACGATACTTTCTATTAACCTTTTTGGTTAGCTTTTTTAGTTAAAAAAAGCCCCGCATTTTCATGCAGGGCTTTATCAGTTTTTTAGTGCGATTAACTCATCGCGCTTTGTAATTTTTTCATTGCTGTTTTTTCCAGCTGGCGAACACGCTCTGCTGATACGCTGTATTTTTCAGCCAACTCTTGCAGTGTAGCTTTATCGTCTGACAACCAACGAGCACTAACAATATCTTGAGAACGCTCATCGAGAGTTTTCAAAGCGCTAAATAAACGCGTATGTGACTGCTCTTGCCATTGCTGTTGTTCAATATCGTCTGCTAAATCCGCAGAACCATCGGTTAAGTATTGTACCGGTGAGTAAGTGCTAGTTGGCGCGTCATCATTATCGTCGCCAGTTAAGTCAAAGCCCATGTCTTGGCCGCTCATACGCGACTCCATTTCACGCACTTCTTTTTCACTCACACCTAGCTCGCTAGCTACTGTGCTCACTTCAGCTTGGTTAAACCAACCTAAACGCTTTTTATTTTTACGTAAGTTAAAAAACAATTTACGCTGTGCTTTGGTTGTCGCTACTTTAACGATACGCCAGTTCTTAAGCACAAACTCATGAATTTCGGCTTTAATCCAATGAACGGCAAATGAAACCAAACGTACACCCACTGATGGGTCAAAACGTTTTACTGCTTTCATCAATCCGATGTTACCTTCTTGAATTAAATCAGCTTGAGGTAACCCATAACCCGAGTAGCTTTTAGCTATGTGCGCTACAAAACGCAAATGCGACATAATGAGTTGCTTAGCAGCACTAAGATCGCCTTCTTCCTGAAGTCTTTTTGCAAGTTCCTGCTCTTGCTCAACTTTAAGCATAGGAATAGTACTAACAGCTTGAAGGTAGCCGTCCATACTTGCGCTTTGTTGCCCAACTGTAAGTGCCATTGCGTATAAATCTTTACTCATTTTTCACCTCGGTGATAAACATTTGAAACCATCTTAGCACTCTTTTAGTAAGAGTGCTAACTTGAATTTAAAACTTTTTTGAATCATAAATCAAGTGGTTTTTTTAGTGTTAATTCAGTCTACGCTAGGCGACTGAATAACCTATGAATTGATTTAGCCAAAACTAAAAATAATCTTTTTGCTCTGGCTTTTTTATAACTTTAAACTTAAAACATGACAGTTTTAAGAATTATATTAGGGCCCTAAACCTTATCGGGTTCTATTTCTGAGATGTAACGATTAACCGATAAGTAAGAACCTATAAAGCCCAAGCTAGTAGCAAGTAATACCAACGCGCCAAACTCATTAAGACTAAGCCCTATTAGCGTAAAGCTGGTTTGATACACCCCTGCCACACTACTTACCGCAGCAGATAGCCACCACATCATTAATGCTACGCATATAAAAGCAAACAATCCGCCAATCACACCATACCAAATGCCAGTCCATAAGAATGGAGCGTGTATAAAGGTATTAGTTGCCCCAACTAGCTTCATCACTTGTATTTCTTCTTTTTTATCCATAATAGATAAGCGAATTGTGTTGCCTATAATGAGCGTAACTGAGGTAAGTAATAGTAGCGCAATCGTTATTACACTCTCTTTTAACAAACTTAGTAATGCATTTAGGCGCTCAAGCCAAGCAATATCAAGCTTGCCAAAGTCAACTTCGCGTTCGGCTTCAAGTTTTTTAAGCAACAGCTTAGCCGCATTGGGTTGGCTATGCCGCTGTGTTGGTGTGACTAAAACTACATTTGGTAACGGGTTGGTATCTAAATACTCTAAAGCTTGACCAAAGCCAGACATTTCCTGAAATTCATCCAAAGCCTCTGAACGAGAAATAAAAGTCACACTTTGTATTTCAGGATATAGCGCTAAGCGTTTAACTAAGGTTTGCGTTTCTTGCTCGCTCATATTTTCTTTTACAAACAATGATATTTCGCTGGCTTGCTCAAAACCACTACTCACTTGCTGCACATTTTTTACCACTAAATATAGTGTTGCAGGCAAGGTTAAACTCAAACCGAGTACTGCAATGGTCATCATTGAAGCCAATGGCGTGCGCCACATTTCCCCTAGGCTGTATACACCTTGGCGAAAAATATTAATAATAAAAAAGTAACTACGAGAGAGTACTGATTTTTTTTGTTTATCATTACTATTTTGACGACTTTTGAACAGTAAACTCATAATCCCCCTCAGCCAATGGGTCTTGGCTCATCCGCCCATCATGAAGTGTTAAGCTACGGTACTTCATTCGTGACACTAATCCTAAATCATGAGTGGCAATTAAAACCGTAGTGCCATGTTTATTAAAGTCTTCAAACAGGCGTAATATTTCCATTGATAATTCAGGATCTAAGTTACCGGTAGGCTCATCGGCTAGCAATATCGGTGGCGAATTGACGATGGCTCGTGCAATCCCCACTCGTTGTTGCTCACCACCAGAAAGTGTTGAGGGGTGACAGCGTACTTTATCTAACAAACCCACTTTATCGAGCGCTCCATGCACACGTTTGGCAATTTGCTTGTGGTGAGTCCCTTCAATAATTAAGGGCAAAGCAACGTTATCAAATACCGTATATCGCTCTAATAATCGATGATTTTGAAAAATAATACCAATGTCGCGACGTGCATACGGAATTTGACGGGAATTTAATTTATTTAAATCCACGCCATTGATAAATACATTTCCCGCAGAAGGGCGTTCCATCAAGCTAATAAGCTTCAACAGTGTACTTTTACCAGCCCCACTGTGGCCTGTTAGAAAGGCCAATTCGCCAGGCTTAATATGAAAATTCACTTTTTCAAGCGCGCGGTGCCCACCGGCATAGGTTTTACTTACTTGCTGAAAATTTATCATTTTTTATTATTGCCAATTTATTGTTAGCCTTAGGCTTTAAAATAAAATGGTATTCCTCGCAATTAAAAAGGGAGCAGGCTCCCTTTTGGTAAATTAAGCGTCGTCCTCATCTTGACTAAATAGCGCGTCAATAAAGTCATCGCTCTTGAAGGTACGTAAATCATCAATACTTTCACCTACGCCAATATAACGAATAGGAATATTAAATTTATCGGCAACGGCAAAAATAACCCCACCTTTAGCAGTACCATCAAGCTTTGATAATGTGATACCTGTTAGACCTACACATTGATTAAATAAGTTTACTTGGCTAATTGCATTTTGGCCTGTACCAGCATCAATAGTCAGCATCACTTCATGGGGTGCATCAGGGTCTACTTTTTTCATTACACGAGCTATTTTTTCAAGCTCTTGCATTAAGTTATCTTTATTTTGCAAGCGCCCTGCTGTATCAGCAATTAACACATCGACATTACGTGCTTTTGCAGCTTGAAAAGCATCAAATACCACCGATGCACTATCAGCACCTGTATGCTGGGCTATCACAGGAATACTATTACGTTCACCCCATACTTGAAGCTGCTCTACCGCTGCTGCTCTAAAAGTATCACCCGCAGCAAGCATGACCGACTTACCTTGGTTTTGAAATTGTTTAGCCATTTTACCAATGGTAGTGGTTTTACCTACACCGTTTACCCCTACCATTAAAATAACAAAAGGTTTTTTATCTGCTGGTATTTCTAAAGGCTGCTCTGCTGTTTTTAGCATAGTTGCCATTTCTTGTTTCATAAGCTCATAAAGCGCATCACCATCTTTAAGTTGCTTGCGATCAGCTGCATCAGTTAAGTTATCAATGAGCTTCATGGTGGTATCCACACCAAGATCAGCAGTAAGTAACTGAGTCTCTAGCTCTTCAAATAACTCGTCGTCGATTTTTTTACCGCTAAAAATAGACGAAAAACCAGAGCCAATATTCACTCGAGTTTTAAGTAAGCCTTTTTTGAGACGAGAGAAAAAGCCTTCTTTTTTAGGCTTTTCCGCTTTTTTTGCTTCTTCCTCTGCAAGCTCTGCGGTCAGTCGCTGTTGCTCTAGGCGTTCAGCCTCTTCTTCAGCCGCAATACGTTCTTGCTCTAAACGCTCATGCTCAGCTCGCTCTGCTGCAATACGCTGTTGCTCTAAACGCTCATTCTCAGCTTGTTCTGCTGCAATACGCTGTTGTTCTAAACGCTCATGCTCAGCTCGTTCTGCTGCAATACGCTGCTGTTCTAAACGCTCATTTTCAGCTTGTTCTGCTGCAATGCGCTGTTGTTCTAAACGCTCATTTTCAGCTTGCTCTGCTGCAATACGCTGTTGCTCTAAACGCTCATTCTCAGCTTGTTCTGCTGCAATACGCTGTTGCTCTAAACGCTCATTTTCAGCTTGCTCTGCTGCTATGCGTTGTTCTAAACGCTCATGCTCAGCTCGTTCTGCTGCAATACGCTGTTGTTCTAAACGCTCATTCTCAGCTTGCTCTGCTGCAATACGCTGTTGTTCTAAACGCTCATTTTCAGCTTGTTCTGCTGCTATGCGTTGTTGTTCTAAACGCTCATGCTCAGCTCGTTCTGCTGCAATACGCTGTTGTTCTAAACGCTCATTTTCAGCTTGCTCAGCCGCGATACGCTCTTGCTCTAACAACATTTGCGCTTCTTGTTCAGCTAAACGTTTAGCTTGCTCTTGTCTTTGCTGCTCTGCATCCGCCTGTTGTTTGGCTAATAGCTCAGCGTTAGCTTGTTCAATCGCTTGTTTTTCTGCTGCCGCAGCGCGTTGTGTTTGCGCCTGTTCTTCTTGCTCTAAACGTTCTACTTCTGCTTCAGCTGCTATACGCTGTTGTTCGGCTTTTTCAGCTTGCTCTTGCGCTAAACGCTCTGCTTCAGCTTTCTCAGCTGCAATTCGGGCTTGTTCTAAACGTTCAGCTTCTACTTCAGCTTGTAAACGTTCAGCCTCAACTTGCTCTGCTAAACGCTCCTGTTCGGCTTTTTCCGCCTGCTCGTTTGCTAATGCTTGTTGTTTATCAGCTTCTGCTTGTTTTTTATCTGACTTACCAAAACCGAGCCACGACATGAATTTACTTTTTTTGCCATACTTGCTAATAACCACTTATAAAAATCTGATAAACTAACGATAATGATAGCGTGCTTTTAAGCCTAAATAATTGCTTTTTAGCAACACGTTATCCTCGAGGGTGCATAATAGTAACACTTTTAGCGCAGTTGAAAAATGACACGCCGTGATATGATTGCAATATTATCTGAGCTAGATCATAGATACCAATTTTTAGTGAGTTAAATGAGAAAAAAACCACACAAAATAACACCACCCATAAATCAGCCGATGGCGTTATTAGAATCATTAGCGGCCAATTTCGCGGTCGTAAACTGCCAGTAAAAGACGTTCAAGGCTTGCGCCCTACAACCGACAGAATAAAAGAAACTGTGTTCAATTGGTTAATGCACGATACCCGAGATGCACGCACTCTCGATTGTTTTGCCGGCTCTGGTGGTTTGGGATTTGAAGCGCTATCTCGCTTTGCTAAAAACACCACATTTTTAGAGCTTGACCCGCTAGCAGCAAAACAACTCACGCAAAATATTGCCACTCTTAATGCGCAAAATGCACAAGTACTTAATACTAATACTTTGACCTTTCTTGAGAATAAAAACACCAGTGAGGCATTTAATTTAGTTTTTATTGACCCGCCATTTCGTAAAAATTTGGCTCAATCATGCTGTGATTTATTAGAAAATAATCAATGGCTCGAGTCAGACGCACTGATATATGTTGAGGTTGAAACGGAGTTAACTTCGTTCAAGGCACCTATTAACTGGTTGTTAATAAAGGAGAAAAAGGCTGGACAAGTTTTTTGTAGGCTGTACCAACGACATATAAATTAACACTGTTTTAGCGGTAAGGTTTCTGTTAATATTATCCTTTACATGTGGTGTTGCTTCGGATTACAATACCGCACCATTTTTGAACCACTTGATCAATGTTTGATCAACTTGAGCAACGCTCATAATTTAGGTAGGTGAATTTTTAATGCCAGTAATTAAAGTAAGAGAGAACGAACCGTTTGACGTAGCACTTCGTCGCTTCAAGCGTTCATGTGAAAAAGCAGGTATCCTTTCAGAAGTTCGTCGTCGCGAGCACTATGAAAAACCAACAGCTGAGCGTAAGCGTAAAAAAGCAGCTGCTGTTAAACGTCACATGAAAAAACTTTCTCGTGATAACGCTCGTCGCGTTAAATTATACTAATATATTAGGTCTTGTATAAATGAGCCTTTTAATAACGCTAAAAGATGCGCAAAAAGATGCGATGAGAGCTAAAGACAAACAACGTCTTAATCCTATTCGCATGGTACTTGCTGCAATCAAGCAACGTGAAATTGACGAGCAAATAACACTAGACGACGCAGGTATTACCTCCGTTATAGTGAAGCTTGTTAAACAACGTCGCGACTCTTACACTCAGTACAAAGATGCTGGGCGTGATGATTTAGCTGAAATTGAAGCCAATGAGATTACAGCACTTGAAGCTTTTTTACCTCAACAATTGAGTGAAGAAGAAATCATTGCTCTCATTGACGCGGCTATTGCTGATACTAATGCAGCAGGTATGCAAGACATGGGTAAAGTAATGGGTATAATCAAAAGCAAAGCCGAAGGTCGTGCCGATATGGGCAAAATCTCAGGTTTAATTAAGCAACGATTAACTGCCTAATACTCCCACATACATTAAGTATGATTGAAGTAAACCGAGCCTTGAGCTCGGTTTCTTCGTTTAGAGCACTTCAAAAAAATATGCATTTGTGTTCCAATCTCTGCGTATTATAATTCGCTTTTAACACTTTTATATTTACCTTAGGGCTGTACTTTAAACAATGGCTGGAAAGATCCCACGCAACTTTATCGATGATTTATTGGCACGAACCGATATTGTCGACCTGATTGACTCAAAGGTAGGGTTGAAAAAAGCGGGCAAAGACTATCAAGCTTGCTGTCCTTTTCACAATGAAAAATCGCCTTCGTTTACTGTATCGCAAGATAAACAGTTTTATCATTGCTTTGGCTGTGGCGCTAACGGCAATGCTATTTCTTTTGTTATGGAATATGACAAACTTGAGTTTGTTGATGCAATTGAAGAGCTAGCCAGTTTACTTAACCTAGATGTTCCTCGCGAACAAGGAAGTAGTAATGGCCCAGAACGCACCGCAGCACAAAAACGTTCAGACTACGATTTAATGCTCCATGCAGCGCGTTTTTATCAACACCAGTTAAAACATCATAGTAATTCTGAAACAGTAATAGACTATGTAAAAGGTCGCGGCTTAAGCGGCGCAACAGTTAAAAAGTTTATGATGGGCTATGCACCCAGCGAATGGGAAGGCCTCTGCCAACAGCTTGGACGTAATCAAGAACAAAAAGAGCAATTAGTTGAGCTTAAGCTCGCATCTGAAAAAACGCCAGGTAAGCAATTCGATTTTTTCCGTGATCGTTTAATGTTTCCTATTCGTGATAAACGCGGTCGCGTTATTGCTTTTGGTGGCCGTGTAATGCAAGCAGATCAGGGGCCAAAATATTTAAACTCACCTGAAACACGAATATTCCACAAAGGCTTTGAACTTTATGGCCTTTATGAAGCAAAGCAAGCACACAAAAAGCTCGATCATGTACTCATAGTAGAAGGTTATATGGACGTTGTTGCGCTGGCTGAACAAGGCATAGAATACGCAGTTGCCGCACTCGGCACAGCGACAACCAGCGAGCATATGCACACCTTATTTAGAACCACTGACAAAGTTATTTGTTGCTACGACGGTGACCGTGCAGGTAAAGATGCCGCGTGGCGTGCACTGGAAAATGCACTTCCTTACTTAAACGATGGCAAAGCACTGCATTTTGTATTTTTACCCGATGGTGAAGACCCTGATTCACTCGTTCAACAAGAAGGTAAAGAGGCTTTTGAGCAGCGGCTAGAAAACGCCGATGACTTCACTAAAGTGCTGTTTAATAAATTAAGTAAAGAGATTGATTTAACGCTCGATTCCGGTAAGGCTAAGTTACTCAGTGCAGCACTGCCATTAATTGAAAAAATCCCAAGTGAGTTCTATCAAGAAAATATCTTGGAGCAACTTGGCAGATTAATTGGTCGCACCCGTGAGCAACTTAATAATCACTTAAAAACACCAAAACAGCAGCAGGCAATTGAACGTAAATTTAAAATTACACCGATGCGCCAAGCGATAGGCATTTTAGTTCAGCACCCTAATTTGGCAAAAAGCGTGCCCTACTTGCCTGATTTAGCACAAATGAATATTGCAGGAATCGGCTTGTTATTACGCCTACAACATCAAGCGTTACAAAAAGATGGCATTACCACTGCACAAATTCTCGAATCATTTAGAGACACTGATGACTATGAGCCATTAACTAAGTTGGCTACATGGCAACATCAAATAGATGAAGAGCGTTTAGAGACTGTTTTTCAAAATACTTTTAAATTTATTGAAGATCAGTGTTTAAATTATCGACTAGAGACCCTATTAATAAAAGACAAGACACAGGGCTTAAATAGCGATGAACGACTAGAATGTCATTTGCTAATGACAGCGTTAAAAACGACTAACAGTTAGGGTCTGTTTATCTTTCGAGGTTAAGTTTACAGCAGTGTGTTTGGTATTTAGACAAGGCAGAGTCTATGTAGTGTGGTTGTTCCACATAAATAGGCGATAACGCAGCATAAATGCCAAACACGCGCTGCCCTTTGGGTTCGGCCCAAGGGAGGTTTACTCTTTGTGGCTCGGTTTTTACTTAGCCCACTAGGTTACAAACCTCGCGCCGCGATTAAACCACCCTTGGATTGAACAAACTTTAATCCTGAAAGACCAACAGACCCTAGTCAGATTTGATTTAGGCTGTTATACTGTGCTATTCACTGCGTCACATTATTCTGGTTAGCCTTTGAGCAAACTCCATGATGGCGCCTGTTGTATCAACTTATCAGAGTGGAAGAAACAATCTCTATGGATCCAACTCCTCAGTCACAATTAAAACTTCTGATTCAAAAAGGTAAAGAGCAAGGTTACTTAACTTTTGCAGAAGTTAATGATCACCTTCCACAAGATATTATCGACTCAGATCAAGTAGAAGATATCATTAGCATGATTAATGACATGGGTATCAAGGTTAGCGAAAACGCGCCTGATGCTGATGAATTAATGATGCAAGAAACCACGACAGACGAAGACGCAGCGGAAGCTGCCGCTGCAGCCCTTGCTACTGTAGAAAAAGAAATCGGCCGTACAACAGACCCTGTTCGCATGTATATGCGTGAAATGGGTACTGTTGAACTTCTTACCCGTGAAGGCGAAATTGTTATCGCTAAACGTATTGAAGAAGGCATTAACCAAGTACAGATTTCGGTTGCTGAATACCCAGAAGCGATCACTTACCTACTTGAACAGTGGGATAAGTTTGAAGCAGAAGAGATGCGCCTTAGCGACATTATCTCTGGCTTTTTCGATCCTGATGCAGACGAAGCACCACCAATTGCTGCCACTAACATTGGCTCTGAATTAAGCGAAAAACAGCTTGATGACAGCGACGATGATGATGACAGCGATGATGAAGACGAAGAAGAAGTAGATACAGGTCCAGATCCTGAAGAAGCGCGCATCCATTTCGAAAACTTACGTGATTTATACACTAAAGCACGTGAAACATTCGATAAAAAAGGTCGCTCTCATCCAGAATCTCAAGCCGCAATTTTAGAAATTGGTGAGTTGTTCAGAACCTTTAAACTTGTGCCTAAACAATTTGACCGCATGGTTAATAACATGCGTGAAATGATGGACCGAGTTCGCGTTCAAGAACGTCTTATCATGAAGCATGCAGTACAAGTTTCAAAGCTTCCAAAGAAAACCTTTGTTAAGCACTTTGCAAACAACGAAACTGACACAGCATGGCTTGATATTGAAATTGCAGCTAACGAAAAGCATTCAGCTAAACTTGAAGAAGTGAAGCCTGAAATACTTCGTTGTATTAGCAAACTTTCTTCAATGGAAGAAAGCACTGGCTTAAGCATTGAACGTATTAAAGATATAAACCGTCGCATGAGTATTGGTGAAGCGAAAGCGCGCCGTGCTAAAAAAGAGATGGTAGAAGCGAACTTACGTCTGGTAATTTCAATCGCTAAAAAATACACCAACCGTGGTTTACAGTTCTTGGATTTAATTCAAGAAGGTAATATTGGTTTGATGAAAGCGGTTGATAAGTTTGAATACCGTCGTGGTTATAAGTTCTCAACTTATGCTACGTGGTGGATCCGCCAAGCAATTACTCGCTCTATTGCTGACCAAGCAAGAACGATCCGTATTCCAGTACATATGATTGAAACGATCAATAAATTGAACCGTATTTCACGTCAAATGTTACAAGAAATGGGTCGTGAGCCAAATCCAGAAGAATTAGCTGAACGCATGATGATGCCTGAGGATAAAATCCGTAAGGTACTTAAGATTGCAAAAGAGCCAATTTCAATGGAAACACCGATTGGTGATGATGAAGATTCGCACTTAGGCGACTTCATTGAAGATACGACTATTGATTCGCCTATCGATTCGGCAACAATGGAGTCTCTTCGTGGCGCAACTAACGATGTGCTCGCTGGCTTAACTGCCCGTGAAGCGAAAGTACTGCGTATGCGTTTTGGTATTGATATGAATACCGACCACACGTTGGAAGAAGTAGGTAAGCAGTTTGATGTAACACGTGAGCGTATTCGTCAAATTGAAGCGAAGGCACTACGTAAATTACGTCACCCTTCTCGCTCTGATTTACTGAAAAGCTTTTTAGACGCTAAATAATCTAGCGTTACATTATGAGTTAACTCAAAAGGCCGCTGTAGCGGCCTTTTTTCTATTTCAAGGAAATAAACATGGCTTGGATCCAAATCCGTATCAATGCCAATGCTGCAACCGCTGATGCAGTTAGTGACTTATTAATGGAAGCTGGTAGTGCTTCTGTTACTTTTATTGATGCTAAAGACACCCCTATTTACGAACCCAAAATTGGCACTGTCGTTTTTTGGGCTGATACCACAGTAATTGGTCTGTTCGAAGCTAATCACGATATGAACGCCGTGGTTGCGTTATTAAAGCGCCATGATGAGCTCAAAGACAATTTAGTTTACAAAATCGAGCAACTCGAAGACAAAGATTGGGAACGTGAGTGGATGGATAACTTCCACCCTATTCAATTTGGCGAAAAACTATGGATTTGCCCTAGCTGGCGCGATATTCCAGACCCTGACGCAGTCAATGTGCTACTTGATCCTGGCCTTGCATTTGGTACTGGCACGCACGCCACCACCGCGCTGTGTTTAAAGTGGCTTGAAAGCCAAGACTTAAGCGGCAAAACAGTAGTCGATTTTGGTTGTGGTTCAGGCATATTAGGTATAGCAGCAATTAAATTAGGCGCTGAGCGCATGATAGGGATAGACATTGATCCGCAAGCGCTAGAAGCAAGCTTAGATAACGCTAACCGTAATGGCGTTGCTGACAAGCTTGAGGTTTACCTACCTGAAAACCAACCTGAATTTACAGCTGATATTGTTGTGGCAAATATTTTAGCGCAACCTCTGCGTGAGCTTCATAGTGTGATTTTAGGATTATTAAAACCAGGTGGTAAAATTGCCATGTCGGGCATTTTAGAAGAGCAAGCAAAATCGGTTGCTGATATATATGCGCCCTTTATTGAACTTGATGAGATTGCCAGTGAAGGCGATTGGACCCGAGTCAGTGGCATTAAAAAAGCATAATAGTGCGTTTTTAAAAATTTAGAGCATTAACTCAAAAGTCGTTTCTAGAGCCTGTATTTAACAGGCTTTACTATTTTTTTACATAATAAAAAATAAAGATTTTTTATTATAAAAACAACGACCGTTCAAAATTCACACAAATAAACCGCTTCGTCATACGGTTATCAAATGTCAATACGAAAAGAGCAAAAAAAAGTCACTTTTGTTCAATTTATAGCCTTTGATTTTTGCGCAAAAAGCCGTAAACTTAGCGCCCCTTGAAAAGAGGCCTATTGAATATCGTGCGTATCGGTTCATACCAACTTGAGAATAATGTCATTGTCGCGCCTATGGCGGGCATAACAGACAGACCATTTAGACAGTTATGTCGTCGTTTAGGCGCTGGCCTTGCTGTGTCTGAAATGCTGTCGTCTAATCCGAAGGTTTGGAAAACCGAAAAGTCGATGAACCGAATGGATCATTCTGGTGAGTCGGGTATACGTGCGGTGCAAATTGCAGGAGCAGACCCTGAGCTTATGGCACAGGCCGCACAATTCAATGTTGCAAACGGTGCACAGATCATAGATATCAATATGGGGTGCCCAGCAAAAAAAGTGAACAAGAAACTTGCAGGCTCAGCCTTATTACAGTTTCCAGAACTCGTGGAAGAGATTATTGATGCCGTCGTTAATGCGGTTGATATACCTGTAACACTTAAAATCCGTACTGGATGGGATCAGGACAACCGTAATGGTGTAGAGATTGCAAGAATAGCTGAACGTTATGGCATTGCATCACTGGCTGTACATGGGCGCACGCGCGCATGTATGTACAAAGGTGATGCTGAGTACGCCACAATTAGGGATATAAAACGTTCAGTGTCGATACCTGTGGTTGCTAATGGTGATATTACATCACCTGAAAAAGCAAAGCAGGTTTTGGACTATACGGGTGCAGATGCCATCATGATTGGTCGAGCCGCCCAAGGTCGCCCTTGGATATTTAGGGAGATAGACCACTATTTGCGAACTGGTGAACATATGCAGCCACCTGCTATTGCAGAGGTGCGCAGTATTTTAATGGAGCATTTAACCAACCTCCATATGTTTTACGGTGAGCCAATGGGAGCACGAATCGCTCGCAAACATGTATCTTGGTATTTGCAAACCCATGACAGTGACGGTCAGTTTAGGCGAGTATTTAATGCGCTCGACAATTCCGAGGAACAGGTCGTCGCATTAGAGCAATACTTTAAAACACTAGCAGCTAACTAAGAAAGAAAGAGACTTTATAATGTTCGAACAAAACGTGACTTCTCCATTTATCACAAACCCTCATGTTCAGTCACACGAGAAACCGCAGCCATTGCGTGATGCAGTAAAAAAAGCTGTTCACCACTACTTAAAACAGCTTAACGGTCAAGATGTGCAAGACGTTTACGACCTTGTTCTTTCTGAGCTAGAAGCGCCATTGCTTGAAGAAGTAATGACTTACACACGTGGCAACCAGACTCGTGCGGCAATTTTACTAGGTATCAACCGTGGTACTTTACGTAAAAAGCTAAAAAAATACGGTATGAACTAATACCTAAGGTATTGATGCCGTAATTGCTTTACCGCGCTTACTGATTCAATACACTGAGTGTTTTATAAAACACTCTTAAAAAAGCACCTTAGGGTGCTTTTTTTATCTGTAAAATTTATTAACGAAATTGCAAAATGCTCACGCTTTATGGGTCGTTATAAGTCGTTTTTTGAGTCGTAATCAGTTAAAATACGCGCTTCTAAGCTAGCTCATTAACTGAGGAAATCAAACTACAATGGATACACATCGTCCTATACGTCGCGCACTTTTGAGTGTGTCAGACAAAACCGGTATTGTTGAATTTGCCCGTGCACTAGAAGCACAAGGTGTTGAAATACTTTCAACTGGCGGCACTTGTAAACTACTTGCTGATAATGCGATTAAAGTTACCGAAGTATCAGATCACACCGGACACCCTGAGATCATGGATGGTCGCGTAAAAACCCTACACCCAAAAATTCATGGCGGTATTCTTGCTCGTCGTGGCCAAGATGAAGGCGTAATGGCAGATAACAACATTGCTGCTATCGACATCGTTGTAGTTAACTTATACCCCTTTGCGAATACTGTCGCTCAAGAAAACTGCAGCCTTGAAGATGCTATTGAAAACATCGATATTGGCGGCCCAACCATGGTGCGTGCAGCAGCTAAAAATCACAAAGATGTGACGATTGTTGTTAACGCAAGCGACTACGACCGTATTATCAGCGAAATGCAAAATAATAACGGCTCAACCACCTACAAAACCCGCTTTGATTTAGCTATTGCCGCCTATGAGCACACAGCGCAATACGACGGTATGATTGCTAACTACTTCGGTAAAATGGTGCCTGATTACACAGAAGAAGCCGCTGAAGATACTAAGTTCCCACGTACTATTAATATGCAATTCACTAAAAAACAAGATATGCGTTACGGTGAAAATTCGCATCAAGATGCCGCGTTTTATGTTGAAAGCGACATCACTGAAGCGTCTGTGGCGACAGCGACTCAGCTACAAGGTAAAGCATTATCGTTTAACAATATTGCCGATACCGATGCCGCACTTGAGTGTGTTAAAGAATTTGATGTACCTGCGTGTGTTATTGTAAAACATGCTAATCCATGTGGTGTTTCAATTGGCGACAATATCTTAGAAGCGTACGATCGCGCTTTTAAAACAGATCCAACGTCAGCGTTTGGCGGCATCATTGCTTTTAACCAAGAGCTTGATGCAAAAACTGCACAAGCGATTGTTGAACGTCAATTTGTTGAAGTTATTATCGCACCAAGCGTAAGTGCAGAAGCGGCTCAAATAGTCTCGGCTAAGCAAAATGTTCGCTTATTAGAGTGTGGTGAGTTTTCAGCTAAAGGCACAGGCCATGATATTAAACGCGTTAATGGCGGCGTTCTAATTCAAGACCGTGATTTAGGTATGGTAACGCAAGACGACTTAACGGTTGTCTCTAAGCGCCAGCCTTCTGAGCAAGAACTTAAAGACTTACTGTTCTGTTGGAAAGTGGCTAAATTTGTTAAATCAAACGCCATTGTTTATGCCCGCGACGGTATGACTATTGGTGTTGGCGCAGGCCAAATGAGCCGTGTTTACTCAGCTAAAATTGCCGGTATTAAAGCCGCTGATGAAAACCTTGAAGTTAAAGGCTCAGTCATGGCATCAGATGCATTTTTCCCATTCCGTGATGGCATTGATGCTGCAGCCGCAGCAGGTATTACCGCGGTTATTCAACCGGGTGGTTCAATGCGCGATGAAGAAGTAATTGCCGCAGCTGATGAAGCTGGTATGGCAATGGTGTTTACGGGTATGCGCCATTTCCGCCATTAATCGCTTAAAGAGCTAACTACTTCAGTTAGCTCTTTTTGTTTGCATCAAATTCACGTATTCTGCTTATTCTATAACCATGACTAACAATTATAATGTGAAGGATTAGACGATGAAATTTGCACTAAAATCTCTACTGGTTGCCACGCTGTCATTAAGTTCAACAATGGCATTAGCACACAACCATGGCCACGACTCAGCATTAACAAATGCAGTTAAAGCAAGCGAGCGCAGTAGTGAACGCGACCAATACCGCAATCCTGTAGAAACCCTCGAGTTTTTTGGCTTTAAACCAACAATGACTGTGGTAGAAATTGCGCCTGGCGGTGGTTGGTATAGTGAAATTTTAGCGCCAGCACTAAAAGAGCAAGGCACCTATTATGCCGCGCATTTTCCTGCTGATTCATCGGTAGGTTACTACCAACGTTCTCTTGCTGGTTTTAAAGCTAAAATCGCTGAAGATGCCCGCTTTAGTGACGTTAAACTTACTGAGTTTGCTCCTTCTACTCATTTAGATATTGCTCCTGCAAGTAGCGCCGATATGGTACTTACTTTTCGTAATGTCCATAACTGGTACATGAGTAAAGATAAAAAAGCTGCAAGCAATGCGTTTAAGTCATTTTATACAGCACTTAAACCTGGCGGCACTTTAGGCGTAGTTGAACATCGCCTACCCGAAGAGCAAGCCGATGAAATGCAAAAGTCATCAGGTTATATGAAGCAGAGTGTGGTTATTGCACTTGCTGAACAAGCAGGTTTTGAACTTGAAGCAAAAAGCGATATTAATGCAAACCCTCTTGATACAGCCGATCACCCTAAAGGGGTATGGACCCTTCCACCGAGCCTTAGACTTGGCGAGCAAGATGCCGCTAAATATAAAGCCATAGGTGAAAGCGACCGTATGACGCTGAAATTTAAAAAACCGCTTTAAATAGGAAATTCGCCATGAATGTATTAGTCATTGGCAGCGGCGGCCGCGAACACGCACTTGCGTTTAAGGCCGCTCAAAATACAAAAGTAAACACTGTTTATGTTGCTCCAGGTAATGCGGGCACAGCCCTTGAGCCAAAACTTGAGAACGTTGCAATTAACGTTGAAGATCTTGATGGACTACTTAGCTTTGCACAGCAAAATAATGTTGAGCTAACCATTGTTGGTCCAGAAGTGCCGCTAGTATTAGGTGTTGTTGATAAGTTTCGTGAACACGGCTTAGCTATTTTTGGCCCAACAGCAGGTGCAGCCCAGCTTGAAGGGTCTAAATCGTTCACTAAAGACTTTTTAGCACGTCATGCTATCCCAACCGCTGATTACCAAACGTTTGAACAAATCGACCCTGCGCTTGCCTATTTAAAAGAGAAAGGCGCACCGATTGTTATAAAAGCCGATGGTTTAGCGGCAGGTAAAGGCGTGATTGTAGCCATGAACGAGCACGAGGCTGAAGAGGCTATTCGCGATATGCTTGCGGGTAATGCCTTTGGTGAAGCTGGCAGCCGTGTTGTGATTGAAGAGTTTTTAGAAGGTGAAGAAGCGTCATTTATTGTGATGGTTGATGGTAAAAACGTATTGCCGTTTGCAACCAGCCAAGATCATAAACGTGCTTACAATGGCGATGCGGGTCCAAATACTGGCGGTATGGGGGCTTATTCTCCGGCACCGGTAGTGACTAATGAAATTCATCAACGCATTATGAATGAAGTGATTTACCCTACGGTAGAAGGTATGGCTAGCGAAGGCCATCCGTACACTGGCTTTTTGTATGCAGGCTTGATGATAGATGACACCGGCACACCAAAAGTAATTGAATATAACTGTCGTTTTGGCGACCCTGAAACACAACCTATGATGCTACGTTTGCAATCAGACTTAGTTGAACTGATTGAAGCTGCTAATCGTGTAGAACTTGATAAAACCACTATTGAGTTCGACTCACGCGCTGCTGTAGGTATTGTTTTAGCTGCCAAAGGTTATCCAGATAGCTACCCGAAAGGTGATGCGATTAGTGGCCTGAAAGTAGCTTACCCTGAAGGCGAAAAAGTTTTTCATGCAGGAACTAAGCAAGACGGTAACAATATTGTGACTGCCGGTGGCCGTGTACTATGTGCAACGGCACTGGGTAATACAGTTACACAAGCACAGCAGCGCGCTTACAAACTGGTTGATGAAATCAACTGGAACGGCATGGAATACCGTACAGATATAGCCTATCGTGCAATTGCTCGTGAACAATAATTATTGAGTTTTACTCATTAAACTTTATAAGCGCAGATTATCTGCGCTTTTTACTGCTACACTATAAAAAAATAATCAGGGCACAGGTTAATATTGGAATTTAAAACCTTGCGCTATCATGCGATAGCGGTCGTAATACTAATTTTTATCTTTTTTATTATCAGCACATTGGCAACAAACTTTGTGATGCCATCTCGCTATACCATAGATAAAATAACTCCTGTTTACCTCGATCATGCATATTACATAGACAAGAGTAAAACACAAAACTTCGCAGAAGTAATGAGTAATAAAGCGCAGTTTACAGCGCAAGAATTTAACGATATTCCTTGGAGTTTTCAACAGAAAAATTATTGGTTACGCCTTGATTTAGAAAACAAAAGCAGCAAAGAAGAAGATGTGGTGGCGCACTTTGATAACCCTATGGTGGATCACCTCACTATATATCGGCTCAATAGTAATAACCAGCTACTCGACACTTATAAACTTGGTGATAAAGAGCCGCACCTTACTTTATTTAAGTACAGCGTGCCCCATATTCGTTTTAAGCTTGATGGCCAATCTAAACAACAATTAGTCATAAAAATAGATACCGTGGGGATTAGTAAAACCCCAATTCATTTGTATCGCCATACTGTATTTGTTGACTTAGTGCGCTCTCAAACAGGCATTTGGGGAATTTTTGCTGGCGTACTATTAATGGCTTCGCTGTACAACTTATTGCTCTATTTTGGCATTAAAGACCGTGTTTACTTAGTTTATATTGGCTACATTATTAGCGCTATTGCATTAATGGGAACTGTGCTGGGATTTGGCTTTTATTTATGGCCGCTTGAATGGCAATTATTTATTCACGAAAAAGTCATTGTGGTCAACTACACCATGGCGTTTTTTACCCTCGCATTTTGTACACTGTTTTTGCGTTATCACAAAGACGGCTGTTGGCGTTATAAATTAAGCATCGGTTTATTAAGGCTGATGCTAGTTCTCGGTATATTGAGCTTTTTCATTCCCGAAAACATAGCTGCGCCGATATTTTTTGTAATTTTAGGATCACTCTATATTGTCTGCTCCATTTTAATTTATAACAAATTAAGAAGTGGTTTTCGTTGGGCTAAGTTTTATGTGTTTTCATGGGTGCCACTGATCATTGGCGCAGCCGTTCAACCTTTAGAGCTCACAGGTGTTATTTCCTATAGCTTTTCAATACGCCATGCATTTTTAATTGCCATTTTGTGTGAAATTGTCCTAATGGCAATGGCACTTGCTGATCGGATTCGTTACCAGCGTGAGCAAGCGCTATATCATGCAACACATACCCAGCAAACTAAGCTACTCAATAGCGCCAAACTAAAATATGCCTTTATGGCACTCAAGGCACAGCGGCGCTCTACCACTTTATGTTTGGTGAAAATACGTCATTTTAACTCTCTAAATACCATTATTACGCCCTCGCAAGGGTATGAGCTAATTAAACATGTTGCTCACGAACTTGAATGCCAATTAAGCTTTGAACGAGAGTTTTTTCATCTCAACAGTGGTATTAATCAGCCAGCTAAAATTGCTGATTTAGGCAGTGGCGTATTTGCCTGTATTTCCACTAAAAACCAGAGTCAGTATACGCTCGAAGAATTACTCAAACAGATCTTAAATAAGTTACCAAAAACATATCAAATTAAAGGTCTAGACTTACAACTTAATTACAGTGTTGGCATTAGTGGTTACGGTAAACGTGATGATTTTGAGTTTTGGTTAAAACGAGGCTATTTAGCATTACACGACGCTAAACATAACCTAAGCAAAGTAAGCTCATCACTTGCATATGACAACCTTACCATGGACGTTGCCCTTGCAGCCAAGCTACAACAAGCGATAAGAGAGGATCAGCTGGCACTGTATTATCAACCACAGGTAAGCTTAGAGGAGTGCAGTATAAACGGCGCTGAAGCCTTACTACGTTGGCCCGATGCTGACTTTAAAAGCATTTCGATAGAAAAGCTAATTATACTCGCCGAACACACTGGTATTATTAATGAATTAACAATTTGGGTTATTGAACAAGCCTGTAAAGACATTGCAAAGCTGGCATCCGATGGCATAAGCAATCATAGTATTAGTATTAATTTAAGTGCAAAAAATCTAGCCATTACTAATTTGACTGAAAAAGTAGAGAATATTTTAATTAAATATCAAGTTGCCCCTCACTTATTAAAGTTTGAACTGACTGAGTCTGCTTTTGTCGAAAACCAAGATGCATTAGTCACCTTAGTTGAGGAACTTGCCACCTTGGGCGTTAAAGTGGTACTCGATGACTTTGGTACGGGTTATTCATCGCTTAGCTACTTAGTTAACTATCACTTTAGCGAACTTAAAGTAGATAAGTCGTTCGTGTTTGATTTAACTGATAACCGTGCGCATCAGGTTATTGTACAAACAGCCATAGATATGGCACATAATCTGGGCCTAACTATCACGATTGAGGGCGTAGAGACTCAAGAGGTTCATCAACTACTTACAACGATGAACGCCGACCGTACTCAAGGCTACTTGTATGCCAAAGCACTCTCTTATGATAATTATTTAGACTTCTTAAAAAGCCAATACAGCCTAAAAATGTTAAACTCCCCTTTTTAACATCTTTGGGGCCAAGAAAAGATGCAAGGTACACTGCGTAAATTAAAGTCGAGCTTAACAGAGCCAGTTCAATATCATCTACCTGTAGGTGAGCAGCTGGTTGATTTAAATGCCTTAATTGGCAAACAGCTAACCCTTACTTTTAGTGGCACAATTTTGTGCTCTAACTGTGGTAAAAAAACCAAAAAGAGCTACTCTCAAGGGCATTGCTTTGTGTGTATGCGCAAACTTGCCAGTTGCGATATGTGTATCATGAAACCTGAAACCTGCCATTACGACCAAGGCACCTGCCGCGAGCCAGAGTGGGGCGAAGAAAATTGCATGATCCCGCATTTTGTTTACCTAGCAAATACCTCTGGATTAAAAGTAGGCATTACTCGCCATACACAAATACCTACCCGTTGGATTGACCAAGGGGCAACCCAAGCTTTACCTATTTTTAAAGTGCAGACTCGTTTACAATCGGGCTTTGTTGAAGTAGCGCTGGCACAGTTTATTGCTGATAAAACCAATTGGCGCAATATGCTTAAAGGGCAAAACGACGCGCTTGATTTAAAAGCAGCGGCCGCTGAACTTATTCCACAAATAAGCGAAAAGCTCACAGAGCTGAGTGAGTTGTTTGGCGCAACCGCCATTGAACAGCTTGATGAAGATGTAGTAAGCCTTGATTTTCCAGTCAGTGAATACCCAAGCAAAATTAGCTCATTTAACTTTGATAAAAACCCTGTTGTTAGCGGTATTTTACAAGGTATAAAAGGTCAGTACTTAATTTTTGATAGCGGTGTGATTAATATTCGAAAATTCACCTCTTATGAAGTGAGTGTAGACTCAGAATAACCATTTGCTGCTTGGTTATAAAATGCTATCCATTGCTGTCGTGTTAATGGATAGCAATAATAGTAACCCTGAATAATATTGCAGCCTATTGTTGCTAAGTGTGCCTCTTGCGAGGCATGCTCAACTCCTTCAGCAACCACATCTAATCCTAAACTTGTCGCCATAGCTATAATGGCCGCTACAATTTGGCTATTGCCGTATTCATCAGGAATTTTCGCAATAAAACTGGCATCAATTTTTAATGAGTTAAAGGGCAATTTGGTTAAATAGCTTAACGCCGAATACCCCGTGCCAAAGTCATCAAGCGCAATATGCACACCTAGCGTTTTAAGCTGTTGTAATTGTTCTTTTGCCTGTGAAAAAGAGCCTATAAAGCTACTTTCGGTCAGCTCTATTTCAAGTAAATTACCTGGTAATTGATAGTGAGTTAGCATGGCTTTAATATTATCAGCCAACTTACCTTGACTTAGGTGGCAAGCAGATACATTAATCGCTAAACGTCCGAGATTCATTCCTTTTGCTTGCCAAAGAGTTAACTCTTTACCGGCTTGGTTAATAACCCATAAATCGAGACGTACAACTAAACCTAACTCTTCAGCGAGTGGAATAAACTGCGCTGGTGAAATAGTGCCTAAATCAGGGTCATGCCAACGCAGTAATGCTTCAGCCCCCATAATCGCCCCTGTTTTTAAACATTTTTTAGGCTGAAAATAAAGCTCAAACTCATCATGTTCGAGTGCATGTTGAAAGCGGCTCATCATCGCTAAGCGCTCAAGGGAGCGGGCATTCATTGAGGGTTGAAACAACTGAAACGAATTACGCCCCACATCTTTTGAGCGATACATGGCAATATCAGCATGCTTTAATAATGTTTCACTGTCCAAGCCATCATCTGGATAAACGGCTGCACCTATAGAGGCGGTAACACCCACTTCAAATCCTTCCAATTTAAAGGGGGTATTTAAGTGATTTAAAATCCCTTCTGCGAGTCTGATAACAGCTGCTACGTTTTCAACCTCACACAATACGATAAACTCATCCCCCCTAATCGTGCCAATGTATCTCCCTCATTGAGGGTGTTAATAATACGCTCAGAGACTAATTTTAATAAGGTATCACCGGCGTTATGGCCTAAGCTGTCGTTTACCTCTTTAAAACGGTCAAGATCAATAAACATTACCGCTAACATTTGTTTATCTCTGTGAGCAGCGGCCAGTGCCATAGAGAGTCTATCGTTAAATAAGCGCCTGTTAGGTAAGCCTGTTAGCTCATCAAAATATGCTAGCTGCACCACTTTTTCTTCTGCGCTTTTTCGCTCTGTTATGTCACTAAAAATAGCGGCATAAATCACATCACTATGACTTGGCTCTTTTATTTCTATAATACTGAGCCACTCAATATAAATATCGCCAGATTTTTTACGATTATGAATTTCCCCCTGCCATACCCCAGTTTTGGTCAGTGAGTCCCACATTTTTATGTAAAAGTTTTTATCATGACGCCCTGAGCTCAACATATTAGGCCGCTTACCTATCACCTCATATTCTTTGTAACCGGTTAAATGAGTAAATGCAGGGTTTACTTGCATAATCACTCCATTCGAGTCGGTGATCATGATGCCATCTAGGGAGGAGTCGATAATTTTATTGGCTAAGAATAAATTACGCTGTGAGTGCTGCAGTGCAATATCACGCTGTTGAAGTACCTTTTCAAGCTCGCAGCAATACGCAGTTTCAATTTCATTAATTAAGTTTTCAAGCGATAATACACCGTTTATTTGATTATTTTCGCTTACTACTAAATGCCGAATATTACTCTCCGACATCAACCTGTAAGCATCAAAAAGGCTGTCTTGAGGGCTTATTTTATAAAGAGGACGGCTCGCTAAATCCCAACAAACAAGATGGTTGTGCTGCTCGGTGATCAGTTTGAGTAAATCTCGCTGGGTAATAATGCCATGGGCATTTTCATCTTCATTAAGGACTAAAACAACTTTCTCGGCGTGTTCACGCATTAAGTTAACTGCATCATTGATAGCTAATGAACTCGGTACTACCCTAATATTTTTGTTATATTGCTCGTTTATCGGTCTAAATTGCAGGTAATGCTCTAACCCTTGATTACTAACAATATCAGTAATACTGATCACCCCGCTCGGGTTATCATTGGCATCAGTCACCAGTAAATGCCTGACGCCATGCTTATTAAACACCATCGCGGTATCGGTTAATAATTGTTGGCTGGATACACTTAATACAGGGCTCGACATCACTTTCTCAATCATTACCTGTCTAAGAGTCTGATCAGAAAAGTTAAGCGTTAAACAATCAGTTTCAGTCCACACTCCCACTATTTGTTGCTGATGTTTAACAAAAATAGCGCTAACATTGTGCGCACGCATTAATTTTACCGCTTCAATTAAAGGGGTATTCTCAGTACAGGCGATCACTTTATTGGTAAAAACATCGCATACTTTTTGATAGCGGCTAGTGTGGGGCATTGCTTCTACTTCCAAAATTAAACCAATGCACGATTATAAATTATTCAGTAAATAACAATTTGATTTAGGACAATATATGAGCATCAGTTACCCATTAATTATTATTTATAATAATGAGATTGAGCTATTAGAGCATGCAGATGAGTTACATGATTTTATTTATACTATGGACGTGAATGAGCAGAAAAACGTAGTTATTTTAGATAAAGTAGGTGGCTATCAAGGTTTAAATGGCGATGCGCATAATGCACTCAGTGCAATACAATTAGCGCAATTGGTAAAGGAATACTTAGCAAAAGAAGGACAATGTTGCCTCAGTAAAATAGAGCAGCTTACTCCTGATCAGACATTTATGTTACTCGCCGAAATCAACTAAGGCCTTAACGTGTGCAATCGCACTGCGCCCTAAAGCTGATAGCGAATATCCTCCCTCTAGGTAAGAGATAATTCCTAAGCAATCATGTTGTTGGCTAAATTGCGCTAATTGCTCAGTAAGCCATATATAATCACTTTCAACAAACTTAAGACTGGCCATATCATCTTCAAGGTGCGCGTCAAATCCTGCGCTTATAAAAAGTAGCTCAGGCTTAAATTCTGTTAATCTTGGTAGCCATTGTTGCTCATAAAGTACCTTTAAATCAGTACCATCACTAGCAATAGGCAAAGGTGAATTTATCAACGTGGCGTTATTTTTAATGGCAGTATTTGGATAAAATGGATATTGAAATAACGAGCACAGCAACACATTTTCATCATCCATAAAAATATCTTGCGTACCATTGCCATGGTGCACATCAAAATCGATAATGGCAATGCGTTTTACCCCTTTGCTTTGTGCATATTTAACCGCAATCGCAAGGTTGTTAAACACACAAAAACCAGAAGAGCTGTCGCGATTAGCGTGATGCCCTGGCGGGCGTACTGAGCAAAACGCGGCATCCAATTTACCCTCTAAAATCTCATCAACAGCGAGTAATCCTGCCCCTACTGCACGTTCAATTGCTTTCAATGAATCGGGGCATAACCAGGTATCGCCGTCCAAATCGCTGAGCCCTTCGGTTGGGATCATACTTTCTACATGCTTAATGTGTTGTTCACTATGCGCTAATAAATAGTGCTGACGCGAAGCCTTAGGCGCTTGTTTTTGCTCAATGGCGACATCCAGTCCACTTGCAAGTAAACGGTCGTTAATCGCATCCAAACGCTCAGGGCACTCTGGATGATCGTCAATCATTTTATGTTTTCGACAGTGGGGGTGAGAAATAATCGCAGTGCGCATAGTTAACTCCAAAAATAAGTTGCTTAACGAGTATAACAAAGCCACCTTAGGGTGGCTTTGCGACTTTGGTTGATACTAAACGACTATATAAGCAAGGTTCTGGTTATTTAGCTTTTAAGTCAAGATTTCTAAAATCAAAGCTAAAATCGGTCACCTGCGTTGAAACTGCCTTCATTTTCGCTGATTCTACACGGTTATCTGCACTCATAGAAAAACGAATAAAGGCATCTGCCTCTAATAGCTTTTCATCCCATTTAACAATAAAGGTATTACCTGTGTAATGCTCCAACTCACCTTTGAGGCGCTTTGTATGGGTAAAATCAATGCGTAATTTACCATCTAACTCTTCAATTATTACATCGCCATACCAATCATCATGCAACGTACCGGTGTAATTAATGGTTGGCAATGCCGGCTGGATATCTGCTGGCACTGAAGGAGCCGCGTTAGCATAGGCTTTTTCTTTACCTGCAAAGTGCTTTTTAGCTAAATCTTCAACCCAGTCTTTATCTTCAAGCTCTAGTACATCTTCAAATACTTCATGAGTCACCGCCGATAATGCAGAAAACGCTTGTTGGTTGCTTAATATCACAATTCCCACATTTTTCTCTGGCAAAAGAGTAACCTGCGAGACCATACCTAAAATACCACCACCATGTGCCAGCTTCTTAACGCCGTGGTAATCTTCTATACTCCAGCCCAACCCATAACCTCTAAATTGCTGATAGTACGCTTCATAAGCACTTTTGGATGCTAGTGAGGTAATATGTGGGTGCCACATTTGTGCTTGCTGCTTTTCACTAAATAGCTGCTCGCCATTAGGCATTTTGCCACCAGCAAGTTGAGTACGTAGCCATTGGCTCATATCATTTACGCTTGATGCAATGGCTCCTGCGCCTCTGAAGTCTTCAAGGTAATTAACAAAAAAGGGATGCAATTTACCGTCCATTGGGATGTGCCCAATTGCCCAGTTTTTGTTATTTTTAGCGATACGCGAAAAGCCAGCCCGTGAGTTGCTCATATTGAGCGGCTGTAAAATATTTTTTTCAATGTAGTCGTTCCAGCTCATCCCCGATATACGGGCAACAACTTCACCAGCGGTAACAAACATTAGATTGTTGTAAGCATATTGGCTACGAAAACTGCTAGCAGGTTTTAAATATTTCAGCCCCGATAAAATATCGGCTACCGATTTATCAGTACTTGGCCAAATCATTAAATCACCTTGACCAAGCCCTAAACCACTGCGATGACTTAGCAAATCGCGAATTCGCATTTCACGGGTAACGTATGGGTCATGCAATCTAAATTCGGGTAGGTGATCAATTACGCGATCATCCCAGCTTAATTTGCCTTCATCTACCAGCTTAGCCAGTGCTGCACTGGTAAATGCCTTGGTATTTGAAGCAATGCCAAATAAAGTGTCTTTATTCACCTTGCTATTAGTATTGAGGTTGGCAACACCAAAGCCTTTAGCGAATACAACTTTGTCATTTTCAACAATAGCAACGGCCATTCCGGGTACATCAAACCGTGTCATTGAAGCGTTGATCACCTCTGAAATTTTATCGGTATCAACCGCTGCAGAGCTCGTGAACGCCCAGCCAACCAATAATGCGGCTGTGGCTAATTTTGTTAGTTTCATTGTGTTACCTTAGGTTATTATTTTTGTTTAATCTTGATAAACCGCAAATTCTATTTCGGCGCGCGCTTTATTCGTATCTTGCTTACTCGGGTAAGCTAAAATACGTTGACTGTAGTGTTCGGGTACGCCAGCCTCAAGTGCGCCTCGGTATACATGCTGCACGTACCAATCATAAGGTAGCAGTGTGTCGTCATGTGTGTTTGCTATATAGCAGTGCACATTAATATCATCGTCATCTAAAAGGCTCACGGTTAAATCAACACAGTCGTAATTAGGGCCTTCAATTTTATCTAAGATCTCTTTTTCGGCCTCATTAAGCTGATACACCACCCCATATACCACGGCATCGGGTTCATTAGTGGGCACAATAGTGCATTTACCTGAACCATCAGCAAAGGCCATATTAAAGGTTAACTTATAACCTTTTAAAAGCGCCGTACCCACACGTTTTGCATTAGGTAAACGTGCCAATAAACGATTAGATGACATATTGGAGCCAAACGAAAAATTATATAACGCCATACTATTCCTTAGGGTCTATTGACCTTTCAAGATCAAATTTGCAAAGGTCAACAGACCTCTGTTAAATAACAACTCGCACAGCCAGTGCGATTAAAATAATGCCAATGCCGCGATCGAACCAATAACCACTTTGTTGAAAAAAGTTACGCACCCGTGCTTTTGATAGCAATAGCGACAAAATAGAAAACCAAGCCCAAGTAGCAAGCGCCATATAAACACCATACCCCACTTGCACTATTACCGGTGTAGTAGGACTAATCACTAAGGTAAACAGCGACATAAAAAATAGCGTAGCCTTAGGGTTTAATGCATTGGTAAAAAAACCACGGCGAAACGCACGCCATGATGACTCAACTGCAAGGCTGGGTTTTATCTGCTCATTATTGGCGGTATTTGAAGGTTTAGCAGCGCGAAGCGCCTGCACACCTAAATACGCTAAATAAGCACCGGCTATATATTTAAGTGCCATAAACAACGAAGGCGATTGAGTTAAAACCAGCGCGACTCCCAACACACAATAAGCTATGTGTAATAAAATAGCTGCGCCTACACCTGCACTGGTCCATAGCGCATTATACCTTCCGTACTGTACACTTTGTTTAAGGACTACCGCAAAGTCGGGCCCAGGGCTGGCCACTGCAAAAAAATGAGCGATGGCAATTAATAAAAACTCATCAATATAAACCATGGCTAACAGGCTTGCTCTGGCGAAAAAGCTAACAATAATGGATTAGCCGACTGATTAACCAACGCTTTTATTTCTTTTTGCGCTTTTTTAAATTGGCCTCTTAAATGCGGTTTTAAATGTTTTTTAGAGTGTTTATCTTGCTTAAAGTAGCTTACTAAAGCATGCATAAATACAGTATGGGTTTCACTGAGCCTGGCTTCGCGATTGGCATATGGGTTGTAACATGAGCCACAACCACCCTTAAACTGGTACACAGTATTGCTCATCATCACCCCAAAACCTAAAAAGCACGCTAAAGCATCCGTTGCTTGAGGTAAGTACGCTTTACCACCTGGGGGCAATACGCCTACATGATGAATTAAAATGGTAGCAAGAGTACCTGCAAAGCTAGCTACTAAATCTTGTGGCTGATTAATTTGGTTTGGGTTAAACGACACATTAATTGTATGGCTTGGTGGCACCATTAAATGGCAGTGCTCACCACGTAGATGCTCACTAAATTCAAAATGTGGAAACACCTGAGGTTGTAATTGTTGCGGTGCAACAAGTGTCATAGGCCATTCACTCATACCAGCATAGTGTTTAACACGCGCAAACACTTTACTGGCCATTTCTTCAATGCTTGAAACCGAATCAGGAAAAAACTCGACCGTTGGCAAAATAATTTGGCTGTGCTTAGTAAAAAAATTCAGGTCAAAGTTTTCTGCAGCCCAAATAAAGGTATCAACTAGCCACTGTTGTTCTTGTTCTGCCAATAAGGGCTTTGATTTAAATAGGGTTAACATAAACTACTCTTGCCCCTTCGCCCATTGCCATGCTTGTGTATTGTATAAAGGCACCGTAGAAAGCGCGTGATGATGACTGCCCGTAGATTCTTTAGTTGAGTACGATAAATACAATAACGTATGTGTTTTAGCATCATAAATGCGACGAACTTTTAACGACTTAAACAAAATACTCTTAGATGATTTAAATACAACTTCGCCCGACTTACTACGGTCAATAGACTGTAATTGGTCTGCGGTAATTGGCCCCGTTTGACGACAAGCAATCGACATATCTGAGGGATCTGAAAAGTCTAAATTAGCCTCAATGTGACTAATATGACAAGTAACCCCAGTCACAAGCGGATCTTGCTGAGAATTAACTACCACATCCTTAGTGGTAAATAACCCTAGACTCACTGAAGCAACATCATCAGAACACCCCGTAAGCCCTGCTAAACATGCAATTAAACCACCCATTTTGAGATATTTCATAGCAAGTCCTTCGTTCATAATAAAATTAAGTTATGCCTTATACTAAACGCTTTCACTGCGATAAAACAAATTTTATAAGCAATAAAAAAGGCACGCCCGAAGGAGTGCCTTTGCAAACAAATACAGCTAAAAATTATTAAAATCTATATTGTGCACCTAGATAAACATAACGACCAGCACCGCCGCCGTAACGGCTATAGAAGTTCCCTCGGCCACTTGGATAAAATGCCCCTTTGTCGTCAAATACATTATTAATCCCACCAAATACACGTAAGTCACTCTTATCTGTCAGTGCCATAGTGTAAGACGCTGATAAACTATGCTTTAAAAATGAGCCATAGTTTTGATATGCCAGTGGCTCAGGGTTAGCAATACAACCGGCATCGCCCGTAGCACAGCGTTCATCATTTGCAGCAACATATTCAAGGTAATCTTTCTCATCTTCTTGGCTTGCTTTAAAAGCACCTACGTAATTTGTACGCCAGCGGATACGTAAGTCATCCATTTTCCATACAATCGACATAGCGGCTTTATCTTTTGAACGGCCATAACCTGCATACTGAGAAGTCACACTAGAACCATCTAACCCTTCATAGGTTTGCGAGTTTTCAATAATATGATTGTAATCAAGCTTAAATGACAGGTTACCATAGCTGCCTATGTCATATTTGTAAGTTGCAACTACATCGTAACCGCGCGCTGTTAACTCATCTAAGTTATATTCACGCTGTAGTATTTTTACGATGTTACCTTCGTCGTTACGGGTAATATCGTTACAATATTCGTTATCACTACCCCACGCAGCCTCTGAGTCATAACATTCACGCATGATGTTTTCGTTACTTATTTCATCAATTGCATCAACAATGGCAATGTCGTAATAATCAACCGCTAAGTTAAAGCCATCTAAAAACTCAGGAGAAACAGTAATACCAAAGGTATAGGTATCGGCTGTTTCTTCTTTTAAGTTTGGATTACCCGTATTTGGTGAATAGTTATTGTCTTCACTTTCAAATTTAAAGTCAGGATCATCAGCCAGCTTTTGTGCCAAGGTTGGCTCTAAACGGCAGTTATCGTGCCCTGGGTTTGTTGATGTTGCAGTTAAGCCATCACAAATATCATCAAATGAATCAAAATCGCCACGAGGGGGTGACAATAGCTCTGTAATAGTTGGGGCACGCTGTGCACGCGCATAGTTAGCACGTAGCATGTACCCGTCAATTGGCTGCCACAATAATCCTAACTTATAACTGGCTACGGTGCTGATATTATCAATACTGTAATTTGCTAAACGCAACGATGTTTCTGCCGATAAGCTTTTAGCAAATGGCACATCTTTAAGTAGTGGCACTGCAAGCTCTGCAAACGCCTCATATACTTCTACTTCACCATAAAAAGAAGGCACAACGTTAAACGTAATACCGCCCGCTTTCATATCATCGCTGGTATCTAAGCTTTGCGAGTCTTTACGATACTCTGCACCAAATACTGCAGACACATTACCTGCTGGCAATTCATATAAGTCACCGGTGATATAACCCATTACCGTGTACTGTTGAATCTCAGTATCAATAATTGGATTTGTACGGATCCAGTCAGCCATTTCAGGGGTAATAGACCCTTCACCAAATAAATTAAGCGGGACACATCCTTGCGCTCGCGCTTCGGCGTCTTTACATTGAATAGTGCCATCGGCTAGCTTTTCAGCTTGCAGGGCTTGGTTAACACGTACTGTGTTTAACTCGTTACTGCGGATTTGATGCTGTTTAAATTGACCATATCCGGCAGAAATATCCCAATCCCATGTATCATCAAACATCATACCTTGCAGGCCAGTCCAGGTACGAATAGTCGTACGGTCGTTGTCAGTGCTGATATTACCTACTTCACCAAAACGACGATCCCAATAAATACGGTCTTTGTATGGGTTACTGTCAATAATTTCTTGTGGCACATATGGGTTATCAATAGGAATATAACCTGGCGCAATATCATCGATAGGATCCCCTGTCACTGGGTCGTAGCGAGGTACATAAGCCCCTTCGTATTCATCTTCTGGTGACTTATCGTTGAACGAGCCACTCTTACTGTATTGAATTTGGAAATAACTCATGATGTCGTCTGTTACATCATAATCTACTTTTATTGCGGTCGAAAAGTTATCACTAGGTACATCAAGCATAACGTATTGTTGTGAGTTGATACCGTATATCTCTTCATTGCCTTTCCAGTCATCACGTAGTGTCTGACCGTCGTACCAAAACTGAGTGTCGTTTCGGCTGCTTTCTAAAAATACACCGCCTAAAGTGCCATCGCTTTTGCTTGCCCAATCAGCTTGTGTAATACCGCTCATACACTGATAACCATCAGCAGTGTACATTTGATTACACATCAGCTCATCATCGTAACTATGCGCCGCTTCTATTTGCGCTCGGTCGCGATCGTAAAAGGTCATACCAAAATCACGATCCCAGTTTGAGCTAACAAATACATAACCACGATCATCAGCAAATGACGTTCCGTAGTTTAAATCAAGCGTAAACTCGCGACCGCCACCATCTGTTGTTTCACCGCCTCGGGCTTGAAATTCAAAACCTTCTTTTTTTGACTGGGTAATAATATTAACTACACCAGCAACCGCATCGGCACCATAAGTGGCCGACGCACCACCACTAATAATTTCAACACGTTCTACCATGCCACTAGGAATAGTATTTAAACTGACATAATTACCACCGTAACTATTAGAGACAACACGGCGGCCATCAATCAATGTCAGCGTTCTATTAGCGCCTAAATCACGAAGCTGGACTGTTGATAAACCAGTACCCGAAATGCTTGATTGGCTGGTTGTGTTACCAATACTTTGACTCAGTGCAGGCATATTATCGATTAATACATCTGAAAGATTGCCTAAGCCTGTATCCTGAATTGATGCTCTGTCCATGGTAACCAGCGGAGTCGTAACCGAAAAACTATCACGCTTTAAACGCGAGCCTGTTACTGTTATTTTCTCTGGTACTTCTTGTACCACTTCTTCGCTTGCCTTTGCAGAAGATTGACGATCAATTGCCTCGTCATTTGCTATTGCATACCCAGATAAGCTTGCTGTTATAGCCAGTGCTAACGCACATTTTTTGGTTGATATTTTACTCACAGACTTCCCTCATTTTTTATTAGCCCATTAGTAAAAATCGCTTTTTTATTAACTTTCTAGTTATTAAATCGGTTTTGTACTAATTGGTTTGTTTTACTAATAACAGGTTGTAAGTAATCGTGAATAAAAGCACAATGAGAGGTGTCTCGTTTATATCCCTATTTTACATCTATTTAATATCTATTTATTTATAATCATGAACTTATACTTATTGTGTTAGAATGATGTAAAATTGAACGTTAACTAATTATCGTGCTAATTTGCATTAAACAACACAATAAATATTGCTAATAACTCATACTAGGAAGAGGTTTAAATACACATACTATGAATACTCAGCAGCCTTTTTCAATTGGAAATTGCCAAATATCGGCGTTTGAAAATAAGCTGTTTTGTGCTGATAAAGCCTGTATTTTACAACCTAAATTTATAGAACTGCTGACCTACTTAGTAGCATGCTACCCAAATGCAGTGAGTCGCGAACAACTAATTGAAAATGTATGGGATGGTAATCAATATGTGGGTGAAAAAGCACTCACTAATGCCATATGGCACCTTCGTAAAAGCTTTAAAGAGCTTGACCCCGACAACACCTACATAGAAACACTGCGTAAAACAGGTTATCGCTTAGTGCAAAAACCAATAATGCCAAACGCGCAGAACAGTATTGATGCATCCTCTACTCGCCCTAAATATATTTTCGCTGTAGCCATGGCTATCGTGGTCTTGTTATTCGTTGGTGCCTGGGGTTACAACGCTTTTAGCGATGAAAATAAGCCGCTTGCGCTATCGCAACAAGCAGAGCGCTTATACGATCATGTTGAAACCATTACTACCAGCCCAGGACGAGAGCTATTCCCCGCTATATCCAGCGACAGTCATTTTTTAGCATATTCTTGGCGCCGCCCTGGTCATAAAGCAAATTTATACTTACGTGATTTACATTTACCCGAACAAGCTGCAATAGCTCTTACCGACACCCCATTCATTGAAGGGCGAGCGGTATTTAGCCCCGACTTAACCTTTGTTTATTATTATCGCCGCATATCTGGTCAAGGCTGTGAGGTTATTCAGCAAAATATTGCCTCGGGAAATACCATTATTTTAGGGAAGTGTGGTAACAAAGCGAGTACCGATATAGACATAAATGCCCCGGGCACTAAACTGGTTTATATTAGTGAAGATCAAACAAATACTCTGACTCAACTTAACCTTGTTGATTTAACCTCATCGCCATACACAGTTACTCAAATACCTTGTATTTCAGCATGCCAATATAGCGATGAGTCGGTTGTGTTCTCCCCAGATGCAACTCAACTTGTAGTATCTCGTAACTTACCAACGGGGTTTGAAGAATTATTTTTAATCGATATAAAAACAGGCAATGCAAATCAGTTAACTACTGGGTTTATTGATATGAGAGGCGTTGATTGGCACCCCTCTAAGGCACAACTCGTTTTTTCTGGTGTAAAAAAAGGTAAACGCCAAGGGTACTTTTACAACCTTAAAACACAACAAATGATCAATGCCCGCATAGATGGCTTAAGCTACCCAGAATTTGCCAGTGATGGCAGTTTGTATTTTCATCAGTGGAATATAGACTCGGCTTTAATGCGTTTAGAGGTTAATAATGCGGTTGCAAGCTCTCCTTTCCCAGTGCTATCAAGCCACTTTAGTACCCGCTTTCCTGATTATAACAAAGCCAGAAACAAACTCGCGTTTGTCTCTAATGAGTCGGGCTCAATGGAGTTGTGGACCGCAAATAAAGACGGTACCTCTCGAAAGCAGCTCACTAATCTCAATGCCAATATTTACCATCCAGTATGGTCGCCAGATGGTGATTATATTGCTTTTATTGCCTCGCACCCTAGTGGTCATGCGTTATACCTGTATGACTTTAATAAACAAACCAGTCGATTATTACCTACGGGCTTTAGCGATCATGGTAAACCGAGCTGGGCTGCAGATAGTAAAACCGTATTAGTTTCTGATGATCAGCACGTGTATCGCTTAGACTTAAGCACTAATAAGCTTATACAAGCTGTAGAGTCTCCCACGCTATACGCTTATGAAAACAAGCAAGGCGCTTTAATTTTTGCCAACCAAGCAACCAATCAACTATGGATAAAAGACCCTAAAAGCCAAACTGAGCAACTACTGGTTAGCGATATTAATTTATCAAATCATAATTCGTGGTATTTTTTTGAAGGCGATACCTTAGCGACATCACGTATTTACTATTTTAATGTAAAACAAGGTGATTACCGATTAAGTTATTACGACCTCTCAACCAAAAGCCATCATGACGTTATACGCCTTCCCGAACGCGCATTTAGCCGTACTTCTGGCTTAACTTATATTACGAGTGCTAACTGGCTGGTGTACTCTTCGTATAAGTCACCACAAATTGACATAAAACGTATCAACCAAAAACATTTGCCCTAAAAGCAATAGCCTGAACTATGCTAAGCCAAATTTTTAAAAATTAAGCTCCATAGGGTTAGCGCGTACAAACCCGTTTGGTATAATTAAACAAACCAATCTTAAGAGGATACGCTAAATGCCACACATTATTATTGAACACTCAGAAGATCTGCCTTTATTACCTCAGGTTCTAGTGGAAAAAATCCACACAACAACATTTGAAAGTGGCTTATTTGATTTAGAAACAATAAAAACTCGTGCTATTGCGTATCAACATTACCAATTAGGTGTGGGTAAAGAGGGGTTTATTCATATTGCAGTACATATTATGGCTGGGCGCTCTATTGAGCAAAAACAAAAACTAAGTGAGCAGTTACTAGCGTGCCTACAAACATATTGTAGAGCTTCTGATAGCTTAAGCGTTAATATTTACGAAATGAATCACGAGATTTATCGTAAGAATTAACCGCCATTAAAACATCATAGTTATAGGCAAGTGCTCTATAACTATGATGGTATCCTCGCTCTGCTAATTTTTATAAAACCGCGGTTAAAGCGTAAACTTACCTAGTAAATCCCTTAAAATATTCGACTCTTTATTTAAGCCACTACAAAGCTGCTCTGACTTTTTCATATTTTCTTTGGTTTGCTCTGCCGAGTCGGAAATCATCACAATATTTTGGCTAATTTCTGAGGTTGCTAACGTTTGCTCTCGCGTCGCGGTAGCCACTGAGTTATTTAACTCGCTTAACAGTACAATTTCCTGTGAAATACCATTTAATGTATGGCCTGTTTCTTTTAATCGCTCGGCATTTTCTAAGGTGTTTTTGCTGCCCAATTCAATCGCAGTTACCGTGCTTGAAGCTTTAGCATTTAACGAAGCAATCATCTCATTAATTTGCTCTGTAGACTCCGCAGTACGCTGTGCAAGCGTTCTCACTTCATCAGCAACTACTGCAAAGCCACGCCCTTGCTCGCCAGCTCTCGCCAGCTCTCGCCGCTTCAATTGCCGCATTTAACGCCAATAAGTTAGTTTGCTCAGAAATCCCTTTAATAACATCCAATACATGAGAAATTGATTTAATCTCTGTCGAGAGCTCTAACACTGAGGCCACAGAATTGGCCATCGATGCTTCCAGCTGCTCCATTTGTTTAATTGTACTTTGCACAAAATCAACGCCTTTATGCGTAGTCTCTTCGGTTTTAGTAGCAATATCAGCCGCATTGCTGGCACTGCCAGAAATATCTTGAACCGTAACTTCCATCTCATTAACCGCTGCCGCCACAGTTTGTGTACTCGATGACTGTACCTCAGCTAAATTAGCCGCTCCTTGTACTTGCTCAAGTACATCTTGGGAAATACCTTTAACATGAATTGCCGACTCAGAAACCTGTTTAAACATATAATGTAACTGCTCTAAAAACAGGTTAAATTTAATCGCTAAATCAGAAATTTCATTATTATCGTCATTAGGAAGTCGCGCCGTTAAATCGCCATCTTTTTCTGTTAACGCATTCACTGCTGAAGTAATGTTTTCGATTGGCCTAAATATTTGCCCTACCAACACGCGTGCTAACGCTAAACCTACAAGCGCAATAATTACACCAAAAATGATATTAGTACTAATAGCGCTATTAATTGGGCCATATAATTGCTCTTGGGGAATTTCAGCGACTAAGTGCCAGCCTAATGAGTTTACTGGCGTACTTGAAACAACATAGTCATCACCATCAATTACTTTACTTTGAATTGCCCCATTTTTAATCGGCGCCAAGTCAACTGATTGCCCTATTTTAGTTTTATCACCATGCAACATAATCTCGCCACTACCAGAGGCCAAATAAACTATACCGCCCTCACCTATTCTATATTCGCTTATGAGATCCACCATAGAATCGAGCGAACGGCCTATTCCGGCAATTCCTTGACGTTGCCCATCAAGCTCTATGGCATAATTAATAAATACCATTACCTCAGAGCTGCCTTTATCTATGTCTAGCGCGACTTCAAATGGCCTATCCGATGCTAAAAAAGCATCAAACCAAGAATCACTACTGTCTATCTGTCTGGAAATACCCTCATCGGTGTAATAGTTGCGGGAGTTTTTAGAAATAATAAATGCGTTACTGGCTTGGTTTTTATTTTTTATATGTTTGAGGTAATCAATAAATTTACCGCGGCTTTGCGCATCTTCATTATTATTCATCCATTGTTCTACAAATAAGTTTTGCGCTATTTCCTTGCCTACAATAATGGGTGTAGAAAGCTCCAATTCAATTTGGCTTTTCACTTCACTAAGCGCAGTAGGTAAATCTACTTTAGCTAGCTTTTCTTCTGTATTTGAGCGAATACTATTGGAAAATATTAGAGTAGATATTGCTAAAGGAGCAACAACAGCCAGAATAAGACTGAGGTATACTTTTCGTTTCAATAACATAGAGCACCTAAGAAGTAACTAAGCGAAATTTTATATACTGCACACAATTAACAGTAGCGATATTAAAGGTTATTAAGTAAAGATTTTTATAATAAAACCCCATAACACTTTAATAGTAGATTCAACTGTGTTTATTGCAATGTATTCAATAGAATTAATACAGAAATCAGTGCACTGGTAAGAAAATACAGTTAGCCAACTTTAGCGGCTGTTTTCAAAGTTAATTATCCTCAGATAGAAGTACTTAAGCCGCTTGCTTAGAACTTTTTGTAGGTTCACGTCTAATTATTGCTTAGATCAAAAACTGGTAATCTTGATGCATTTTTTTATTTAAAAATAGCGCGGCAATTTCAGTTAGTAAATATCCACTTGAAAATGGCGGAAAAATCAGAGCGGAAGAAACTTAAATCAAAGCTAAGTTATTCCAAAGCTTTTTAAACTTAGCGTTTTAATGGCTATGAACCTTGCTATTTAACCTGCTAAGTATAAAGAAGCGTAGTATTCTGAGCTAGAAACTGTCTAATGAAAAAAGGGAAGTCCAACTTTTCCGATAAAGAGATTGTCTAGATAAATTCAATGGAACACATTTAGCTACTTAACCTATAATAAATTTTGTGTTTTACTAAATAGATGGATAAAAAAACAACAAATAAGGATTGTAAAATGCAAATTGATTTACACCACGGTATGACATGGGTTATAGCAAGAGCTGCTGGATTTTCGGTAGAAGAAGCTACTATTATTGCTCACGCCTCTCAATATGTGGATGATGCAACAAACTATGGTCATATAGAGTTCAGTAACGGCGCTGCGTATGAACGTATAGCTACAGCTCATAAAATGTTAGATTATAAAAACCTAGACAGCTTGAAGAATATGAAAGTCTGGGTACCATTCCATTTTCTTCCTGGCAACGGTGGCCTACCTGCTGGTCAAAACCCATCTGGAACATTCATTAAAAAGCTGGTGTGTAAACCTGGTTCTTATATTGCTAAAGATATGATTGATGAATGTATTGCAGAAAAAAATCGACCTTATGGTTTACATCGATTAGGTATTACCTCTCATGTTTTTATTGATACTTGGGGGCATCAAGGCTTTGCAGGAGTCAATCATGATGTTAATAAAGTTGAAAATATTTTAGATCGGAATGGACACCCAGAGCTTGAGCTTATGGAACGAGTTTCAGGTTTCTTTTCTAATATTTTTCAAGATGATATACCTAGCCTAGGCCATGGCCAAGCACTTTCTAATCCAGATCTCCCCCATCAAGAGTGGAGCTATACCAATGGATTAGGGGAAGAGGTAGTGAGAAATAATACTGTAGACTTCTTAATAGCTGCAAATGAGTTATGTAAAGCCTATCAAAGGTACTTAGATATTGAAGAAAATGGACTACCTGATGAGTTAGAACTTAAAATATCTGAGTGCTTTACAGAGTTTGATATGAACGATGGCGAAGCTCGCCACGAGCTATGGCTAAAAGCAATTGAAAACGATAGATTTAACTTAGGTGCATATACCCTTGATTATATAGCTAAAGGAGAAGGTTCATGGAAACATCAAGCTTTAGGGACCACTCTAGCTAATGGTGATGAAGACAAATATGAATTCACTGCCGACTTCATGACATCAAACTGGAAGTATTTTCATGATGCAGCAAAAAAGCATAAATTAACAATTATCGATGATATTTTACCTCAATACGGGATTTGTGTAGGTTAATTTAGAAGCTTTGGGTAGCTTAGGAGCAAAACCTACTACCCTTAATTAACTAATTATATAAAAGATAAATGCTACTAAAGGGATGAATGGCCTCACCTCAACTTTTTTGTATAGTTCTAAAAGTAGCATTACTCCGGAAATTAGGCCTTTCAATTTTACGGTTGGATAATAGTTCTCAAGGCATCATGAGCAGCGGCCTTGAGATAGGCGACTCTGTGAGTCGTCCCTATCTCTTCGAGTAGGTACGACTAGACTACAATTGATTTTCAGAAAAACCTCATAAAAATAAGGGGGTTTTCTGGATCAATATTTAGAAAGCTCAGGTATAGTTAAAATCATTAGCTGCACACTAGTTCCGTCGACTCTACAGACGACCTCTACCTAGGTGGCCGTAGGCTTAATGGTACAATCGGGCGTTGCCCAAGAGGTGAGTAATCCACATAGATGTTTTTAGGGTTTTTAACATCTTCCATCTCTAAGGATAGTCGTATCTCGATTGGTACGCTGCTATAGTTTTGACTATAAACGTCACAAGTGTGCAGCTACTTTCATGGAAATATGACAAAGAAGATTCCTTAGCAAGAAACAATAGATCAAAGCTATTAATCTATGAAAATACTAATCTGATCTTCAAGAAAAACCCCTTCTTCTATCATCTCTTGTTTGGTATCTGTAGGTGAGTTAGTAAAGAAAACCACTTTCAAATTTAACTCAGCTCTGGAAAAGCAAACGTAAGCAAGCTTATATGTTCTAGAAAGCTGCCCCTCAGTACCTGAACCACTAACTTTAGGTGATAACATTTTAGTAAAACTATATTGATTCCATGCAGCTTCAACATCATCAAATACAGTTATTATATTAGGGTACTCCTCACCTTTGACACCATGCTGGGTACTGTAGGCCGTGTTGTCATTAATAAAGTGAAAATAATTGATAAGTTCTCTGGTTTTCATTGAAAAAAGTTATCAGCTAACCAATTCCCTTTCTCTCTCTGGTGAAGCTCTTCATCATACTCTATGTCTAGAGGCCATCTATCAAGAGCTTCAAAAAGATGTTCTGACGCTCTTAGCAAATCTGAAGTCAAAGCAAACTTAAGTATTTCTCCGATTGTTTTTTCTTCCCACATGGTATTTAAAGATTCTATAGAATCTTTAGCAAACTCAATCATTTTTTTTATGGATTTTGAGTTATTACTCCCTTCAGGATCAAAAGCGGGACTATGCTGCCTTAAAATTGATAGTGCCTTAACAGCATTGCCTGCTCTATATAACTCGAGTACAGGTATCATTACTTGAGTGAAAGGCCTTAGAAGATAGTGCTCTCCTGATTCATAAGCATCTTGTGCATACGTAGAAGCAAACTCTCCAGTAAAAAGCTTATGAAGTCTTTCAAAACCTTGCCTCCTAGCAATCATTTGTCTAACTAGGAATAAATGCTTTACGTCATCTTTATCTTGCCAACCAAATTCTTTAAGAATCTCCTCATATTTTTTAGCGACTTTATCAAGCTGCTCATCACTGTACCTATTCCTAGGGCCATCAGGCCTCTCAGACTGAATGAGATATAAGTGAACACTCCCCTTAACGTTTGCGTTTGAACCACTAGGGACTTGTTTAATATCAGTCCTGTATCGATTCAACAAATGGATTACTTCTGTCGAGCATCTATAGTTTTCTTGCTTCTTAATTACTGTTGAGCCTTGCGGACCATTAAAGCTCCCAATACCACGATCATAAATTTGCTGTACAGGATCTCCAAAATAACCAATCACAGGTAAACCTTCTGAAGAACAAACAGCATTTAAAGCAACCACTATTTCTTCAAAAGTATCCTGTGCTTCATCTATAAAAATATAGGGATATCTTTGGCCTATAATTTTCTGAAACAAAATATTGTTTTTGATCAAATATCCTGCGGCTTTGATAATATCATCATGACTTAATTCCCCTTCGAGATAATTACTAAAAGCTGAGAGACTGTCATATTTAAATATTTTCACCGAATCAATGTGTTCAAGAACATTTTCATATTTTTGAATTTTAGCGCGCGCTGAAATAGCTGATTTCGTGTCTTTACCGGTATCTTTCGCTCTCTGCTTTTCAAGCTCTGCTGGTATTATAAATTCGACTAAGCATGCTTTGATACTACTAGTAAAACGTTTTATTTGAGACCACAAAAAGCTGTGTAAAGTAGAAACCTCAAAAATTTCATCCCAGCCTAGCCGCTCAGATATCACATCCACAGCCCTGTTTGTGAAAGTTATACAAGCAATTTGCTGACTCTCTCTTCTTAACATTGCACCATACTTTTCTCGAACATAATCGAGAGTTAAAACAAGTGATGTTGTTTTTCCTGAGCCAGCCCCTGCAATTACAGAAAAACTATTACAACTATCAATACATTTTCGAATACAATGATCTGCTTCTGTTGGAACTATTTTTTTTGTTGTAAGTCAAGCATTATTCAATTTCCTCATTAATAGGTTTTGAATTAAGCTTTCCTTCTAGCCATTGAAGTCCATCAGCGATGTATTTCGGAGTATTCCACCCACTTTCAGAAACAATAAGATTTATAGCAAACTCAGTCTTTTTGAATGACGAAGATTTAACTTCTTCGAATATCATTCTGTGATCATCTTCCGCATTACCAGTAAATTCGATTTCACTCTCTAAATCTGAGTTCCTAAATGCCGCAATATTTTCATAAATAATTGTTTCTTCTAGCGTTCGCCCATGCATAAGTACACTTTCACCATAACAGGTTGTAAGCGAAGGTCCCTGATAAGAAATAAAAGCTTGTTTTTTAGCGACAAGAACATCATCTTGAGTAAGCTCAATTAAGTCTGATATTTTGTCTTTATTAAGGAAGTACTTAATTGAAGAGTTTGATGTAACGGCACCATCAAGGTTTGCCATACAAGCTTTTCGGCTTGCTTCAGGGTCGACTGAATCAATGTCGGTTATAACTAGGTACGGTACCCCTAAGAACTCTAATAATCCGGCGAAACGACTGGCATAGGCCCCACCAACTTCTAAAGTTGTAATATAATTGCGTTCTAAAGAAGGAGCTGATTTTCTTATCATTTCTGGTAAAAGCAACTTTTCTGCTGCACCTTCAATCAAAATAGCAGCATCGGCAAAAAATAGGTCGCAATGAGTAATTCGTAAATATTTTTTTAGGAATTTAAGTACCTCAGTTTTATCAGGCATATCACCGTTAGCTGAAGGTGTATCAGGAGAAAAACTCCTCATACTGAGCACCTTTGAAGAATTTAAGATACATGCATTTACTTGATCCTGATTATCAGATAAACAACGCTTAAAATATCTAACTTTTTCAAATTCAATTTTATCAAGAATATGTGAAGAGTGAGTCGTGATACATAGCTGAGGCTCTTTTTTTTGCTCATCTTGATTTTTAGCAACATCTGAAATAATAGTCCAAACATTTGCAATAAATGTTTGTTGAACTTGGGAGTGTAAATGAACTTCCGGCTCTTCAATAAATATAAGTTGGCATAAGGGCCTGTTATTCTCTGTAGTTATCCACTGAAGGTAGAAATGACTTACTTGAATAGCAATATAAACTAGGTTTTTGAACCCTAAACCATTGTAAGCTTCTGGTAATTGATGTTGGCTTTCATTATCTATGTAAAGTAACTCTGTATTACCCTGTAAAGCTGTTTCAGGGCTTAGCGATGATACAAGACGAAGACTTCTATCATTCACAGATGGGACTCCAAGATTACCCAAGATCCCCATCAAACCCCTAAAGCTTGTTTCATAATGGTGGCTAAGGTTTTGATTGTTCTCGTCTATAACCCTATTAGCCTCCTCATTAATTTCAGGTTGTTGCAGATTATTTTTATAATATGCTCCAAAAGCACTCGAAAGCTTGTTCGATTTAGCTAACTCTTGATCATCCATATTCCTCTGAGCGTCTACAAAGTCGACTCGTAAAATTGATGAAAGGGTTTTTCTTGCTTCATCTGCATCAAGGTGGTGAATAGCATAGTCTTGGTCCGTTTCCTCCAACACAAAGTACCTTAATTGCAAATACTTTGACATATTTCCGGGTGCACTGAGATATTCTGAAAGGCTTTTTGTTCGTTCGCCTTGTTCGTTAACTGGAACTATTTCTTGATATTCTTTTTTTAGTTTTTCTTTATCAAATACAACTAGCTCAATTCTTATTCCAATATTGGTGATAAGTGTTGTTAATTGAGGTATCAAATTAATAACTCGCCCATACTCTGTATCAGGATCGATGATGAACCACATGTCCATTTTAATAGCAGGGAAAGACACAACTTCTCCCTTACCAAAATTATCTATTAAATTAATTTGAGATGAAGAAAAGTCATGTATTTTAAATTGACGAGTCTTTAAAAAGAGTTTGAATGCGGTTGTAGCTGATGTTTTTCCGCAATTATTAGGCCCAACGAAAAGGGTTTCTCTACCTTCAAAGTCTATTTCAACACTTTCAAGCCGACGAAAATTGTTAAGGCAAACTCTTTTGAGTTTCATATGTCATCCATGAACTAACGGTTTATATTAATGTTAGATTCAGATTTACATAAAAACCCAAACTTTAAAAGTAAAATAATTCAAGGCTTAGCAGGTATAGTTATTCCCACTAGTGGTTGTTGATACCTAAAGAAATCAATCAATTAATAATATTTTCAATCTTTAAGGAATATATAAGTCGTTTAATTTGCTATATTGAAAAGTAGCACAGAGGTAGCACAGGGTAATTTCTGTTAGTAGGTGTTTACTTGGGAAGCTTGTAAAAGTGGTGGCCCCTCCCAGACTCGAACTGGGGACCTAACGATTATGAGTCGTGTGCTCTAACCAACTGAGCTAAGGGGCCAACTTTGTATAACTGTAAGCAGTTAATTTTTGAAGCGTTTAGCCACAGAGCGACTAAAGCGGGTTGCAGTATAAAAAGTTTTTAGGGGCTTGTCACTAGCAAAAAGCTTTATTTTAACAATCAAGGGGCTAACTGCTCAAATAGTAGGCTTTTAGATTTATTGATGGTGACTTCGAGGAAACGAGCTCATTAAATAATAGTAGTCTGAGTAACTAATACACATACCTTACGATGGCAATTAGCAACTCAGTATTAAATGTATTACTACGATATGGCGTTATTTTTTGGCAATAATATAAATCGCATGAATTAATCCTGGGAAATAGCCGAGCAAGGTTAGCAGAATATTTAACCAAAAGTGCATCCCTAGCCCCACCTGTAAAAATACACCCAGTGGTGGTAATAAAATAGAAAAAATAATTCTGATGATATCCATAATTTAACCCTTCTAACGTTAGCAAAGCAAAAAGCCCAGCAAGGCTGGGCTTTTAGTATAGTGTATTATTCTGCAATAACAGTTAATTCATCAACTACTTTGCGAACATCTTCAGCGTTCTTAGCAATTTCCATCGCTAATTGCTTTTCAGCATCAGACTCAACTGAACCTTTAAGAGTTACTACACCATTATCGGTATCAACATCAATGTCTGTACCACCTACTTCAGAATCAAATAAGTAACGAGTTGTGATGACTGTTGTGATTTTGGCATCAGTTAAATCACTTTCCGTGTCGTTACCCATCATTTTAGAATCATGCTTCTTCATGTCGGTGTTTTTTACCACAGTCAGACTGTTTTCAACGTCAGTTACACCATCTAAGCTTAGCACGAGTTCTTCAGCAAGCTCTTTATCTACATCGCTGTTTACTTTACCTGTTAGCATTACCTTGCCGTTTTTTACGTCCGTGTTGATATCAAAGTTGTTTAGATTGGTGTTCATCAGCAGTACTGTTTCTGCCTTTCCATCAATCCAAGCATCTTTGCTTTCGTTTTCCCAGCTGCTTGCTTGAGCGCCCATTGCGGTTGTTCCTAATACTAGGGCTGCAATCATAGACTTATTAAATGTTTTCATAATCGTTCTCCATTTGATTAAAGACACTCTAACTAATGCGAACATCGGGCCAACTATTTTTACACTTAAATTTCAATGACTTAAATTAAAACTACCGATACTAACTTAAACCTACAAAGTAAACATTTACAGACCATTGCGTAAAACTTTCTCGAATAGCGAAACTTACTAAATAATTGTATATTTGGTTAATCTGTCGTTAATATAATAAAGAACGAAGAAACAAAAAACATAAAGCACTGATTTTAAATAAATTAATATTTGGTATAAGGCTTGCTTTGAAATAGCCAGCAACCTTAAAAGGATAATTTAAATGTCTGTTAAAATTGAAGACCGCCCTATCGAGCAAGTTCGTGAGCAAGTAATTGATCAACTCATTTATAATTACAGCCATGGTGTCATTTCTGTAGAAGCATTTGAAAGGCGCTTAGACGATGCAATGGCAGCGAGTAACAATAACGCGCTTATGGCACTTGTTGAAGATTTAACCTTAAATACTGACCAGCAATATAAGGCACAAAAGCACTCGCAGTTTGCACCTAACTATGGTGCGCAGCATGAGGGGAGTGAAGAGCCACTTACATTAAGAAGCATTCTTGGTTCAAGTGAACGAAGCGGCCAATGGGTAGTGCCTCAAAAAATTTATATAGAAAACTACATGGGGTCAATCAATCTTGATTTTACGGATGCTATTTTTACCCACCAACATGTCACTATTCACGTTAATTGTTACCTTGGCAGCGAAGAAATATATGTACCAGAGCACGTTAATGTAGTTTCTAAAATGTTTTGTATTTTAGGCAGTTTTGAAAATAAAACAATTTCACTCAATAAACGCCAAGGGCCAACGATTCAAATTGAAGGAAAAACTGTTTTAGGCTCTGTGGAAGTTAAAGTTAAACGCACTATTAAAGAAAAATTTATTAGCTTTGCAAATGATCTAAAAACTCAACTTGGCATGAATGGTAAACATTATTAAATATGCTAAACATTTGATGAAGCCAAAATAGTTGGCTTCATTCATATTATAAGTCGTTATTTCGCTCACTAGGTACATCACTCATGTACTCTACAAACTCAATCTCAAATCCTGCGGGATCAATGTAATAAATGTTCTTTCTAAATGGATTTACAGCGCCTTGCTTACTTATTTCAAAGCCTCCATGCTTTAAGCGCGCTATTACTGCATTTAAGTTATTGGTTACATAGGCAAAGTGTGCCAAACCAATTTGATGCCCTGATAAGTCACGGTTTTTCCCTTCACCGTGATCACTTATAGCAATATATTGATCGTTATCACCAAAATGTACCCAGCGCCTTGCTTTACCATACCAGGTTCCTTCTCCCTCACTTCTAATTGACCAATAGGGAAACGCTGCTTGGTAAAACTTAAGCATGGCGTTTATATCACTGACAACTAAATTTACGTGTTCTAATTTCATAATTTTCTTCCTGTTAATTGAATATAGAACATCATAAAACCTCAAGCTCACTTTAGGTAAAGCGCTAATTTACAAATTTATTGCTTGTTTTTATTTCGATAAATATATCGAAAGATCATACCTGTACAAAAAACACTCACAAGTATTTAGGCTTTATGGTTTACTTTATGACAAAAACCGCTAAAATACGCCGGCTTAAATATATAAACGTTCTTTTACAACCCAAAGGTAATACCATGCATCCAATGTTAAACATTGCGGTTCGCGCTGCGCGTAACGCAGGCAAACTTATTCTTCGTGCAAGTGAAGATTTATCAAAAGTTGAAGTGCAACAAAAAGGCACCAACGATTTAGTTACTAACATTGATAAAGAAGCCGAAGCCGTAATTCGTGACACTATTTTACGTTCTTACCCTGATCACTGCATCGTTGGTGAAGAGTTAGGCGAACACAAAGGTAAGGATGCTGATTACCAATGGATTGTTGACCCACTTGATGGCACAACTAACTTCATCAAGGGTATCCCTCATTTCGCAGTATCTATTGCACTTAAAGTTAAAGGTCGTTTAGACCAAGCCGTAATTTACGATCCAATTCGTGGCGAGCTTTTCACTGCTTCTCGCGGTCAAGGCGCACAGTTAAACAGCAAACGTTTACGTGTATCTAAAACGGTTGAACTTGCTGGTTCTGTTCTTGCAACAGGTTTTCCTTTCAAACAAAAACATCACTTAGATGCATACTCTGAAGCGTTTAAAGCGTTATTTGTTCACACAGCTGATATTCGTCGTGCAGGCTCTGCTTCGCTAGATATGGCGTATGTTGCAGCGGGTCGTGTTGATGGCTTCTTTGAAATTGGTTTAAAACCTTGGGATACAGCAGCAGGCGAGCTATTAGTTAAAGAAGCTGGCGGCATGATTGTTGATTTTGCTGGCGGTAATAACTACAACGTGAGCGGTAACGTAATCTGTGGTGCACCTAAGCTAACACAGGCGATTGTTCGCGAAATGCGCCCAGTATTATCTGAGTCGTTATTACGTTAATCGTAATTGCGTACTAAAAAAGGAGCCTAGGCTCCTTTTTTGCTTTTTGTTAGCCACTTTTTTTACTATTGGATAAACGTACAATAGCGGGAGCAGGCCTTCTTCGATTACATATAAATAAGTAGCTGTGACGATAACGTTTTGCTTCTTTTTTAGCATCTGTCGCTAATGCCGCTACTTGATGACTATTTTTGCACTGCTGCAGATCAGGCTCAACTAAACCTATCGATAATGTAAGTAAAGGTACAAACTGCTTTTCGCCCTCTCGATTAGTTGCCCAATACCCTTTTCCAGCAATATGCTCTGGCGTAAAAAACACGCGTGACTGTAGTTCAAATTGCGTGATAATAGTATTACAAATCTCCACCGCATCTTTTTTTTCAAACACCACCATAAAGTCATCGCCGCCAATATGCCCGACAAAGTTAGCGCTGTGCGCACACGCTTTTACAGTCACATCGGCCAGAAGTTTTATTACGCTGTCACCACTGGCATAGCCATACAAATCGTTAAATTGTTTAAAGTGATTTAAATCGATATAGGCTAGTGAAAATGGCTGTTTATGTTGCAGACGCTGCTCTATTACCTCACTAATTGCCACATTACCCGGTAACATGGTCAAAGGGTTAGCATGTTGAGCGTGGCGGATTTTTTCTGCTGTAATGTGCTTTAGTATGTCTCTGAGCGGTGCCAAGCCTAAATATTTATTGTTGCAGGTGATAACAATATGGCGACGAATATCAAAGTCTTGCTCTGTTATTTGCTGGGAGACAATATCAAGCATTTGATTTTCATCAACCACCAAAGGTTGTTTATCCATTAACTCTGTGACTTCACATTTATCATAAAGTGCATGCCCATAAGGCGCGGCAAACACTTCTGTTAGCTGATCTTTGTGTAACAGTCCTATTGGCTGCTGACTGCTATTTAATACCGGTAAGCTGATTATGCTTTTGTCTTGCTCAAAAAGTGCATGAGCTTCTTTACAACGCGTATGACTACTAATAGCAGGCTGAGTAACAGCAAGCACACCTATTGCCATTGATTGCTCAAACTTTGAGGCGGCTTGGGTCGAAGTGAGCGATTGTAACTGTTTATAGTTGTAGTCATAACTTGGCTGTTGACTCGGTCTTTCTAAAAAGAACCCCTGAACATGACTTATGCCTATACTTTTAACTAAATCTAGCTCTTCGGAACGTTCAATTCCCTCTGCAATCACCGCTGTATTTGTTGCCCGTGCTAACACCAAAATTGATTTTAGAAATTCTTTTTTAACTTCGCTTTGATCGCAATGATCAATAAAGTAACGATCAATTTTTACAATATCTGGGCATAACTGCGACCATTGCTTTAGTCCTGAATAACCTGCACCGAGGTCGTCAATAGCAATCGTAAAGCCCAGCTCTCGATAATGCGCGATGGTTTTTAACAGTAAAAAACCATCATCTACCTTTTCTTGTTCAGTTACCTCAATCACCACTCGATTGGCAGCAAGACCAAACTGTTCAATTAAATGTAAGGTTTCGCCTTTAGGGTGGCTCGGATCGAGTAGAATTTTTGGGCTGACATTTAAAAACAACTTCCCTTGCAGACTGAGTTTTACAAAATTTTCAATGGCGCGAGAACGACATAAAAGCTCAAGCTCTGAAATCAATTGGTATTTATAAGCCGCTTCGAAGAGCTTATTTGGCATGGCTAACGGACCATTTTTAGGGCCACGGCTAAGCGCTTCATACCCAATAATAGATTGCTTAGCTATATCGAAAATAGGTTGGAACAAGGTTGTTATTGCTCCTTGTTGTAAAATTGATTCTAAGACTTGTCGTTGCTCTGTCACTACTAGCTCGGATAAAAATTTAATAAGAGCAATAAAATACCAACTGAGTATGACTATTATGTGACTTATCTAGGAGGCAATAAAAAACCGCTCACTATGAAGTGACCCCCAATAGTTGGACATTCCAATTACTGGGGGTCTTTTTATGTCCAAACATCACCGAGCTTTCAAGCTCAAAATAGCTGAACTCGCTTTGTCTGAAAGCTCTTCGGCGGTAAGTAACAGATTTAATGTTACAGACAGGCAGGTCCGATATTGGACCGCTATTTATCGAATTCATGGCGCTGAAAGCTTCAGGTCTGTTCACAAACCTTATTCTCTAGCATTTAAGGCTGAAGTGTTAAAAGCGATGACAGCAAACAGTTGGTCACTCGGTTATACCAGTGCTTTCTTCGATTTATCGTCCCCAGGCATTCTTTTTCAATGGCAAAAGCTTTATGCTCGTGATGGTATATCACGTCTTAAACCACAGAGAAAAGGTAAGCCATTCATGACAAATAATTCTTCTTCATCAAAACTAGTAGAGCAAATGACTGAGGAGGAGTTACGAGAAGAACTAGCATACTTACGAGCTGAGAATGATGTGCTAAAAAAGTTAGAAGCCTTGGCTCAAGCCAGAAAGAAAAAAGCAAAGACAAAACGATAGTCGTCGAAGAGTTCAAGGCAAAGCATAGCTTACGACACCTTTTAAAGGCTACAGGGCTGCCAAAGAGTGTTTACTATTATCATCGCACTACTTGTAAGCAACCCTGTGCAAGCAATGATTTACTGGTAAAAATACGTGATATTTATCACGCGCATAAAGGGCGATATGGCTATCGCAGAATTACGAGTGCCCTGAGAGCAATGGGAGTATTTGTTAATCATAAGCGCGTTCAACGGTTGATGAATGAGTTAGGACTCAAGTCAAAAGTAAGGCCTAAGCGCTATAAATCCTATAAAGGTGAAGTGGGTAAAATCGCAGAAAATACGCTTAACCGCGAGTTTACTGCGCAGAAGCCAAATCAAAAATGGGTGACGGATGTGACGGAGTTTAAAGTGGATAATGAGAAGGTATATCTATCGCCTATGATTGACCTATTCAACCAAGAGGTAATCAGTTACGAAGTCAGAAAATCCGTTGCACTCCCTTTGGTAACTGACATGCTTAAAACAGCAACTGCTAGGTTGAAGCCAAATGAAAAGCCAGTTGTACACTCAGATCAAGGGTGGCAATATCAAAACAAACAATATCAAAATCACCTTAAGGAAAAAGGATTGCAACAAAGTATGTCTAGAAAAGGAAATTGTTTAGATAATGCGGTTGCTGAGAACTTCTTCGGCATATTGAAGAGCGAGATGTACCACAACGAAACGTTTAAAGACGTGAATGATCTTATTGAAAACATTAAAGAATATATCCACTATTACAACAATGAGCGTATTAAACTGAAACTAAAAGGCCTGAGTCCGATACAGTATCGAAATCAGGCCTTGGCAGCCGCTTAGAAATGAGTCCAACTTTATGGGGTCACTTCACTAGGAGCGGTTTTGTTTTAAAAATAGTTTAATCTCAATTAAGGCATTGGATCTAAATCAGCGCCTTCTTTTTCAATCACTTCTGGTATTAAATCTTCTTTACTTACGCCCATGGCAATAGCCACCGAGCTGGCAACGTAAACTGAAGAGTAAGTACCAATAAACACACCAAATAGTAGTGCAGTAGCAAAGCCATGAATGGTTTGACCGCCCCATACAAATAACGCAATCAGTACTAAAATAGTCGTGATTGAGGTTACTAAGGTACGGTTAAGTGTTTGCGTAAGCGAGATATCAATAATTTCAATCGTGTCGTCAATACGCACTTTGCGGAAGTTTTCACGAATACGGTCTGATACAACAATGGTATCGTTTAGTGAATAACCTATCACGGCAAGTATTGCTGCCAAAATAGTTAAGTCAAACTCTAAACCAAGCACCGAGAATAAACCAATCGTAATGATTACATCGTGTAAAAGCGCGCCAACTGCGCCCACAGCAAAACGCCATTCAAAGCGAAACGCCACATAAATTAAGATACAAATAAGTGCAGTTAACATGGCAAGGCCACCCTGCTCTTTTAAGTCTTCACCTACGCTTGGGCCTACAAACTCAATACGGCGCATTACTACGCTATCATCGGCTTGTTTAAGTGCTGCAATTACTTGGTTACCAATCACTTCTGCTTTTACATCATCACCACGAGGGGCTAAGCGAACCAGTATTTCTTGGCTTGAGCCAAAAAGCTGTACCGATGCATCAGCAAAATCATTTTCAGCTAGTACATTACGTACTTTTTTCAGATCGGCTGGTTGCGAAAAACCCACCTCAACCGCTGTACCGCCGGTAAAATCTAAGCCGAAATTTAAGCCTTTAACAAAAAGTGACGTCAGCGACGCTATAATTAATAGCGTAGAAAAGCCCATTGCCACTTTTCGAAGAGACATGAAACGAAGGGTTTTACCGCCCAATCTTAAAATTTGCATGTCTGCTCCTTAAATTGAAAGTTTATCAACACGTTTACCGCCAATAAATAGGTTGATAACCGCACGGGTACCTATAATTGCTGTAAACATAGAGGTTAAAATACCAATTGCTAGGGTTACCGCAAAACCAGCAACAGGACCGGTACCAACAGCAAACAAGATAATCGCCGCAATTAATGTGGTGATATTGGCATCAAAAATAGTACTAAAGGCGCTATCATAACCAAAATGAACCGCTTGTTGAGGGCTGCGGCCATCGGCTAGCTCTTCACGAATACGTTCAAATATAAGTACGTTCGCATCAACGGCCATACCAACTGTCAGTACAATACCAGCTATACCCGGTAAGGTAAGCGTTGCACCAGGAATTAATGACATAACACCAATAATAAGTACTAAGTTGGCAGCCAGTGCAATATTCGCAACAAGGCCAAAACCTTTGTAGTAAATAAGCATAAAGGCCAGTACAAACGCAAAGCCAAGGGCTACAGCAGTCATACCTGCTTCAATGTTTTCTTGACCTAGGCTTGGCCCAACCGTACGTTCTTCTACAATTTGAATAGGCGCAACCAATGCACCAGCACGTAGAAGTAAGCTTAAGTTATGCGCTTCAGCTGGGTTATCAATACCGGTAATACGGAATGAACGGTCAAGACGCGCTTGAATGGTTGCTACGTTAATAACTTCTTCCACTTTAATTGGCGGAAGTGCTTTACCGTCACTATCTTTTTTACCCGATGGCTTGTATTCAATAAACACGGTAGCCATACGTTTACCAATAGCACGCTTGGTGAAGGCATTCATTTTTGCCCCACCTTTACTATCGAGTTTAATGCTTACTTGTGGACGCTGGTACTCATCTGCACCTGACTGCGCGCCAGTAATATGGCTACCTTCAAGAATAATGCGTTTTTTTAGTACTACAGGATAACCATCACGGCTCATGATCATTTCAGTACCCGGTGGGATACGACCTTGAGCAGCAGCGCTTATGTCAGCATTTTCGTCAACTTCACGAAACTCAAGTGTTGCCGTAGCACCTAAAATTTCTTTAGCGCGAGCGGTATCTTGAATCCCTGGCAATTGCACAATAATACGTTCAGCACCTTGGCGCTGTACGTTTGGCTCTGCAACCCCAATTTGGTTGATTCGGTTACGAATAATAGTTTCGTTCTGCTTGATAGCATAGTCACGAATTTCTTTTAGCTTTAGCTCACTCATAGTGGCAAAGAATGCGTTATCGTTACTGCTATCATCAATGTAAACGTTTAATGGGTAACGGCTTTCTAAAAAGCGCTCTGCAGCGTCTTTATCTTCTTCGTTACGCATTTCTACACGCATACGCTCAGAGCCAGCTACACGGCGCACACTACGATAACGTAGTTTTTCTTCGCGCAGGTCGCTACGGAAATCTTGCTCCATTTGCTCTAACTGATTATCCACCGCAGTGACCATATCGATTTCCATGGTGAAATGCACACCACCACTTAAATCTAGGCCTAACTTCATAGGATTACCGCCCAACGACTTTAACCAAGCCGGTTGTGCAGGAGCCATATTAATCGCTGAAATATAATCGCTGCTAAGCGAGTTACGCAGTAAGTCTTGCGCTTTTAGTTGGTCTTCAACATTTTTAAAACGAACAAGAATTTGCCCATCTTCGAGCTTTGTCGATTTAGCGCTTACGTTATCTTTTTTGAGGATTGCGTTTACTTTGTCTACAACACTGAGGTCAACATCGGTGCCTTTAGCGCCAGAAACCTGTATGGCCGGATCGCGGCCATACAGGTTTGGTGAAGCATATAAAAGGCCAATGGCTAACACAGCTAAAACAAGTAAATACTTCCAAATTGGAAACTTGTTTAACACGGGGTCGTCCTTATTATTTTTATAGCGACTTCATTGTGCCTTTAGGCAGTACAGCAGATACTGCTGATTTTTGTACAGTTACTTCTGCTTGCTCATTTAATGAGATCACGATGAAGTCTTTGTCTTCAGCAATTTTTACGATTTTACCCACTAAACCACCTTGGGTTAGCACTTCATCGCCTTTTGCCATCGCGCTCATTAAGCTTTTATGCTCTTTTACGCGCTTTGCTTGCGGGCGGTAAATTAAAAAGTAAAAAACCAAACCAAAAATCGCTAACATAATTAGCATTTCCATACCGCCGCCTGCTGCAGGTGTACCAGCGCTTGCATGCGCGTTTGAAATAAATAAACTCATAATACTTCCTCTTCAATTTTTAAATTTTAATTTGTTGTATCAGCTAGCTCTGGCACTTCTTGGCCTCGGCGAGCGTAAAAATCGTGTACAAATGTCTCTAGTTGACCTTCGCTAATAGCATTACGCAAACCTTCCATAACACGTTGATAGTATCGTAAGTTATGGATAGTGTTTAGTCGTGCACCCAAAATTTCGTTACATTTGTCTAAATGATGCAAATAGGCGCGCGAATAATTTTTACAGGTATGGCAATCACACTCTGGATCAAGTGGACCCGTATCTGTTTTATGCACTGCGTTACGGATTTTAATGGTGCCCGTTGTAATAAATAAGTGACCATTACGTGCATTACGCGTTGGCATTACACAGTCAAACATATCAATACCACGACGAACCGACTCAACTAAGTCTTCTGGCTTGCCTACACCCATTAAATAACGTGGTTTGTTTTCTGGCATTTTATAAGCACAATGATCAAGAATATTGATCATTTCATTTTTAGGTTCACCAACCGATAAACCACCAAGCGCATAGCCATCAAAACCAATCTCTTCAAGGCCCGCTTGTGATTGTGCACGAAGCTCAGGGTACATACCGCCTTGAATAATACCAAATAATGCTGACGGGTTGTCGCCATGCCCTTCTTTTGAACGCTTAGCCCAACGCAGAGAAAGCTCCATAGAGTCTTTGGCTTCTTTTTCAGTGGCAGGATATGGCGTACATTCGTCAAATATCATCACGATATCTGAGCCGAGATCACGCTGTACTTCCATTGATTTCTCTGGCGACATCATAATTTGGTCACCATTAACTGGCGATTGGAACATCACGCCTTCTTCAGTGATTTTACGCATTGCGCCAAGGCTAAATACTTGGAAACCGCCTGAGTCAGTAAGAATTGGGAAGTCCCAGTTCATAAAATCGTGTAAATCACCGTGCTGTTTGATGATTTCAGTACCTGGGCGCAACATTAAGTGAAATGTATTACCTAAACAGATTTGTGCACCCGTTGCTTTTACTTCATCAGGTGTCATGCCTTTAACCGTGCCGTAAGTGCCTACAGGCATAAACGCTGGCGTTTCTATTACACCTCGGTCAAAAATCAAGCGGCCGCGGCGTGCTTTGCCATCGGTGCAGTCTAATTCAAATTTCATAATATCCTCTGTGTCGGAAAAACAGTCCAACAAGCTATAATTTAACCGCTTGATTCTACCCTTTTTACCACCCTATTACTATTAGCAGTGATAAATTCACTGTGCTTAGGAGTAAAATAAAAACCGATAACGCTGTAAATTATTTACGGGTCAAAAACATCGCATCGCCATAGCTAAAAAAGCGATACTGTTGTTCAATTGCAGTATTGTAGGCACCCATAATATTGTCTTGCCCTGCAAAGGCACTGACCAGCATGATTAGGGTTGATTCAGGTAAATGGAAGTTGGTGACCATGGCATCAACAACGTTAAATTGATAACCCGGAAAAATAAAAATATCGGTATCGCCAAAGTAAGTATCTAACTTGCCACCATGTATTTTTGCGGCTGACTCTAGTGATCGTACTGAAGTTGTACCTACTGCAATCACACGCCCGCCTTTGGCTTTAGTACTTGCAACCGCATCCACCACATCTTGCGGTACTTCAATATATTCAGAGTGCATGATGTGCTCATCAACACTTTCTACCCTAACTGGCTGGAATGTACCTGCACCAACATGCAAGGTAACAAACGCCATTTGTACGCCTTTGTCTTTAAGCGCAGTCATGAGTTTATCGTCAAAATGAAGGCCTGCGGTTGGTGCAGCTACGGCGCCTGGCTTTTCGCCATATACTGTTTGGTATCGCTCACGATCAGCTTCGTTATCTGGGCGATCAATGTAAGGAGGAAGCGGCATGTGGCCCACATCATTTAAAATGTCGAGCACATTTTCACTGCGGTCAAACTCAAGCTCAAATAACGTATCGTGGCGTGCCACCATAGTGGCTTTTGCTTTACCCTCTAAAATGAGCACATTGCCCGGTTTTGGCGATTTACTAGCGCGAATGTGCGCGAGCACCCGGTGCTCGTCTAATACACGCTCTACCAGCACCTCAACCTTACCCCCAGATTCTTTTTGACCAAACATACGCGCAGGTATTACTTTGGTGTTGTTAAAAACCAGTAAGTCGTTTTCGTTAACAAGTTCAAGAATGTCACTAAATATTTTATGCTCAACAGCACCACTCGGCCCGTCTAAGCTCAATAAACGGCTACTGGTTCTGTCTGCTTTAGGAAAACGAGCAATTAATTCATCAGGTAAGTCAAAGCTAAAATCAGCTACGCGCATTGTTAGAATTCCACATCATTTAAAATCGCGCCAAGTGTATACCCAAACCACCTCAAAATGCGAGTGTCGTCGGAATTAAAAGCGATTTAGGCAAGGCATTGATTGCAAATAATAGTGGTTCTATTATTAATATCAATAACGCAGTATAAATCGCTTTTAAGCCAACCCGTGGGCGTTTCACAGGGGCATACTCTCATCGTTGCTACTTCTTGAAAGGGACTACCATTACTGCAAAGTATCGCCTTGATATTAAGCCCCTGTGAAGCGCTGAATTCTGCATTTTGAGGTGGTTTGGGTATATTTAAACCACCTCAAAATACGAGTGTCGTCGGAATTAAAAGCGATTTAGGCAAGGCATTGATGGCAAATAATAGTGGTTCTATTATTAATATCAATAACACAGTATAAATCGCTTTTAAGCCAACCCGTGGGCGTTTCACAGGGGCATACTCTCATCGTTGCTACATTCTTGAAAGGGATAACCATTACGGCAAAGTATCGCCTTGATATTAAGCCCCTGTGAAGCGCTGAATTCTGCATTTTGAGGTGGTTTGGGTATTTGGCTATTACTAATGAAGCTCAAGATAACCCCTATATTCTCCCTAAATACTATTACTAATGATGCTCAAGATAACCCTTATATTCTCCCTAATTAGCTATCAATGAACTACATTTAAAATAGCGGTTAAATACGCTTGTTCTTATGGCTAAATATCATTATTCTTACTAATTGAATTATTATCTGCATTTCTCGGAGTGGTACCTAAGTGGCAAAACAGCTTAAATTGCTAATATTAAATGCAAGTAATGATGAGCGCCAGACTATACGTGCCACGCTGGAGAGGCTTAGTGTGTTTGAGTTTATTGAAGCCTCAGACAGCCAAGATGCGTTAAAAATCTTAAAGAACCAAAGCGTAAATATAATCATAACCGGCTTAGATGTAGGTAAAATTGATGGCTGGCGGTTTTCACGTATGATCCGCTCTGGTTTACTTAACACGCCGAAAAATACGCCTATTTTACTTATTCCGCCCATTTATTGTGAGCGTATCGCCGAAACTACCGCACGTAGCTATGGCATAGATGCAGTACTGCCTTTTGAACGCCAAGATATATTGCCGCAAATACTAGCAAATGTGTTGTCGAGTCATTTAGAAAAAAGCAGTCGCTTAAACCTGTTGTTATTAGAACCCTTTAGCAGCAGGGCAAACGACATGAGTGAACAATTAAAGCTTAACTTTGCAATTACTCATGTTACTAACGAAAAAGCCGCGCTCAGTGCCTATAATCAACAGCCGTTTGCTATCGTGCTACTTGATGCCACTGCAGCACAAGCTGAGAGCTCAAATCAATTAGTAGAAAAGATTTTGCAGCATAATCCTCAGCAAGCCATTGTTACTATTATTGATAAAAACGATGCTGATTACGCTGAGCAGTTATTACTTTCTGGCGTTACCGACTTTATTCGCGCCCCTTACGATCCTTCATTTTTGAATAAAGTCTGTGATCATGCAGCGCGTCGTGAAGACTTCATGGTGAGCTATGCTGAGTTTGCTAACAAAGTGCAGCAGTTAAGTATTAGTGAAGTAAAATATCGCGACCTGTTTTCAGCGCATCAGCGTATTTTATTGCACTTAAACACGGTTGTACTTGAACTAGATCAGCAAGGAAATATTCGCTTTATAAACCCGGCGTGGGAATCTCTAAGTGGTTTTGGAGTTAAGTCGACCTTACAACAACCACTCACTGCGTTTTGTACCACAGAATATAAACAGTCATTACAATCAACCATTGATGATATTTTACAAGGTGGCGCGGACAAACAAAAAATAGAAGTTAAACTGAGCCAAAAAAACGGTAACTCAGTATGGGTCGAATGTCGGCTTCAGTTAATAAAAAATAGCAGCAACAACGCCACTATCACCGCCACACTTGATAACATTCATGAGCGCAAACAAGCAGAGTTGCAATTACGCCATTTAGCCCTGCATGACACCTTAACAGGGCTACACAATCGTTATTATTTTGACCAACAGCTTAACTATATTTGCCAGAGCGAAAACACCCATACAAATATTGAACACGCGCTTATTTATATTGACCTTGACCACTTTAAAATAATAAACGACAGCAAAGGCCACCAACAAGGTGACATTGTTTTAAAAGAAGTGGCGCAGCTATTTATTGCCAATATTAGTAATGAGCATCTTATCTGCCGTGTCGGTGGCGATGAGTTTGCGGTGATACTTAAAAATACCAATTTATTGGATGCCCATTTAATTGCAGAAGGGATTTGCAGTGCCATTGAAGGCAATCAATTTAAATCTGAAGAGCAAATCTATTCAATTAGTTGCTCGATTGGTTTAACCCAAATTACCGCTGATAACTGCGATCCAAATGAATGCTTAAAGCAGTCAGATATCGCGCTATATATTGCTAAAAATTTAGGCCGTAATTTAGTACATTGCTATTCAAAACAAGATGGTGAGAATAATGCATTACAAACGGGTTTAGAGTGGGGCCATGGAGTACGTCAAGCACTACAGCAAGACAGTATAGAACTTCATTATCAACCCATTTGGGATTTTAAAACTAATCAGGTTGCCTACTTTGAAGTACTACTAAGGTTAAAACTCGACGACGAACTTATTTACCCTAATCAATTTATTCCCTCATTGGAAATGCTTAACGACACCTTTTTAATGGACCAATGTGTTATTCGTAACAGCATTGCGAGTGTTGCAGCACATCCAGAGCTTCTTCAGATTGCAATAAACTTATCGGCACAATCATTTTTAGATGAACGTTTGCTGCCATTAATAGAATCGACCCTTGAGAAGTATCAAGTGTCTCCTGCGAAAATTATTTTTGAAATAACCGAATCGGCCAGTATTAATAATTTAGCGGCGACTCGTAAAATGATTGAGCGACTAAATAATTTAGGCTGCCATTTTTCAATTGATGACTTTGGCACAGGATTTAGTACCTTTAATTACCTTAAACAATTACCAGCTCAACACGTAAAAATTGACGGTTCCTTTGTACGCGATATGCTTAATGACTCCATTGATTTAGCGCTAGTAAAGGCCATAAATGACATCAGTCGTTCACTAAATAAGCGCTCTGTTGCTGAATATGTAGAAACTGCAGAAGTGTTTTTTGCACTTAAAGAAATTGGTATCGACTACGGGCAAGGGTACTTTATTGCTCGCCCCGTCCCAATTGACAAGGTACTGATTGAGTTAGAAAAAATTGAAAACAACCCTATTTTTTATTAAGACACCCTCACGTCACTATAAACATTAATAAACAAATTTAAGCAATTTATTACTTTCAAATTTGCCCATCTAACCTATACTTTGCTTATCGGCAGCACAATGTCATGAAAATTAAGTGATTACCTTGATTTTACATGACATCTTTATTTCTTATCGTCTAGATGTCTATACTGTTAAAGGTGGACATAGGGGCATAAGGAGGATGTTTATGACGCAACTAATCACGTTATTATTGTTTATACACTTTGCGATTGCGCTTCAATGCTACAAATACGCACAGCTCAAGGGTTACCCTGTAAAAACCTTTACAGTGCTTGGGCTAGTCCCGTATTTTAATGTTGTTGTATGGGTTTACTTACTATTTTTACCGCCGCTAGAGAGCTACCACAGCCAGTACAAGCAGCCTCTTTAATTCCCTATGTTATTGAGCCTATTAATCGATTGGTTAATAGGCTTTTTTTAACCTAACTTTCACTACTTAACATCAGTTCAGGTTACTTAAAATCAACACTACACTGCTTTTTCAAAAAGATCTCTAATTGTTGGCTAAACAATTTAAAGTCACGAATGCGTCCCGTTGTTTTACGCCACAACACACCAATATCACGATAGGCATCCCCTTGCGATGGCGTAGCTAGCATGTCTTTGTTTTCTAAAATCCCCGCGTTAATTGCCATTTGCGGTAAAAACGTCACGCCAAGTTTATATTCAACCATACTCAATAAGGTATGAAGGCTAGCTGCTTCAAAGGGGTTGATGCAACTAGAGCGATTTAAGTGGCACGCACTGAGCGCATGCCCTGTCATACAGTGCTCTCGCTCAAGCAAAAATACACTGGCTTCTGGTAGTAGATTAAAGTCTTCAATGCCTTTGGCTGGTGTGTAGTCTTTATGATGCACTAAACTAAAATGATCTTGTGCTAAGACTTGGGTATGAAATTTATCAGTTTCGTAGGGCAATGCTAATAATGCTAAATCAATTTGCCCATGCTCTAACTTATCAAGCAACTTATCGCTGGTGTCCTCAATTAATACCAACTCTAAATCTACAAATGTTTGCTGGCAAAAGTGATACAAAGGCGCTGCAATAAAGCTCGCAATAGTAGGAATAACACCTACCGTTAATGTACCACTGAGCGGTGTTAAAAAGCTTTTAGTTAACTCTTTTAAACTAATAGTATCGTTGATTATTTTTCTTGAACGCTCAACCACCTCTTCACCAATAGTGGTAAACATTAGGCTGCGATTTTCTCGCTCTATAAGCTGACATCCTAAAGTTTCCTCTAGGTTTTGAATCGCAGTACTCAGCGTTGACTGACCAATAAAACAGGCACTTGCTGCTCGGCCAAAATGTTGATGTTGATGTACAGCTAATAAATACTGCAGCTGTTTAATACTAGGGAGATTGGTCATTTTTCTTTCCACAAATAAAAAGACCCCAACACCAAGGGCATTGAGATCTTTTCAAGCTAAAAGTCTTTTGAGTACTTTTTATTAAACCCCAAAAGCGGTTCTTAGTACGTAGAAAATAACAATAGCAAGGGCAGCACCAACTGGCAATGTAATTACCCAAGAAACTACAATATTTCTTATTACACCCATATTTAGTGCGGCAATACCACGTGCCATACCTACACCCAACACAGCGCCTACTAGGGTTTGTGTGGTTGAGATAGGTAAGCCTGTGCCCGATGCTATAACAACGGTAGAGGCAGCGGCTAATTCAGCAGCAAAACCACGGCTTGGTGTTAAATGAGTAATACCTTCACCAATGGTTTTAATTACTTTTTTGCCTAAAATAGCAAGACCGGCAACAATACCAAAACCACCTAGTGGTAATATCCACCAAGCAATAGCCGCTTTCTTAGCAATTTCACCATTGTTTTCAACAATGTTTACAACAGCCGCTAGAGGCCCAATTGCATTAGCAACGTCGTTAGAACCATGAGCAAATGCCATACAACAGGCTGTTAATACCATAAGTACGGCAAATACTTTTTCTACATTGTTAAACTGCATTTCTCTATCCGCTTTAGGATCGATATTTAAACGAGAAATAGCAATTTTACCGATAACAGCAACCAGTACCGCTATACCAATAGAAATAGCAAAACCTTCAACGGTACCTAAATTAATACCAATGTGCTTTAAGCCTTTTTTAATGGTCACTAGTGCCATAATAAAGCCAGCTAAACCCATGTATATTGGGACAAAGCGCTTTGCATTTTTAAGTGGAGCGTCGGTATCAAAAATCAGCTTTTGCGCACTCATAAATATTAAGTAAGCTATGAAACCTGATATCGCCGGCGTTACAATCCAGCTACCTACAATACCAGCAACTTTACCCCATTGAATAGCCTCTGTGCCCACAGCAACAAGAGCAAAACCAATGATCGCGCCAATGATTGAATGAGTAGTCGATACCGGCCAGCCTAAAAATGAGGCCATTAATAACCAACTGCCCGCGGCAAATAAAGAAGCGATCATACCTAGAACCATCAGTTCAGGAATGTCGGCAAATGGGGCAGCATCAATAATTCCTTTACGAATTGTTGATGTTACTTCACCACCGGCTAAATAAGCACCTGCGAATTCAAAAATCATCGCGATAAAAATCGCTTGTTTAATAGTAAGTGCTTTTGAACCTACTGATGTACCCATCGCGTTGGCAACGTCGTTTGCGCCAATACCATAAGCCATAAAAAAGCCGACTGCTGCGGCAATTAAAATTAATACCGTGCCGTAAGATGCAATGATATCCATTGTGTAACCTTAATCTTTCGTGTTTGAACTGATTTTAAATTAACGAGCTAACATCAGCTCAAGACGTGATCCTACGCGCTCTGCAATATCTGCAAGCTCACCGACCCATTCAATGATTTTGTATAAAAACATCACATCAACTGGATTTAGCTCACTTTCTACTTTACGTAGCTGGCGGCGTATTCTAATTTGCATTTCATCCGTGTCTTGTTCTATGGCATCCAATTCTACGAGCATTTTTTCAACCAGAGTTACTTCCCTGCCTTTAAAGCCCGTTTCTAACAATTCTTCTAATTCATTGATCGCTTTAGATGCTTGTTTAGTTGCATCGACACAACGAGTGACATATGCCAAAAAGTCTTCTTGAATCTCTTTTGGTATGATCATTTCACGACCAATTACACGCCCAGCAATATCTTTTGCTTTGTTAGCAATTTTGTCTTGTTGGGTTACTAATTCGAGCAGATCTGTACGCTCTACTGGCATAAATAGCCCGCCAGGTAGTTGTAAACGTATAGTTCTTTTCATTTCATCAGCTTCACGTTCTAAATTACGAATGGTTAAACGTAGCTCTTCTGCTTGTTGCCACTCTTCTTTAAAAACATGATTAAAAAAAGGTATCAAACTTTCGCTAGCTTGATGAGCCTTCCTGATGTGTTCTTCTATTGGTTTTATAGGGGATTTAGCAAAAACACCTAAAAAATTTGTTGGCATAACTGACCCTTTAATCAATTCAATATGCTGTTCAGCCTGAATTTTACAGCATTAAGCTAGATTGTGAACGCTTTTTCTCATTCAATTATTTACAAAAAATAAAAAAGGCAGTGTATTACTGCCTTTGATATTTTTTGGTTATTCGTCTCACTACAGTGATTTTTCAATATCTTCTTGAGATGTATGACGAATATCTTTGCCGTTTACAAAATAAATGACATATTCAGCGATGTTTTGACAACGATCGCCGATACGCTCTAATGATCGAACAGACCATACTAAATCCATAATTTTTGGAATTGAGCGCGGATCTTCCATCATGTAAGTCATTATTTGACGGGTGATAGCTTCATATTCTCTATCTACTTTAGCATCCTCTTTATGCACTTCAAATGCACGTTGCACATCCATACGCGCAAATGCGTCTAAAACGTCATGCAACATTTTAGATACTTGGCGACCCATATTTTCAATGTTTACCAATAAATCTTGTTGATCCTTAGTAAATGAGTCTAGTGCAACTTTAGCAATTCGCTTAGCTTCATCACCAATTCTTTCTAAATCAGCAATGGTTTTTGCTATTGCAATTACTAAACGCAAATCACTGGCTGCTGGTTGGCGCTTTGCAATAATACGGGTGCAATCTTCATCAATACTGACTTCCATTGCATTAACTTTATAGTCGTTTTCACGTACTTTTTGTGCTAATAGCGCATCGTTTTGGCTTACTGCATCAAGCGCACTATTAAGTTGTTGCTCAACTAATCCACCCATACTTAGTACATGGTTACGAACATCTTCTAGCTCTTGATTAAAACGACCAGAAATATGTTTATTAATGTTGTGTTCCATAATGACCTTCTTTAATAATTCATTGCTTTCGCGTTTTAACCCGACTAGCCGTAACGACCAGTAATATAATCTTCCGTTTTTTTCTTCGTAGGCGTCGTAAATAAAGTATTAGTATCTGAATACTCAATCAGCTCACCCATATACATAAACGCTGTTTGATCAGAAACACGAGCCGCTTGTTGCATGTTGTGAGTAACAATAACCACGGTAAACTTATTCTTTAAATCATTAATTAGTTCTTCGATTACTAAGGTTGAAATCGGATCGAGTGCTGATGTTGGTTCATCAAGTAATAATACCTCAGGCTCAATCGCAATTGAGCGGGCTATCACTAAACGTTGCTGCTGACCACCCGATAAACCAAATGCGCTATCGTGAAGTCTATCTTTTACCTCATCCCAAAGAGCCGCACCACGAAGCGATTGCTCTACCACTTCATCTAGTTTACGCTTTTCTTTAATGCCTTGCAGACGAAGACCGTAAACCACATTCTCATAAATTGATTTTGGAAATGGGTTTGGACGCTGAAACACCATGCCAACATTACGACGAAGGGCTGCAACATCAACGCTTTTATCGTAAATATTTTGCCCATGCAGCATGATTTCGCCTTCAATACGACAAATATCAACCAAGTCGTTCATGCGGTTAATACAACGTAATAAGGTTGATTTACCACAACCTGACGGGCCGATAAATGCCGTTACTTGGCCTTTAGGGATATTCATATTTACTTTACTCAGTGCTTGTTTATCACCGTAGTAAAGGTCGAGATCTTTAATTTCTAGCGCTTTTTGTTCGTCTGTTAAATTATTTAAATCTAACTTCAAGCTTGGCTTTGCTTGGTTTACTTTTGGAGCGACTGTAATCATGTTTGTTACCTATACTAAATTAATGCTCAAGCGATCTGAATTTTTCACGTAAATGGTTACGTATACCAATGGCTGTGATGTTAAGGGTGATAATAACCGACACTAACAAAAAGGCCGTTGCATATACCAGCGGACGCGCCGCTTCAACGTTCGGGCTTTGAAAGCCAACATCGTAAATATGAAAACCTAAGTGCATGAACTTTCTATCTAAATGTATATATGGGAAGTTACCATCAAGCGGCAGCGTTGGCGCCATTTTTACCACACCCACCAGCATAAGCGGTGCAACTTCACCCGCTGCACGAGCAACGGCTAAAATTAACCCCGTCATAATAGCAGGGCTGGCCATAGGAATAATGATTCGCCATAACGTTTCTACCTTAGTCGCACCTAGTGCTAATGAACCATCGCGCACTGTACTAGGAATACGAGATAAACCTTCTTCAGTTGACACTATTACCACAGGCAGCGTTAATATTGCCAAGGTGAGTGCTGACCATAAAACACCTGGTGTACCAAATACAGGGGTAGGTGATGACTCAGGATAAAATAATTGGTCAACACTACCACCAACCATATAAACAAAGAAACCTAAACCAAATACACCGTATACAATAGACGGAACACCCGCCAAATTAATAACCGCAATACGGATCATTTTAGTAATTGCGTTTTTAGCTGCATATTCATGTAGGTAAATAGCTGCAACCACGCCAAATGGCGTTACAATCACAGCCATTAACATCACCATAAATACCGTACCAAAAATAGCAGGGAATACGCCGCCTTCGGTATTGGCCTCACGTGGGTCATCTGAAACAAACTTACCTAACTGTGCAAAGTAATGGCCTAGTTTAGCAAAAAAGCCCATATCGTTTGGAAACCATACATCCAACACTTGATAGAGCGGGATGGTTACAATCTCACCACGCATATCCTTTACGGTTACTTGGTCACGTTTAGCCTGTTTACGCAGTGCGAATAACTCTTTTTCTAATTCGCCATATTGCGAACGTAAATCAGCACGCGCTTGAGCAAGCTCAGCAACACGCTCGTCGGTTAGCTCGTTATCAAGTAAGTAGGCTTTTTCTTGTAAACGTAAACGCTCAAGCTCATAGTTTATATGACCTATGTCGCCATTTTGTAAATCAAGCGCTTCGTCGTTTAAGTCAACTGCACGCTCTACAAGATCATGTAAAGTTTCAACTTTATCAGCTGTTACCGTTTCGCCATCTTTAATGACGCTCTCTACATACCCATAAAAGTTACCGTTTTTACTACGCTCAAACACCGCGAGCGCTTTGGGCGCTGAACTTTGTTTAATATCGGTTTCGAGTATCCAGCGAAAATCTAAATCAACATACTCACGGTTACCTGTTTTAATCAGTAAACGCTCAACCTCGTCTTTTTCAAATTTAGAAACATCAATACCCGTTGCCGCTAAGCGCGACTTAGGTACTAATTCACGGTCATAAATTTCACCAATAACGGTTTGCTTCGCAATTGAGCCTTCAAGCTCATACTGCATAACTTGAGATGGCCAAAAAAAGCTCAATCCCTTCCATGCAATCATGGCGAGTAAACCAATTACTGAAATTAAACTGATGCTGACAGCACCACCGGTCATCCAAATCCAAGGAGAACCAGACCTAAACCACTGCTTTACCATGTCGTGTTTCTCCACTTACATTGAGCTGTATTTTTCACGCAACTGCTGACGAACAAACTCAGCAACGGTGTTGAAAATAAAGGTGAATATGAATAATACAAAGGCGGCTAAGAATAGAATTCGGTAATGCGAACTCCCTACTTCCGACTCTGGCATTTCGACGGCGATATTAGCGGCTAAGGTACGCATGCCTTGGAAAATACTCCAATCCATAATTGGGGTATTACCGGTAGCCATTAGTACAATCATAGTCTCGCCTACGGCACGGCCTAATCCCATCATTACCGCAGAAAAAATACCTGGGCTAGCAGTTAATAACACCACGCGAATGAGGGTTTGCCACTGCGTAGCACCTAATGCTAGCGAGCCATTTGATAAATGTTTAGGCACACTAAATACCGCATCTTCGGCAATTGAGAAAATAGTGGGAATAACCGCAAAGCCCATTGCGATACCTACTACTAATGAATTACGCTGATCGAAAGTCATGCCTAATTCATTGGTTAGGTATTGACGCACATTGCCATCAAACATCCATAATTCAATACTTTCACTCATCGCAAACGACAACCAACCAATAAGTAATACCACTGGTATTAATAAAATTGAATGTGAGCCTTCAGGGATTTTATGGCGAATAACCGCTGGTAATTTATTCCAGCCTAAAGCGGTTGCTAAAATACCCAATGGCAGTAACACCAGTAAACCAACAATAGCCGGCAAGTGCTCTTCAATTAAAGGCGCTAACCACAAGCCTGCTAAAAAGCCGAGTATTACCGTTGGCAGAGCTTCCATTATTTCTACCGTTGGCTTAACCACACGACGCAATTCGCTCGACATAAAATAAGCGGTATAAATAGCGGCTGAAATAGCAATAGGTACAGCAAATAACATTGCATACATAGCAGCCTTTAAAGTACCAAATGAAATTGGCACTAGTGAAAACTTCGATTCAAAATCATCACTGGCAGAAGTCGATTGCCAAATATAACCCGGCTCTGGATAGCCTTCGTACCATACTTCTTGCCAAAGCGCTGACCACGTTACTTCTGGGTGCTCGTTATGAATTTCTAAAACCGTTAGCTTATTATCAGCTAAAATTAGCGCCGCATTTGAACGCGGAGCAATGGCAAACTGCTCAATTGCACCATCACTGACTTTACCTTGCCATAGCTTTGCTTCACTGGTTGTGTAATAAAGTCCTAATTCACCATTTTGACCTGTTGTAAAAAAGGTGCGACGGTAAAACTCAGTAAAAATATTCAGCTTGCTTTGCTTAGTCGTTTCAAACGAACGGATTTTTTGAAATTCACGCCCTGCATCTGTATTGATTTCAAACCACTGGGATATTTCACCGTTATCGTTGGCCAACATCAGTGAGTTTGCACCCGCCAATAATTGCGATGACACTATATTCGCGTTTTCTTCATTGGCAGATAATAATTGAATTTGCTCAACTTCGCTTGGGTAGCGGGTATCGAATACGTAAATTTGATTAGCAGAACGAACAAAGGTGCGGGTGGTATCTGGCGACATTAATAACTCATCTACGCGACCATCAACGTTAAGTTCAGTGCGTTCCACTTGCCATTCAACTTCACCAGTAAACATATTTTCTTCGGCAACAAAGCTACTAAATACCACTCGTTTATCGGCAGTAAGTGCCGCCACGGCTGTTTTGTCTTCATAATGGCTAAAGGCAAAACGCTTAATAGCTGCACCTTGCTCATCAACTTCGAGTGCCATTTCTCCTAGTGGATAACCTAAACGCGGAGTTAATTTACGTTCATTATTAGGGAAGGTGACTAAAAACTTAGGTGCGACAATAGTTACGGTGCCATTTTCTAGGCCATACGCATAATGCCCTTGAAAAGGAGCACTGTTTGCAAAACTGGTTACCCGCGCGGATAAAGTGGCATTAAGTGTTTTTAGTTTTTTACCAAACTGTGCTTTATCAACACTGTAGAAGTTAACTTGACCTTGATCATCAAGTAAATATGCAACCTCAGTTTGCTCCTCGACACCAAGCCCTACTATTTGCTCAGCATTAGCAACATTAAAGCTAGCGCGCTTTTCAACTTTGGCTGACTCGAAAATGGGCTGCACTACATAAAGAAGGTAAAAGAAGATCAATAGCAGCGCTATTAATACCATTATACCGCCTGCGGTTATGCCAAACTTAGCAAACCGGTCTTTAAATAGACGGCTTCGATCCGTATTAAAAGTCGGTTTATTCGGATTTGAAGTCATCAAAACACCCTTATATCTTAACGTTGGGCGCATTATATTTCATCAAAGTGACAGTAATGTTACAGTCGTAATAATTCTTTACTTATATAGAGTCTGTTCATCTTTGCAGATTAAATTTACAGCTTTATGAGCAGGTTTTAGGCAAAATTACAACTTAAAATAATACTAAAGAATTATTTACTTTAGTGGTGATATTTATTTTTGCGTTATTAATGAACTAAATCAATTATTAATTGGACAAACTATTTATCCAAGACAATACTCAATGGGCATCTAATATAACAATAATAAAGTAACCTCCTAAGATGTAACAATCCTTTTGTGGTTAGCTTTTACATACATTTAGAATCAAATACATTAGATCGCATCACTTAATGCCTATGCATTTATTTTTTCATTTGGGCTTAAAAAGAGAACTATTATGAAGCAGTTGGTAATAACTATTTTAGGGGAAGATCGCCCCGGTTTAGTAGAAAGTATTTCATCGGTTATATTGGAAAACCACGGCAATTGGTTAAGCAGTAACTTGAGTCACTTACTCGGTCACTTTGCAGGCATTATACAGGTTGAAGTGGCTGAAGAACATTTACAGACATTTCAAAATGCGCTCAATGGGCTTCCTAAGTTAGATGTTCGCATTGAAAAGGGCAACACTGAAATTGAGCCAGTAGAGCTTGAGCAGCTTAATTTTGTGATCACCGGTAACGATCGCCCTGGTATAGTGCAAGAGCTAGCAAGTGTTATTCGCCATAAAGGCGCGAATATTACAAACTTAAACTCTAGGCAGCAAAGTGCGCCAAACTGGGGAGTGCCTATATTTAGTGCTGTTGCCACCGTGAGCCTGCCTAACGGATTGAATAAAGAAGAAGTTATTAATGCACTTGAGTCAATTACGAGTGACTTAGTGGTTGATGTAGAGCAAAGTTAAATCAGCTTTATTATCATGAACACGAAAAAGGCGCTAATTATAGCGCCTTTTTTATGCATAACACTGTCTTGTCCTGAAATGTGTTTACACATTTAGGACTTATTTTATGAAAACCACTAAAACTAAAGACGTTAAGCGTACTCAACGAGATTATACATTAGGCTTTAAATTATCCATTGTTGAGCAAGTAGAAAAAGGCGACTTCACATATAAACAGGCGCAAAGTCATTACGGTATTCAAGGTCGTAGCACCGTTCTGGTATGGCTGCGAAAACATGGTAAATTAGATTGGTCTAAACCAACTTATATAGCCAACATGCCTAAATCAAAAGAAACCCCAGCACAAAAAATTAAACGTTTAGAGCGCGAGGTAGAGGAGTTACGCCTAAAGGATTTAATCAAAGATGAAATGATTAATATTATGGATGAAGAATATGGAGCGGGTTTGCGAAAAAAGTACATATCCGAGCTATCACGCGCGCAAAAGAAAACCAGCAAGTAAAGCTTACTCCTTTATGCCGTGCATATGGCATAACGCGACAAGGTTACTATCAAGCTATGCGCAGAATAGATTCTCGGAATAAAGCGTTGAAGCCAGTCAAAGAGTTAGTGATGTATTGGCGGCAATTCATGCCTCGTATTGGTGGGAAGAAACTTTATCTGATGATAAAGCCAGAGCTGCAAGAGCGTGACATTAAACTAGGCCGAGATTGTTTTTTTGACTATTTGAGAGAGCATGACTTGCTTGTAAAACCAAAGAAAAATTACACTAAAACAACAAATAGTAATCATTGGATGCACAAGCATCCCAATTTACTAAAAGAATACAAACCTACTGCGGCCGAGGAAGTCTTCGTTAGTGATATTACATACGTAAAGTCATCGCAAGGCGTGCATTACCTGTCGTTAGTCACTGATGCTTATAGTCGAAAAATAATGGGTTATGAGCTCAGTGATGAAATGAAGGCAACTGATGTAGTCAAAGCGTTAGAGATGACGATTAAGCAGCGGGTGTATAAACGTGATGCTATTCATCATTCAGATAGAGGTTTACAATATTGCTCTGAAGTATATCAAGGTATGCTATTAAAGGAGGGAATTAGGCCATCTATGACCGATGGATATGACTGTTATCAAAACGCATTAGCTGAGCGTATTAACGGGATATTAAAACAAGAGTTTCTACTGTATAAATGTCGTAATATGGCAGAGTTAAAAGAGCTCGTTGAAGAATCGATATTTATATACAATGAAATGCGACCGCACTTAAGTTTGAATATGAAAACACCAAATCAAGTGCATAAAAAAGACCTGGCGCTTTCGCACCAAGTCTTTCATTAAAACCGTCAACCTATTTCAGGACGGGACACACCCAGTGCTACATGTCTACATGACGATTAATACTTTGCATCATCTGCTTCAGACCTTGCTCTTCGAGCTGTAAGATCTCCCCTAGTTTTTCTTGAGCCTCTGGTGACTGCGCTTTATCTGCCAGATAACTATATGCATTTAATACTTTTTGATGCTGCTGAGATAAATACTCTTGAACCGCTAATTCATCTAGCTCATTACTGCGATCTAAATCAGTAAAGCTAATGATTTCTGAGTGCTCTGAAAAATATTCATAACAATATGTATCTAAAGTATTTATTTCAGTGATTGCTTTAAACCCGATTAAATCCTCAGCAAGTTTTTTTTCATACTCAACACAATAATCAATTAACTGTTTGTTATGCTCTCCAAGTAAATCCCTTACGCTAAAAAAATTAGCCGCCATTTGTGTATGAAACTGAACGGTCCAATCGAACACTTCTTGAATTGTTTTAACTTGCATGTGCGTTCCTTACTTTTTAAAACTATTAATTAAATAGAAGCGTGAATCATGCCAATAATAAATTCAACAAAATCAGTACCTAAGGAAAAGATTGCCTAACTTGTACTGATATTTTCAGTACAAGTTACATAATCAGTGTAAATATTATAGGTTGCGCTTTCGCCACAATAAATACACAGCAGGCAATACCAGCAATGTTAAAACAATGGCGCTAAACATACCGCCGACCATAGGTGCCGCTATACGGCTCATTACTTCACTGCCCGTGCCTGTACCATAAAGCACCGGTAATAAGCCAATAACTATGGTTGCCACTGTCATCATTACCGGACGTACTCGTAGACCCGCACCTTCTAGTATCGCCTGTTTAAGCTGCTCTATACTCAAGCTTTTACCAATTTTAGAAGCAGCCTCTACCTGCGCTTTATAGGCTTGGTTTAAATACACCAACATTATAACGCCTATTTCTACGGCCACCCCAGCAAGGGCAATAAAGCCGACCCCCACAGCAACAGAGAAGTTAAAGCCTTCTAAGTACATTAGCCAGATACCTCCTATCATCGCCAGTGGTAAAGTTGCCATAATAATAAATACTTCAGTGAAACTTCTAAAGTTAAGGTAAAGCAGTACCACAATAATGGCTAAGGTAAGCGGCAATACATAACTCAGTTTGGCTTTGGCACGCTCCATATATTCGTATTGCCCTGCCCAAGTTATAGAGTATCCAGCAGGTAAAATTAGCTGCTCGTTTAGTAACTGCTGAGCGTTTGCTACGTAGCTACCAATATCTGTATCTTTAATATCAATAAAGCTCCAACCATTTAAACGGGCATTTTCACTTTTTATCCCAGGAGGGCCATCACTAATAAATACATCCGCCACATCAGCAAGTGCGATACGTTGACCCGTTGGAGTAACAATAGGTAAAAGCATCAGTTCTTCAGGGGAATCACGGTACGCTTGCGGATAACGAATATTTACTGGGTAGCGCTCTTGACCCTCAACTGTTTCAGTCACGTTCATGCCACCAATAGCAGTTGCGACTACTTGTTGCACATCAGCAATATTTAAACTGTAGCGCGCTGCTTTTTCACGGTTAATATCTACCTTAATATAACGCCCACCCGCTACACGCTCTGAGTAAACAGACGCCGTACCGGGAAGATCTTTAAGTAATACCTCTATTTGTTGACCTATTTTTTGAATTTCATTCAAATTAGGGCCCGCGACTTTTATACCCACAGGGGTTTTAATCCCTGTAGCCAGCATATCTATCCGCGTTTTAATTGGCATTACCCAAGCGTTAGTTAACCCAGGAAACTTAACTAAAGTATCCAGCTCTTGTTTGAGCTTTTCAGTGGTCATGCCTTCGCGCCACTGATCTTTGGGCTTAAACTGTATAAAGGTTTCAATCATGGTCAGTGGTGCCGGATCGGTTGCCGTTTCCGCTCGTCCAATTTTACCAAATACGGTTTTCACCTCGGGCACAGTGGCAATCAATTTATCGGTTTGCTGCAATAGCTCGCGCGCCTTACCTATTGAAATTCCTGGATAAGTAGTCGGCATATACATTAGATCCCCCTCATCAAGAGGTGGAATAAATTCACTGCCTATTTTATTTATCGGATAAAAGCCCATTAAAGTGATAACTAGCGCAATCAGCAAGGTACTTTTCGGAAATTTTAATACTAGATTTAACAGCGGCTTATAACTATTTACCAGTAAACGGTTAACTGGGTTTTCATTTTCAGATATCACCTTACCACGAATGAAATAACCCATTAGTACGGGTACTAAGGTAATTGCTAATCCAGCAGAAGCTGCCATTGCATAGGTTTTTGTATACGCTAATGGCGCAAACATTCGTCCTTCCTGAGCTTCTAAAATAAATACCGGCATAAAACTCACTGTAATGATTAATAAGCTAAAAAATAACGCAGGCCCAACTTCACTGGCAGAATCAATCACCACTTGCCAACGGTTTTCATCTGTTAGTGGCTTTTTCTCCATGTGCTTGTGCATATTTTCAATCATCACAATCGCACCATCGGTCATTGCACCAATCGCTATAGCAATCCCGCCTAATGACATGATATTGGCGTTAATACCCTGCCAGTACATAATAATAAAAGCGGTGAGTATGCCTAACGGTAAGGTAATAATAGCCACCAGCGATGAGCGTATATGAAATAAAAACACCACACACACTAAAGCCACTACAATAAGCTCTTCCATCAATTTAGAAGTGAGGTTATCAACTGCGTCTTTTATTAAATTAGAGCGATCGTACACAGGTACAATTTCAACCCCCTCTGGTAGCCCTTTTTTAAGTGACTCTAATTTAGCTTTAACGAGCTCTATGGTTTTTTGCGCGTTTTCACCAAAGCGCATAACCACTACGCCACCTGCCACCTCGCCTTCGCCGTTAAGCTCGGCAACACCGCGGCGCATTTGCGGACCTAAACGCACATTAGCAACATCACGTAACTGTAGTGCAGTACCGTTAGCGTTTATACCTAAAGGAATGGCTTCTAAATCAGCAACACTTTTTACGTAGCCAGTACTGGTTACCATGTATTCAGCTTCTGCCATCTCAACTACCGATGCACCCATCTCTTGATTGCCTTGCTTAATGGCAGTTTGAATAAGGCTTAGCGGAATACCATAAGCACGAAGCTTATCGGGCTGAACATTTACTTGGTATTGTTTAACCATGCCGCCTACCGATGCCACTTCGGATACACCAGGTACAGTTTGTAGTTCAAATTTTAAAAACCAATCTTGTAAACTACGTAATTGGCTTAGGTCATGCTTACCGGTGGTATCAGTGAGTGCATATAAATACACCCAGCCAACGCCGGTTGCATCTGGGCCAAGCTCTGCAATTGCCGTACTAGGCAAACGTGCCGATACTTGACTTAGATATTCCTGAACACGACTTCGTGCCCAGTATAAATCGGTGTCTTCGTCAAAAATAACGTATACGTAAGAGTCGCCAAAAAACGAAAAGCCACGTACTGTTTGCGCCCCAGGTACCGATAACATTGCCGTGGTAATCGGGAATGTAACCTGATCCTGTACCACTTGCGGTGCTTGCCCTGGATAAGAGGTTTTAACGATAACCTGTACATCTGATAAATCGGGTAAGGCATCTACAGGCGTATTTTTTACAGAATACAAGCCGCCACCAATCAGTATTGCGGTCAGTAACAAAACAAAAAAACGGTTAACAACAGACCAGCGAATAATTGCAGTAATCATAACCACTCCTAATGATGCTGACTGTGCGTAGTATGCACAGGCATTATTGTGTGAATCACAAATTCACCTTGCTCAATGCTAAAGGTAAAAGTAACTTCATCATTAGGCTTGAGCATCTCAATCATTACATTTTTTGCTAGCATAAAGTCCATTGTTGCAGGTCCTCGGCCCCACTTTTCAATTGCCTCACGACTGATATTCACAACTCGATTGTTAGTATCAATACTATTAATCACTCCATTCACAGTTGCCGTGCTTGGGTTGGCATTACTCATTTGCATACTGTTATGCGAGACTGCTTGCATACGCTTAAAGTCAGAATTTTTACTCGACTCTGAATCAATTAAAAACTGTGCTGAAGTAACCACTTCATCGTCTGCCATAACACCAGATAAAATTTCGGTATTAGCCGCATCACTTCGCCCTAAAGTTACCTCAACCGATTTAAAACGACCTTCCCCAAGCGCAACTACAACACGGTTTTGGCTACCAGTGCGAATAACCGCCTCTTTAGGTACAATTAACTGTTTTTCAGCTACTTGACTATGAATACTGACTTGAGCAAACATATTAGGCTTTAACTGATGGCCTTGATTATCAAAGCGCAAACGTACTCTTAAAGTACGATTTTTAGCATCTAAGGTAGGGTAAATATAATCCACTTGCCCTTGCCAACGTTGGCCACTTAAATAATCGAGTGTCATGGTTACAGGCAAACCAACACGAATAAGTTCTGCTTGGCGCTCAAATACCTCTGCCTCAACCCATACTTCATCAAGCTGAGCAATACTCATCATTGAGGTATCAGGTTTAACATAAAATCCTTCACGAATATTAAGCTCATCAACAACACCACCTTGGCGAGCATAAAACGTTATGTTTTGCAGTACTTGCTGGCCTTTTTGCAGGCGTGAAATAAAGCCATCAGACACATTGAGTGATTTTAAACGGGCTTTAGCGGCACGAATTAGCACCGGATTATTGCGCTTTAACGCTAACACAAATTCTTCTTGTGCATTCACTAGCTGTGGTGAATATAAGGTATAAAGTGGCTCATCTTGTTTAACCTGATCGCCCGCGGCTTTAACGTATAAGGTTTCGACCCACCCCTCTACTCGAGGATGAATATGAATTAGCTGGTCTTGGTTGTATTGCACATAACCTACGGTGTTAACTTCATTTTTAAGTGCAGCAAACGCAACAGGCGCGGTGCGCACACCTAAATTATTAATCACTGTGGGTGAAATTTTAATACTGCCTGGCCCTTCATTGGCCCCACTGTCTGACTCTTCGTAAACAGGCACTAAATCCATGCCCATGGGAGATAAACCAGGTTCGTCACGGCGATAATTACTATCCATAGGCGCCACCCAATAAAGCGGCTCTTTTTTGCTACTGGCTTTACTGTCAGTTGGCATAGAGTGCTCACTAGGTAAGCTTAATAAAACCCCCGCAGTTAATGCCGCACTGCATATAGCTACCAGTGATAATTTTAAATTAGTATTCATAGCTCGGCTCCTGCTGTGGTGTTTTTTTAAGCTGGGATCATCAGCACTGGCGTAATAATTTAACCTTGCAATAATAATCTTTTGATCAACATGAATGTTTAGTGCGTCTATCTTGGCATTTAATTCACTAATACGCGCTTGCATTACATCTGAGAAGTTACCATCATCGCGGGTATAGGCATTCAGGGTCGCTTGAGCTTGTTCAGCCATTTGCGGTAGCAGCTTGGTTTGATAAAGCTCGGCGCGCTGATGAAGCCTTGCTAACTGGCTAACTTCCTTAAAATACATTCCTTGTAGCTTTTTAAGGGCAATTAATTTTTGTGTTTTAGCCTCTTCGCTATCAGCAATGGCAGCATTTACCAGTTGGTCTTGTCGATTATCGGTAAACAGGGGTAAATCAATACTTATACCCACAGAGAAAAGGTCTGCTCGCGAGCCACCCATTGGCATATCATCGCGGTAACCGTACCCCATGTTAACGCCAATTTGAGGTTTATAGCCTTGCTCAGCCACACTTATTTGAGTTTGCTTTGCCACTATTGCATTATCCATTGCCATAATCGCAGGGTGCTTTAATAGCATGGCCATTAGTTGTTGATACTCTAATTCAGTGTAGTTTTTTAATGCTGTAAGCTCTGAAAAGTCATTACTGACAGGCTGGCTAAGCATAGCGATAGGCAACCATTGTGTTAGCCGCTTTTTAGCACCTTGTAGCTGCTGCTCCAATTGCATTAATTTATCTTCAAGGCGGGTTAACTCTAATTGCGCTCGAATAATATCTTGTTGGCGTGTTTTGCCCACCGAGCTTACATAACTTGATTCTGTAATATCAATGAGCTGAGTAAACAAAGCTTTATCTTGCTCAATCAGTGCAATACTTCGCTGCGCTCTATAAGCATTAAGCCATGACTCAGTAACTATGGTTTTGACTTGCGCGAGTCTATCTTTGCGTAGCCAAGGCTCTGCTGCAGCTGACTGAGAAAGCGCCTTTTGTTGTAGTACTAGACTATCGCCTCGACTCAGTGATTGGCTAATTCCCACTTTAAATTGGGTCATATTTTCTTGATCAAAAGCAAAACCATTAGTTGGAAGGTTCATTAACCCTAATGTAAGCACTGGATCAGGTAAGGTTCCTGCGGCAATACTTTTTGCTTCAATTGATGATTGTTTTTGCTTGCTAGCTTTAAGCCAAGGCTCATGGTTTAAGGCATAGTTAATTGCCTCATTTAAACCTAGTTCAGCACTGTGTACAGAGACACTAATACTCAACAAGCTACTTATACACACGGCTTTTAATACTGCGAAGTGATTCATCACTTGCTCCACTTAAATTTAAAAATAACGAATGAAAACGATTAAATTTATAAGCAGATAGATGACAAAAAGCTAACTAACTAGATTTTAAATACACCTACCCTGCGATTATGCAGGCATAGGAGGTCGATAAAGAGAACGTGCAAAGTTAGCTTGATGCTGTACTACAGCATGTTGCACTTTTTCAGAGGGTAGTTTGGAGGCTATAAATAGTGAGTTTACATGCAAGGCTGAATGCGAACTACAAGCACTCATTGGGCAACTGCAATCTTGGATTAACGTGCTTTGCTCACTACAGCAATCCATAGACATAGTTGTTGTATCAGCGTCGTCGCTCATTGCCATCTCACTATGCTGCATAGATGCATGGGTTGCCATGTTCGTATGCGGCATATCACATACCATAGATACAGACGCAACGGCTTGACCCACAAAAGTGAGTAACAAAGTTAGCGTGAGTAAAATACAGTAAAGACGTTGCAATGAATTAACCTAAAAATAAATAGACGTTCAAAGTTTATGGTAACTGCGTTTAAAACTCAATAATTAACTGGTTTTTACCACTGGCTTTATAAAGCTACTAGCCGCAATGGCGAATAAACAATAGCCGGTAAAATACCAAAAACCAGTACCAAACTCAGCATGCATAGTAAGTAAATCTTCTGAGTTAGTGTTTGCATTACCTGCCATATAAGCCACTATTAATGCAATAACAAACACATCCACCATACTCCATTTACTTAAACCGATAATCACCTTACCAAGCTTGTGCTTAAACGAAGTCTCCTTCAATACACAATACAACAATTGAAGCAGCAGCTTAATTGTTGGGATCACCATTGAAAAAAACGCCACTAGTATCGCCACTAAGTAGTTTTTGTTATCGGCCAGTTCGTTAACGGTGCCCCAAATACTGCGCGTTTTTTGATAAGCGCTGACCTCGCCTTCAAGTTTATCTAACCCCAACATACTCGAGATCATCATTAGCATATTACGGGTGTTTTGATTTCCTTCATCTGCCAACATTTCAATGCCCGCCTCAGCAAGTTTAGACTTATCAATTTTACCTTCCATACTCAGCACCGGCTGAGTCACCCCGGGAATTAATAAAGCTAAGGCAATTAAAATAGTGGTAATAGGTAAAAGTAAACGCATAGTGTAATACTAAGTAAAATCAATATATGCCAATCATACCCAAACGTTTTGCGTTAGTCTTGATCAATAATGGTGGCTAATAGTTCATCCGCATATTGGCGCGCATCCAACATGGCTGTATAAACCAGCTCTATATTTGATGCCGGTCGAATAGTTTCTAACAACTTTTTAGCCAATTGCCAATTATCTTCTTCTACCGCTTTTATTAAATGTAATGAATTACCCATCATGCCCTCAAAACTTAATAGTGCACCAGATAACTCAGCCCCTAAACTAAACTCTTTAGCAATGGCTTCCAGCTCCATATCTAAAATCGCATCAAGCACCGACATTAAGCCAACTAAATAACCTTGTTCTGCAATGACTTTTCCGCCAGGCTCTAAAATTACTTGCATGAACTGCGCTCGACATAAGCCTAAACGAGTAAGTTCACTGGGCTTGTCTGAGCCAAGTTCGCTCAACGCTAAAACCCGTACAAACTTTCTAATAGAATCTTCCCCTAAATACACAACCGCTTGAGGAATAGACGTTATCACTAAATTCTTATTAGCTGAGCGAGCATTTACTAATTTTAGAACGCGTGCAGTCAAACCAACATCTTTAGAAATGCGTTGATTAATTTCATTAAAGTCTAAGTCTGTGCGGGATGTGCAACGCAGTAAGTCTAAAACAGCCATTTTTAGAGGTTCGATACTGTTGTAACTTAGCATTTCTGGATGTGCGAAAAAGAATCCTTGAAAATAATCGCATCCAGCCTCTTTAAGCTGCCTAAATTCGTCATAGGTTTCAATTCGCTCTACCACTATTTTTATATTGGGAAAACTGCGTTTGAGTTTTTTCAGCAACATGCTCGTTTTTATTACGGGTTCTTCAACTTCAAGCTTAATATAATCAACCAAACTGAGTAATGGTTGCCATTTTTCGTGTGAGTCATAATCATCTAACGCAAATACATACCCTTCTTTTTTTAACTCGGTTACTCGTTCAACAACGAGTTCGATGTTTTCAGTGCGCTCAACAATTTCAATTACAGTATTCTCAGGCTGTAATAATTTAGGCAAATCCTCTAAAAGCCCCTCGCTCGATAAATTAATAAACGCAGTTTGATTGAGCGTTAGCTTTTCTATGCCAACCAGCATTAGCGCATTAAAAAAAGTCGCCCAGTGGCTTGCCCGTCAGTTGTTCCTACAGGAAAAGCATTATTAACTGAATCTCGATAGAGCAACTCATAAGCAAAAATACTTTTATCACCGTCAAAAATTGGTTGCCGAGCAATATATTGAGTGACCAAAATAGCTGAATTTTTTACGTCTGAAATATTTGGCATTAACCTTCCTAATTAACAGTGATGTCATCATTATTTTTTACTATTAAAACAGTATAGTGAAACTTTAAAGTCTTGCTGCAATTTTAATTAGATTAAAAACAAACAAATAAGACTAAATTTATAACCCTAGAGCAGAATTATTAGTATCCATATTTTTTATAAGGTTTTTGAGTTTACAACTGCTCTAAGCATACCCAAAGGTTATGGTTATAAGGTATAATGCGATCATAAAATTTTTTATAAACTCACAAGAAAGAGTCCCTTATATGAGCATTGAACAAGCCTTAATAGAGCGTAGCAGTAACCAATGTGAACTCTGCGCAGCAACAGACAACCTAACTGTTTACGAAGTTCCTCCTGTTACCGAAGCTCATTCAGATAAGTGCATCTACACCTGTCAAACATGTAAAGATCAAATTGAAGGCAATAGCGATTTAACCCCAACCCATTGGCATTGCTTAAATGACAGTATGTGGAGTCAAACACCTGCTGTACAAGTTGTTGCTTATCGCATGCTGACTCAGTTAGCAGCTGATAACGGCTGGGCACAAGACGCGCTTGATATGATTTATCTTGAAGAAGAGACCTTGACATGGGCGCAACAAGCGCTTGCTGAAGATGATGATATTAAACACATTGATAGCAATGGTGTGGTACTTCAAGCTGGCGACACCGTTACGTTAATAAAAGATCTAGATGTGAAAGGTAGTAGCTTAACAGCAAAACGTGGTACTGCAGTGCGCAATATTGGCTTAACTAGCAACCCTGAACACATTGAAGGGCGTGTTGATGGACAGCGTATTGTTATTTTAACTAAATACGTAAAAAAATAAGTAACAAACTAAGGCGCGTAGCGCCTTTTTTACATCTCGACTTTCTTTATTTGCTGTATTTGCTAGTTAAGCAATGATTAAGTAATTCAACCGTATGCTAGCGACCATATACCATACCTCATCAAGGAACTCTTATGTTCTCATCTAAGCCAGACTCAATGTTAAAGTCGATTGCAGGCCTGTGTTTTTTTGCAAGTGGCACACTTATGCTTAGCGCATGTAACGATGACACAGCGCAGCAAAATAATGATATGGTGCAAAAAACAACCACCTTACCGGTGCAAGTTAGTTACTTAGATCGCAGCCTACTAGCGCCTAATTCACAGCTAACCGTTACTTTGGTTGATGTGTCAAAAATGGATGTGGCAGCAACTATTATCTCTAAGCAGGTGATTGATTTAGAAGGCGCACCGCCCTATAAAGTAGAGCTTGAGTATAACCGTGAAAAGATTGACCCAACTCACCGCTATAGCGTGCGTGCAACCATTAATAATCAAGAGAACTTGCTATACACCAGCACAACGAGTAACTCGCCTTTTGCCGATACTAGCTCGTCAGAACCTATAGAGATTATTGTTTCTAAAGTAACACGAAAGCCAGACGTTGATTTAGTAAATACCTACTTCAAAGCAGTTTCAATCGACGGCAACCCTGTTGTAGTGAATACCAAAGAGCCATTTATTCAGTTTAATAGTGATAACACTGTACACGGCTTTTTAGGATGTAATAACTTTAATGGCAGTTATGAAGTATCGAAGCAAACAGTGACTTTTACACAGTTAGCTACCACACAAAAAATGTGTCATGACAATATAGAACAAGAAACCGCGATGGCGGCTGTGCTTCAGGCAGCAACGCAATGGCAAATTAACGGTGAAAAATTAGTATTACAAAATGAGGCAGGCAACCAACTTGCTACCTTTAACGCTGTTTACTTTTAATCAAGCGTAACAATACCCCGCATCTCAGCAAATAAAAAAGCCCAGTTAAACTGGGCTTATTTATTTTTATTCGGCGACTAACTGCTCACTTCGGTAAAAACCACTTGGCTTACTCAACAAGCTTACTAGTTCAGGTAACACATCATCCATAGTTTGTTTTAATTTCCAGGGTGGATTTATCACTATCATTCCAGAGGCGGTCATACCATGTACTTCGGTATCTGCTTCGGTACCTAATTCAAATAATTGAATATTTTTAATTCCCGCATCAATTAAACCCTGCTCCATATTATCAATACGTTCTCTGTCCACAACCGGATACCAGATCATATATGTACCTGTCGCAAAGCGTTGATGGGCTTTAACAATAGTTTGTACCACCGTATTGTAATCGTCTTTGATTTCATAAGGTGGGTCTATTAACACACAGGCTCTGCGCGAAGCTGGCGGTAACAAGCCAATTAAGCCCGCAAACCCATTTTCGCCGCGTACCCGAATAGAGCGCTTACCTTGCATGTTTTCTTCAAGTAATACCAAATCTCGCGGATGCAACTCAAAAAACCAGCCTTTATCTTGGCGGCGTAAAAAGTGTTCGGCGATTTTTGGTGAGCCTGGGTAAAACGCCAGAGACGAACTCTCATTAAAGGATTTTATTAACTCAATGTAGTCATTTAAGGCACTGTGTTGGCTGCTATGTTGCCAAAGTTTTTCTATGCCATCTTGGTACTCTTGGGTTTTTTGTGAGTCTGGAGCTGCCAGCTCAAAAAAACCAGCGCCCGAATGCGTATCGATATAGTCAAGCGGCTTATCTTTTATTGTTTGATAGCCCAGCACTTGCGCTAACACTAAATGTTTAAGTACATCGGCAGGGTTACCCGCATGAAAGGAGTGTCTGTAACTAAGCATTATTTATTTTCGCCATACGCTGTTTAATAAAATTAGTGAACCATAAAGCACACTGCCTTGGCAATCGTCACAGCAAAAGCGGGTGTTTACGTGAACCATTTATGAATGAAAAAGCCAATAGCATGAATTATCCCTTAACATAGAATAAAAATCACCTAAAACCAGCGTAAATGCTGGCAAATAAACACACTTTGCTTTACATTTGCATGACATTAATTACAGTTATATGAGCGCATTTATGAACAACAATACTCTTCAACAACTCGAACAACTGATCGACCAACTAATTACCCGTAATAATCAGTTGCAAACTGATATTACAGAGCTTAAAGAACAAAACAGTAAACTGCTTGATGAAAATGAGTTATTACAGTTAGAAGCTCTTGAAAATGAAGAAAAACAAAAAGATGCAAGCACCACCTTGTCATCATTATTAGATAAATTACAAAGCGCACAACAGGCAAGCTAATGTCTGAGCTGCAAAACCAGCGAGTCACTGTTGAATTGCTTGGTAAAGAGCAGCAATTTGCTTGTCCGGCAGGGCAAGAAGAGGCACTAAAAGCGGCCGCCAAAAATCTGAATGATTTAGTTGAACAAATGAAACAACGTTCAACAGTCAGAAACGATCAAAAAGCATTACTTATGGCTGCTTTGAACTTAAGCCACGAATTGCTTGAAGCAAAAACTCAAAAATCAGTTGAACTTGAGCATCAAGATCAATTAATTGATAAATTAAGTCAATACTTAAGCTCAAACTCTGAGCACACTAAATAAAAGCGCATTTTGCGCTTTTATTGTTTTTACCGTCAAAATATAGCTAGAGAAAAAGATGCAACCACTTTTAACTAAAGCTCAAAAAATAGGTAAGTGCTTACTGCCTTTAATCTGCCTATTTATGCATGCAAAAAGCAATGCAGCAGTTGAGTGGCAATCGTTATCGGCTAATATTCAATTTATCAAGCAGCCAGATAGATTACGTTTTTACGACTCTAACCAAGTGTTAATTCAGGGCAGTGAGTGTGCCTTACTGGTCGATGCCAGTGGTAACTTTGCAGCGGTAGAACAACTGGTTACCGAACTAAAACAACAGCTAAAGACGCCTTTATGTTACTTGGTTGCAACCCATTTTCATGACGATCACTTGCTGGGGATGGCGGTTATGCAGCATGACTTCCCAGACGCAAAACTGATTACTCACCAGCAAGTCGCTAACGATTTTTCGCGTTATCAGCAAGCATTAACAGACAAGCTAGAGGGGTTTGAAAAAAGTATTGAGCTGAGCTATCAGCGATTAGCCACCTTACCCGATGCTGAGCAAGCTCAATGGCGAGAAAAGCTCACTCGTGCTAAAACACGCTTATTTCGCTGGCAGAATTATCAACTAACATCACCAAAAATAAGTATTAGTGAACCTAAAACGTTAGATTTAGGTGGATATACACTCTCTATAAATCCCCATCAGGCACATACTAATGGCGATTTAACATTACTTGCCGACAAGGGTAAAACCTTAATTGGTGGAGATATCATTGACTGGCTACCCTACCCTGGGCATGGCGAGCTTAAGCAATGGCAAAGTTTATTAAAAAGTTATATAAATAATAATACGCTGTCACTTTTTATTCCTGGCCATGGAAATTTAGTCGATAAAGTTAAACTAAAACAGTCACTCACGTTTTTAGAAGCAATTACAGAGCATGTTAAAAGCAACCCTGAAGCTAATATTGAGCAATTACAAAAAAACTTCCCAAGTGAAGCACTAAAACCTTATCAACAAGACTCACTTGATATAAAATCAACTCACTTATTTTTGCAATCGGGATTACTTCGCGCTAAAAACAGTCAATAACTGAACACAATGGATTGTGTTAAAATATGGAAATATTTTTTTAAGAAAGGAACAGAATGCGTCACTTGATCTTATGCTTTGCCCTTGTATTGCTATGTAGCTGTAAAACCACACAGCCAGAGATCATTGCGCCTACAGTTTCTGCACCTGTAGAGCAAAAAGCCGCACAATCAAACACGCCGACCTCTACAAACACCAACAAAGTTATTAATAAAAAAACAATACCCAAAGCCCTTAAAGCGACTCAACCCAATGACTTATGGGCACATATTGCTGATAACTTACATTTACCAGTTGAGCAAAATCAGGCGTTAAAAAAACGCATTAACTGGTATTTAAAACAACCGAATTATTTAAAAATAGTGTCTCGCCGTGCAGAGCCTTTTTTATATCATATTGTAAAAAAAGTAGAGCAAAAGCAGCTCCCCATGGAACTGGCATTACTGCCATTTGTGGAAAGTGGCTTTAGGCCTACCGCCCGCTCAAGTGAACATGCTGTGGGTGTGTGGCAACTGGTTGCAGCAACCGCGCATCATTTTGGAGTTAAATCAGATCAATGGTACGACGGACGCCAAGATGTATTGGCCTCAACCGATGCGGCACTTGATTACTTGAGCTATTTACATAAACGTTTTGATGGTAATTGGCTGCATGCTCTAGCGGCCTATAACACCGGTGAAGGCCGAGTTAAGCGCGCTATAAAACGCAATAAAAAAGAGGTAAATCAACTGATTTTTGGGCACTAACCCTGCCAAAAGAAACCGCTGACTATGTACCAAAACTATTAGCACTAAGCTATTTAGTAAAGCACCCTAAAGCAAAGTTTAAACGCCCAAAGCTTCCTTATAAAGCACTTACTACCTCGTTAAATGTGGCAAAACAGTTCGACTTTTCAATTATGGCCAAGCTCTCTGGCATGGGTGTAAAGCAACTACATGCCCTTAATCGAGGTTATTTAAAAAATCAAAGCTCCCCCACGGCCCGCATACTTTGTTACTTCCTATTGAGCAACAAGCTTTGCTAAAAAACCGTTTTTTTAAAGCCAATTTTGCAGGCGAATACATAGTCAAAAAAAATGACACGCTATACGGTATTGCTAGGCATTTTGGCTTGCCCTTAAAGGCACTAAAACAGCTCAATAATAAACAAGATAACTTTATTGGCGTTGGCGAAAAACTTATTTTAGGAGAGCCTCAAACGTTACCTGAATCGCTCACTATTAACTATAAAATAAGCCCTTACTTGGAACAAAAAGAGCCCGTCATTCCAACCATCGAGGTAGATTACCACGTTAAGCCCGGTGATAACCTGTGGAATATAAGTCAGTTGTATGGCGTTGCTCATAGCGATTTAGCACGTTGGAATAAGTTATCAGCATCTAGCGTATTAAAGCCTGGGACTCAGTTAGTTTTATTTATACCCCAAGCTGCGACACCTAAAGCCACACCGGCTAAAAAAGATCTGTTACTCGACTTACAAAATACATTAAATCATCCCCGTTAAGTTTCTAAAGCGCAGTATTTCGCGTAAAATTGCTTTTTAATTTATTGAAATCTTAAAGAGACATGCATGCAAATCAGTAAAAATTCGGCCGTTGAATTTCATTACACCTTGAGTGAAGCCGGTGAACAAATAGAAAGTAGTCTTAACGACGCGCCATTAAGTTACATTCATGGCAGCGAAGGCATGCTACCTGGTTTAGAAACCGCACTTGAAGGTAAAACTGCTGGTGATAAATTTAGCGTTACGTTATCTCCAAGTGAATCATACGGCGAGCGTGTTGATGATTTAATTCAGCGCATTCCGCTTAAGCATTTACAAGGCGATGTAAAAGTGTGGAAGCCAGGTATGACTGCAATGGTGCAATCAAATCAAGGTCGCCATCAAGTGACTATCGTAAAAGTAGGCCGCTTTAATGCTGATTGTGATTTAAACCACCCATTTGCTGGTAAAACACTGACCTTTGATGTTGAGGTTGTATCAGTTCGTGAAGCAACAAGCGAAGAAATCTCTCATGGCCACGTTCATGCTGAAGGTGGTTGCGGTCACGCACATTAATTGCTAATTAAAGGAGCAAGTATGTCAAAAGTTGCAATAGTAACCGGTGGCTCTAAAGGCATTGGCTTTGCTGTGGTACAGCGATTATTAGCTAACGGCTATCAGGTTCATAACTTAGATATTGAGTCCAGTGAGAGTGGTGTTTTTCATCAATGTGATGTTAGTAATGTAACCGCCGTACGCCAGTGTATACAGGCTATTATTGAAAAAACACAACGTATTGATGTACTTGTTTCAAACGCTGGTAAGCATCTAAGTGCCACAATTGAGCAAACCGATGAAGCGACATTCGATGCGTTAATGGCACTGAATGTTAAAGGTGCGTACGCGGCTATACAAAGCGTATTACCAGCTATGAAAGCACAACAAAACGGTGCTATTGTATTAGTTGCCTCAGACCAAGCCATTATTGGCAAACAAAACTCTTTTGCTTATAACTTAACTAAACATGCATTGGCTTCGATGGCTAAAACCACCGCCTTAGATTACGCAAGCGATAATATTCGCGCTAATGCAGTGTGCCCTGGCACCATAGAAACGCCGTTATTTCATAATGCGATTGATGCATACTGTAAAAGAAGTGGTGCTAATAAAGCCGATATTGTTGCAGAAGAAGCCGCCTTACAACCGCTCAACCGTTTAGGCCAAGCCGATGAAGTTGCTGCACTGGTAAGCTTTTTAGTAAGTCCTGATGCTAGCTTTATTACTGGTAGCTTGCAACGTATTGATGGCGGCTACACAGCACAATGAGTGCTACTTCCACAGTGGATACGTATATTATTTGGCAACAACTCAGTAATAAAAACAGCCGAAATATCTATTAAGTTAGTTAAAAATTAATAGCAAACTGCTTATATATTAGGCTTGTTTTCATGATAAAAAAATTGCTATATCACTAAGCAAGGTGTTGATAACGAGTTGCTCTAAAAGAAAAGTTTATGCAGATAGTTATAACTATGCATAAACAAAACCTTGTTAGCTAGCATCAATCATGCAACTGTAATTTATCTATCTTGCTTTATCTTTTGTCCTATATAGTTGCAGTTATCGAACGCAGCAGTCCACTCCAAAGGTGCAATATATGCAGCTTCCAGAGGCTCATTGCACTGAGAGTTTCCCAATTAGTCTGCAAGTAATAGGTGATTGAAAGGGAATGAATCACAAACTTAAGGATTCAGTAATATGCATGATAGCGTTGGGCTGTATATTAAATACGTCATAGAACCCTTGTCATATAATGCTTCTCACGCCTGTTAAACTTTTTTATTTTTTCTGAACAAAAATAATAATTATTATTCTTTGGTGGAATACTTAATTGCATATATAGTTAAAGTGCTCATGGAGTAAATAAGAAATTTTAAATTTAAAACAGGACTTTTATCATGAACGATCTTAGCTTTCGCGTTATCCCAAACGAAAATGACTCTTGGGAGTTTATTTCTAAATCAGGCTCTAGCGCTGACGATATTAAAATCAACTATAAAGAACTCTCTTCAGGTGGAAGCCTGAACTTATATTATGAGTTAGCAAACGAATCGGAGTGGACTTTTTCCGAAAATGGCAGCTATTTTTCAGATGCTAAAGACAACTTTAGTTACCAACTAAATAGCCTTGTTGCCAACGAAGGAAAGTCATTAATTATTACAATTTCTAATATTTTACCGCATCAAGCCTTATCTCAGGAGTTGAACAAACAATTGGCTGAGAATCCAAAAAAAGTAGTATCAGGGCAGTTGGATCAACGTGCAAATTATGAAATTAATTTTCGATTAATTGCAAAAAAGAGCACTGATGTTAACTCTCTTATGCGTTATTTTTCGCAAGATCCACGCGTTATAATTGAAGATATGGAGCCAGACTAGTAGCACAGAGCTTACTCTGCGCTATTTTCTACTGGACATAAAAAGTTATAATGCTCTTTACCTATTAAGCTCATCAGCTTATTTTCAGAGCATAGCCCCTTAAACCATTGTAAACGGTAAAAAACTGGGCTCCACCCCAGATTTATACTTTGCTCTATTGATGCTAGCGCCGAGTATTTTTCATTCAACAAGCTTTGTAGCATTGCTTTAATAAAGTATGCCTCTGCCAAATTAGAATTAGTAGCTAACAGCTGTTCAATCTGGTTCATCGCTTGTTGATTTCTATCTAAATGAATCAACACTTGCGCTTTTTCAAGTTGTTCTGCAACGTTCTGCGACGAAGAATCAAGCTGCTCATTAACTTTAGAGTATAAACTTTCGGCCTCTGTAAAGCGGCCCTTAAAATGAAGTAAATCGGCATAGTTAAGTTGTAAGGTAGTTTTTTTGGTATCTAACATCATCGCTTTTTGAGCAAAGTTTAATGCATTGGTAAACTCACCTTGTAGAGAAAGAGCAATCGAATAATTACTATAAATAGAAGCGCTTTGCCGTCCCGAATCTATCAGCTTTTGGTAGTTATTCTCTGCAGCCTTCAAGTCTCCCGATAGCAAATATACATCAGCGACTGTTTTTAGCGTTACAATATCGTTAGGGTTATAACTTAATACCTCCTTTAAATATTTTAATGCGTCAACACGTTTCCCCGATGTAAGATACGCTATTGCCAGGTTTCTTGTAGCTAATAAAGTTGGCCTTATTTTATATGCCATTTTCGCATGCTTTAAAGATTCTTCAAGGCGACCTATACGCTTAAAATAAATAGCCAAAATAATTTCTCTTTGGTATTCCTCTAATGATGAGTTTTGAATTCTGCTAATAATTTTTTCGGCTTCAATGTGCTCCCCCGTTTGTTGATATATTTCAAGTAGGTCAATTAAATAAGAAGGACTGTCACTGTATGAAGTTGGCGCTCGTTCAAGTTGAAATTGTAACTTTGTTATGAGCGCTACATTTTTGGAAGACTTATAAAGTCGTAAAATTATTTTTCGGTATAAAGGATATAAAGGCTTAAAATCTGGCTGTTGCGATAACAAGGCTTCAGCCATGGCACGTTGCTTTTGAGTACTACCTAAATCATTCGCAGCTAGGGTAACTAAGGATACATATTGCCTGATAAACTCATCTGACAATGACAGTTCCCTATTTGACAGGATGCTTGGACTAAGTAAGTTTTGTATCGAAGATAGTGTTGAGTTATAAATATTTAGATAGCTTTCCTTGTCTGTTGCACTTCGTGTTGTGCCTACTATTGTAGCGTTTTTATCTAATTCGTTTAGTGTAAAGTCACAAGATAAAAGACTACAATCTAATACAGGAATCAGTAACTTAGTAGCTCTTAGCGCAGCAGCTAAATTATTTAGGCCCGCATCATTACCAAGTATTGATTGTGTTTGTGTAACTTCCTTGCTCGAAATTAAAGCAAACTCGCGATCCGCAAGTACATATTCGGTTATTGCATCTTTGACGCCAAGACTGAGTAAGCGCTTTTGTGTATCCGTAACTTGGCTACTCACTGTAAATTCTACTGGCATCAAAGCTATCCTCTCTATCGGTTTCGATGAATACCAAAGCCAGCTCCCCGCGCTCAATAACAAACAAAGAACCACAGTAAGAAATAGTCTTCTATTGAAAAAACGTTTACTTACGTTGTTACTATTTTGATAGCTTTTAACATCTACAGTCGGGCTTTCAAAACTAAGTGAGTCTAAAATCCGCCTAAATTGAGATGCTACGGCACGAGCGTTTTCAGGCCGTTTATCAACTTTGAATGCTAATAATTGTTTAAGTAAAGGCACTAAATCAGCAGATAACTCTTTGATCGATTCATAACTTGCGCTACAAGGAAATGACATTATTTGTTTTGCTAAATCTTGCCCTATATTACTCGAGGCTTGTCTTGAATAGGCATGGTAGCCTGTTAATAATTGATAAGCTATTAGCCCTAGTGAAAACAAATCACTACGAAAATCCATAGTTTGATTATTCAATTGCTCAGGCGACATTGCCTTTAAGCTGCCATAATCAGTGCCTATATTTGTCGCTTCAGCTCCTTTAATTTTTGAGATACCAAAATCTGTTATTTTAACTATGTCTTCATCACTAACTAATACATTGGCAGGTTTCAAATCAAGATGTAGTATGCCTTTATCATGAATTGCAGCTAAGCCATCACTGATATGAATAAGTATTTCTAATTTTTTAGTAAGAGTAAGACTCTGTTCTTTCATTAAATGGGCTAAGGTCGTTCCTTTAACATACTCCATTTCTAATAAAATTTGTTCATCCCGATGAATTATCTTATAAAGCTGCACTATATTTGGGTGATTAAAGCTTGCAATTAACTTTGCTTCGCTGATGGCTCGCTCAGTATTATCTCCAGCTAATTTCATAACTTTGAGGGCTACTTGTCTATTCAACTCTAGATCTGTTGCAAGGTATATCGTACTCATTCCTCCTTGCGCCAAAACTTGTATTTGTTTGTAATAATCCTCTAACACAAACTGCTCGATCCATCATATGTAAATAATTAGTCTAGTATTTAATGTTAATTAAATGCAAAGTCAATATATACAATATGATAGAGTAATATTATTTACTAAAAGACCAAAAGAGAGCTGTATGGCTATACTGACTAAGTTAAACTCAAATATGATCTTTTATCTGCGCGACTTTCATCGTTTTGGTCGGCTAGCCCACTCTGTTGACACCTTATTAAACTACCCAGAAGTGACACGTATTCATGCTGTAATAGAGTGGGTAAAACCACACTGGTACATTCGTGATTTAAGCAAAAATGGGATTTGGCTAAACGGTAAGCGACTTGATAAGCAAACCAATTCCGTATTAGCCCTAAATGATCGCATCAGCTTTTCAGAAATAAATAACTTAGATTACCAGTTAACTTCTATCGATCCACCAAGAGATCTTTTACTACCGGTCAATGGAACAAATACACATTGTATGTTGCTCGAACCTTATCATTTTTTACCCGATAGCCAACACCCCAAAGCTGTTATTTATTACGACCCAGAGAGACTCTCTTGGTGCTATGAAAATACAGAAACTCACCAATTAGCACTCTTAAAGGATGGCCAAAGAATAACAATTGCAGAACAGCAGTGGCAGTTTTTTCAAGCAGAAATGACATCACAAGAAAACACGCTGAATTTAAGTCCTGCATCTATCAATGACCTTAAATTTATGTTCAATTTAAGCTTAGATGAAGAGCAAACCGAATTAAAAATAAGGCAACATAATACATTAGTTGACCTAGATGTTCGCTCTCACCACTACCTTACTTTATTGCTGGCTCGTAATAAATTGGCTGATATCAGAAATAAATTTGAGCCTGATGTACAGGGCTGGGTACAAGTTAAGAAATTAGCACGCGATCTCGGTATTAATGAGAGCCATGTCAATATTCAGATCCACCGTGCGCGAAAACAATTTATGGACTCTTTCAATAATATATTATCTGCTGATGTTTTGATTGAGCGTAAACGAGGTAAAGTTCGTTTTGCAGGGAAGTGTTTTACAATTTTAAAGGGGCAGAACTGTGAATCAACGGATCTCAAAAATTAAGAACTTGGTGTGGCGATGAGCAAAACTACAACCATTAATTGGTCGATTACCTAGCTATTATTTGCAGCGAACCACTGAAGGTTGTAGCCAAACTTATCAATAACTTAAATTGAAAACTAAATACCATAAACTGCTCCTCCATAGGGTAACAAGCAATACACTTATCAAGTACTTCTGGAATTTCACCAATTTGAATTGCCAACATCGCTCTGGTATTGACAGCTCATCATCTACCGCTTAAATACGAGCGCGGTATATCTCATTGGGCACGATAAATAATATTATTGTGGTCGTAATAGGTGTTACACTCTTTATTGAATTTGATCGACTTTTACTGCATCGTAACTTTCTGCAACCACTTAACCGCTTAGGTCAAGCCGATGAAGTAGTTACATTGGTAAACTTTTTGGCCAGTGATGAAGCCAGCTTCATTACTGGTGGGTTACAACCCATTTATGGCGGTTACATAGCACAATGACTACTAAAATTATTGACCCACATCTGCATTTTTTTAATTTTCAGGAGGGGAAATATACTTGGCTGCAAGGTGCTAACCCACCAGCTTGGTCTAACCTAGATAAAATAAAGCAACCGATTAGCGTTGCTGAACTGATCAAAAGTACAGACTTTGAACTCGCTGGTTTAGTGCACATAGAAGCAGGCTTTGATAATAACCGGCCCGTTAAAGAGTTAAACTGGTTAGCCAACCATATTAAAACCATACCTTATAAAGCGATTAGCTTTGCAACAATTAACCAGCCAAATAACGCATTTAAACTAGCACTTCAGCAGCTAGAACATTGCTCTCTTGTAGGCATTAGAGATATCACTGAAGGTCATGATGCCGAGCGCTTATTGAGCCCACATTGCCTCGATAACCTGCGACACTTGAGCCAATTAAAGCTGCATTTTGAAGCCCAATTTAAAGTAGAAAACCTCAACATCACCGAGCGGCTCATTTCTTATGCCATCCAAATTAGTGACTTACAAATAATCATTAATCACACTGGGCTTGCACACAACCTTGCTAACTGGGCAGCTGCAATTGAACTACTTGCAAAGCAGCCTAATGTTGCGATTAAGTTTTCAGGTTTTGAGTTACTCATGCTTAATAGCGAGCAGCAAAGCCAATGTTTTAAACATATATTAAAGCATTTTGGTATGCAAAGAGTGATGTTTGCTAGCAACTTCCCAGTGTGCCAAATTAACATTAACTACAATGAGTTATGGCAACATTACCGCACTCTATGTAACGATACTATTATCTGGCAGCACCTGAGTTACAAAAATGCAGCGCGCCTCTATCAACTCTAAATAAAAACCGCTATATTTAGCTCAACAGTTTAAAAAACGAGCATGCGTATGGCCATTTTTAATTCACCTTCTCTTAAATACACATTACTCCCTTTTTCGCTAGCCGCTTTATTAACAGGTTGTGGCGGTGCAGGTAGCGACAATGCGATTAACCCAACAACGGATAATAGCGGTTGGACTTCAGGTGTATTTGCTAGCTCAGGACAATTTAAAGGTCAATGCCAAGCTATTAACGAAAAAAACTGGCTGCGCTCTTGGAGTAACGAAACCTACCTATGGTATGACGAAATTATTGATACCAATCCGGCATTAACATCAGGCGTTATTGATTACTTTAATACTTTAAAAACTGAGCAACTGACTGAATCGGGTGCGCAAAAAGATAATTTTCACTTTAGTTTGCCGACCGATGAGTGGCAAAGACAAAGCCAATCTGGCCTGAGCTTTGGTTATGGCTTTAACATAAAAATAATTGCAGGTAGTGCGCCGCGCCAAGCTGTTGTTAGCTACACCGAGCCAAATACCCCAGCTAGTAATCAAAATATTATTCGTGGTTTTGAGCTTTTAGAAGTTGATGGTGTTGATTTTATTAACACCACCTCATCAAGCGAGGTGGGGATCATTAATGCAGGTTTATTCCCCGAGCAAACGGGTAAAGTTACCGAATTTGTATTTAGGGATATCAGTTCCAATGAAAATCGCACTGTTACGCTCACGTCTCAAAATATCGAATCACAACCAGTAATGAATGTTCGTACCGATTTAGCCGATGGTGATGTGGGTTATTTTCAATTTAATAGCCACAACGCCATAGCCGAGACACAGCTTTACAACGCCTTTAACCAACTCGCTGCCAGTAGCATTAAAGATTTAGTCATTGATGTGCGCTATAACGGAGGGGGATTATTACAAATGGCTAGCCAAGTAGGCTACATGGTAGGGGGCAGTAACACGCAGGGCAAAATATTTGAACGCACTATTTTTAACGATAAATACCCCAATACCAACCCTGTAACAGGCCAAACACTGACACCGATGCCTTTTACAAATCGTTTTGTTGGCTTTGAAAACAATTCTGCAATTGTAGTAGGCACGCCGTTACCCACCTTGAACTTAGAAAGGGTATTTTTACTCACCACCAGCAGTACCTGCTCGGCTAGTGAGGCTATCATTAACGGGCTGCGCGGAGCCGATGTTGAAATTATTCAGATAGGCGCAGGCACCTGCGGTAAACCGTATGGCTTTTACCCTACCGACAACTGCGACACCACTTATTTTACTATTCAATTTACTGGCGAAAATAACAAAGGTTTTGGTGAATATTCAGATGGCTTTACACCGCAAAATACCATTGATGACGCACGACAACCGGTTCGCATTGCTGGGTGTGCTGTTGCCGATGACTTTTCTAAGCGCTTAGGTGATGCTAGTGAAAGCTTATTAAGTACAGCGCTGAGCTATAGAGAAAACGGCAGTTGCCCTGCCCCAAGCTCAATAAATAGTGTTCTTGGTTTTGCGCCCACTATCGCCACCGATATGCCAGAAGTAAAAGATATGCGAATTCAAACCATGCTAGAACAAAATACTATTCTTAGTGATAACATGAGATAAGCAATGAACATATTATTAGCAATAAGCATGGCTGCAGCGACATTAGGGCTAACGGGTTGCTTAGCGCAAAGCTCTGAACCCACTCCTAAGTTACAGCATGCGTTACTAGTTGAGCCAAATAGCGCTAAAGTAGCCGAGGCTATTACGCAACTGCTACATAGCTCGCAGGTTCAATTAGCCGATGACGTTTTTGTAACCTCAAGCACAGTTACGCTTGAGCAACTTAATCACAAAAACTCTCAGGGAAATCCGATTATGGGCAAGCAGCTTAATATGCCGGATCAGTTTGAACTGATGATTAAGGGAGAGCGCTGTTCTGTTCGCCACCTTGATAGCAAAGCAACCATTGAACTAAAACAGGTGCTTTGTAAAATAAATCCACAGCGATAAAAAAGCCGGTAAGTGAGTTATCACTTACCGGCTATTCAGAAATAGAGCTATTTAACCTGAACTCTGGATAATAAATCCATCTCAACCAGAGTTCAGGTTATTTATTTTATTTCTACGCGTTGTGAGCGCATTACAATTTCATCGTTAAGTTCAATCCCAAGGCCTGGTTCTTCTGATACTTCAAAAAAGCCATTTTTAGGTTGTGGATCTTGTAAGCACAGCTCTCTGTTCCACTTTTTAATCGCATAAGTATGATGTTCATGAATTAAAAAGTTAGGGATCGCCGTTTCTAAGTGTAATGCTGCCGCGGTTGCAACCGGCCCACCACATACGTGTGCCTGAATACGCACGTCAAAAATATCAGCGTAATCACATACCTTTTTAGTTTCAGTAAAGCCACCACATAAACCAATATCTGGCTGTAGTACATCAATGCTTTGATCTTCTAAATATGGACGCACACCCCAACGGTTATATAAGCGCTCGCCGCCTGCAATAGGTACAGCCACTTTATCAGCCACTTTGGCATGTAACGAATGGTTCAAATAATTCACTGGCTCTTCAAAATACATACAGTCGAATTCTTCTGCAATCTCACCAATTTGAATTGCTGATGTCGCACCCGGTAAACTGTGGCATTCAAAAATAATATCGACTTCGTCACCCACGGCTTCACGAATAGCCTGCATACGAGCGCGGTATAGTTTCATTTCTGGGCGAGAAATAATATTTGTGCGGTCGTAATAGGTGTTGCCGTCTTTATCGTATTGAATTGGGTCAACCTTTACCGCATCGTAACCTTCCGCTACTGCTTTTAGTGCCGCTTCGGCATATTCTTGTGGCTGTACCAGCGCTTTAAACTCACTGTCCCAGTCAAACTGTAACTGCGATGCATAAGTACGTAGTTTGTCGTTAACTTTACCACCAAGCAACTGATACACAGGTAAACCCAATGCTTTACCTTTTATATCCCAAAGCGCCGTATCAATTGCACTCATTGCTGCATAAACTACCGGCCCACCGCCTAAACCCCAAAAGCTTTCACGCAACATACGTGACCATAGTTTTTCAGTTTGAAACGGGTCATGGCCAATTAAAAAGGCATCGGCCATTTCTTTGATCATCGCAGCGGCAGCGCTGTGACCTAGGTCATAGGCAAGGCCGGCTTCACCTACACCGCTAATCCCTTCATCGGTATGAATGCGAACAAATACCGGCGTCCATGCAGGACGTTCAGGACAATGAATATCAAAGACTTCAACGCGATTTACTTTCATAAAAAATTCCTTATTAACCTTTATTGGTTACTTTGCAAAACTTGGGTCAAGACGATACGCTTTTCGTAACATGGCAGGCCATGCTAGCTGCCCCCCAGTACTGCCGCTGTGAACAACGTTCGCTTGGTTATAAATGTTATCAATAATAGCTTGCGGTACTGCAATCGCTTCTTGTGCACTTGATTGAATAGCTAACTGTATTTCACAGGCACGTTGAAGGTCATAAAAGCGCATAAACGCATCACCGACTGTTGGCCCTACCGTTAAGCCGCCGTGGTTCACCAATAGCATATGATTGGTGGTGCCTAAATCTGTTTGCAGGCGTTTACGCTCATCATCATTCACCGCTAGACCTTCATAACCATGGTAAGACAGAGAAGGTAATGAAAACATCGAATACTGACTTAACGGTAACAACCCTTCTTTTTGTGTTGCAACTGCAATGGTTTCTTTAGTGTGCAGGTGTATGACGCAATGGGCATCCTCACGTACTTCATGAATGGCACTGTGAATGGTAAACCCCGCCGGGTTAATATCAAATGGAGTATCGTCAATAATGCGGCCATTTAAATCGACTTTAACTAAGTTAGATGCAGTGATCTCATCAAACGTTAAACCAAACGCGTTTACTAAATAATGATCCGTATCCGGTAAGCGAGCAGAAAGGTGCGTATAAATTAAATCCCCCCAACGAAAATGGTCTACCAATCGATAACATGCGGCTAAATCAACACGTAATTGCCACTCTTGTTCTGATACTTTATTTTTTAAATCGAGCTGGGGTAAATCAAACATAACAAGCCTTTTAAAACACAGCATAGCGCTAGTGATTGTAGATGTTTAGAAATCTAAATGAGTATTCGCATGATGGCAATCACCAAATAAAAAAGCCACACAAAGGTGTGGCTCTTTTTAGATTGCGTTAGCGATTATTGTACTTTTGATAGGTAATCGGCAATTGCTTCAAATTCTTCATCAGTCACAGTCGCAACCATTGCTTTCATCGCCATAGACATACCATTGCTACGTGCGCCTGACTTGATGTCTTTCATTTGCGCTACTAAATACTCTTTGTTTTGACCATTTAGTTTAGGGTACATCGCCATAATAGGTGCTTTACCATCTGCACCATGACATGTTTGACAATTTTTAGCGGTGTAAAGTGCAGCGCCATCAGCAGCGGCTGCTGAAAATGAAAAACTTGCGGCTAAACCAATACCCGCGCCTAATAAAAGTGTTTTTATCTTGCTCATTGTATTTACTCTTCTTTTTACGGTTAAAAAAAACGGTTGTGATAATTGTAGTCAATAAATCTTTAAAAAGCATACGTCCTTGATAAGGTTTGACGATCAATCAGAACAAATACGTGTATCCCTCATAAAACAAATATTAGCTTGCTTCAGCTGAGCAGATACTTAATAACAGCTTACCAAATAAGATCGTCTGGTACTTCAAAATCAGCGTACGGATCGTCTTCGTCCTTGGCTTTATTCTCAGGTTCTACATGAAACACAATATACTTTTCATCAACCTCAGCCACTTTGCGTGCAGGCTCGTCTTCTAATACGTAAAACTGGCCTTCTAATACACAAATTGCTAAACGTCCGCCCGAGAGCGCCTTTTGCGTTTGCTCATTCACATCAAGGCCCTTTACTTTATTTTCATAAGTAAAGTTAAAGGTACGCTCACCACGAATTGACTCTTGGTTGTGATGCTCTAAAATTTGCTTAACACGAGCTACCTGCTCGCGTTGCTTTAATTCTTCTTGGCGCGTTTTGTTAAGCTCTTCGGCTTTTTGCTGCTGCTCAAGCTTGGTTTGCTGAATATGTTTTTGCAAATCATTTGGGTTACTTGTCGCTCCCTTCTTTTGCTTTTTCTGTTGCTTGCGCTTTTCTGATTTAGCAACTTTGGCTTTATGTGATGTTGTTAAACCAGCTTGGAGCAATTGCTCTTGTAGTGACCCCATGGCGTGTTCCCACTAAAAACGAATATTAATGCTATTTTAATCACCAACGAGCGTAAATAACAGCGCTATTGGTATTAATCTAACAAACTACTGAAAACAAAGCATGATTTAGCGCAATAAAGGTTAATTTATGAAAACCCTAACAGTTTTGTATATAATGCAGCTCAACTAATAAGCAATGTTAACGGCAGTCAATGCGCTTACCTCACTTACTCCTTTGTTCTGTCTTTATTTTTTTTGTCTTATACGCACCACAGCCATTATTAAGTTTATTTGCCACCGAATTTAATGTAGCGCCTGCCATTGCAGGCAGCTTAATGACTGCCACTATGCTACCTTTGGCAATAGCTCCTTTGGTGTATGGGCTGTTTTTAGCCAAGCGAAACCCACTATTAATTTTACGCATTGCAATGTTATTCCTCGGTGTGGGCTGTTTATTATTTATTTATGCACCTAGCTTTGAGCTACTGTTACTTGTTCGGTTTTTACAAGGGCTGACTTTACCTGCCGCATTAACCGCTATGACCAGTTATATTGGTATGAGCTATCAAACCGATACACTACAGAAAAATATGACTCTTTATATTGGTAGTACGATTGTCGGTGGTTATTTTGGCCGGGTATTGGCTGCGCTCTTTAGCGACTTGTGGTCATGGCAAAGTTTTTATTACTTAATTGCTGCCATGTTGATAATACTCGCGCTTAGCGTTCCCCATAAACGCTTTGTCTTGAGTAGCTCTAGTAAGGTGTTATCACCTTTAGATTATATGAAACAACTTAAAGAAGGCTCGACACTTAAGCTTTATGGTGCCATATTTTGTATGTTTTTTTGCTTTGCAGCGCTATTAAACTACTTACCTTTTATTTTAAAAAAGACCTTTTTAATTAATAACACCCGCGACATTGGCTTAGTTTATAGTGGTTATTTAATTGGCGCGTTAGCCTCTATTTTTACCCCGTGGTTATTAAAAAAAATGACCTCAGCTTGGCGCTTGTTGGCAGCGGTATTCCTGTTTTATAACCTTAGTATTGTGTTATTAATGAGTCATTCACTGATGTTGTTTTTAGTTGCATTCACACTCTTTTGTGGCGCTATGTTTGTAATTCATTCCACAGCGGCACCATTGGTTAATAAAATTAGTCACGCCCCACCTAGTGTTACTAATGGTTGTTACGTGTCATTTTATTACAGCGGTGGCGCACTAGGGTCATTATTACCTGGGGTGGTTTATCAAACGCATGGGCAAACCGCGTTTATGGCAACACTTCTTGCAGTTTGCTTATGTGGTCTGGGGCTTATTTTGTGGGCTCAGCGCGATGGCAAAAACATTACCCGCGGCTGATGCTCTGTAAAATCAAAAAAGCGTAGTAAATCAGGCTTAGTTAATAACCATGTTTGAGTGTTTTCAAATGGGTGGCAGTGAAATAAATCGCCAAACCAAATATCCTGATCAAGCCAGAGTGTTACATCTCGTTGCTTATCGTTCATTAGGCTGAGCATTGACACACAACCTGGTGCAACTTTTAAGTACTTAGCCAAGCGCTCATTAGAGGCAAACCCTAAACGCGATAAGCCTTGCTGTTTAGAAAGTGATTTTAAATCGAGTTGTTTATCGTGCGAGGTGATCACTAAAAAATGGCGCTTACCTTCGTTATCTCGCAAAAATAGATTTTTTAAGCGTGTTCCAGGGCGATTCACCATCAGCTCGTCGGCATCTAAGCTGCCATGCAACGCTGGATGCTCAATCACGTCATAGTTAATATCAAGTTGGGCTAACACCGCCGCTAATTTTTGTTTATCCGCTAACATACTACAAACAACGCCCTCTTAATTGCACACTTAAATCTCGCCATAGCACTTCGTTTATTTCATGCTTATCTGCACAATAGTTACGTTGTGCAAGCTCTTTATTAAGAAACTCTACCGCTTGATCTTCTAATTGTAACTTAAGCACGCTCGACTCTTCAAAATGCTCTTGTTCGGCAAAACGCTTTACATCGCTTCGGGTTAGCTTTTTATTAATATTAATTTGCTCGCGACTCTTAGCCTTTACAGAGACCACATAGGCAAAAAGCTTATTACCTTGCTCATCAAGGGTGTCATAAAATTTTTTATTATTAATTTCGAATGGAGGCTCACCTACCGAGCTGGCACAGCCAAAAAGGAAAGTCATGAAAACTAAAGCGTATTTTTTCATCATGTATTATCGTTTTAGTAAATATTGATGCCGAGTTTAACAAAAATTAGTTAAAACGGAAAAATTTGTGAAAAAATACTTGACCAAAAACGTAAAAATATTTAAAGTTCACCCCGCTTAAGACTCAGCACTTAAGCATTTACAGCATATATAAATTAGGAATGTGGGGCTATAGCTCAGCTGGGAGAGCGCCTGCCTTGCACGCAGGAGGTCAGCAGTTCGATCCTGCTTAGCTCCACCACTTTCCTACTCTCTCCTTTTATTAATACCCTATTTTTATATTCTAAATAAATTTTTCTGTTAATAATGCTTTGTATTTTTTAATCTCTATTTTTGCTTAGTTGTTTAATTTTGCTAAATCGAGATCAAAAATGCCGAGCAAAGCCCGGCATTTTTATCATTTATTGGGTTCGGTTAGTTATTCACGAACTTGACCAACACCATTAACTAAATATTTTTCAGTGGTTAATGACTCAAGTCCCATAGGACCATAAGCATGTAGCTTAGTCGTTGCAATACCAATCTCTGCACCTAAGCCTAGTTGTGAGCCATCAGAAAAGCGTGATGACGCATTAACCATAACAACCGACGCATCAACACTACGTTGGAATAACTCTGCTGCCGCATCGTTCTTAGTACAGATAACTTCAGTATGATTTGAACCGAATTGAGCAATGTGCTCAACCGCTGCATCAAAACTTGGCACAATGCGAATTGCTAACTCTAAGTCTAAGTACTCTTCACCAAATTCGTTATCATCAAGTACAGTGGCATTATCAAAATATTCAGCCGCTTTAGCGTCAGCATTAATTTTTACACCTTCTTGACGAAGAACAACTGCACACAGATTTAAAAACTCATCAGCTACATCTTGGTGTACCACTAAACCCTCTAGTGCATTACATACGCCAGTACGTTGAGTCTTACCATTTAGCAGTAGATTAAGCGCTACTTCTAAATCAGCATCTTTATCTACATATAAATGACAAACGCCTTTAAAGTGCTGGATAACAGGGATTGTGCTGTTTTCAGTAACATAGTTAATCAGGCCTTCACCGCCACGAGGGATGATTAAGTCAATGCTATCGCGTTGTTGCATCAATTCCATGAGCAAGGCGCGGTCAGGATCTGGGATCACTGAAATTAACGCAGTTGGTAAGCCATGTTTAGTAAGCACGCTATGCATTACACTGGCAATGGCTTGTGAGCTTTTAAGCGCTTCTTTACCACCGCGTAAAATAACACCATTGCCCGATTTAAAGCATAATGCCCCCGCGTCAGCCGTTACATTAGGACGCGCTTCATAAATCATACATACCACACCTAGTGGTACACGCATTTTACGAATTTTAATCCCATTAGGGCGCTCAGTAATGTCACGTAACTGACCAACTGGATCATCAAGTGAAACAATCACTTCGATACCCTCAGCCATGGCTTCAATACGCTCATCATTCAATGTTAGACGGTCTATCATTGATGCCGCTAAGTTATTGTCGCGTGCAGCGCTTAGGTCACTTTCGTTTTCTTTAATTATAAATTCTTTTTGATCTCTTAATGCCGCTGCCATATCGGTTAACACTTTGTTTTTAGTCTCGGTATCGAGTAAAGCAAGTGTATGTGCAGCCTTTGCTGCTTGGCGTGATATATCCGTAATTAAACTCATGACTTCTCCAATAATGCGATATCTTTTTCTGAAATAATTGGTCCAATTGAATCCTGCATTTTTTCGCTGAATTCACTCTGCTCGTTATCTGCAATAAAGTTTAACAAGCAGCTACTGTAATTTGCTGTGGCTTTAGCTAAACGCGTACCATCTTCACTGCGAACTAAGATAGTATCGCCCACAGCAAACTCGCCATGTACTTCTCTGATCTCATCGCCACGTAAACAGCCGTCTTCACCTTCTAGTGAGTCATCAAATGACCCTTCAACAACGACTTCCCCTTGCTCATTGGCGGTATGTGTCATCCAGTGAATAGAATCTTGCATTGGCTTCTCATAAGGCAAGAATACGCTTCCTGGGTTTTCACCGGCTAACAAGCGAGTAAAGGTTTCTTCTTTAAAGCCATTAATAATGTAAGTTGCAATACCATGTGAAGTGGCTTTCTCTGCCGCTTCAATCTTGGTTTTCATACCACCTGTACCTACCGCACTGGTTGCACATCCTGCCATAGCATAAATAGAATCATCAATTGATTTTATTTCAGGCAATAACACGGCATCGTCATGCAAATTTGGGTTTTTATCATACAAGCCATCTACATCAGAGAAAATCATTAACGCGTCGGCATCAGCGGCTGCTGCAACCATGGCTGATAAATTATCGTTATCACCCACTTTTAAATCATCTGTTGTTACTGCATCATTTTCATTAATGATAGGTAGCACGCCATGTTCTAGCAATGTAAATACGGTTTCACGGATACTCTGGTAACGCTCACGGTCACGTAAGTCACCATGGGTTAATAATAGCTGCGCTGATGGAAAATCAAAGAAACGATCCCACATGGCCATCATTTCTGTTTGCCCTGCTGCAGCCATCGCTTTTTTCATTACCACTGAACGAGGTTGGTCTGATGGAAATAAATGTGAGCCAGCCGCTACTGAACCAGATGAAACTAGAATAACCTCAATTCCACGTGCGCGACAGCGAACAATAAACTGTGCGATGGTTAATAAATAACGTGAACGACAGCCATCTTGATCAGGTGCAATTAAGGCACTGCCCACTTTAAGTACGATACGTCGCCAATTTAACTTTTGCATAAGTGCTCAACTTTCCATTTAATTTGTTTTCATCACATAGATGAATGAAATTAGGTCGCCATGTTTATAAACATAGCGTCGAATTTATTTATCATTGCCCACACTTTTTTACACACACGTACACCGTCTCTAAAACTAGCGTTTTAAATTGAGATGCAAAAATAAATAGTATTAACCCAATAAATAAATCGGATCGTACTAACTAAAAAAATATAAAGTGTTGTTTATGTATCGCTGTAAAAAGCTGTGTGCGGCTTTTTTATTAACAACATACATAGAGCCTCTTAAGTCTGGTACACCAACAGATAGGGTGATGACTTAAGGACCGAGATTTAATCGCCACGATGGGGATTAAATATTGAGAGGTAATAGTTCAACTCAAACTTATATTTATCTGTATTGAGCAAATAAACACTTCGAGCAAAACCATACCAAAGAGTACGGTAAATGATATTGTGTGTTCAAATATAAAAAAACAAGGCAAAAACAATCAGTAAGATAGTTAAGATGTTTGTATCTAACATATTTACGTATTTAAACTACAAACTTTATTAGATAACTAATTATTCGAACACGAAGTATAATACGTTAAAGTAGCTGCTTAGATCAAGGCTAAAATTCAAGCTGCATAGGTCAACACTACTAAAGCGAGTGCTTTTTACATTAAGTATCATGCAGTTAGACTACTATAAATATGAATTATATAGACTATAAATTTGATAACATTTTAGAAAATGACGTTAACACTAAATAAATAAGTATTATTTATTAGCTAAATTGAATTTACACGTGTATACCCACTGTATTACTGGTAGGTAACAGTTATACTTTTAAACATTATTAATATTAAGGAGTTTTTACTCTATGTCAGCAATTTATATAGCAGGTATTGCACTGTGTTCGGTGCTAGCCCAATGGGTCGCCTGGGCGTTCAGAGTACCCGCTATTCTGTTTTTGTTGCTTACTGGGCTTTTATTAGGACCATTTAGTGGCGTATTAGACCCAGATGCCTTATTAGGCGATTTACTTTTTCCGGTGGTGTCTTTAAGCGTTGCTGTGATTTTATTTGAAGGGTCTTTAACGCTGCATTTTCGGGAGCTTAAAGGGATCAGTAAAGTAGTAAGAAACCTCTGCTCTATTGGTATGCTTATGACCTGTATCGTTATCAGCTTAAGCGCCTATTGGTTATTAGAGCTAAATTGGCGAGTCGCAGCAGTACTTGGCGCGGTGCTTGTTGTAACCGGACCAACGGTTATTGCGCCACTGCTTAACTCAATGCGACCCACTCAAGATATTGACCGTATTTTACGCTGGGAAGGTATAGTTATAGACCCTATCGGCGCTTTATTCGCGGTATTAGTGTTTGAAGCAGTTATGTTAGTTGGTCAAGGTGAAGTATTTAGCCACACTATAATTGCACTAGTTAAAACCGTTGGTGTTGGTTTAAGCATTGGTGTGGTTTCGGGCTGGATCACAACGCAACTAATGCGCCGCGAATGGTTGCCATTTGAGCTGCATAAATTTGGCATTTTAGCGTTAGTGTTAATTAGTTTTTCTATCTCAAATCATATAAGCCATGAGTCAGGCTTATTAGCTGTAACTGTGTTTGGTATTTGGTTAGCTAATCAAGATGACCTAGAAATAGACTCGGTACTTGAATTTAAAGAAGATCTTTCGATGATTTTGATCTCAACCTTGTTTATTTTACTAGCTGCCAGATTACAGCTTTCTGATTTAATGATGCTCGACAGCGATGTATTTATATTTTTAGCTATTGTGCTATTTATTGCGCGCCCGTTGTGTATTGCTATTTCAACCTTTGGCACCGATTTACCAATGAAGTCTCGCTTGGTGCTGGCTTGGATTGCACCTCGCGGTATAGTTGCTGCAGCCGTAGGCTCTGTATTTGCGTTAAGTATGATAGAAGCCGGTGTAGCCGATGCTGAGAAAATGGTGCCATTGATATTCACGGTTATTATCGTCACTGTGGTACTGCAAAGCTTAACGGCTATCCCTGTTGCTAAGTTGCTAGGGGTGCGCCAGCCCTCCCCTAATACTATTTTAATTATTGGTGCAAACCATGTATCTCGTGCTATTGCTCGTGGTTTAAAGGAACAAAACATTCCCGTTCACTTATCAGATCCTGCTTGGGAAAACTGTAAAATGGCACGTATGGATGGTTTGCCTTGTTATTACGGTAATCCACAATCTGAGCATGCTGAACGTTATTTACCTTTAACCACTATTCGCAGTGTTTTAGCGCTTTCACCTAATCGTCATCATAACGCATTAGGGGTGCAGTATTTTTCTCATTTATTGAATGAAAAAAATGTATTTTCACTTCGCTCATCGTCATCACATGCTAAAGCAAATAAAGACAGCGCGACGTTCTTATCACGACAAATTCTGTTTGGTGAAAACGGCGCATACGCTCGTTTAAGTAGCGTGATTGCCAAAGGCGGTAAAGTGAGTGCAACACGAATATCTGAAGAATTTAGCTGGCAACAGTATTTAGAAATGAATCCAGAAGCGATCCCAATGTTTATTCTCAAAGGAGATAAAGACAGTGATGAAGACGCTCCAGTGAAAATGAGGCCTTTTACCAGTGATATGGAAAAGCTACCACAAGAGGGTGAACGAGTAGTTGCATTGCAACCGCCCAAAATATCGCTATTAAAAGATCCGGCCAATAACAAAGCTAAAGACAATAAAAAAGACGAGTGATAACTAAAAAAGCGAGATTGCCACAAAGGCATTCTCGCTTTTTATTTACATACCTGAACTCTGGTTAAGAGATTTACTAACATATTAAATCATAGTCATAATAAGGCTTATTTTCTCTGGCCAGAGTATAGGTTACATAGGTAAGCGCGCGCGGGTAACGACACTGGCTGGCATTTTTTCAGCAAGTTTAGTTAATGCTCGCTCTATTTTTTTATGTGTCGCTTTATCGGCTACCGTGGTGTTAAACAACCAACGATAAGCATCTTCAAAATCTCTAGGACTACCATAACCTTGATTAAACAAACCAACTAATCGCAACTGCGCTTTTAAATTGCCTTGCGCTGACGCCTCACGTAAGTAGGTTATTGCCATGGCCTTGTCTTTTTGAACCAACTGCCCAACGTCGTAGTAACGACCTAGTTGCTCTAATGCAGCCGCTAAGCCCTGCTCAGCCGCTTTTTTCATGTAATACACACCTAGAGCAACATCACGCTCGACACATACTTTATAAGCGAGCATATCACCGTATAGGAATTGATATGATGGTAATGCCATTTTATTGGCTCGCGCTTCTATATCTTGCACTAACTGGCAATTATCTGCCTTTACGCGGGCTAGATGAGTGTTCTCATTAATTAAAGCTATTAACTCAGATTCAGTATACAGCGGCACAGCTGCTGGACTTTCTTCAGCTAAGCTATTGCTTATATTAAATAAAGAAAGTGTAAGTAGTGATAATGACCACACTGAGCAACGAGAAGATAAACGCATATTAACCACTTTAAAAATAAACTTACCAAATAATATACAAAGATCGTTCCACTATTAATAGCGTCACTTTTCCGCAGACATAAAAAAAGCTGCACATGGCAGCTTTTTTCAACATAAACCCAATTATGCGAATGGGCTACGAAGTATCATTGTTTCAACACGGTCTGGACCTGTAGAGATAATATCAACAGGTACGCCAGTGATTTCTTCAATACGCTTGATGTAATCAATTGCCGCTTTAGGTAAACCGTCAAGCGATGTTACACCCACTGTATTTTCTGACCAACCAGGCATTTCTTCGTATACTGGCGTTACTTTATCGTAACCTTCAGCAGCTAATGGTGTCACGTTAGTCACGGTACCATCTTCAAGCTTATAACCAGTACAGATTTTAAGTGTTTCTAAACCATCTAGAACGTCAAGTTTAGTTAAACAAAATCCTGAAATACTGTTGATTTGAACTGCACGGCGCATAGCCACTGCATCTAACCAACCTGTACGACGTAAACGACCTGTAGTAGCACCAAACTCATGACCTTTGTCACCTAAATGCTTACCTACTGGGTCTTGCTTATCAAGGCCATCGTAAAGCTCTGTAGGGAAAGGACCTGAACCTACACGTGTTGTGTACGCTTTAATGATACCTAGTACATAATCAAGGTGTAATGGGCCAAAACCCGCACCTGTAGCAACGCCACCAGCGGTGGTGTTTGAAGATGTTACATAAGGGTAAGTACCGTGATCAATATCAAGTAGTGTACCTTGTGCACCTTCAAATAAGATGTTGTCACCAGCGTTACGCGTTTGATCTAAAAGCTCAGTTACATCAACTACCATTGCTTTTAAAATATCAGCAACAGCCATTGCATCATCAAACGTTTTTTGAAAGTCCACAGCATCTACTTTGTAGTAGTTCACTAATGTGAAATTGTGGTATTCCAATACTTCTTTTAACTTAGTAGCAAATAATTCAGGATTGAATAAATCACCAACACGTAAACCACGACGTGCTACTTTATCTTCGTACGCCGGACCGATACCACGACCCGTTGTACCGATCGGTTTATCGCCACGCGCAGTTTCGCGAGCTACATCTAATGCAACATGGAAAGGCAATATTAGCGGACATGCTTCACTGATTAAAAGACGTTCACGTACAGGTACGCCACGCTCTTCAAGCATGCCAATTTCTTTCATTAGCGCTTCTGGTGATAAAACAACACCATTACCAATCACACATTTAACATTGTCACGTAATACACCCGATGGAATAAGGTGTAGAACTGTCTTTTCACCGTCGATCACTAAAGTATGGCCAGCGTTATGACCACCTTGATAACGAACTACTAAAGATGCTTTATCTGTAAGGAGGTCAACTACCTTACCCTTACCTTCGTCACCCCATTGGGTGCCTAGTACAACAACGTTTTTACCCATTGCAAATTCACTTAGAGAAAATTAGGACGAGATTTTACCAGAAAACTAAAGCAATGTTCACCCCGTTTAGCTTATTTTTTCCTCGTGCGGCTAGTAAACACCAGTGTTTCGTTAATAATCACATAAATAACAGTCATTTATAACCTTAAAACTCAGATAACAAAAAGCCCTGCAATGGCAGGGCTTTTTCAAGTTTAACTATGTCTTGTCCTGAAATGTGTTTACACATTTAGGACTTATTTTATGAAAACCACTAAAACTAAAGACGTTAAGCGTACTCAACGAGATTATACATTAGGCTTTAAATTATCCATTGTTGAGCAAGTAGAAAAAGGCGACTTCACATATAAACAGGCGCAAAGTCATTACGGTATTCAAGGTCGTAGCACCGTTCTGGTATGGCTGCGAAAACATGGTAAATTAGATTGGTCTAAACCAACTTATATAGCCAACATGCCTAAATCAAAAGAAACCCCAGCACAAAAAATTAAACGTTTAGAGCGCGAGGTAGAGGAGTTACGCCTAAAGGATTTAATCAAAGATGAAATGATTAATATTATGGATGAAGAATATGGAGCGGGTTTGCGAAAAAAGTACATATCCGAGCTATCACGCGCGCAAAAGAAAACCAGCAAGTAAAGCTTACTCCTTTATGCCGTGCATATGGCATAACGCGACAAGGTTACTATCAAGCTATGCGCAGAATAGATTCTCGGAATAAAGCGTTGAAGCCAGTCAAAGAGTTAGTGATGTATTGGCGGCAATTCATGCCTCGTATTGGTGGGAAGAAACTTTATCTGATGATAAAGCCAGAGCTGCAAGAGCGTGACATTAAACTAGGCCGAGATTGTTTTTTTGACTATTTGAGAGAGCATGACTTGCTTGTAAAACCAAAGAAAAATTACACTAAAACAACAAATAGTAATCATTGGATGCACAAGCATCCCAATTTACTAAAAGAATACAAACCTACTGCGGCCGAGGAAGTCTTCGTTAGTGACATTACATACGTAAAGTCATCGCAAGGCGTGCATTACCTGTCGTTAGTCACTGATGCTTATAGTCGAAAAATAATGGGTTATGAGCTCAGTGATGAAATGAAGGCAACTGATGTAGTCAAAGCGTTAGAGATGACGATTAAGCAGCGGGTGTATAAACGTGATGCTATTCATCATTCAGATAGAGGTTTACAATATTGCTCTGAAGTATATCAAGGTATGCTATTAAAGGAGGGAATTAGGCCATCTATGACCGATGGATATGACTGTTATCAAAACGCATTAGCTGAGCGTATTAACGGGATATTAAAACAAGAGTTTCTACTGTATAAATGTCGTAATATGGCAGAGTTAAAAGAGCTCGTTGAAGAATCGATATTTATATACAATGAAATGCGACCGCACTTAAGTTTGAATATGAAAACACCAAATCAAGTGCATAAAAAAGACCTGGCGCTTTCGCACCAAGTCTTTCATTAAAACCGTCAACCTATTTCAGGACGGGACACTAAAGCTATAATTACTGAGCTTTCGCGCCTTTCATGTATTGGAAGAAGTCGCTATCCGGTGATAACACCATCACGTCTTGCTTGCCTTTGAAAGTTTGCTTGTAAGCTTCTAAAGAGCGAACAAAGCTAAAGAACTCAGGATCTTTATTATATGCACTAGCATAAATCGCAGCAGCGTCAGCATCACCTTGACCACGAACAGAACGAGCATTACGTTCTGCGTCGGCAAGCATTACTGTTACGCGACGGTCAACGCCTGCACGAATTGTTTCTGCTTTTTCCTGACCTTCAGAGCGGTGCTCTTTAGCAACTGCAGTACGCTCAGCGCGCATACGTTGGTAAATAGAGCTACTCACCTCTTGTGGTAAGTTAATTTGCTTAACACGCACATCAAGTACTTCAATACCAAGCTCACTAGCACTTTCAGATGCCTGTACTAACGCTTCTTCCATCAGCTCGCTACGCTCACCAGATACAATTTCACGAATAGTACGCGTACCAAAATTAGTACGTAGGCCATTATTTACTTTTTGCTTAAGCAGTGTTTCAGCGTATTGCTTGTCACCACGTGCACGCAGGTAAAAAGAGCTAAAATCGTTTACGCGCCATTTTACAAACGAATCAACAATTAAGTCTTTTTTCTCGCTAGTTACAAAGCGATCCGGTGTGCCATCTAGTGTTTGAATACGTGCATCAATACGACGTACTTGGCTAAAAAATGGGACTTTTAAGTGTAGACCTGGGCCATAAACTACTGCCTCATCGTCGCTGTCTTTTTGCACTTTACTAAATAAAAGTACAATCGCTTTTTGACCTTCAGAGACCACGAACACCGACGAGAAAGACATCACAATGGCGGCTAATAGGATTACTAAACTAAAGTTTTTCATTGCTCTTATCTCCCGTCGTTAAAGCGATCATTGTTAAAGCGATCGTTACCACTATTAACAGTGCTGTTGCGTGACGTATTTACCTTGTTACGTAAATCGTTGATATCGCTTGAGCTAGGTAAAGCAACACGTCTTGATGAACCCTGTTTTTCCATGATTTTATCAAGTGGTAAGTACATCATGTTATTGCCGCCTTTAACATCAACCAATACTTTAGAGCTATTACCTAGCACTTCTTGCATCGTATCTATGTATAAACGCTCACGTGTTACTTCTTTAGCTGCTTGGTATTCTGGAAGTAATTTCTCAAAACGAGCTACTTCACCTTGCGCTTCTAGAGTAATACGTTCTTGGTAACCTTCAGCTTCTTGCGTCATACGAGTCACTTGACCACGCGCACGCGGTTCGATTTCACGGGCATACGCTTCTGCTTCACGAATAAAGCGTTGCTCATCCTCTTGGGCCGCAATTGCATCATCAAACGCGTCTTTAACTTCCATTGGTGGACGAGAATCCTTGAAGTTAACGTCGGTTACGATTAAACCTAAATTATAAGGTTCGATGATTTGATTTAGCTCATCCCAGGTATTTTGACGCACAACTTCACGGCCGTTCGTCAGTACTTGGTCCATTTTTGAATGACCAACAACGTAACGCAGCGCACTATCTAATGCTTCTTCAAGGCTGCTGTCAGCGTTAGTAACACTAAATTTGTACAAGTAAGGGTCGATTACTCGATACTGTACTTCAAATTCAACGCTTACTACGTTTTCATCTTCGGTTAGCATAAAGCCTGATGCTGATAACGAGCGAACAGCTTCGATATCGACTGGAATAACCGTTTCAACAAAGGTCATTTTCCAACGCAAGCCAGGATCTGCAATTCGGTCAAACTTACCAAATTGAAGAACGACGCCGCGCTCAGCTTCTTTCACCGTATAAATACCGCTTAACGCCCATACAATTGCAGCGATAATAAGTACAAATGAAATACCGGCTCCGCCAAGTCCACCGCCGCTACCATTGCCGGATTTTTTACCGCCAAATAAGCCGTTAAACTTGTTACTGAATTTACGGAACACCTCGTCTAAATCAGGTGGGCCTTGATCACGTCCGCCTTTGTTATTCCACGGATCTTTGTCATTGCCATTATTACCCGGTTCATTCCAGGCCATAGCTATACTCCATTGTTATCTAAATAAATTCGGAAATTGTGTTAAATCTAACAAATCTTCTGCGTTTCTTATACTAAAACCGACATTAATCTTGCAGTTTTTAATCTCAACTAATAAAACTTTCAATTTCAGGGCCAAAATCTTTAATTAAACGGTTCCACTCAATCATAGGCAATCTTACATCAAGCAACCAATTACCTTGTTCATCAAACCGCTCATTGTGTACTGCACTTAAATTAAATAGTGATGCTCTTAAACGCCCATATTGTGGCGCGAGTAATAACGTTTCATTTAGCATTTGCTTAGCGAGTAAATCGCTAATAGCTTCACTAAGTAACTCACAGCCTTCGCCAGTTTTTGCTGATAGCCATACCCTTTTAGGTTGGCCCTCGTCATCACGATCAATACGTGGCGTTACCTCATCCAGCGCATCAATTTTGTTATAAACTAATAACTGCGGTACCTCGTCGGCTTCAATTTCTTTGAGGACTTCTTGTACCTGTTCAATATTTTCTTTTCGGCGAGGATCAGCTACATCTATCACATGCAGTTGTAAATCGGCTTCACGCGTCTCGGTAAGGGTTGCTTTAAATGCAGCCACCAAATCATGCGGTAAGTGTCGAATAAATCCTACGGTATCGGCTAAAATAACAGAACCAACATCACCAATATCGAGTTTACGCAGTGTTGGATCTAGTGTGGCGAATAGCTGATCGGCTGCATATACATCTGAATCAGTAATATAATTAAACAGTGTTGATTTTCCGGCATTAGTGTAACCCACCAGCGACACTGTTGGAATTTCATTGCGCGTACGAGCACGTCGACCTTGCTCACGCTGTACAGCCACTTTCGCTAGTCGTGCACGAATATTTTTAATACGTGCGCGCAATAAACGTCGATCTGTTTCTAGCTGCGTTTCACCCGGACCACGTAAGCCTATACCCCCTTTTTGACGCTCAAGGTGGGTCCAACCACGAATTAAACGTGTAGACATGTGACGAAGCTGCGCCAACTCAACCTGAAGTTTACCTTCATGAGTACGGGCACGCTGAGCAAAAATATCAAGAATAAGTGTTGTTCTATCAAGTACCCGACATTGGCAAACACGCTCTAAATTGCGTTCTTGAGACGGGCTCAACTGATGGTTAAAAATGACAACATCGGCGTTGTGGATTTTGACAATTTCAGCTATTTCTTCCGCTTTGCCGGTACCGACAAATAGCTTGGGATGTGGTGCTTGACGGCTGCCTTGCACAACCGCCAAACTACTAACACCAGCAGAAGATACCAACATTTCTAATTCATGAAGATCTTCGCGATCCCCATCTTTAGGTAGGTCGATATGGACTAAAATTGCCTGTTCGCCAGATTCATAGCGGTCAAACAAGCATTACGCTCCTAATTTAAAAGTTTCCTGGTTCAGTTTCTTCAGTGTCTTCATTTCCCTGTACACCTTGGAAGTTGACTGCGCGTGCAGGTACAACTGTTGAAATTGCATGTTTATACACCATTTGATTAACAGTGTTTTCCAGTAAAATTACAAATTGGTCAAATGACTGAATTTTACCTTGTAATTTTATGCCATTTACCAAAAAGATTGATACTGGAATGCGCTCGCGGCGTAATGCATTTAAAAATGGGTCTTGTAACGATTGGCCTTTTGCCATGTTATTATTCCTTCGTTCTAGGTGTTATTATAATTAAGTGGCTGAACTAATTTAATAAAGCTAAATTTTGTCCAGCTACTACTAGCTTAGCGAACTTACTACACGATGCAAGTTTTCTTCATCACCGGTTGTTAACCATGTAACGTCAGGCCAACTTCTTAACCACGTTAATTGACGCTTGGCCAATTGACGGGTGGCAGCAATACCGCGAAAAACCATTTCATCATGGTCTATTTCACCCGCAAGGTAATCCCACATCTGTCTATAACCTACACAACGAATAGAAGGCATATTGGGATGTAAATCCTCACGTAGATATAGGGTCGAAACTTCTTTTTCAAACCCCTGTTCAATCATTATTTTAAACCTTTCTGCAATTCGCTGATGTAGCTCTTTACGATCATCTGGGGCAATAGCAAATTGATGAAAAGTATATGGTAAAGGTGGCTGTTTTTGCTTCTGCAATTCAGTCATTGTTTTACCTGTTATACGGTAAACCTCTAAAGCACGATTAATTCGTTGTGAATCATTTTCACTCATCTTTTGCGCAGCTTGCGGATCTACTTTTAATAGCTCTTGGTATAAATGTGGCCAACCGTGCTCTTTAGCCTGTACTTCAAGCTCAGCTCTTATCTGCTCATCAGCCTCTGGTAGAGGGGATAATCCATCAATAAGGGCTTTAAAGTACATCATTGTACCTCCAACCAGTACAGGCACTTTACCTTGTTGATGAAATTTATCAATTTTTTCTATCGCATCGCGTCTAAAATCAGCTACTGAATAGGTTTCGCTTGGGTCGAGTAAATCAATTAGGTGATGGGGTGCACGTGCTAGTTCGTCGGCATCCGGTTTAGCGGTACCAATATCCATACCTTTATAAACCAGTGCCGAATCAACGCTGATAATTTCAGTATTTAAATGCTCACACAGTGAAATTGCCAATGCTGTTTTACCAGCAGCGGTGGGGCCCATTAAAAATATGACCGGTAAATTACTCAACACGAATACCCTAATTAAATTGCGCTAGATAAGACTTTAGATCTATTTTAACTGCTTTTTCACGTAAACGTTCAATTGTTTGCGCATTATTTTGTAAGCGAGTTTGCTGTGCTGCAAACGCATTACTGGCATAGAACCGTGTGGGTATTACATTTACCTGCCACGCTAACCACTTATCAATACTTTCTAACTGGGCTTTACACCCCTCAAGTAAGGCATTTACTGCGGCACTCACGTCAAGTAAGTATAAGCAAACAGGCAACTTTTTAACCATAACAAATTGTTTTTCAATTAAAAGTTCAAAACCAAGCAAAGTAAACCATGATTGTTGCGCAGCAAGCAGTTCGGTATCTTGTTTTGACACATTAACCCGTACGGGTAATAACAATGCTTTACCCTCAAGACTGCCTTGCTCTTTAATTTGTGCAAGCCAATCATCCGCTAGCGCATATTTAAAGTGTGAACAATAAAGTTGGTTCTCATCATTAAACACACAAGCGCCCTGCTCAATGGTTAGTATATCGACAGTACGAAGCGCTGTATCTGATACTTGGGTCTCATCTGATTGCATAAATGGAACTGGATTATCAAAGTGATGTGCTTGCTGCTCACTCACACCTTGATAAAACGCATTTACGTCGTGGTAATTTCGACTTTCAGCACGTTGTTGATTACCTGTACTTTGAGTTGCACCACTATAAGTAGTGCTATGCGCTGAAGGTGACCGACTAGGCTGTAATGATGACTTAGGATAATCAAACGGTTCGCTACTGGTAGCAGTGTGTGCATTTAATGCAGCCACCGGTGGGCTATTATCATTAGCTTCACAGGAGCTTGAAAACTCAGCTTGCAGGGGCACAACAACTTGTTTTATCGCTTGCAAAATAAAGTCGTGAACTAAGCGCCCTTGATGAAAGCGCACCTCATGTTTAGCAGGGTGTACGTTCACATCCACTTGACGTGGATCTATATCAATATAAATCACAAATCCAGGTAACTCTTGCTCACCACTGACCTCTTCAAATGCTTGGCGAATAGCATGTAATATAAGTTTATCGCGCATCATCCGATTATTTACATAGGTGTACTGTGTGGTATTGGCCGAGCCAACCGGCAGAACCCAGCCATGTAGTTGCAGCCCTGCTTCACCTGATTGAATATGCAGTCCATGTGCAGCAAACGCTTTACCCGCAACTTGGGCAACTCGTGTAATCGCTTGAGCAGGATCGGTTTTAGCGCGATACTGCCGCACTACTTTTTCGTTATGAGTTAACGTAATTGATACATCAAAACGACTCAGCGCAATCCGCTTTATAAGCTCATCAATATGGCTAAACTCGGTTTTTTCGGTACGTAAAAACTTACGCCGTGCTGGGGTATTAAAAAATAAGTCTTTTACTTCAATTGTAGTACCGCTGGGATGTGCCACAGGCTTTACCTCTACGGCCATATCTCGACCTTGTGCAAAGGCTTGCCAAGCAGCTTCTTGCTGTTCGGGCTTAGAGCTTAAGGTTAAGCGAGATACCGAGCTAATGGACGCGAGAGCTTCGCCTCTAAAGCCTAAAGAGCAAATGTTTTCTAAGTCATCGAGCGACTTTAGTTTACTGGTAGCATGGCGAGAAAGCGCTAATGTGAGCTCCTCTTTTGCAATGCCTGAACCATTATCACGAATTCGAATCAGCTTGTGACCACCGCGCTCAATATCTATTTGAATACGTGTCGCACCTGCATCTAGGCTATTTTCTACTAACTCTTTAACCACCGACGCGGGGCGCTCAACAACTTCACCCGCCGCAATTTGGTTTGCCAAGCGCGCAGGTAATATTTCAATACTCATAAAAACCTTAAATGTTGTGCGCTTTTAAAATTAACTCTGAGGAATATCAAGTTCCTGGCCAATAAATAGCGTATTTGAACTGAGCTTATTAACCTGTTTTATTTTACTGATACTAACGCCATATCGACCTGCCAACATACTTAGTGACTCCCCGGGACGTACCTTGTGCTTTGTTGGGTATTGAGACTTTAGTGACGCAAACAGAGAGTCGTCGGGTGGATTACGTAAGTAATAATTTTTAATTGAAGTAAACATCGCTTTTGCCAAACGCTCTTGGTGATTGGCACTTTTTAGTAGTCGTTCTTCACGAGGGTTAGAGATAAACCCAGTTTCAACTAAAATAGACGGAATATCTGGCGACTTCAATACTGCAAGGCTGGCATGTTGCGGTGCCTTTTTGTGCATTTTTGCTACTTTTTTTAATTCTTTTATCATTTCATCTGCAACACTTAGCCCTGTTTTCATGGAATGATCCATCGACATATCAAGCAAGGCTTGTGCTAAGTACTTTTCATTTGCAGCATCTTTAATTACATCGGCAGCACCGCCAAGTAACTCTGAGTGTTTTTCTTTATCCTCAATCCATTTACCAATTTCTGAATTGGCACGTCGCAGCGACAACACCCATACAGAAGCACCATTGGGTCCCGGACTGGTAAACGCATCTGCATGAATAGAGACAAAAAAATCAGCTTTTTTCTGGCGAGCGCGATTAGTACGTGTATTAAGTTTAACAAAGTAATCGCCACTGCGAACCATACGCGAAATCATGCCTCGCTCAGCATCAATCATCCGCTCTAAACGCTTAGCAATTTGCAAAGTGATGTCTTTTTCGTAAGTACCTGATGGGCCAATGGATCCTGGGTCTTCACCACCATGGCCTGCATCAATAGCAATTACAATATCGCGCTCTTGGCTTAATTGGCGTTTTTTAGCCGCAGTTTGTGCCGGACTAACCGCTCCTTGTGATTGGCTTTTGTCGTATAAGTCGACCACCAACCTGTTTTTATAAGGCCCAGTAGGTGCCAACGCAAATACCACAGGTTTTACCGGCCCATTTAATTCAAACACTAAACGCACGCTGCGCTTATTTTTAGGTTTTGAATAGCGTAACTTACTAACAATTTGGTGTTTTGGTGGCACACCTGGTAATGTTTTCAACTCATCAGTGTTTTCTAAATCAACCACTAAACGGCTTGGATTTTTTAGCATAAAGTAGCTGAAGTCGGGTTTATCGTCGAGATCAAACACCACCCGAGTGCTATCAGGTGATGGCCAGACACGCACACTATTAATGGTGTTTTGCGCCCACAATGGCAAGCTCACTGAAAAAAACATGAGGTAAATAAAAAGCTTAACTAAACCACGACTCATTTTGATAATCACTGCCTTAACTATTTTATTATCTATTATTTAGCTTTTCGACAATTGCTACACCACGCTCACTCGCACCGTTAATAACAATTTTACGCTCATCACCTACATAACTTAGCGTAGCATTTAGATCGGGAACAGGAATAAATTCTCCGCCTTTTTCCGGCCACTCAACAATACAAGTTGCCGTTGCTGAAAAATAATCGCGAATCCCCATAAATTCAAGCTCTTCTGGGTCACCTAATCGATATAAATCAAAATGATAAACATTGCCACGCACAAGCTCGTAGGGTTCAACTAGTGTATAAGTGGGACTTTTAACCTTACCTGTATGACCAAAACCTTGCACTATACCGCGAGTAAATGTCGTTTTACCGGCCCCCAAGTCACCATGCAAATAAATAACTGCGCCCTGTTCTATTATGGCAGCTAATTTATTTCCCATTGCAACAGTGGCATTTTCATCAACTAAATGAAAATTAAAACTACACGACATGATTACCTCAAAATTTACGAAAAGCGCATATTTGTTAATCATACCAGATTATTTATTTAAGGTGATACTGCCTCTTTTTTAAAGATAAAAAAACCGGCATAAGCCGGTTTTTAATTAGCATGGACTTTACAGCCCTAATTTCTTCTCAAGATAGTGGATATTTGTACCACCATTTTTGAAGTTTTCATCTGCAAGAATACGCTTATGCAGTGGGGTGTTGGTTTTAATACCATCGATAACAAGTTCATTAAGTGCATTACGTGCACGGGCAATGGCTACATCACGGTTTTCACCGTAAGTAATTAGCTTGCCAATCATTGAATCGTAATGTGGAGGAACTGTGTAGTCAGCGTAAATATGGCTGTCCCAACGAATACCTAAACCACCAGCTGGATGAAAACGGGTAATTTTACCAGGTGATGGAATAAAAGTTTCTGGGTCTTCAGCATTAATACGACACTCAATAGCATGGCCACGAATAACCACATCTTCTTGAGTGAATGATAAAGGCTGACCAGCGGCAATTTTTAATTGTTCTTTGATTAAATCAACACCGGTGACCATTTCAGTTACTGGGTGCTCAACCTGAATACGGGTGTTCATTTCAATGAAGTAAAATTCACCGTTCTCGTATAAGAACTCAAACGTACCCGCACCACGATAACCAATTTCGATACATGCGCGTGTACAACGCTCACCAATGAACTTACGTACTTCTGCAGTAATACCTGGTGCTGGCGCCTCTTCCACTACTTTTTGGTGACGACGTTGCATTGAACAATCACGTTCACCTAAGTGAACCGCATTGCCTTGACCGTCGGCCAATACTTGTACTTCGATGTGGCGTGGGTTTTCAAGGAATTTCTCCATGTAAACCATGCTGTTGCCAAAGAACTGCTTTGCTTCTTGTTGTGTTAGCGCAATTGAATTGATTAACTCAGCTTCGTTGCGAACAACACGCATACCACGGCCACCGCCACCGCCAGCTGCTTTAATAATTACCGGATAACCAATACGCTTAGCAATTTGCATGTTGCGCTCTTTATCATCCGATACAGGACCATCAGAACCTGGTACACAAGGAACGCCTGCTTTACGCATAGCTTCGATTGCCGATACTTTATCGCCCATTAGACGAATAGTGTCGCCACGAGGACCAATAAATACAAAACCACTTTGCTCAACTTGGTCGGCAAAGTCTGCATTTTCAGCAAGAAAACCATAACCTGGGTGGATAGCGACCGCATCAGTAATTTCTGCTGCGGCAATAATACGTGGAATGTCTAAGTAACTTTCAGTTGCTGCTGGTTTACCAATACAGATGGTTTCATCTGCTAGTAATACGTGCTTAAGATCGCGATCCGCCGTTGAATGCACAGCAACCGTTTTGATCCCAAGCTCTTTGCAGGCGCGCAATATACGAAGTGCAATTTCACCTCGGTTTGCAATGACTACTTTATCTAACATGAGAGTTGGCCTTTTACGTTGCGCTATTATTCAATGATGAATAAAGGTTGATCAAATTCTACTGGCTCGCCGTTTTCTACTAAGATAGCTTTTACTGTACCGGCTTTATCTGACTCAATTTGGTTCATCATCTTCATTGCTTCAACGATACATAGCGTGTCGCCAACTTTAACCTGAGAGCCCACTTCAACATATGCTGGTGCTTCTGGAGAAGCTGCTGCATAAAAAGAACCTACCATAGGTGATTTAACTTGATGACCTGTAGGACCTGCAGGTGCTTCAGACTCTGCGGTTGCAGGTGTTGATGGTGCAGCTGCTACTGGAGCTGGTGCTGCAGGAGCATATTGCTGTGGTGCGAATTGCGCGTACGCAGGACCGGCACTCATGTTGTTACGATTAATACGTACTGATTCTTCACCTTCAGTGATTTCTAGTTCTGCAATACCTGATTCTTCTACTAATTCAATTAGTTTTTTGATCTTGCGAATATCCATAAACGGCCCGCCTATTAGTTTGTTAGTTTAAATTTAGTTTGAGTTTTGCAATCGGTTGACTGCTGCATTTAAAGCAGCGTGATAACCCATTGCACCTAAGCCACAAATAACGCCTTGCGCCACATCAGAAAAATAAGAGTGATGGCGAAACGTTTCACGTGCATGCACATTACTTAAGTGCACTTCAAAAAACGGAATATCAACGCTTAGCAATGCATCACGTAATGCGACGCTTGTGTGCGTAAATGCTGCTGGGTTAATTATTATGTAATCAACCGCTTGCCAAGCATCATGAATGCGTTCAATGAGCGCTTGCTCACTATTACTTTGGAAATGCGTTAACGCCACACCTAAACTATTAGCAGCGCTATTTAACTCGCTCATAATATGCTCTAAAGAATGCGAACCGTACTTATCAGGTTCACGCTTTCCTAGCATGTTTAAATTTGGGCCATTTATAACTAAAATCTTCAATTTTGCAGCCATAATACGCGATATATCCTATAAGTAATGAGTTAAGCGGTTACCAACTAGTTTTTCTCTAAAAAGTAAGCAGAAAAAAGTAAGATAGCAACAATTTCTCACGTTAACCAACTATTATAGTGATTTCGAAGTAAATAGCAGCAAAATACTGGTCTAATCTCTATCTTGGGGACATACCTTAAGGGGAGATAGCGGCACAACATTACCAATCATGTTGTGCCATATAGAATGGTTATTCAGCGCTGGCACGCACTGCAGCTAGGTGCTTAGCAAAATCATCTGCATTTAAAAAGCCAGTTACACGTTGTGTACTTAACTCTTCACCTTGAGTATTGAAGAATAAAATACTCGGCAAACCAAATACTGAATATGCTTCCATTAGCTCAATTGTTTCATTATCGCTTTGGGTTAAGTCAATCTGAATCAGTTGGTAATGACTAAACTCACTTTGCACTTGCGGGTCAGGAAATGTGTAATGCTCAAACTCTTTACACGCTACACACCAGTCAGCGTATAAGTCCACCATTACCATACGACCTTCACTATTTGCTTGTGAAACTGCTTGCTTCAACTCGGCTAAGTTAGCAACGTGCTTAAACTCATTGCTTTGCGTGGTTGTTTGTAAGCTCGCGTTTTGTGTTGGCCAAAAATAGTTTTTGGTTAAATTAAAGCCCGTAAGCACTAATAAAATAGCCATAAACCACAATAAAGTTTTTAATTTACCTTGTGTTTGGGCGCTTTGCCAATGATGGAAATAAAGCGCTGTGGCGATAGCTAATAGACCAGCTAATAGTAAAATTATCTCTATATCGATAATTCGCTCTAGCAAAATAAGTGGCACAACTAACATAATAAAACCAAATAAGGTTTTAACTTGTTCCATCCATCCGCCAGCTTTGGGTAATAGCTTACCTCCCGACGTACCTAGGAGTAACAACGGTAAGCCCATACCTAGGCTAAGTACGTAAAGCGTTAGTCCACCGACTAAATAGTCGCCGCTTTGCGCCACAAATAACAATGCCGCTGATAAAGGTGCCGTGGTACAGGGTGATGCAATAAGTCCTGATAAAACCCCCATCAGGAATACCCCAATATAGTTACCGCCTTTTTGATTATTGCTCACTTGGGTTAGCTTGTTCATCATGCCGCTGGGTAACTTTATTTCGTACCAACCGAACATCGACATAGCCAACAACACAAACAATAAGCTAAAACTTATCAATACATATGGGTGCTGTAAGTAACCTTGAACTTGGCCGCCTAATGCAGCAACCACTAACCCCAATGCGGCATAGGTAACCGCCATACCCTGAATATAAACAAATGACAGCGCAAATGCTTTTTTGGTAGACAGGTTCTTTTGACCCGCAATTAAGCTAGATAAAATAGGGAACATCGGAAATACACACGGTGTAAATGCTAAACCTACACCCACAGCAAAAAATATAGCTAGGTTAACCATTAAGCTTTGGCTGGCTAACTGCTCTGTAAAGGTGAGTTTTTTATCGGGTGTCGATGCAGTTACTGGCTTTTCTGCAGGTTGGCTAAGTGCCGAAAATGCACTACTTGCTGCGGTATTTTCATTAGTATTAGTTTTACTTGCTAATACACTTAATGGAATGCTGATGATTTCAGGTGGATAACACAGCCCTGCTTTTGCACAGCCTTGATAACGCACCTTAACAACGCCATCTTCACTCACATTACTAAGCTTGCTAATAACACTGAGAGAATTAAAAAACACTTCAGTTTTACCAAAAAACTCATCTTCAATTATTTCACCAGAGCCCAACTCAGGCACGTCAATGCTGGCGCCTTTAGCAATAATTTCTATTTTTTCTTTATATAAATAATAGTCATCAGCAATGTCCCAACCAACAAATAGCGTGCTGCCTTGCTGATCAAAATCAAATACAAACGCTTCATTGACCGGTAAAAATGTGTGCTGAGTTGGTTTTAGAAAATCATCAAGGTTATTTTGTGTTCCCCAAGCAGGCGCTATTAATACGCTCAATAAAAAAATAAAATAAAGCGCATTAATGAAGCACCTCATCCATCCAATTAAAATAAGCCAAGTTACCCGTTGCCACATCAACAACTTGTATTTCTGGTACTTCGTAGCTATGAAGATCTTTTAAGGTTAAAAATACATCATTCATTTTGTCAGCTTTGGTTTTAATTAGTAATTTTACTTCAGTTGCTTCAGCTACTTCACCTTCCCATATGTAAATAGAACTCATGGCAGGTAAAATATTTACACAAGCGGCTAGTTTCTTTTCAATTAGCGCCATAGCCAATAAACGGGCTTCATCGTTATCTTTGCAAGTGGTAAAAATAAGTTTAAATTGCGTTGTCATAGTGAACCTTTACTTGTTTACGGGGGTCTAGCCCCATAGTAGCTGATAGCGGGTATAATGTGTAGACACGAACTCTGCCAACATTTTGGGTCTTTGCAGTCAAGTGACTTAAACCCACTAGCTATAATTTTACTAACATTAGAGTTGATTACTTACTCTTATTAGCTTGAAAATAGACCCGACAACCCTCACTTATATTTCACTAGCACCTTAATGAGTGTCATTTTTAGAGAGTCTTATGTTTAGAATTTTATTTTTACTGTTTATCATCATCCCTATTATTGAAATTGCTTTGCTAATTCAGGTTAGTGATGTGATAGGTGGCTTTGCAACAATCGCTTTGGTAGTACTAACCGCCATTGTGGGTGCGAAAATGGTGAAACAGCAAGGAATGGGCGCACTACAAAACGTACAAGTGCAAATGGCACAAGGGCAAATGCCCGCTAAAGAGTTGTTTACCGGTATCTGCGTGATTATTGCAGGGGTCCTGTTATTAACCCCCGGCATTATGACGGATGTATTTGGCTTACTGCTTCTTACCCCTGCTATTCGTAACAAATTAGCCGCAGGACTTGCTAGTCAAGCAACGGTGAGAATGAGCGCTAGTATGCACCAAACGGGTACTTCAGGATTTTCACAACCTCATCAATCTATGCACCATGAACAAGATGAAAACCGCCCCAGTACTATAGATGGTGAATACGAGCGAAAAGATTAAAAATTTATCATTTTTTCTCTTGGAATTTTTCACTCCACCCCCATTAATGATAGCAAATTAGATACACTTTTTTCTGTACTGTTCAGAAACTGTTAGGAGAACTAAAAACATGAACATTCGTCCTTTACAAGATCGCGTAATCATCAAGCGTCTAGAAGAAGAAACCAAGTCTGCTGGCGGTATTGTATTAACTGGCTCTGCAGCTGAAAAATCAACTCGCGGGGAAGTTGTTGCCGTAGGTAATGGTCGCGTTTTAGAAAACGGTGACGTTCGCGCGTTAGAAGTGAAAGCCGGTGACACTGTGTTATTTGGCTCATATGTTGAAAAAACAGAAAAGATCGAAGGTCAAGAGTACCTGATCATGCGTGAAGATAATATTTTAGGCATTGTAGGCTAAACCTACTTTTCGTTTAACACACATTTTAAGAATTTAGAGGAAATTAAACATGGCAGCAAAAGAAGTACTGTTTGCAGGTGACGCACGTGCAAAAATGCTAACTGGCGTAAACATTCTAGCAAACGCAGTAAAAGTAACATTGGGCCCTAAAGGTCGTAACGTTGTACTAGACAAATCATTTGGCTCTCCAGTAATCACTAAAGATGGTGTATCTGTAGCTAAAGAAATCGAACTTGAAGACAAGTTTGAAAACATGGGCGCACAAATGGTTAAAGAAGTAGCGTCTAAAGCAAATGATGCTGCTGGTGACGGTACCACTACCGCAACCGTGCTTGCTCAATCTATTGTTAACGAAGGTCTTAAAGCGGTTGCTGCGGGTATGAACCCAATGGATCTTAAGCGCGGTATTGATAAAGCAATCATTGCTGCAACAGCAGAACTTAAAGCTCTTTCTGTTCCATGTTCTGATACTAAAGCAATTGCACAAGTAGGTACTATTTCAGCTAACTCTGATAAAGAGATTGGTGAAATTATTGCTGATGCAATGGAAAAAGTAGGCCGTAATACTGGTGTTATCACGGTTGAAGAAGGTCAATCACTTGAAAACGAACTAGATGTTGTAGAAGGCATGCAGTTTGACCGTGGTTACTTATCTCCATACTTCATCAACAACGCTGAAAAAGGCGCAGTTGAACTAGACAACCCATTCATTCTTCTTGTAGACAAAAAAATATCTAACATCCGTGAATTATTACCAACATTAGAAGCGGTTGCAAAAGCAAGCAAGCCTCTACTAATCATCGCAGAAGACCTTGAAGGTGAAGCGTTAGCGACACTAGTAGTGAATAACATGCGTGGTATTGTAAAAGTATCAGCGGTTAAAGCACCTGGCTTTGGCGACCGTCGTAAAGCAATGCTACAGGATATCGCGGTATTAACTGGCGGTACTGTAATTTCTGAAGAAATCGGCCTTGAACTTGAAAAAGCAACAGTTGAAGACTTAGGTACAGCTAAGCGCGTAGTAATCACTAAAGATGATACAACAATTATTGATGGTGCTGGTGAAGAAGACGGCATTAACGGCCGTGTTGCTCAAATCAAAGCACAAATTGAAGAAGCGACTTCAGACTACGATAAAGAAAAGCTACAAGAGCGCATGGCTAAGTTAGCTGGCGGTGTTGCTGTAATCAAAGTAGGTGCCGCTACTGAAATTGAAATGAAAGAGAAAAAAGACCGTGTTGAAGATGCCTTACATGCAACTCGCGCAGCGGTTGAAGAAGGTGTAGTACCAGGTGGTGGTGTTGCATTAGTACGTGCTGCTAGCAAGCTAGTTGAGCTACTTGGCGACAATGAAGACCAAAACCACGGTATTAAAGTGGCACTTCGTGCGATGGAAGCACCACTTCGTCAAATCGTTACAAACGCAGGCGATGAAGCATCAGTTGTTATTAACGCAGTTAAAGGCGGAGAAGGTAACTACGGTTACAATGCAGCCACTGGCGAATACAGCGACATGATTGAAATGGGTATCCTAGATCCAACGAAAGTAACACGCTCTGCACTACAATTTGCAGGATCGATTGCGGGCCTAATGATCACAACCGAAGCTATGGTTGCTGAAATCCCTAAAGAAGAAGCGGCTGGTGCACCTGATATGGGTGGCATGGGCGGCATGGGTGGAATGGGCGGCATGATGTAATAGATTTTAAATCTATAACTTTAGCTCTAACCATTTAAACGGAAAGCCTGAATAGTGATATTCAGGCTTTTTTATTGGTTTTGAAATGTTTGTTATAAGCCTTGGCTTCAAATGGTGAATGAAGCGCTACCCTTAATACAAAATAGTGTAGCCATGATTGAAGGCTTTGGAATAAATATAGTACTCAGCAGAAAGTTAGAATTTTTTAGCTGAAGCATTAAGGCAGTGTTTGTTGGTCATTACTACTCTTTATCTCCCCTTCAAAACAAACACATTGCAATCCACCTAGAAAGGCAACTTACTCCAATCTTGATACATGCAATAAATTCAATTTAGAAATATATAAAAAAACTGTAAGGATTTTTACTTAATGACTACTTAGTAAAAGAATCACAAAATAATAGGGTATTATGATGAACCAAGTATTAAATAAGATTAAACAAAGTAAGTTGTCTCAACGTATCTTAAAAGTAGGGTTAGTTTATGTTGCTTTGGAGATAATAATTGCAGTTGCTGCTATTTTCTATGTCGCACAAGAGACCATAACCTAAGGCTAATAATCCTTAACCTCTTGTACTTACTTCTAATCCTTCATTCAATAATAATAGCGATTAGGAATTAACAACTAGTGTGAACCACTTGATAATTAAATATGAATAAAGATAAATTGCTTGAAACGTTTTGGCCGCGCCTTTCCAGAATAGCTTCAACTTATGAAGCTATTCCCCAATTACAGCAGGAGCTTGTACAAGAAATGGCAATGGCAATATGGCAGTCGTTGAATAGTTTCCGTGGTGACAGTTCAGTAGAAACATTCATGTATAAAATTTCGCATAATGTTGGCGTGGGTCATATAAAAAAGCAGGTAAAGCAGGTAAAAACAACGAGTGAAGATTATGACATTCCAGTTGCTTCATCTTTAGAAAAAGGGATCGCTAATGATCAGCAGTTAGACCGTTTGATGAGCGCCATTTGGCAGTTACCTTTAATCCAGCGACAAATAATTACGCTATATCTTGATGGTGTAAAACAGCAAGACATCGCGGAGATCGTCGGAATGAGTGAAAACAATATAGCGGTCAAAATCACCAGAACAAAAAAATCTTTAGCGCAATTAATGTCTAATGATTAGTTATCAATTTATATACGGGAAGAGAAATTATGAGCGATGATTTCGATATAGAGTCTTTATCGGCAGCTTGGCAAGCTCAAAATACCCCAAGCAAATTCACAAAAGAGCAAATAAAAAAACGGCTCATTAAAAAGCGACTGAGTTTATTCGCCGTAACGACAGTTGAATTAGGTATTATTTTTGCGGTTGCTTGGTTTTTAATAATGGCATTTAGCGAGTCTTGGGCTATTCATTTAAAAGCAGGGCTTATTTTTGCGCTATTCGTCGGTGTACTCACCTTCATACTCATGTCAAAAAGCCGATTTAAAGGCTACCAAATGATAAAAAACTCAACAAGTGAATGCATTGAATTTGAAGAGCGTATGAGTCTCGAAGCGCTACGACGAGCAAAGTATACTAAATACCTTATCGCCGTTTTTTCTGGAGCGGTCATAACTTCTTTTACCTATGAGCATTTCTATATTGGAAGTCAGTTAAGTGAACTCACCTCACGTTATTTATTCGGCATCATTTGGTTAATAATCGTATGGTTCTTTAATATTAATCAAATCAAAAAGCACAACAATTTTTTATCTAAATTAAAATAAAATCAATAAATTGTAAGGTTTTTTTAAATACTCCACTGTTAGTTTGAACTTAAATTGAAGTTAATTTGTGGAGTTTTTATGAACACTTTTAAAATGATTACAGCAGCAATATGCCTATGTTCTTCATACCAAGCATTTGCCAATCAAACACAGACCCCCCGATAAAATCTTTTAGAAATGCCAATATTGTTGATGTGAACAAAGGCGTAATTCTCGAAAACAATTTTTTAGTGCTCAACGGTGGCACTATTGAGTATGTTGGCCAAGAATTGCCAAAGCGTTACTCACAACTTGACACTATTGATGCTCAGGGGCAGTACGTTCTTCCTGGTCTTATTGATACTCACGCTCATATCTCACTAGGCGAAGTAACCTTTAAAAAAACACGTGGAAAGCTAGGCATTTATGCCAATAGTAGTGATGCAATATCTGAATGGAATGCGAGGGAATTACTGCGTTGGGGGGTTACCTTCATTAGAAACCCAGGTGGTAGCAGTGAACATAACCTTCGATACAAAAGCAACTTAGCGACTGGAAACCTTATTGGGCCAGAGGCGATAATTGCTGGTGAAATTATTAATCAAGGAGCCTTTGAAGGTTTAACCGTTGATATCAATAAAAATATGTCACTGCAAACGGCAATTGAGCAACAAAAGGCTGCGGGTATAGATATTATTAAGCTTTACGCTGGCTTAACTGACCAACAAATTCAGGATGCTATAAACATTGGCCATGCACTCGACATGCAAGTTATTGGTCACCTAGAAGAAGTGAGCTGGACAGACGCTGCAAACTGGCAAATAGACGGGATAGTTCATGCTATGCCAGTTTCATCTAAATTACTCAGTAATGAAGCAAAAGAGGAATATCAGAAAAACAGCCGCCCTGGTCCTTTCGCTCATTTTGAGTGGTATGAACATGCTGATTTAAACTCAAAACCTATGCTTGAACTTTATCAAGCTTTACGTGAGAACAAGGTTCATATTGATCCGACATTAATCGCGTTTAAAAATAGTTTTTACGGTGATAGCCAACAAGTTATCGCACACCCAAACCTTGAATACGTTCACCCAGAGTTACTCAATAATTGGCAATCATTTTTCACATTTAACATAGGTTGGAAAGAGCAAGATTTCAGCCGCGCTAAAAAAGTGTGGCCAAAAGTACTGAGTTTTGTAAATCGTTTACACAAAGAAGGAGTACCGCTTACCATTGGTACAGACTTAGGTAACCCTTGGGTGATCCCTGGCTTTAGTGTGCATCAGGAAATGCAAATATTTGCAGATGCTGGCATTCCAAATAGTGACATCTTAAAAATGGCAACTATCAATGCTGCCAAACAACTGAATATCTCTGATCAACACGGCTCTATCGAGCAAGGCAAAGTCGCTAATGTTGTATTCCTTAAAAATAATCCGTTGGAAAAAATCGCTAATACAAAAACAATTACTCAAGTGTTTCTCGCAGGCAACTTGATTGATGCAAAATTAAGCCAACCTGAATATGTATTAACAAGCAAGGAGCAAGCGAATGATTAATTTAAAGAAAACCCACAATCTAGTGGTCGTTTTGTTATGCACTCTATTGACCAGCACTTTTATCAATGCCAATGAAGTTGATAGAAACGTTTATGCGAATGACTGGAAAAGTCCTGAAGCTATTATAGATGCCATGTATAACACAATATCTGCTGGCCCAAATAAAAAACGAAATTGGAACCGCTTTAGAGACTTATTTTTTGACAATGCTGAGATGTTAATTTCAATGCAATCATCACAATTTTCAGGGATTATTGCAGCTGATATTGAAGCTATTATCGCGCAGACCGAATCGGCTTACGGCAAAACAGGGTTTCATGAATTTGAAACAGCAAAGAAGGTTGTTCAATACGGCAACATGGCTAATGTATACAGTAGCTTTGAGGTGAAGTTAAAAACCACCGATGAAAAACCCTTAATGAGCGGGCTAAATCACTTTCAGTTATTATTTGATGGTGACAGATGGTGGATCATTTCTAATACCAGTATTATTGACAACAAAACTTACAAGGGATCGCAGGTATTGCACTGATAGTAAGGTGAATATAAATTGTCGTATGGGCCTGAATTTTCTCTTTTCATAGGTTTTGTAATTTTATTGGTTTAAGGCTCTATGTCCGTTATGCATGGCTATGCAGACAACGAGTCGTAACAATTTTAGAATTTGTGTTGGCATAGTAGTGAACCACGACGTTTGTTTTTAACAAAAAATATTTTATTATTTTTCAATAGCTTAATTAAGTTACTTGAACTGTCGGGGTATAATGTGGGGTATCCCATTTAGTAGGTTTTATTTTTTGACTAATTATCAGTCGTTTAGGGTGTGAGTGGGCGGCATGATGTAATCATCCCCTAAACACTTAGCTCAAATAAAAACCCAGCTTCGGCTGGGTTTTTAGCAAGAGAGATAAAATTAAATGGCCAAAACCAAACGGTGGGTTAATAACTGTAACTATTAAAGTGATAACCTATCAAACAGAAAGAGCTGGCGATCTTCATCAATAAACTTTTAAACCCTCCAATTTTAAATTAATAAACCAATTTATATAAAATATATAAGCAGGCTTGGATCTTTTTATTGAGTTACTGCTGGCTAATATCGTATAGCCTTTGTGCTTGGCTATTAGAGGCTTTACTCACGTCTCTAAAGTCTTCTGCATCGGCGGCATTTTGCCCTGATATTTCTCTGATCCGTTCAGCTAGTTTTTTAACATTGACGGTTACTTGAGCTTGCTCTTCAGTGGCTACGGCAATACTCGCTGAACGCCCTTTAATGTCGTTAAATGCATCAACTATATTTTCATATTGTGTGCGTGTTGTATTTGAACGATCATTTACCACTTCTGAGAACTCCCGGCATTCTTGAATAACACTGACTCCTTTTGCAGCCGCTTGTTGTAATTGACTTATCATGGTTTCAATTTCAGCAGCTGATTGTTGCGTTCTTTGTGCAAGTGTTCTAACTTCATCAGCAACGACCGCAAAACCCCTACCAGAATCACCAGCACGAGCAGCTTCAATAGCAGCATTAAGCGCAAGTAAATTAGTTTGCTCAGAGATATTCATAATCACATCTAAAACCGAACCAACCTGCTGTGAGTCGTCAGAGATTTGTGATATTGCATTTGACGACTCAGTTAGTTTATTAAACAACAACTGGATAGATTCTGCGTTTTGCTCAATAACATTAAATCCAGAGTTTACAAGATCTGATGACTTAGCGGTGATATCTGCAACGCCACCAATATCTTCAGAGGCCGATGAAGCTGCTATCGACATTTCATTAATAGCTGCGGCTAACAGTTCATTTTCTTGCATTAGTTCATTCGCGCGTTGCTGGCTATTGTTACTCAAATTATCTATAGATTCAGCATTGTTTTTTACTGAGGTCGCCTCTTCTTTAATTAGCTCAAGAATTTTAATAAGATGATCACCGTAATCATTAATTGCTTCGCAAAGATGACTCATTTCATCATCCCCTGATATCGGTAATTTAGAATCTGTTTGCCCTTGTATTAATGATCTAACTTGCGCCGAAGTCTGCTCTATTTGCTCAACTAATCGCTTACCAAAGACTAATAATGTCGATATAAATATAACAATGAGTAAAATGAATGAGCCATACAAATAATATGTCAGCGTATTAGCTGCTTTTTTTGCAATCGCTGTTGGAATTATCACGCCAGAGCGCCACTTTTGCTCCGGCAGTGAAAATGTTACTAGAATTGAGCTGTCCCCCTTTATAACACCTGAACTAAACTCAGCTACGGATCTATCATCATTTTTCAAGGCATTAACTAAAGGCTGTAAAGAGCTATCTTTACTTACAGCTTGTGAAAAATTTAGCATAGCTAAATTCGTATCTCTAAATGCCGGAATGGAAACAAACTGCTGCGCACTATCAATAATAAAGCTGTAGGTACCGGTTGCTTGGTTTTCAGCAAGTAGTGACTTCTCTATATGAGAAAGCTCTATATCTAAAGTAGCGACCCCCCAAAACCGATTATTACGCTCAATTTTAACGGAACAAGTTACCATGGGTACATTAGAAACTGCATCAACATATGCCTCAGACCAAACACATACGCCTGATTGAGCATTAGCAGCACTTGTATACCAGCTTTCTTGTTGATATGGACTGCTATCAGCTTGGTTGTAGTCATCTAATAGAGTGTATTGACCATTATCGCTCTTAGCCCAAAACAAAGATGCCCTTTGTGCTGATGCATCTAACATATTTGGCTCTGGCCATATTCCACCACCGGCAATGCCTGAACCACTAGCGATTAACGGTGCTAAATTTTTAATAAATTGATCTTTATCAAGGGGAAGTGTTTGAGCAACAACAGATAAGCTTTTAGTTAATGCTGCACTTTTTCCTAAATCCTTAGCAAATGATTCACCTATTACTTTAGCCTGTAACTTAGCGGCAGAAATAGCTTCATTTTTTATAATTGGCGTTATTATCCATTGCATTATTACGGTTAAAACAAGCAAAGAAAAAACGATAAGTAATAAGCTTCCTGCATACATTTTTTTCTGTATTAACATCTTTAACCTCAGTTACACTCAAACAGCGCTAACTAAGTATAAGAAGGTTAATGGATTTATCAAAAAAAGAACAAATTAATATAAATGCTTTTATCTATTATGTATAAATAGCTAAATCCTTTGGCTAACTTATTATTTTATATTATTAATTAACCGCCTTACTATACAAAACAGATCGCTGGGCAGCATGCCTCGCTCTCCATTTTTTTGTTTGGCAATATCACCCGCTTTGGCATGCAGTGTAACACCATAGCAAGCCGCATCTGCTTGGTCTAATCCTTGAGCAAGTAATGCCCCTATAATGCCAGTAAGAACATCACCGCTACCGCCAACGGCAAGTGCAGGGCCTCCCTCTTCACAAATCCAAGCATGCTTACCATCGGCTATTAAAGTACCAGCGCCTTTTAAAACACAAACTGCTGAGTAATGTTTAGCACATTGTTGAACATAGCTGAACCGATCAGACTCTATCTCCCCAGTCGTCACCTTTAATAATCGAGAGGCTTCGCCTGGGTGAGGTGTAAGTAAACATCGCGTGGGAATTATCGGTAAAGCTTGTTTAGCCAGTAAATTAAGTGCATCGGCATCTATAACTAAGGGCATATTATTACTGGTACAATACTCAATGACTTGATTAAAGGTATTTTGTGCCCATTCGTCTTGTCCAAGGCCTGGGCCAATAACTGCACAGCTCGCCCACTCCAATGCGTGTTGTAAGTTGTTACTGCTTACCATTAGCTCTGGTCGGCCAAAACTGACTGGCATAATTGAGCTTTCATGGGTATACACTCTGACCATTCCAGTACCAGATCTAAGCGCTGCCTCGCTTGTTAACCTGATAGCACCTGCCGTTCCTTGATTCCCACCAATACACAATAATTTTCCATAACTACCTTTATGACTATTAAGAGCTCGAGGGCCTAAGCCCTTAAAACTGTTGATATTAATAAGCTCACCTGATGGGCTCGCTAATTCTAAAAATGGCTCGCCAACAGCCAAGTCATCAAAGATAAGTTCACCAACATACTCTTTACCCGCAGCTGTTGTTAGACCTTGCTTTACTCCTACAAAAGTAATTGTTTTAGTCGCTTTAATTGCATTGCCTAAAGGTTGGCCAGTATCAGCATTTATACCTGATGGCACATCAATGCTCAGTATTGGTTTAGTGCTTTCATTCACCGCTTTAATAATAGTAGCAACATTATCGCGTACCGTATTTTTAAGACCAGTCCCGAGTAATGCATCAATTATTACATCACAATCATCAAGTGCATCTGCGCTAAAGTTACAAATTTCACCACCGGCATCAATCCATTGCTTTTGTGCTTTTGCAGCATCGCCAGTTAATTCTTTGTTTTCATCAACGGCACATACCACTACATGTCTATCTGCTTGCTTAATAAGGCTAGCCGCAATATAGCCATCTCCAGCGTTATTGCCACTCCCTACTAGGACTAACGTTTGCTGTGCATTAAATGATTTCCAGTTTAAAAAAACGGTATGCCCAGCTCGTTCCATTAGGTTATATAAATCACAGCCACTGGCTTTTGCAGCACTACCCTCATGCTCTCTTATTTGCTGCGCTAAATATACGAATTGCTTAACATTGGAAGATGAAGATAATAACGACATGAGGGGCTCTATTAAAATAAGTGTTGATTAAGTAGACTTTGGGCTCATTGGCTTTTTTTCAAGTAATATTCGTAGCGACAATGCCCTAGAATGTTGTGGCAGAACAGCCTGGAGAGTCATAATAAAGGCATGGAGGTGACTTTACGCTGTTATTCTTTTGCTTTTGACCTAATGCCTTTAACCTTTTGCCTTTATTTTTCACTTTCCTGAAGACGTAAAAAAGCCCGACTCTTTCGAATCGGGCTTTCTTCTATTTGGAGTCGGTGCGCTACTTCGTAGCGACAACGCAGTAGAATGACCTACTTTCACATAACAAATGCTACACTATCATCGGCGCTGTTTCGTTTCACTACTGAGTTCGGCATGGGTTCAGGTGGGTCCAAAACGCTATTGTCACCAAGAAAATTCTTTTCAATTTTCTTATTATTAATTTTTAAATTTAAAGTCTTTCGACTAAATTTGGAGCCTGGTAATGACCTACTTTCACATAACAAATGCTACACTATCATCGGCGCTGTTTCGTTTCACTACTGAGTTCGGCATGGGGTCAGGTGGGTCCAAAACGCTATTGTCACCAAGCAAATTTGGTTGTCAGTCCGTATTACTACGCACTAACTAAAATTTGGAATTCTGATAATAAAAGTTTTCAGTAATCTACTTTAGTCTATTAACTTCTTCGCTTGTTTCACTATCACATAAAACGCGTTTGGCGTTGTATGGTTAAGCCTCACGGGTAATTAGTACAAGTTAGCTTAATGGCTCACACCACTTCCACATCTTGCCTATCAACGTTGTAGTCTTCAACGGCCCTTCAGAGACTTTAAAAGTCTAGTGAGAACTCATCTCGAGGCCTGCTTCGCGCTTAGATGCTTTCAGCGCTTATCAGTTCCGAACGTAGCTACCGGGCAATGCCATTGGCATGACAACCCGAACACCAGCGGTTCGTTCACTCCGGTCCTCTCGTACTAGGAGCAACCCCTCTCAATTCTCAAACGCCCACGGCAGATAGGGACCGAACTGTCTCACGACGTTCTAAACCCAGCTCGCGTACCACTTTAAATGGCGAACAGCCATACCCTTGGGACCGACTTCAGCCCCAGGATGTGATGAGCCGACATCGAGGTGCCAAACACCGCCGTCGATATGAACTCTTGGGCGGTATCAGCCTGTTATCCCCGGAGTACCTTTTATCCGTTGAGCGATGGCCCTTCCATTCAGAACCACCGGATCACTATGACCTACTTTCGTACCTGCTCGACGTGTCTGTCTCGCAGTTAAGCTGGCTTCTACCATTACACTAACCGTACGATGTCCGACCGTACTTAGCCAACCTTCGTGCTCCTCCGTTACTCTTTGGGAGGAGACCGCCCCAGTCAAACTACCCACCAGGCACTGTCCGTAACCCCGATTCAGGGGCCAACGTTAGAACATCAAAACTACAAGGGTGGTATTTCAAGGACGACTCCACAAAAACTAGCGTCTCTGCTTCAAAGTCTCCCACCTATCCTACACATGTAGGTTCAATGTTCAGTGCCAAGCTGTAGTAAAGGTTCACGGGGTCTTTCCGTCTAGCCGCGGGTACACAGCATCTTCACTGCGATTTCAATTTCACTGAGTCTCGGGTGGAGACAGCGTGGCCATGGTTACACCATTCGTGCAGGTCGGAACTTACCCGACAAGGAATTTCGCTACCTTAGGACCGTTATAGTTACGGCCGCCGTTTACCGGGGCTTCGATCAAGAGCTTCTCCGAAGATAACCCCATCAATTAACCTTCCGGCACCGGGCAGGTGTCACACCGTATACGTCATCTTGCGATTTTGCACAGTGCTGTGTTTTTAATAAACAGTCCCAGCCACCTGGTCACTGCGGCTCCAATCAGCTTAGAGAGCAAGTCTCATCACCAATCGGAGCGTACCTTCTCCCGAAGTTACGGTACGATTTTGCCTAGTTCCTTCACCCGAGTTCTCTCAAGCGCCTTAGTATTCTCTACCTGACCACCTGTGTCGGTTTGGGGTACGATTCGGTATAATCTGAAGCTTAGAGGCTTTTCCTGGAAGTATGGCATCAGCAACTTCATCACCGTGGTGACTCGTCTCGTGTCTCAGCCTAACAGCAACCCGGATTTACCTAAGTCGCTAGCCTACACACTTTCACATGGACTACCATCGCCATGCTTGCTTAGCCTGCTCCGTCCCCCCATCGCAATTATACCAAGTACGGAAATATTAATCCGTTTCCCATCGACTACGCCTTTCGGCCTCGCCTTAGGGGTCGACTTACCCTACCCTGATTAACATGGGATAGGAACCCTTGGTCTTCCGGCGTGCGGGTTTTTCACCCGCATTATCGTTACTCATGTCAGCATTCGCACTTCTGATACGTCCAGCATACCTCCCGGTACACCTTCAACCGCTTACAGAACGCTCCCCTACCACTCAGAATAAATTCTGAATCCGCAGCTTCGGTGCATAGTTTAGCCCCGTTACATCTTCCGCGCAGACCGACTCGACCAGTGAGCTATTACGCTTTCTTTAAAGGATGGCTGCTTCTAAGCCAACCTCCTGGCTGTCTGGGCCTTTCCACATCGTTTCCCACTTAACTATGACTTTGGGACCTTAGCTGGCGGTCTGGGTTGTTTCCCTCTTCACGACGGACGTTAGCACCCGCCGTGTGTCTCCCGGATATTACTTTACGGTATTCGGAGTTTGCAAAGGGTTGGTAAGTCGGGATGACCCCCTAGCCTTAACAGTGCTCTACCCCCGTAAGTATTCGTCCGAGGCTCTACCTAAATAGATTTCGGGGAGAACCAGCTATCTCCCGGTTTGATTAGCCTTTCACTCCTAACCACAGGTCATCCCCTAACTTTTCAACGTTAGTGGGTTCGGTCCTCCAGTTGATGTTACTCAACCTTCAACCTGCCCATGGCTAGATCACCGGGTTTCGGGTCTATACCTTGCAACTATTCGCCCAGTTAAGACTCGGTTTCCCTACGGCTACCCTAATCGGTTAACCTCGCTACAAAATATAAGTCGCTGACCCATTATACAAAAGGTACGCAGTCACCCTCGAGGGGCTCCTACTGCTTGTACGTACACGGTTTCAGGTTCTATTTCACTCCCCTCACAGGGGTTCTTTTCGCCTTTCCCTCACGGTACTGGTTCACTATCGGTCAGTTGGGAGTATTTAGCCTTAGATGATGGTCCACCTATATTCAGTCAAAGTTTCACGTGCTCCGACCTACTCGATTTCACTTAAAATGCGTTTTCATGTACGGGACTATCACCCTGTATCGTGGCACTTTCCAGAGCCTTCCATTAACACATAATAAGCTTAAGGGCTGTTCCGATTTCGCTCGCCGCTACTATCGGAATCTCGGTTGATTTCTTTTCCTACGGGTACTTAGATGTTTCAGTTCTCCGCGTTCGCCTCGTTAACCTATGTATTCAGTTAACGATACCTGCAAGCAGGTGGGTTTCCCCATTCGGAAATCCTAGTCTCAAGTGCTTTTTACTAGCTTGACTAGGCTTATCGCAAGTTAATACGTCCTTCATCGCCTCCAACTGCCAAGGCATCCACCGTGTACGCTTAGTCACTTAACCATACAACCCAAACGGGTCTTTGTTTCGTGACAGTTTAACTTCGCCAGAAGTTAATATTGAATACTAAAGTAGATACCAATCAACAAACGTAAAACGTTCATTAAATGGCACTGAATGATACTGCTATCATTCTTTTTTACTTTTGAAAACTCTGTACAAATAACAATGTTATTCATACGAATTTTATTATCAGCTTTTCCAAATTTTTAAAGAGCATATTAATTAGTTAACCCAAAGGGTAAAACTAACTAACAATCATCTGTGTGGACACTACGAACAAATAAGTTCTAAATCGTATAAGGAGGTGATCCAGCCCCAGGTTCCCCTAGGGCTACCTTGTTACGACTTCACCCCAGTCATGAATCACTCCGTGGTAAACGTCCTCCCGAGGGTTAGACTATCTACTTCTGGAGCAACCCACTCCCATGGTGTGACGGGCGGTGTGTACAAGGCCCGGGAACGTATTCACCGCGTCATTCTGATACGCGATTACTAGCGATTCCGACTTCATGGAGTCGAGTTGCAGACTCCAATCCGGACTACGACGCACTTTAAGTGATTCGCTTACTCTCGCGAGTTCGCAGCACTCTGTATGCGCCATTGTAGCACGTGTGTAGCCCTACACGTAAGGGCCATGATGACTTGACGTCGTCCCCACCTTCCTCCGGTTTATCACCGGCAGTCTCCTTAGAGTTCTCAGCATTACCTGCTAGCAACTAAGGATAGGGGTTGCGCTCGTTGCGGGACTTAACCCAACATCTCACAACACGAGCTGACGACAGCCATGCAGCACCTGTATCAGAGTTCCCGAAGGCACCAAACCATCTCTGGTAAGTTCTCTGTATGTCAAGTGTAGGTAAGGTTCTTCGCGTTGCATCGAATTAAACCACATGCTCCACCGCTTGTGCGGGCCCCCGTCAATTCATTTGAGTTTTAACCTTGCGGCCGTACTCCCCAGGCGGTCTACTTAATGCGTTAGCTTTGAAAAACAGAACCGAGGCTCCGAGCTTCTAGTAGACATCGTTTACGGCGTGGACTACCAGGGTATCTAATCCTGTTTGCTCCCCACGCTTTCGTACATGAGCGTCAGTGTTGACCCAGGTGGCTGCCTTCGCCATCGGTATTCCTTCAGATCTCTACGCATTTCACCGCTACACCTGAAATTCTACCACCCTCTATCACACTCTAGTTTGCCAGTTCGAAATGCAGTTCCCAGGTTGAGCCCGGGGCTTTCACATCTCGCTTAACAAACCGCCTGCGTACGCTTTACGCCCAGTAATTCCGATTAACGCTCGCACCCTCCGTATTACCGCGGCTGCTGGCACGGAGTTAGCCGGTGCTTCTTCTGTCAGTAACGTCACAGCTAGCAGGTATTAACTACTAACCTTTCCTCCTGACTGAAAGTGCTTTACAACCCGAAGGCCTTCTTCACACACGCGGCATGGCTGCATCAGGCTTGCGCCCATTGTGCAATATTCCCCACTGCTGCCTCCCGTAGGAGTCTGGGCCGTGTCTCAGTCCCAGTGTGGCTGATCATCCTCTCAAACCAGCTAGGGATCGTCGCCTTGGTGAGCCATTACCTCACCAACTAGCTAATCCCACTTGGGCCAATCTAAAGGCGAGAGCCGAAGCCCCCTTTGGTCCGTAGACATTATGCGGTATTAGCAGTCGTTTCCAACTGTTGTCCCCCACCTCAAGGCATGTTCCCAAGCATTACTCACCCGTCCGCCGCTCGTCAGCAAAGTAGCAAGCTACTCTCTGTTACCGCTCGACTTGCATGTGTTAGGCCTGCCGCCAGCGTTCAATCTGAGCCATGATCAAACTCTTCAATTAAAAAGTTTTTTGTCTTTCGACAGCTCAATGAATTCTGAATTTATTTAATATCTTTCGATATTGAATTGACTGTGCTGCAATTCCTACCGAAGTAGTTATTGCTGTTGGTCACTCAGTTTAAATTGAGACTCTAAATTTGTTTGCCTCACTACCTAAGTAGCTTGGCTGTTAGAACTCAATCTGTACGAGTGCCCACACAGATGATTGCTTTATATTGTTAAAGAACGTTGCGATTAAAGCGTTAAACTTTATCTCGCTAGGGCTGCGCATATTACGCTTTCCTATTTTTTTGTCAACACTTAATTTTGTTAAACTTGAAATTTTTCGAAACTAAGTTTTACTCGACTCACTGAGTAGCTCGTGCCTCGCTATGCGTTGGCGTTCCCCGTCTCAGTGGGGTCGCATTATAGGGAGATCCGAAAACAGATCAACCCTTTTTTGAAGAAAACTTGAAATAAATGACTGTTCGTTGGATATTTGAACGATAGGTGCTAAAAACACAACATAACTATCAATTTATTAACAATAAACACGTAACTTAAGCTTTTAACCGTTATATCTACTTGAATAAGCTCTATTAAAACACTCGCAACTAAGATGATCATAATGATCACTAGCAATAATCTACCCGAATCGATCCTATATATGACAAAGCTCGCAAAATAATACGCTGCAGCTAGCATACTGTTAATGTTACTACAGAGAATTGAAGTCGATAAGAGCTATACCACAGTATTAATAAAATCACGGCTATTAATAGTGCCTACCTGAAGGTGGCTTTTATGTATATGTATTAGCAAAGCCTTAATATAAGTAGGAGTTACTATTGCTCTATTTTAGGCAAAATAAAGCCCCGCATTTGCGAGGCTACTATTTATGCTACACCGTATTGATCCCGGTAAGCTTTTACCGCGGCTAAATGCTCATCCATAGTTCCTTGGAGCTCTAGGTAACTAATTAAATCAGCCAATTTAACGATTGAAGTAACTTGAGTATTAAAGTCACGTTCTACTTCTTGTATAGCAGAAAGCTCTGCTTTACCTTTTTCTTGACGATCAAGTGCAATTAAAACACCACTTAAATCTGCGCCATTATCCGCAATAATTTCCATTGACTCGCGAATAGCTGTACCGGCGGTGATCACATCATCAACTAACATGATCTTACCTTTAAGCTCAGATCCAACTAAGCTACCACCTTCACCGTGTGCTTTTTTCTCTTTACGGTTAAAACAATAAGGTACATCTTTATTATAATGATCAGCTAACGCAACTGCGGTTGTTGTTGCAATTGGAATACCTTTATAAGCAGGACCAAATAGTACATCATATTCAATTGCTGCATCTTCAAGTGCCGCTGCATAAAAGCGACCTAAGCGCGCTAAGTCACGACCTGTATTAAACAAACCCGCATTAAAGAAGTAAGGGCTAGTACGGCCAGACTTTAAAGTAAACTCGCCAAACTTTAATACCTGCTTTTCTAAAGCAAACTCAATAAACTCTTTTTGATATTCTTTCATTGCCAGTTACCTATTTATGCTAGTGCTTGCTTTTGTACATCAATAATTTCACGAATTGAATGCTTAGCGAGTGTAAGTAGCTCATCAAGTTCGTCAAACGAGAAAGGTTCACCCTCAGCGGTTCCTTGTACCTCAATAATTTTACCGGTTTCAGTTAAAATTACATTCATGTCAGTTTCAGCGTCAGAATCTTCTAGGTATTCTAAATCGCTAATCGCTTGGCCTTTATATATACCAACAGAAATAGCAGCGATCATATGTTTAAGTGGGTTTGAGTTAATCATCCCTTTTGCACGCATATACGTTAGTGCATCAACTAGCGCAACGCATGCACCGCTGATAGACGCTGTACGTGTACCACCATCAGCTTGGATTACATCACAATCAATAGTAATTGTGTTTTCACCGAGTGCTTTTAGATCGATTGCTGCACGTAAAGAGCGAGCAATCAGACGCTGAATTTCCATTGTACGACCGCCCTGCTTACCTCGCGTTGCTTCACGACTATTACGTGTGTGTGTTGCGCGCGGTAACATGCCATATTCTGCGTTTACCCAACCTTTACCTTGGCCTTTCATAAAGCGTGGTACGCCAGCCTCAACTGTCGCAGTACAAAGTACCTTAGTGTTGCCAAACTCTACCAATACTGAACCTTCAGCATGCAGAGTGTAGTTACGTGTAAACGTAACCGGTCTAATTTGATTAGGTGTTCTTTCGCTTGGACGCATTGACGATCCCCTTAATTCTGAATTTGCCACATTATATGTTGATGTGAATACAGATGCCATGTTGATTTATATTAAAGTGTGTTTAAAAAACACTCAGCAGTGTTAAATTTTCTTTAGAGCTTGGGCAGTGTTACGGTATAATAATCGTAATATTGTATTTAAAAATGTAGGAAAACATCCATGATCCACAGTATGACAGCTTATGCGCGTCGCGAAATAAAAGGCGAATGGGGCACTGGCACGTGGGAAGTTCGCTCAGTGAACCAACGTTATCTTGAAACCTTTATTCGTGCACCAGAGCAATTTCGTGGCATGGAGCCCGTTATACGCGAGCGTCTGCGTAAGCACTTACAGCGTGGTAAGGTCGAAGTTTTCTTAAAATTTGTAGCAAACCCTGCACATGTTGGTGAATTATCAATTAATCAATCTCTTGCTGAGCAGCTAATTAATAGTGCTAAGTGGGTACAACAACAAAGCAATGGTGATATTAATCCTGTTGACATTTTGCGTTGGCCTGGCGTGATGGAAGCGCAAGAAATTGATATGGATAGTGTAAATACAGCGCTCATTACTGGGCTTGACCAAGTAATTGAAGACTTTAAATCGGCACGTGGTGATGAAGGTGCAAACCTTGAAGAAATGATAACTACACGATTAACCGCCATTTTAGAGCAAGTTGATATTGTTGAAGCCCACATGCCAGAAATTACTAAATGGCAACGTGAAAAGTTAATACAAAAACTTGAAGATTTAACAACAAATATTGATGAGTCACGTCTTGAGCAAGAACTGATTTACCTTGCACAAAAGCAAGATGTAGCAGAAGAACTTGATCGTTTAAAATCGCACGTTAAAGAAACACGTAAAATTTTGAGTAAAGGTGGTGCTTGTGGTCGTCGTTTAGATTTTATGATGCAAGAGTTTAACCGTGAAGCAAATACCCTAGCTTCTAAATCAATCAACAGCGACATCACCAATGCTGCAGTTGAACTAAAAGTATTGATAGAGCAAATGCGTGAGCAGATCCAAAATATCGAGTAACTTTTTTGGCTTTACCACTCACTTGAGTAAGCTTAGCGAAATACAGTACAATGTAGTCATTAAAGGCTTGAGTTATTTATAACTCAAGCCTGTTTATTTTTAGATAGAGAAAATCATGGCACACTCTCGCGGAAACTTATTCATTCTATCGGCACCTTCTGGGGCAGGTAAATCTAGCTTAATAAATGCACTACTTAAAAAGCATGCTGATATGAAAGTATCGGTATCGCACACCACTCGCGCACCGCGCCCTGGTGAAAATAATGCAGAACATTATCACTTTGTATCAGTTGATGAGTTTAAAGCGCTGATTGCCAAAGATGATTTTTTTGAATGGGCACAAGTATTTGATAACTATTATGGTACTTCTAAGCAAGCGATTGAAGAGCAACTCGCCGCAGGCATTGATGTATTTTTAGATATTGACTGGCAAGGCGCTCGCCAAGTTCGAGAAATAATGGACGACGTAAAAACTATCTTTATTTTACCGCCATCAAAACAAGAGCTAGAACAACGTTTAAATAATCGCGGCCAAGACTCTGCTGAAATTATTGCAGGTCGAATGGCGCAAGCTCAATCAGAAACCTCTCATTACAACGAATACGACTATGTTGTAGTGAATGATGATTTTGATACTGCTCTACGCGATTTAGAAACCATAGTAATTGCACAGCGATTAACGCTAAAAGCACAAACAACACGTCATCAAACTTTAATTAATGAGCTGCTCAAGTAATCTAAATTACGATTAATTGTCGGATCATGCCTTAAAATAGATAAAAATTAACCACTGGCTATTGGCGAAACTTGCTGCGTGCAGTAAACTACGCCTTTGCTTTTAAATTATTTTGGAGTGCTAAGATGGCTCGCGTAACAGTTGAAGATGCAGTAGATGCAATTGGTAATCGTTTTGACTTAATTTTAGTTGCGGCCCGTCGTGCCCGCCAAATTGCTGTTGGTGGTAAAGATCCACTAGTAGATCCTGAGAACGATAAGCCAACAGTTGTTGCTTTACGTGAAATCGAACTTGGTTTAGTTGATAATTCTTCAATGGATGTTATTGACCGTGAAGAACAACAACATCAAGAAGCGGCAGAACTAGCTGCTGTTGCTGCCATTGTTGGTGGCAACCAATAATCAACCGCCCGGTCTGATTTAGCTAACGGCATAGTTTTTCAACTATAGCCGTTGGCAATCCTTAGTTTTCATCGTATATTCGTAACTTATCCTAACTTATTTGCTTCACGAGAACATTGGAGTGTGAATGTATCTTTTTGAAGGTCTTAAAAAGAAAATCTCAAAATACTTGCCAGCAGACGATGTTGAGCTAGTTCAAAAAGCCTACGTGGTAGCCCGAGAGGCTCATGAGGGTCAAACTCGTTCAAGTGGCGAGCCTTACATTACTCATCCCGTTGAAGTCACTCAAATATTAGCAAGCATGCATCTTGACCATGAAACGCTCATGGCAGCACTCATGCATGATGTGATTGAAGATACCGATTTTAGCCAACAAGATTTAGCTGAAATATTTGGTGAAACGGTGGCAGAACTCGTAGAGGGTGTGAGCAAGCTTGATAAATTGAGCTTCAAAGATAAAAAAGAGTTCCAAGCTGAAAACTATCGAAAAATGATTATGGCAATGACCCAAGATATTCGGGTTATTTTAATCAAGCTAGCTGATAGAACACACAACATGCGCACATTAGGCGCACTTCGTCCTGATAAACGCCGCCGTATTGCTCGTGAAACCCTTGAGATTTATGCACCAATTGCTAATCGCTTAGGTATTCATGATATAAAAAATGAGCTAGAAGATTTAGGTTTTCAAGCACTGTACCCTATGCGTCATCGTGCACTTAAATCGGAAGTGGCTAAAGCGCGTGGTAATCGCAAAGAAGTTATTTCAAATATTCAAACTGAAATTGAAGCTCGCCTTGAAGAATCTGGCATAAAAGCGACCGTATCAGGCCGTGAAAAGCATCTATACAGTATTTATAAAAAAATGCTCAACAAAGAGCTGCTGTTTAACGAAGTCATGGATATTTACGCATTTCGTATTGCAGTAGACTCTATGGATACCTGTTATCGCGTACTTGGTGTAGCTCATAACTTATATAAGCCAATTGAAACCCGCTTTAAAGACTATATTGCTGTACCAAAAACTAATGGTTACCAATCATTACATACTTCTTTAGTTGGCCCGCATGGTATTCCAGTAGAAATTCAAATCCGTACTTTGGATATGGATCATATGGCTGATAAAGGGGTTGCGGCTCACTGGATGTATAAAAAATCAGGTGACAATGCGGGCCACACTGCACAACAGCGCGCACGCCAGTGGATGCAAAGCTTATTGGAATTACAACAAAGCGCAGGTTCCTCGTTTGAATTTGTAGAGAATGTAAAAACAGAGCTATTCCCAGAAGAAATTTATGTCTTTACCCCAGATGGTCGGATTATTGAACTTCCTATGGGTGCAACAGCGGTCGATTTTGCTTATGCCGTTCATACTGATGTAGGTAATACCTGTGTCGGTGCGCGTGTTAACCGTAAGCCTTACCCTTTAAGTAAAGCCATTGATACAGGGCAAACAATAGAAATTATTACCAGTTCAGGCGCTCACCCTAACGCAACATGGCTTAACTTTATTGTTACTGGCAAAGCGCGATTAGGCGTACGCAACTACCTTAAGAGTCAACAGCATGAGGAGGCATTATTACTCGGCCGTCGCTTACTTGACTCAGCGCTGGGTGAAAACAAATTTGATAATCTCCCAGCTGAAAATATTACACGAGTGCTCGAAGAGCATGAGCTTTCCTCTACTTTAGAATTATTAGTCGAAATTGGTTCAGGTAATTTAATGAGCATGTTAATTGCTAAGCGCTTATTACAAAATGACAATGATGATTTAAACGACATTGCTAAGCGTGCCAAAGCAACCATTATTGGTACCGAAGGCATGTTGGTTAATTATTCTAAGTGTTGTCGTCCAGTGCCTGGAGACGCTATTACTGCCCATGTTAGCCAAGGTAAAGGTTTAACAGTTCACCGCCAAGAGTGTAAGAACATTCGTGGCTGGGAAAATGATCGTTCAAAATACCTAGTCGTAAAATGGGATGATAATCCAGAAAAAGAATACATTGCGGCTTTAAGAGTAGAAATCATTAACCACCAAGGTGCGTTGGCTAAATTAACTAATGTGGTCGCCACTACACAGGCCAATATCGTAGAAATAGCTACCGATGAAAAAGAAAGTAATTTATACGTGATAGACTTAGGGATCACAGTTAAAAACCGTATTCATGTCGCCAATATTATGCGCCGTATACGTGTTATGCCCGATGTACAAAAAGTCTATCGTAAAAAATAAAATAGGAACATCATGAATAAAGCATTTATATCAACGGATAAAGCTCCTGCAGCAATTGGCACATATAGCCAAGCAGTAAAAGTGGGTACAGCTGTATATTTATCAGGGCAAATTCCACTTGTCCCAGAAACAATGGACGTTATTTCTGAAGACTTTAGCGAGCAAACACACCAAGTATTTAAAAATATTAGCGCAGTATGTGAAGAAGCAGGCGGTTCTATTCAAGACTTAGTAAAAGTGAATATTTATCTTACTGATCTTTCAAACTTTGCTATTGTGAACGAAGTCATGAGCCAATATTTTAAACAACCTTATCCTGCGCGTGCTGCTATTGGCGTTCGTGCACTTCCTAAAGGCGTTCAAGTAGAAATTGACGGCATTATGGAACTACCTTCAACAAACTAATTTCTACAAGCTATGAGCGGCGCTCATAGCTTTTATTCCATCCTGTAACTACACTTTGATGTTTTCTTGACTCAAAACTAAATTTCTAGCACTCTGTAATCACGTTATTTTATTAAACCTTACTTTTGTAGTAGAAAAGGATAACTTGTGTTTAAGCTTGCTCATAATGGCAATGTATTACTCGATACGAGTAAATCTGCACCCACCAGTGCTGCTTTTATCATTGATGCAATTGAACAATCGCCTTACAGCGAGTGTGAAATCGATCATGACGCCATAAATAACTATTTCAACAGTGAAACACCTGAACGAATCTTAGTTGTTGCAACACGCCACGATGCAACCTTAAGCGTTGAGATCAGTGATGATAAAATGCTAGCCACCGGCACGCTGACTCTCGCCAAAGGTGGCGCAACACTCAGTTTTGATGAAGCTAAAAAAGAATTAGTGAAAGCGCATGTTGCTAGAGGTTATAAACAAGCATTTTTAGAGCAGCTTTTACAAAAGCAATTTGAGCTTCCACCTGGCTCTGTAGTTAGCGGGCCACTTGCTAAAGGACGTTTACCTACTGACGGCCAAGATAGTAAATTTAAAGCCATGGTTAAAACCTTAAAAGACCGCCTTAAAGCACCCAAATTAAAAGAAGATGGTAGTGTTGATATGCGTGATTTTGGTAAATTGGCAAGTGTTAAACCGGGTGAATTACTAATCCAGCAGCAACCTGCGACTCCTGGTCAAGAAGGGTTTACCGTGATAGGTGATGTTTTACCAGCCAAACCAGGGCAAGTTCATGCCCTAATTGCAGGTGAGGGTACTGAAATATCAAAAAATAACCCGATGGAATTACTCTCAACTATTGCCGGCGTGCCTGTTGAAATAAATAACGGAATGCGTGTTGACGATATTTTCACTGTTAACGATGTGTCTGTAAAAACAGGCCATATCGACTTTGAAGGTAGTGTAATAGTTAGTAAAAATGTAGAGCCAGGAATGAGGATAAATACAACAGGCGACATTACCGTTTTTGGTACAGTAGAATCTGGAGAGTTAACCGCCGGTGGCGATATAGTTGTAAAACAAGGGGTGATTGGCCATCAAAAGCCTGAAGATAAATCACTGTCTTGCAGAATAATTTGTGCAGGTGATGTGCATGCCTCACACTCTCAATATTGCTACATTGAAGCTAACAGCATATTGCTTGACCGCCAAGCCAGCCACAGCTCAATGAAAGCAAAAAATATAATTCAAATTGGTCAATCAGAACTACCTAAAGGAAAGTTATTTGGAGGTGAAATTTTAGATGCCACCAAACTAATTGCCGGAGAAATTGGTAACGAATCAGGGGCTAAAATGGCAATTAATTTAGCCGCTTCAGCTACTCAAATGACCAAAGATATTGATAAATATTTTAGTGAATTAACAGCTGCAAATGAACAGGTTGATAGCTTACAAGCTGCATTAGAAAAAGCAGATTTAATTAAAGATGCTGATAAAAAAAGCGAGCTCATGAATAAAATTGGATCAACTCAGATACATCATAGTCAACAAGCTGAACAACTAGAAAAGCAGATAGCGAGTTTAGAGCAAAAACTAAATACCATGCTCGATGAAGCCATTTTAACCGTAAATACCGTTTTACATTCTGGAGTGGAAATCCATATATTCAACAAGTTACTTAAAACAACTCGTAACTTTCCACCAAGTAATGTTAAGTTAGAAAACAATAAAATAGAAATTGAATTTAAAACTTAATTATAAGGAGCTGTTAGTAACAGCCCCTTATTCTTTATAGTAAGCCGTCTACACTGTCATAGGTTTGTGCTGGCCACACACCTACCTGCACTTGCCCTATGTGTTGTTTTTGTAATAACAGCATAGCCAAGCGAGACTGACCAATACCACCACCAATTGTTTGAGGAAATTTACTTTCTAACAATGCTTTATGCCAATCAAACTCTAAACGGTCTTCGTCACCGGTAATTCCCAATTGAGCTTGCAAAACTTCAGGACTCACTCGAATTCCCATAGATGATATTTCGAAAGCATCTTCAAGAATTGGATTCCATACTAAAATATCGCCATTTAATCCCATATACTGATCACATGTTGGTGTTGACCAATCGTCGTAATCTGGCGCTCTCACATCATGAATTTTACCATCACTTAATGCTCCGCCAATACCAATTAAAAACACAGCACCATATTCTTGAGCAATCGCTTTCTCACGTTGCTTAGCGCTAAAATCAGGGTACATTTTACGTAGTTCTTCACTGTGTACAAAAGTAATTTGAGTTGGTAAAAATGCGCTTAAGCCAAAGCTGTCACTAACATATTGCTCAGTGGCTTTAATACCTTGGTAAATTGTTTCAACCGTTTGTTTAAGGGTAGATAAAGAACGCTGCGTACTTTCACAAATAACTTGCTCCCAATCCCATTGATCAACATAAACAGAATGGATTGGGCTTAATGAATCTTCATCAGGTCGCAACGCTTTCATTTGCGTATAAATCCCCTCACCTTGTAAAAAGCCATATTCACCCAAGGTTTTACGCTTCCACTTAGCAAGAGAATGCACCACTTCGTAACGGCTATCTGCAATTGCTTTAATATTTACAGCCACGGCGTTCTCGTGCCCACTTAAGTTATCCTGTGTACCGTCGCCTACTTTAGCTAAAATAGGCGCTTGAACTTCAATTAAGCCCAGCTTTTGTTCTAATTGCTGCGAAAAGAACTGCTTAACTTTACTTATTTGCTGCTGCTGCTGCACATAATGTGAACTCATAATAATTGGCCTCATTCCCAGTTATTGTATTTACTACTTAGCGCACAATTACGCTTCAATGAGGTTATCGTAACAATTAAACCATTTAATTCAATATCCCATAATAAAAATAGCTTTACGATATTAAAACCATTAAAAAAATGGTATAAAAATAATTAATACCATAATTAAAGACGGTTAAATCTATGGAAAATTATCAAATCGATAATCTTGATAAACAGATTCTGCATGCATTAATGGATAATGCGCGTACACCTTATGCTGAATTAGCAAAACGCTTTAGTGTAAGCGCAGGAACAATTCATGTGCGAATCGAAAAAATGAAACATGCAGGGATCATCACAGGTACTCAACTAACCATTAATACAAAGCAATTAGGTTACGATGTGTGTTGTTTTATTGGTATTAATTTGAACAACGCGCGCGATTATCCGCAAACACTTATAAAATTAGAATCATTAGAGGAAGTGGTCGAAGCATATTACACCACTGGTAATTACAGTATTTTTATTAAAGTAATGACTCGCTCTATCGATCATTTACAAGATGTATTAATCAATAAAATACAGGCAATAGAAGCCATTCAATCAACCGAAACCCTGATCTCATTACAAAACCCGATTAGTCGAACAGTGGTGCCTTAAGGTGAAAAATCTCGTATAATTTGCCGAAAAAGAGGACTCCCATGCAGCAAACTCGTTACCAAAGAATTGAAAGTGTACTTTCACGTCGTCAAACCGACCTTACCGTGTGCTTAGAAGACGTACACAAACACCATAACTTATCAGCTATTGTTAGAACGGCCGATGCCGTTGGTTGCCATCATGTGCATGCCGTGTGGCCAGAAAAACAAAAGTGGTTAACCAATAATACCTCAGGTGGCAGTAAAAACTGGTTAGACACACATCTTCACAGAAATATAGATGATGCCGTTGCGAGTATGCGTACTCATAATCCTGATGTACAAATTTTAGCGACGCATTTAAGTGAAGATGCTGTCGACTTTAGAGAAATTGATTACACCAAACCGACTGCAATTATTGTCGGCCAAGAAAAAACGGGGATTTCTCCACAAGCCTTAGAGTATGCAGATCAAAACATTATTATTCCAATGCAAGGCATGGTGCAATCGTTAAACGTATCCGTTGCAGCAGCCCTAATTTTATTTGAGGCGCAGCGTCAACGTGATCTAGCTGGTTTATACAATAGAAATATGCTGAGTGAAGAAATTAAGCACCCAATGTACTTTGAAGGCTGCCACCCAATTATTGCAAGGCAATGCAAACAAAAAAACCTACCTTACCCAGCGCTTGATGAAAACGGCGAAATTGTTGCTGATGAACAGTTTTGGCAGGCGTTAAAACATACTTGATGCATATACAGTGTATCAGTACACTTAACTTATTAACTAATAATAATTGAGCCTACATTGTCTAAACCTAGCTTAAGCCAATACCCAATCACAGAACTTAAAGGCGTTGGTCCTAAAATGGCTGAACGGCTTTTAAAGCTAGGTATTAGTACAGTACAGGACATGCTATTTCATTTGCCGCTTAGGTATGAAGACAGAACCCGTATTTATACAATTAGTGAGTTGACCCCTCATAGCCACGTAACTGTTCAAGCAACCATTGAAACCAGTCAAATAACCTTTGGAAAGCGGCGCATGCTGGTTTGCCAAATAAATGATGGTACAGGTAGGTTAACACTACGATTTTTTAATTTTACCGCAGCACAAAAAAATGCATTTAGCACAGGCAAAATAATTCGTTGCTTTGGCGAAATACGTCGCGTACGTATTGGCTTTGAAATGAGTCATCCTGAATACAGTATTAGCGACACTTTTGAACAACAACCAACATCATCAACACTTACGCCAGTCTATTCAACAACCGAGGGGTTAAAGCAACTCTCTATTAGGGCTTTGAGTGAACAGGCAATAGAATTACTTCAAAAATATGCAGTAGAAGAGCTACTTCCCCAACAATGGCAACCATCACAACTTGGGTTAAGCGATGCGTTATTATTACTACACCGCCCCCCTAATGACGTTGATATCATTGCGCTTGAACAAGGGACTCACCCAGCACAGCAGCGACTCGTATTTGAAGAATTACTGGCTCAAAATCTCAGTTTATTAAAAGTAAGAGAACAGGGGCAGCAAGTTAAAGCCGTTGCACTTGAGCCTACCAATTCATTAGAGGGACAGTTTTTGGCGCAATTACCCTTTGCGCCAACCAACGCACAAAGTCGTGTGGTATCAGAAATTAAAGCGGATTTACAAAATGCGTACCCTATGATGCGATTAGTTCAAGGCGATGTTGGCTCGGGTAAAACATTAGTTGCGGCCCTGAGCGCTTTAACCGCAATAGCACGAGGCTATCAAGTTGCATTAATGGCGCCAACTGAGATATTGTCAGAGCAACACGGAATCAACTTTTCTAGCTGGTTTGAAAGCCTTGGAATAACGGTTGCTTGGTTAGGTGGTAAAACAAAAGGTAAAGAGCGCGTAAGTACACTTGCAATGATCGCCTCTGGTGAAGCGCAAATGATTATTGGCACTCATGCGTTATTTCAAGATGAAGTAAAATTTAATAATCTTGTACTTATCATTATTGATGAACAACACCGCTTTGGAGTTCATCAACGTTTATCACTGCGTGAAAAAGGCCGCTTTGCTGAGTGTTACCCACATCAACTAGTAATGACAGCAACGCCAATACCGCGTACGCTCGCAATGACCGCCTATGCAGACTTAGAAACCTCGGTGATTGACGAATTACCGCCTGGGCGAACTCCTATCACTACAGTTGCTATTCCAGATACTCGTCGAGATGACATTATTAGTCGCGTAAAACTTGCCTGTAACGAGCAAGGCCGGCAAGTTTACTGGGTATGTACACTGATAGACGAGTCTGAAGTACTACAATGCCAAGCAGCTGAAGACAGTGCATTACAATTAAAAGAAGCATTACCTGAGCTTAATATTGGCTTAGTCCACGGGCGAATGAAAGCCACTGAAAAGCAAGCCATTATGAGCGACTTTAAAGCGGGTAACATTCATGTACTTGTGGCAACTACCGTGATCGAAGTTGGGGTTGATGTGCCTAATGCGAGTTTAATTATTATCGAAAACCCTGAGCGCCTAGGTTTAGCACAGCTTCACCAACTACGTGGCCGCGTAGGCCGTGGAGCTACGGCATCTCACTGCGTGCTTTTATATCATGCACCGCTTTCACATACCGCACAGAAACGATTGGGAGTACTGCGCGATAGTAACGACGGATTTGTTATCGCAGAGCGTGACTTAGAAATACGCGGCCCAGGTGAAGTTCTTGGCACCAAACAAACCGGCTTAGCAGAATTTAAAATTGCAGACTTAACAAGAGATAAACAAACCTTAAATCAAGTTAGACCCATAGCGCAACAGATGTTGAAGCAATATCCTCAGTATGTAGATCCACTCATTCAACGTTGGTTAGGCAATAAATCAAATTACGCACAAGCTTGATTGTACATTCACATAAAGCGACATCTTAATTTTCCCAACTAGTTATTTCCTTATACCGTAACTTCATGCCCATAAACTTACACCTATGTTTTCACTCTCCTACAGACGTAAAAAAGCCCAACTCTTTCGAATCGGGCTTTCTTGTATTTGGAGTCGAGCGACAATGCCCAGAATGTCGTAGTGTCCACAGCGATGGAAAGCCACATAACAAATGCTACACTCTCATCCTCTGTCGTGTTCTTTTATCCGTGGGTTTCGAGATATTCAACCCACGCTACGATGGTCAGGTTAACGCTGTGCAACTGATAGCTGACGGCTGATATTTTCACTTTCCTGCAGACGTAAAAAAGCCCGACTCTTTCGAATCGGGCTTTCTCTTATTTGGAGCCTGGTAATGACCTACTTTCACATAACAAATGCTACACTATCATCGGCGCTGTTTCGTTTCACTACTGAGTTCGGCATGGGGTCAGGTGGGTCCAAAACGCTATTGTCACCAAGCAAATTTGGTGTCAGTCCGTATCACTACGTACTAACTAAAATTTGGAATTTCTGATAATAAAAGTTTTCAGGTATCTACTTTAGTCTATTAACTTCTTCGCTTGTTTCACTATCACATAAAACGCGTTTGGCGTTGTATGGTTAAGCCTCACGGGTAATTAGTACAAGTTAGCTTAATGGCTCACACCACTTCCACATCTTGCCTATCAACGTTGTAGTCTTCAACGGCCCTTCAGAGACTTTAAAAGTCTAGTGAGAACTCATCTCGAGGCCTGCTTCGCGCTTAGATGCTTTCAGCGCTTATCAGTTCCGAACGTAGCTACCGGGCAATGCCATTGGCATGACAACCCGAACACCAGCGGTTCGTTCACTCCGGTCCTCTCGTACTAGGAGCAACCCCTCTCAATTCTCAAACGCCCACGGCAGATAGGGACCGAACTGTCTCACGACGTTCTAAACCCAGCTCGCGTACCACTTTAAATGGCGAACAGCCATACCCTTGGGACCGACTTCAGCCCCAGGATGTGATGAGCCGACATCGAGGTGCCAAACACCGCCGTCGATATGAACTCTTGGGCGGTATCAGCCTGTTATCCCCGGAGTACCTTTTATCCGTTGAGCGATGGCCCTTCCATTCAGAACCACCGGATCACTATGACCTACTTTCGTACCTGCTCGACGTGTCTGTCTCGCAGTTAAGCTGGCTTCTACCATTACACTAACCGTACGATGTCCGACCGTACTTAGCCAACCTTCGTGCTCCTCCGTTACTCTTTGGGAGGAGACCGCCCCAGTCAAACTACCCACCAGGCACTGTCCGTAACCCCGATTCAGGGGCCAACGTTAGAACATCAAAACTACAAGGGTGGTATTTCAAGGACGACTCCACAAAAACTAGCGTCTCTGCTTCAAAGTCTCCCACCTATCCTACACATGTAGGTTCAATGTTCAGTGCCAAGCTGTAGTAAAGGTTCACGGGGTCTTTCCGTCTAGCCGCGGGTACACAGCATCTTCACTGCGATTTCAATTTCACTGAGTCTCGGGTGGAGACAGCGTGGCCATGGTTACACCATTCGTGCAGGTCGGAACTTACCCGACAAGGAATTTCGCTACCTTAGGACCGTTATAGTTACGGCCGCCGTTTACCGGGGCTTCGATCAAGAGCTTCTCCGAAGATAACCCCATCAATTAACCTTCCGGCACCGGGCAGGTGTCACACCGTATACGTCATCTTGCGATTTTGCACAGTGCTGTGTTTTTAATAAACAGTCCCAGCCACCTGGTCACTGCGGCTCCAATCAGCTTAGAGAGCAAGTCTCATCACCAATCGGAGCGTACCTTCTCCCGAAGTTACGGTACGATTTTGCCTAGTTCCTTCACCCGAGTTCTCTCAAGCGCCTTAGTATTCTCTACCTGACCACCTGTGTCGGTTTGGGGTACGATTCGGTATAATCTGAAGCTTAGAGGCTTTTCCTGGAAGTATGGCATCAGCAACTTCATCACCGTGGTGACTCGTCTCGTGTCTCAGCCTAACAGCAACCCGGATTTACCTAAGTCGCTAGCCTACACACTTTCACATGGACTACCATCGCCATGCTTGCTTAGCCTGCTCCGTCCCCCCATCGCAATTATACCAAGTACGGAAATATTAATCCGTTTCCCATCGACTACGCCTTTCGGCCTCGCCTTAGGGGTCGACTTACCCTACCCTGATTAACATGGGATAGGAACCCTTGGTCTTCCGGCGTGCGGGTTTTTCACCCGCATTATCGTTACTCATGTCAGCATTCGCACTTCTGATACGTCCAGCATACCTCCCGGTACACCTTCAACCGCTTACAGAACGCTCCCCTACCACTCAGAATAAATTCTGAATCCGCAGCTTCGGTGCATAGTTTAGCCCCGTTACATCTTCCGCGCAGACCGACTCGACCAGTGAGCTATTACGCTTTCTTTAAAGGATGGCTGCTTCTAAGCCAACCTCCTGGCTGTCTGGGCCTTTCCACATCGTTTCCCACTTAACTATGACTTTGGGACCTTAGCTGGCGGTCTGGGTTGTTTCCCTCTTCACGACGGACGTTAGCACCCGCCGTGTGTCTCCCGGATATTACTTTACGGTATTCGGAGTTTGCAAAGGGTTGGTAAGTCGGGATGACCCCCTAGCCTTAACAGTGCTCTACCCCCGTAAGTATTCGTCCGAGGCTCTACCTAAATAGATTTCGGGGAGAACCAGCTATCTCCCGGTTTGATTAGCCTTTCACTCCTAACCACAGGTCATCCCCTAACTTTTCAACGTTAGTGGGTTCGGTCCTCCAGTTGATGTTACTCAACCTTCAACCTGCCCATGGCTAGATCACCGGGTTTCGGGTCTATACCTTGCAACTATTCGCCCAGTTAAGACTCGGTTTCCCTACGGCTACCCTAATCGGTTAACCTCGCTACAAAATATAAGTCGCTGACCCATTATACAAAAGGTACGCAGTCACCCTCGAGGGGCTCCTACTGCTTGTACGTACACGGTTTCAGGTTCTATTTCACTCCCCTCACAGGGGTTCTTTTCGCCTTTCCCTCACGGTACTGGTTCACTATCGGTCAGTTGGGAGTATTTAGCCTTAGATGATGGTCCACCTATATTCAGTCAAAGTTTCACGTGCTCCGACCTACTCGATTTCACTTAAAATGCGTTTTCATGTACGGGACTATCACCCTGTATCGTGGCACTTTCCAGAGCCTTCCATTAACACATAATAAGCTTAAGGGCTGTTCCGATTTCGCTCGCCGCTACTATCGGAATCTCGGTTGATTTCTTTTCCTACGGGTACTTAGATGTTTCAGTTCTCCGCGTTCGCCTCGTTAACCTATGTATTCAGTTAACGATACCTGCAAGCAGGTGGGTTTCCCCATTCGGAAATCCTAGTCTCAAGTGCTTTTTACTAGCTTGACTAGGCTTATCGCAAGTTAATACGTCCTTCATCGCCTCCAACTGCCAAGGCATCCACCGTGTACGCTTAGTCACTTAACCATACAACCCAAACGGGTCTTTGTTTCGTTACAGTTTAACTTCGCCAGAAGTTAATATTGAATACTAAAGTAGATACCAATTAATCCGAAGATTAAATTGGCACTGAATGATACTGCTATCATTCTTTTTTACTTTTGAAAACTCTGTACAAATAACATTGTTATTCATACGAATTTTATTATCAGCTTTTCCAAATTTTTAAAGAGCAGAGAATCAAAAACTTCTCAAAATTAAACACACTCTATTCTCAGGTGATTGTGCTACCCGATAAAAGAATATTTATTTTTAAGAAGTAAAGTGGTGGAGCTAAGCAGGATCGAACTGCTGACCTCCTGCGTGCAAGGCAGGCGCTCTCCCAGCTGAGCTATAGCCCCACATATGCTGGTCTTACTGTTTGTATACCGACTTCTTTTTAAGACAAAGCGTAAGTTGAGGCCGTTTAGTTCACTAAACAACGAAGCTTACAACGAAGTATTAAGAAGAAGTGGTGGGTCTGAGTAGATTTGAACTACCGACCTCACCCTTATCAGGGGTGCGCTCTAACCAGCTGAGCTACAGACCCAAACAATAAGTGTTGTTCTCTTTACAATTAACAATCATCTGTGTGGACACTACGAACAAATAAGTTCTAAATCGTATAAGGAGGTGATCCAGCCCCAGGTTCCCCTAGGGCTACCTTGTTACGACTTCACCCCAGTCATGAATCACTCCGTGGTAAACGTCCTCCCGAGGGTTAGACTATCTACTTCTGGAGCAACCCACTCCCATGGTGTGACGGGCGGTGTGTACAAGGCCCGGGAACGTATTCACCGCGTCATTCTGATACGCGATTACTAGCGATTCCGACTTCATGGAGTCGAGTTGCAGACTCCAATCCGGACTACGACGCACTTTAAGTGATTCGCTTACTCTCGCGAGTTCGCAGCACTCTGTATGCGCCATTGTAGCACGTGTGTAGCCCTACACGTAAGGGCCATGATGACTTGACGTCGTCCCCACCTTCCTCCGGTTTATCACCGGCAGTCTCCTTAGAGTTCTCAGCATTACCTGCTAGCAACTAAGGATAGGGGTTGCGCTCGTTGCGGGACTTAACCCAACATCTCACAACACGAGCTGACGACAGCCATGCAGCACCTGTATCAGAGTTCCCGAAGGCACCAAACCATCTCTGGTAAGTTCTCTGTATGTCAAGTGTAGGTAAGGTTCTTCGCGTTGCATCGAATTAAACCACATGCTCCACCGCTTGTGCGGGCCCCCGTCAATTCATTTGAGTTTTAACCTTGCGGCCGTACTCCCCAGGCGGTCTACTTAATGCGTTAGCTTTGAAAAACAGAACCGAGGCTCCGAGCTTCTAGTAGACATCGTTTACGGCGTGGACTACCAGGGTATCTAATCCTGTTTGCTCCCCACGCTTTCGTACATGAGCGTCAGTGTTGACCCAGGTGGCTGCCTTCGCCATCGGTATTCCTTCAGATCTCTACGCATTTCACCGCTACACCTGAAATTCTACCACCCTCTATCACACTCTAGTTTGCCAGTTCGAAATGCAGTTCCCAGGTTGAGCCCGGGGCTTTCACATCTCGCTTAACAAACCGCCTGCGTACGCTTTACGCCCAGTAATTCCGATTAACGCTCGCACCCTCCGTATTACCGCGGCTGCTGGCACGGAGTTAGCCGGTGCTTCTTCTGTCAGTAACGTCACAGCTAGCAGGTATTAACTACTAACCTTTCCTCCTGACTGAAAGTGCTTTACAACCCGAAGGCCTTCTTCACACACGCGGCATGGCTGCATCAGGCTTGCGCCCATTGTGCAATATTCCCCACTGCTGCCTCCCGTAGGAGTCTGGGCCGTGTCTCAGTCCCAGTGTGGCTGATCATCCTCTCAAACCAGCTAGGGATCGTCGCCTTGGTGAGCCATTACCTCACCAACTAGCTAATCCCACTTGGGCCAATCTAAAGGCGAGAGCCGAAGCCCCCTTTGGTCCGTAGACATTATGCGGTATTAGCAGTCGTTTCCAACTGTTGTCCCCCACCTCAAGGCATGTTCCCAAGCATTACTCACCCGTCCGCCGCTCGTCAGCAAAGGTGCAAGCACCTCTCTGTTACCGCTCGACTTGCATGTGTTAGGCCTGCCGCCAGCGTTCAATCTGAGCCATGATCAAACTCTTCAATTAAAAAGTTTTTTGTCTTTCGACAGCTCAATGAATTCTGAATTTATTTAATATCTTTCGATATTGAATTGACTGTGCTGCAATTCCTACCTAAGTAGTTATTGCTGTTGGTCACTCAGTTTCAATTGAGACTCTAAATTTGTTTGCCTCACTTAGTAAACTAAGCTTGGCTGTTAGAACTCAATCTGTACGAGTGCCCACACAGATGATTGCTTTATATTGTTAAAGAACGTTGCGACGTTGTCGCTAGGGATGCGTATAATACACCCTTTATTTTTCGAGTCAACACTTAATTTTAAACTTTCTTACGATGATTTAAACTTAAGTTTTATTTAACTCTCTGAGCAGTTCGTGCCTCGCTATGCGTTGGCGTTCCCCGTCTCAGTGGGGTCGCATTATAGGGAGATCCGAAAACAGATCAACCTTTTTTTAGATCTTTTTACTGTTTGCTCAACTTTCAAGCAAATACTATTGAAATGGTATGGAAAGAGCTTACTTTAGGTCGTTTTTTGCACTCTTATTAACTATTTACTATAAATTTCATTGCTATGTTCAATTAAGACGTTAAGATAGCAAGTTCACAATGTTAAATTAATGTTTATTTCCTGTTTATTGGTAGATCAAAATGAAATTACCCGATCAAAAATCTTTTATCTTTGCAGTTATTCTTGCTGTTGTTGGTTTTGTTATCGTTAAGTTTGCACTTGCAAGCCTAGCATTAGACCCTGCACTAGTATTTGGTGCTGGTTTATTAATTGGTGGACTTGTTATTGCTGCAATGTCATCAGTAAGTGCAGAAGAAGCCGAAGTAAAAACAAAAACACTTTATGTTGGCAATCTTCCTTATCGCGCAAATGAAGGTGTTGTACGTGCTTTGTTCGAAGAGCAAGGCAAAGTATTTAATGTTCGTTTATTGAAAGATAAGAATACTGGCAAACGTCGCGGCTTTGGCTTTGTTGAAATGGCCCAAGCTGACGCGGATAACGCAATTGCTAAGTTAAATGATAGTGAGTTCCAACAACGTACTTTAAAAGTACGTGAAGCAAAACAAAAACAAGAAGATGATTCTAACTCTTATCGCTCAGAGTCGGATCAAACAGTGTAACTTGCTTAACGGCTAGTTTATCACTACATATATCAGCCGTTGCATAATACTGCAGCGGCTTTTTTATGCCTGCTTGATTATCGCTGAAATTTAATAAAGAACTAACTCGCTTAGCAATAGCTGCTCCAGAGTCTAACAACTCTATACGCGCTTTAAAGTAATCACTTATTGGCTTAGCTAGAATAGGAAAGTGAGTACAACCTAATACCAGCACATCTATATCGTTATTAATATTTAATCGGCTTAACTCTGCATGCAGCTTTTCAATGTCTAAGCGCTGGGTAAAAAAGAATGTTTCTGCCAAGGTGACCAATTCAACACTACTATATAAGCTTGTGGTTATAGATGAGGCATGCTCTTTAATCAGTACATCTATATATGAGCTTGATACTGTAGCAGGGGTTGCCAATAATCCGATATGTTTTGATTGTGTTATTTGTGCAGCGGGCTTAACTGCGGGTACAACTCCTACAATTGGAATATCTGTTATTTTTCGTACCGCACTTAATGCAGATGTTGAGGCGGTATTGCAGGCTATAACAATTAAGTCGACATTGAGTGACTCATCTTTGATAAATTGGATTAGTCCACACAAACGATTAATAATAGTTTGCTGCGATTGCGCGCCATAGGGCAATAATGCATTATCCATGAAGTAACTGTATTGAGCGTGAGGAATGCTTTGCTGAATATGCTCAAGTACTGTGGTTCCACCAATACCTGAATCAAAGACCATGATGTGCGCTGACAAACTACCATTCCTACTCTTTACTTTGAACGGCAGTTTGCCATGAGGCTTTTATAAAAGAAAGTAGTTTTACTCAGCGTCTAGTTTTGCAGTAGCTGTGTTTAATTTATCTAAGCTTTCAAACATGGTGTTAGTGTAATCAACCAGTTTATCTATTTCTTGTTGATCTTGATTTAGCCATTGAATGATACCTGATAGCTGGCTTTCTAATCCTAGTGCTTGCGCTTTCGAGTAAGCAGATTTTAGATCATCATTAAAAGGGGCTACATTTTCGGCAATGGCTTTTTCTGATGTTGGCTTAATTTGTTCATACTCTTTAATTGCTGCCACAGTTTTGCTTTGACGTAAGTCCATTGAAAATGCCACCAGCTGTTCATTTCCTAAACTGAGTTCTTGGGCTTGTTCAAATGCTTTATCTAAATCGCCACTGAAAAAGGTTTTACTTACATCTTGTAACTCTGTCATTAAATCATTGATAGCTTGCTGCTCGTCTTCATTAAGCTCTCCATTTACTGACATAGAAAATGATAACTCGCGAGATTCAGAAAATTGCGTACTAAATGCTTGTGAGCTTTCAGTTTGCTGATAGCGACTAGATGACTGAGATTGGTAAGCATCTGCAAAACTGATACTCACTTCATCACCTTCTGCGGTAGTAAAAGTGTAATCAGCGCTGTTACTAAGGCTCACATATTGTGATTGACTAACCGTTACGCTTGCCGGCTGAGGATTAAATAAGTTCTGCTCAAATTTATCGAGGCCATTGAAGATGCCCTCTTTTGATTTATCAATACCCTCTTCAAGCTCTTGATTAAATACGCCCATACCTTTTAATTCATCTACAGCTTCATCAACACCTGTTTGCACGCCTTTACGTGCCTGGTTAAGTATATCTTGTAGCTTGTCATCATCGGCACCATTGGCTTTGGCTTTTTTTACTGAGCTGGTCACAAAGTCTAAAACATTTTTGACTACTTCATTAAAATCAAACAATGGTTTGTCTTTTTTCGCTTCAGCAACCGGCAAGCCTAATTCTTTTGCCATTTTGTCACCCAATACGGCCGCTGCCAATTCTTTTCCGCGTTGCTGATAGCTAGTTGGTGGGGAGTCTATTTTAGGCTGTGGCATTGCTTGCTTAGTATTGTATTTATTGGCATTGCTGTTTGGAACAAAACTAAAGTTACCTATTTTCATGAGAAGACTCCTATTTAGACTTACTATTTTATCGGCCAAGTAAGCCTATACTGTAGTAAAATGCTTAAAAAAGCTCACTATATTTGATCAAAACTAGACAAATACGCTTCGCTCCCTACAATAGCGCCGATAAACAGATCTCAACGATAAGGTTATACCGTTAATGGCAGTTATAAATATAGATACCACGCAGTACGATGCACAATTAAATGAAAAAGAGCAGCGTATTACAGAGCAGTTTCAACGTTTCGGTGTAAAACAGTTAGAAGTATTTAGCTCTGAGCCTATTAACTACCGTCAACGCGCAGAATTTAGAGTATGGCACGATGGCGACGATCTGTTTCATATTATGTTTGATCAACAAACGAAAGATAAAATACGTGTCGATACCTTTGACCCTGCTGCTCCTTTAGTAGGTGAAGTTATGCAGGTAATGATTGATAACTTAAAAGGCTGTGAAGTACTGCGTCGTAAATTATTTCAAATAGATTATTTATCGACCATCAGCGGTGAGATTTTAGTGAGCTTGCTTTATCACAAGCCACTTGATGAACACTGGTTAACTGAGATCAACGCCTTAAAGGAAAAGCTAAGTAGCCAGTACAAAATTGACTTTATTGGCCGTGCACGTAAGCAAAAAGAAAAATTGGGCGATGACTTTGTCACTGAGCGCTTAATGGTGAATGGCCAAGAGCTAATCTATCAACAGGTGGAAAATAGCTTTACTCAGCCTAATGCGAAGGTGAATATTAAAATGTTAGAGTGGGCACAAGAGTTATGTAAACCACTAAACAATGATTTACTAGAGCTGTATTGTGGTAACGGAAACTTTTCAATTGCACTTGCGGGCTCATTTAATAAAGTGCTGGCAACAGAAATATCAAAATCGTCTGTGCATTCAGCGCAATATAATATTGCTCAAAACAAAGTAACTAACTTAGATATTATTCGCATGTCGAGCGAAGAGTTTACTCAGGCAATGAAAGGCGAGCGTACTTTCTCTCGCTTAGATGGTATTGACCTTAGTAGTTACAACTGCCAAACCATTCTAGTCGACCCACCTCGTGCCGGCATGGATACCCTAACGTGTGATTTAGTGGCTAACTATGAGAATATTATTTATATATCATGTAACCCAGATACGTTAGAGCGTGACCTTGATCACTTATGCCAAACCCATGAGGTTAAGCGCTTTGCAATATTTGATCAATTCCCATACACACACCATATTGAATCTGGTGTATTTTTACAGAAAAAATAAAATCTAATACTATGATACCAGCGCCTTGATAAGTGCTGGTATTTGCTCTTCACTAAATACTTTAACTTGATTCTTTACCAATAACTTAGCGGTGAGCCCCATGCCTTTTACTTTCACCCCACTATGGCTTCCATCATAAATTGTATTACGGCCACACGAAGGACTAGACTCTTTTAGTAAAGCAAAGCGAATATTATGCTTATTACAAAGGGCTAATGCTTTATTAGCGCCATCTTCAAATGCACTTGTTACATCCTCAGCAGTATTTGTAATAACTCGATTTTGCTTTATCTCAGCGGGCGCACTAGGCACGAGTAAACCACCAGCAATCTCAGGACAAAATACGATTAATCTATTTTGCTTTTGCCACAAATTAAGTTGAGGGTGCAATATTATTTGGCCTTTACCATCATAACGAACTGGCAAACCTAACAAACAACTTGAGATTAAAATTTTTTCCATGATGAATTTTCTTCTCCAAATAAAAAAGCTCCTTTCGGAGCTTTTTTATTTCACTAAACTACTTATTTATTTGCTAAGTAGTTAATAAGTGAACTTACATCTTCTGGCGATGAAATACCTGACTCGCCACCTAAGTTAAGCTTATATTTACCATTAACAATAAATGTTGGAACGCCACGCAGTGCCCCTTTTCCTTTAAAGTAATCTTGGTCGCGCTTCATTTTAGAGCTCAGTGTACGTACCGAGAAGCTTTCAAATAATTTATCAAATTTGTCGCCATCTACACCTTGCGCTAAAAATACATCTTTTACATCTGCAAGCTCATTAAAACGAGCACGCTTTGCGTGAATGTGGTCAAACATTGCTGAAATAATTTTATCTTTTTGCGGTAGTACTTCAGCAGTAGCTAGTGCTTGGCTGATCATGGTTTGATGTTCTGGGTCACGAACGCCCACGAAATCCACATGGCTTTTCTTGAACTTTACGTTTTTGTCTAGCTTAGGTTTGATCTCAGCAAGCAGTGGCTCCATGTTATTACATGCAGGGCAGTAAAAAGAGAAAAACTCTTTTACTTCTGGCTTTCTGGTTGCACGATCAGAGACGACATCATAATGTACGCCCTCTTCGTAAGTGGCAGCAAAACTGGTTGCAGCTAAAGGGAGTATTACAGCAAGCAACCCTGCTTTAACTAATTTGATCATTATTATGGTGCTCCAAAAATTATAGTTCTAGTAAAAAGCTAATTAACTCATCAAGTTCTTGTTGGCTCTTGATTGTATTAATATTGATTTTATATTTGTCATTTACGATAAATGTAGGTACGCCAGTTAATGCGCCAAGCTCAGAATATTTATTCTGCTTATCTTGCATGGCACGTTCAGCTGCTATGATAGGCAAACTAGCAATATCATTATCAAATGTGCTGTTATCAATTGCGTTAAGCTCCAATAACTTCTTAACGTCTTTAATTTCTGTTAATGGTGCACGCTGAATATGGATGCTTTTAAAAATTTGCGCTGTTACCGCTTCGGCTTGACCATGCTTTTTTGCAATTAAGTAAGCAAAGCTCAGGTTACTTTGTGCTTGTGGTGAAACGCCCCCTAAAAAGTTAACATGATTTTTTACAAACTCAGCCCCTTCAGGTAAGTTTTCTGCAATCCCTTTTGCTACCGGCTCAAACTTAAAACAGTGCGGGCAATAGAAAGAGAAGAATTCGGTTACGTTTGGCGTTTTACTCTTTTCAACGTCAATCACAGTATATTGATTACCTGCTTCAAAGTTGGCAGCTAGTGCTGCGAAAGGTAAACATAGGATCAGTAAACTTAGTTTTAATTTTTTAAGCATGAATATCTCGTTATACTTCTTTTTTAAATAAAAATATTATGGCAATAATTTTAACGGGGCTTCTTGCAAAGCTGCAAGCTGTTCTTTAAGCGCTAAAATTTGTTGCTCCCAGTATTTGTCATCTGCAAACCATGAAAAGTTCCGTACAAAAGCAGGATCGCTCCAACGTTTTGCAACCCACCCCATGTAATGAATCATACGCATGGCGCGAAGCGGTTCGATCAGCTTCAGTTGTGAGTGATCAAAATCGCAAAACTCCTCATACGCATTCACTAAAGTGTCTAACTGTAACAGCTGTGTTTGTCGATCGCCACTGAGCATCATCCATAAATCTTGAATTGCAGGTCCTTGGCGGCTATCGTCTAAATCAACAAACATCAGCGCGTCCCCAGCCCATAAAATATTACCAGCATGACAGTCTCCGTGTAAGCGAATACTGTCTACATTTTTATATTGCAGCTGCGCTTGGGCGATAACTAAATCTAAAATAGTGTAGAAAGAAGTCTCTAGCCCCATAGGGACTAAATTACTTTTTTGTAAATGAACTTTAGCTGTATGCAGGTATTCATCGCAGCTAACGATTGGTCTTTGGGTAAAGGGCTGCGTTTTCGCTACTTGGTGCATGCGACCAATTAAACGCCCTAGTACGTCAAGCTGATCTAAATTATCGACTTCAAATAAACGCCCGCCTACACTTGGGAATAAAGTAAATAAATACCCTTGGTGTTCAAATAAGCTTTGCCCATTATGCTTTATTGGCGCAACGACCGGTACTTCTGCGGCTGCCAGTTCAAAAGCAAAATCATGCTCCTCTTGAATTTGTGCTTTGCTCCAGCGCTCAGGGCGATAAAACTTAACAACGTAACGTTTTCCACCCTCAGCTACAAATTGATACACTCGATTTTCGTAGCTATTTAGCGCTAACAACCCTGACTCAGCGTAAATATCAACGCTTTCGATGGCATCCAAAATAAGATCTGGGGTTAAGTCAATAAAGCTAAATTTACTCATATACTTCTTATATAAAAGAAAAGCGGGAATATCCCGCTTTTTTGTTAATAACAGTGTTCGTTTTTTAATACAGACTCTTTATCGCGCTTTAAAAAAGTTACTTTGCTGCGATATTTGGTTATCGGGTTCGTTTATTGGCGACAGTACAAAGTTAAACTCGGTCATTGGCGCTTTTAAATCATAAGGGTCCATTACTAATGATAACGGCACATTATGCGATTCACCAGCGTTCACCGTAAAGGTGGTATCACCTATGTATTTATAGTTATCTAACCCTTTAACATCAATAGAGAATGTTTGCTCGTACTGTGCCTTATTAATCACTTTTAAGGTGTAGGTGTTTTCAACTAAGCCATTAAAATCTACACGATACAACTGATTGCGATCACGGATAATATCAAAGTCCATAGGTTTACGCATAGCTATATTGGCTACCAACGCACCGGTAAGTAAGACTAAAATAATACTGTAACCAATCAGTTTAGGACGCAGCGGATGAGTTTTATTCTCTGGGGTTTCCAAGTTACGCTCGGTGGTATAAGAGATTAGGCCTCGAGGATAATTCATTTTGTCCATTACGCCGTCACAGGCGTCAATACACGCGCCACAGTTTATACACTCGTATTGCAGACCATTACGAATATCAATCCCAGTTGGGCAAACCTGCACACACAAGTTACAGTCAATACAATCACCTAACCCCAGCTCTTTTGGGTCTTGTTTACGCGAACGTGGCCCGCGGTTTTCACCACGCGCTTCATCGTAGCTTACAGTAAAGGTGTCTTTATCAAACATTGCTGACTGAAAACGTGAGTATGGGCATATATGTAAACACATAATTTCGCGCATCCAACCCGCATTACCATAAGTACAAATAGTAAATACAATAATACTAACTAAGGCATAACCGCCCACATTAAAGGTAACAAATTCAGGGAGTAGTTCGCGAATAGGCGTAAAATAACCAACAAAAGTTAACGCTGTATATAGAGAAAATAGCGCCCAACTAGTGTGCTTTGCGGTTTTTCTCCAGAATTTATCAAAATCCATTGGCCGCTGATCTAACTTTTTACGTTGATTAGCACTGCCCTCAAATTTTTCTTCAAACCAAATAAAAATGAAGGTCCATACTGTTTGCGGACAGGTATAGCCACACCATACTCGGCCATAAAAAGTAGTCACTAAAAATAGAGCAAACGCCGCAAGCATAAAAATAAATGCAAGAATAGTGAAGTCTTGTGGCCACAGGGTTAAACCAAAAATATTAAACTTTTGCTCCATTAGCTCAAACAACACAGCTTGCTGACCATTAAAGTTGATCCAAGGCAATAACATAAACGCTAGCATGCCTAAAAAGCCGATACGTTGTCTTAGTAATTGATGAAGCCCAGTAACCGCACGTACATAAATACGATTGCGAGGATTAAATCTATCTTCTTGACGGCTCAGATCAGGTTTTTGGATCTTAACCTCTGTTGGTATGTTTTTTACTTTAATTTGCTTATCCATTGAAGTTCCTCAACGCCGCTAGGAAATAAAAATTCAGCAATCTTTTTGTACTTTTCGTCTAAGTGTAGCAACTTGCATGCTAAACATAATACGCTTTAAGTCGCACTTGTGTACTTTCAGATATTTCAGAAATATCTAACTACTGCCTCTTATTATACGCATATTAGCTAAAATTACTGACTAGATTGCTAATAATTTATTCAATTTGTGACTTGCTTTTAAGGTGTATTTTATTACACTTGCCGGCTACTAAAGTGTTGTTTGGATCAAGGTTTGTATATTTATGAAGAAATTTTTTATACTAGTGGTTGTGATCCTAGCATTTTTTACCGTTGATCATCCTTTGGTAAAAGAACCGCGCGAACGGTTGCTCGGTGATGGTATCGGCTTGTTAAGCAGCTCAACTAAAGTAGATCGCTTTCCTGTAGCAACCATGATCAGAAACAAAGTGAATCAGCAATTAGCACTTTCTCGCTCTGAGCAAGACTATGTTGCTAAAACATTTACTACGGATGAATCAGTCAAGTTATTTGAACTACGCTATTGTCGCCAAGGTGATCTAAACCTTTATTTTTACGAAGAGCGATTACTTACTGTATGCCGTATTATCAAAGAGTCATTAGCGCAGGCGAGAGTAAAGTAATGGATTTTTCTGGTTTAAATAAAAAAGCAAGCAACTCATTTCACAAACATCGCACCATGCTTAAGCAATTAGCACAGGGTAAAACGTTAAAATGCGAACATTGTAATAGCGTGTTAACCCTTAATTTAGCCACCAGCGAGTCTAGTAAGGGAGTAATACAGTGCAAACAAGGTTGCACTGATATTGAATTAGAAATTGGCGGTTAAGTGTTAAGAACAAGGTTTAAGCGCTAGAAAACTTACTCTTCCCACTCTTCATCAGTATACAAGCCACTGTTAAGCGCTACAATTTCGATAAGTTCAGCAAAACCTATCGCAAAGTCGCCCATTAACTCGTACTGCTGCTCACATAAGTGTAATTCATCAATATTATTTTGTTGTGCAATTTGCACAATAACTTGTTTATCGAGTGCAAAAAAGCTGAGCGTCGCCTGTGCGCTTTCAAGCGCTTGCTTGTATTGAATATCAAGTTGCTCACTTGCTAGTAACTTATGGGTATACGCTTGGCTTGCGGTTAAAAAACCCGCTGACCAGTGCTGGCAAAAGTCATATTCAAACTCAGCGGGTAACTTATAACCCAGCTCAAATACTTGCTCACTCACTTGATGATGTAACGCCATAAATAAAAACAATATGTCTTCATCAAGGTCGTTTGCTGTATTAGGGAGGATATTCTCTAACCATTGGTGAACTTCTAATGGCTCAGGTGAACATATAACGCCAAATAAATAACCTTGGCTTTGAGTAAGGCTCATTGCGCCTGATTGGGTATTTAAAAACTCGCTGAGCAGCTTAGCATGCTGCTCAGTAAACTGAGGTATTTGCATTAAAACTCTTTATATAAAATATTAAAATTTAAGTGGGTAACGACCTTGGTTATCTGGTCTACCTAAAAACTTCACCGCGTCATGTACCTCTTTGGGTAAAGTTAGATCAGGCTTAACATATCCCGCAACTTTAAAGTCAAAATTAGCCTTTAGTGTAGCATCTGCCTCTAACCCTAATCTATTGTCTGGCTCGATGAGTATAGCAACATCGCCCGACTTACAACTTAATTTGCCACTGAGATCACCGATATTGAACCAACCAGTTAAACCTTGTACGTCAATATCAGGGCTGGCTATTTCACCTTGGAGTGATTGACAATATGGCGCCCCAGAAACGTATTCATCGAGCTCTAAAATTACACGTCCTTTAGCGGTAACCGGTAACGGCAAATCAATTCGCTGCATTGCTCGCTCAACCGTTGAACGCACTACGGTATCACTTATTTTAAGTTCATCATTTGCTAGTGAATAACTAATATCTGCATAGCCCGATATGTCACTGCGTTCGCGAGGATTACCAAAGCGTAAGTTAGTATTCACTTGAGCTTTAAATAATGACCAGCCAGATATATCCCAGCGTACATTATTTAATTGCTCACCTTCAAAGCGCAGCTGCATAACTTGTCCCTTCCATATAGTGCCAACAGTTTGACCTATTTCTAGCTGCGGTGGAAAATACGGTTTAGCTAAATTTAAAGCAACCGCAGCCGGTAATTTAATAACGCTAAAAACAATAAAGCTCATTAAAAAAACGATGGATAATATTATTATTTTTTTCATTAACTACTTCTCTAATACTAAACGGCTTACGCGTACATAACCGGATTTATCATCTTGGCTTAAATCTAGATTTTCTACGCTTAAACCATGCTGATTAACGAGCTCGTCAATCCATTGGATTAATAGATTAAACTCTACTGAGTCGAGCGTTAAACGAAGTGAATTATCATTAGGCTGCATTTTACTAATGTTAATGCTGTAACGGCCGCGCGTATTATTAACTATTTGGCTGAGATTTTGATTACTCACAGCTTGCGTTTTACCTGCAGCTTTGAGCTTAACAATACTCTCATCTACCCAGGCTAACAATTCTTGCTGTTTTATTTGTGATTGCTGTGCTCGCTCTATCGCAGTATTTAAAGGCCTAAAAACCCCCATCACCAAAACAAAAATGATAAATACACCGCCTGCAACCATAATTAGTTGTTGCTCTTGATCTTTTAATGAACGCCAATATTGCATGAACTGCTGCTTCATTGTGCACCTCGCAGTCTGATTTCACCGACGATAAAATCGCCATCATTATTTAACGAGCCCTGCTCAACTGTGACCCCTTGCTGCTCGAGAATGGCTTTAACCTTACCAAAAGTTTGAAAGTCTTTACCACGGGCTCGAATGCGCAATTCATTACGGCGTTTGTCAAAGCGTAATGTTTGTGGCGTAAACTCATTCACTTGCGAAAACACGCTCACCAATTTACTGGTTAAATCTAAAAAGCCAGCATCGCTAACACCTTGTACTTTATTCAATGCACCCTGTATTTGATTTTTAATTAAATGAGGGCGTACTCGTGTGCCGGGAAAGGCTTTTTGATATCGCGCTACTACTTGCGATTTAGCTACTTCTAGCTGCGAATTAAGCTGATGCAATTCAACCGCTTTAATAGTCACACTTGATACCAAGGCAACCACACTAATAATGGCAGCACTTTTCCAGTAACCCCACCATAACGCAGTTTTCTTTTTAAGGGTGTAAGGTCCTTGACGCAAATTAAACTTAAGTTTATCAAGTTGTTTAGCAAATAATGCTAACGGTAACTCATAGTCACTTGTTTGCGGATATAAGTTAAGTGCTTCAGGAAACTGATCAGCGGGGCTGTAATGTTTGATATCTGGGTTGCCTAATGCTACTAAATACTCTTTTAGCCAACTGCTTTCAACCGCGCTAATGTGCCAGTCACCTTGTTTAAAGAGCCACTGCTTATTAAGTTCGATGGCAGTAACACATGACTCTTCAGCGCTTGGCAATAGTAATGCATCCGGTACTATTTGATACGGAGTGAGTTGATGTTGTTCAAATACTTCTAACCAGTGCTCAAACCAATCACGGTTCGTTAGCGCAATCTTAATTGCATGCTGCTCATCAACCATAGTTGGCTCTCCAAGCGCGATATAAATGTCGTCTATATCGCATGCAAGATCTTCTTCGAGCATATAGGGCAATGCTTGCTCTAATTTACGGTTCCACTTTGTTGGCAGTGTCACCGTTTTTAATTGCACTTGGTCACATGGTAAAAGTACCACAAGTTCTCGAGTTAATGCTTTTTCAGTTAGTTCACTTAACTGATTGGCATTTTGTAGCTCGCCACTGGCTATTATTTCTTGTTCTTGTGGTGAGTATATTAACCAGTTAAGTAAATCTTGCTCGGTTTGACCCGTGCGGATCAACAGTATCTCTGTCACTGTACGCCTCCAAATTTTCGCGCCAGTATCGTTACCTCGCCATTGCTGGCATAAAGTAATGTGGTCATCGAAAAACGCAAATCAACAAATTTTGCCTGCGTTTGTAATTTAAAATATTCACTTTTTAAACTAAAAAGCTTTTCTACTGCTTTGATATTTTTGCCGCCTTGTTGTTTAACAGACTCAAAAAACTCTTCAATATTATCAAAGCCATTTTCAGGTCGCGCTGCAATTACCGCTTGAGCACCCGAAACACTCAGTTCGTCTATTAGGCCACTGAGCAATAAAGCTTGCTCTTCAGTGACTGTATTAACATTAATTGAAAGTAACGTACTACCTGGGATCACACAGACAAAAGGCAGCACCTTTTCCATCACTAAAGGGTTAAAGCCTTTAATTAAACGCAGTTCAGATACCGAAGCAAATAGGCTATTTGCTGTCATATACGGAAACTGACGCGATAAATACTCGCCTTCTTCAGCTCCTGAGCGATACGTAATACTATTTTTATCTAACCAGTCAAAAACACTATCAGCCATACCTTCTTCAGACTCATCACTGGGTAAGTCTTCTATATTTTCTAATATGGCAAACAACGCTTTATGCGCAGGGTTCGTTTTATTAGTACTGTTTGGGTCAGGCTCAGCACCAAGCGCATTTAAGTTTAAACAGGCTTGTAAATCAGTTAACTGACCGCTTAACGTGCCGTTATCAACTGGATACTTAACATCACCTTGCTTTGCCCACGGCTGCGCTAAGGTGGTTTTTTCTGGATCGTCTTTTTTACTTTGAATTAAGCCTTTAATAGCTAATTCTTCAGCGCCATAAGCATACCATTTAGCCTGTTGCTGACTTTGCAAGTTAGTACTTCTTTGTACCTGTAGCATTAAGTTCGCACTCATTTCTACGGCTAAAATAGCAGCCAGCGCGACAATAAATAACACAATAACTAACGCCGCGCCGCGTGATGTTTTTTGATTCATCAAGGCGTTCCTCGGCCATTTGGTTGCGATTGGTTAGTACCATCATTAACCGGTTTTGGTAACTCTTTACCGAGTCCTGGCACTAAAAAAACACGCCTAATGGGTTCTGCGTCCATGTGCTTTAACGTTACAGCGACCGCTTTAGGTAACGCTTTAATTTGCCAGTCTTCTTGCCACTCACCGTTACCATCTAAAAACTCGAATTTAAGCTCTTCTACATCAGCTAAAACAACTTGGCTACGAGGCTCCAAATTATCGAGTTGATCAACATAAATGCGATACACTCGTTCTAAGTTGTCATCAATTACTCGATAACCAACAGCTTGTAACTCTGAGCGAGGAAGCAAATTAATGGGATTCATCCACCCATCACGCACAAAGGCAATGCCATCAAGCTGGCTTTCTAAAATATAGCGCCCTGCAAGTAAGTAACTCTCTTGAAAATCCCCAGCTTCATTACGCACTTGGCGTTTAGTCATTTGGCTAAAGTCTTGATCCATTAGCCTAAAGGCTGTTTGTAACCCATTTAGCTCAGCAATTTTTTCATCTGATGCTTGTTTGGCACGCGTGGTGGTATCAAGTATTTGGTGGGTGGCCATAATAACAAACACCAACACCCCCAGCGCCACTATCACTTCTAATAATGTAAAACCGCGCTGCTTCACTTATGGCTTACCTTTATTTAAGTAAGTACTTAACTCATAAATTGAATTTTCATACTTATCATCTGTAAACACATTAATAGTGACCTTTACAAAGCTTTTATCAGCAGTGGGCACAACATCTTGGCGCCAAAACCATTCAATCCCCGCCATCATCTCAGTGCCGCGGGTACCATTTTTACCTTGCCATTTTTCGCCTTTCGTTCGTTGTTCTACTAATACATTTTCGGCTACCCATGAGCCATACGTTTGCTCTTCAATGCTAGATAAGTGATGAATATGCTCACCGGTTGCTTGCATTGCAGCAATACCTGCCATGGCACAAATACTTAGCGCAACTAAGACTTCTAATAAGGTAAAGCCTTGGTATCTTTTCATTATTGGGGCTCTCGACGAAAATCTACTGGCGCTGCAAATTTGCCTTCAATAAAATATACCGGCTCCGCCTGATCTTTTAACTCAAGCATGAGCTGAAATGCACTTACATCAGCAGAGGATAAAATAAGTACTTGGGGAACTTTTAATTTTTTAAGTTCTAATAAGCTGTCTTCATTATTGCCACTCATTAACTCACGCCAGTTAGACTGCTCTAATAAGTTATCTTGTGCCCAAGGTAGGTCTTCTAGATTAAGTGTTACTTTGAATTGCTGATCAAACTCAATTGGTTTAAATAACTCTTCCCGCTCAAAACTGATCCACTTTTCGCCATCAAACACTAAAAATTCAAGCGTATTTTGATCAACTAATAAGCCTAACTCTATCTGGTTAAGTACGGCAAATTCTGATGCGGCATTAATGGTGGTATGCAGCCTACTTGCTTGCTTATCTAGCTCTTCCTCTGCGCCGCCATCTAAGCTGTATACCACCATTTTGGTGGCAAAGGCGATGATCACCAATACCACTAAAATTTCTATTAAACTAAAACCATATTGCTTTGCGCTCAAGTGCTTAAGGTTTACCCGCATGGTAAACCCCTATCAACTAAGTTTAAGCGTATGATAAAGTTGATACCCATTACTGCTTATCTTCATCCCAGTTACCAATATCATCATCGGTAGCCGGTTCGCCATCGGGTCCCATAGAAAAAATGTCAAACTTACCAATCTCTCCAGGGCTAATTAATTGGTAATTATTCCCCCACGGATCTTCTGGTAATTTGCTAATAAAGCCACCATCAGGGAAGCGCTTTGGAATAGGCTCAATACTGGTTTTTGTGACTAATGCCTCTAAACCTTGCTCTGTACTTGGGTAGCTCTTATTTTTAAGCTTGTACAAACTCATAGCATCTTCTAACTGCTGAATATCTAAATGCGCTTTATCAATAGCCGCTTCTTCTTGCTGACCCATAATATTAGGTGCCACAATCGACATGATCATCCCGATGATAACCAGTACCACCATCACTTCTAATAAAGAAAAACCTGATTGTTTATTCACGTTATTACCTCGTTATTCTAAAAACACTAAGCAAAAATGATTTAAGTAAATCACTAATATAAAAAATAATTAAAGGCCAACAGCCTTATTCATTGCCATAATTGGCTGCAAAATTGCCATTACTATAAACAATACAATGACTGCCATGGAGGCAATCATTGCAGGTTCTAATAATTTTAATGACACATTGACCATACTTTCAAACTCGCGATCTTGATTGTTAGCGGCTCGCTCTAACATTTGCTCAAGTTCACCGGACTTTTCACCACTGGCTATCATATGCAGCATCATTGGTGGAAACAACTTAGTTTGCTGCAGTGAAGCACGCAGACTTGCTCCTTCACTTACTCTTTCTGCGGCATCAGCCACAGCTTGTTTGATTTTTTCGTTAACTAATACCCCACCAGAAATACGCATTCCTTCTAGTAGCGGTACTGAACTTGACGATAAAATACTTAAAGTACGAGCAAAGCGCGCGGTATTAATCCCTCTAGCAACTTTACCTATGCCTGGCATATGTAATACTTTTGCATCCCACCAAAACCGTACCTTAGGTTTTTTAAGCGCATACTTGATTCCAACCGCAGTAGCGGTGATCGCTAGTAAACTTATAAACCAGTAATTTTGCACAAAATGACTACCTGCCATAACCCACTCGGTGGTCCAAGGTAAAACTTGTTTAGTTTTTTCGAAAGTCTTTAATATTTTAGGTACCACAGTACCTAATAATACCGAAACAATACCAATGGCAAACACCACCAAAATAATCGGATACACCATAGCCTGCGTAATTTGACTGCGCATATGTTGGCGCTGCTCAGTATAATCAGCTAGCCTGTTGAGCACTTGATCTAAGTGACCTGACTTTTCACCTGCCGCCACCATAGCGCGGTACAAATCGTCAAAAACATGCGGAAATTCACTCATACCATCAGCCAGGGTATAACCTTCCACTACTTTCGATCGCACCGACATCAACATACGTTTTAGCCGTGGTTTTTCACACTGCTCAGCAACCGCCATTACCGCCCCCTCTACAGGTAGGGCAGACTGAATTAGGGTTGCAAGCTGACGAGTGATCAAAGCGAGATCGGCAGTTGATATGGTTGGTTTAAATAAAGAGCCGAGTAAGGGAGCTTTTTGACCTTTAACTTGTTTGTCATCTTGCGCAGCAGGCACAACCTCAAGCGGCGTGAGCTTTTGATCGCGCAGAAGCTGGCGAACTTGCTTAGCTGTATCGGCTTCTAAAATACCTTTTTTCTTTTCCCCGGCCATCTAATGCGCGGTATTCAAACGCTGCCATAGTTAGCCTTCCTCACGCGTTACGCGCAGTACTTCTTCAAGCGTTGTTTTACCTGCAAGCACACGGCTGCAGCCATCTTGACGAATGCTTGGGCTGTGCTTACGAATGTATTTCTCTACGCTTTGCTCACCTTTACCGCTGTGGATCATTTCACGAATGGTTTCGTCGACAACTAATAACTCATGAATACCAGTACGACCTCGGTAGCCGTTAAAGTTACACTCTTCACATCCTACCGCGCGATAAATCGTCGGTGCATTGTCAAACGATACGCCGAGTAATTCACATTCACGCTCATCTGCAACGTGACCTTCTTTACAGCTATTACATAAAGTACGTACCAAGCGCTGAGATAATACCCCCAGTAATGAAGACGATAATAAAAATGGCTCAACGCCCATATCTTCCATACGGGTGATTGCACCTGAGGCGGTATTAGTATGTAACGTAGACATAACTAAGTGGCCAGTGAGTGATGCTTGCACACCAATTTGGGCTGTTTCTAAATCTCGTATTTCACCGACCATAACTACATCAGGATCTTGACGTAAAATGGCGCGCAGGCCACGGGCAAAAGTCATATCAACCTTGGTATTAACCTGTGTTTGACCAATACCAGGAATTTCGTACTCGATTGGATCTTCAACCGTTAAAATATTGCGATCCCGGGAGTTAATTTGGCTCATACCTGCATATAGCGTGGTACTTTTACCTGAACCTGTAGGGCCTGTTACTAAGATTATACCGTGCGGCTTGCTAATTAAGTCGGCAAACAGCTCTCGGTTTCGAGCTGTCATACCTAAGTCTTCTAAGTTTAAACGTGCATTGTTTTTATCAAGCAGACGTAGTACCACTCGCTCACCAAAGCTCGATGGCATAGTCGACACACGCACATCTACAGCGCGCCCAGCTATACGTAAACTAATACGGCCATCTTGCGGTATGCGTTTTTCTGCAATATCGAGTTTGGCCATTACTTTAATACGCGATACCAACAAAGAGGCTAGTTTACGATTAGGTTTTAAAACTTCTTTGAGTACGCCATCTACTCGAAAACGAATAACCAGCTCTTGCTCAAACGTTTCGATGTGAATATCAGAAGCGCCTTCTTTAATTGCCTCACTGAGCATGGCATTAATCAGTTTTATAATAGGTGCATCGTCGTCACCGGCAAGCAAGTCTTCTGTTTGAGGGAGCTCATCAGCTAGTGAGAATAAATCAACCTCATTACCAATATCTTCCATCATTTGCTGAGTTTCTGAGCTATCACGTTGATACGATGCTTCTAGTAATAGCTCAAACTTATCATCTTCTAGTTGCTCAAGTGTAAAGCCATGTCCTGCAATACGACGCACTTCTAATAATACATCAACATCAAGCTCACCACGGTAATACACAATTTGGTTATCTTTATGCTTACTGAGTAACGCGCCAACACGTCTGGCATATGAAAACGGCAAACGTTTTGCAGGCAGTTCAATTAAGTCATCTTGAGCAAGCTGTTCATCACTACTATGAGTAATTGGATGAACAACATCTTGATTAATATCTTCTATCGCATTAGTCATCATTACGCTCTTGTGCATTTTGTTTGCGTAAATGCTCTTCATACGTTGGTGGTAACAACAATTCGTCATTCCACTCAGGTAAAATAGGTGTGTCTGACATTGGCATTAAATTAATACCATCTTCACGTTTTTTAAATTGTTCGCCGCGGATAAAGTTATATTTATTAAAGCTAAGTTTATTCATACTAACGCCATCGCGAATAATGGTCGGTCTTATAAATACAATAAGATTACGCTTACGCTTTGTTGTATTAGTTGACTTAAATAAGTGCCCTAAAATAGGGATGTCGCCTAGTAATGGCACTTTTGACACGCTTTCTTGTACATCTTCATCTATCAAGCCGCCTAATACCACCATGCCGCCATCATCGGCCATCACGGTTGTTTTAATTGCGCGCTTATTCACCGAAATATCGACTGCTGTTGCACCACTAACACTGGAAACTTCTTGTTCTATAGTCAACTGTACCGCTGAACCATCATTAATTTGCGGTGTCACTTTAAGCTTTATGCCCACTTCTTGGCGCTCAACCGTCTGGAATGGGTTCGTATTATTACTACCTGTTTGCGAGCCAGTAATAATTGGCACTTCTTGGCCAACTAAAATAGACGCTTCTTCGTTATCCATAGTGGTAATAGACGGAGTCGCTAGAATATTAGAATTAGTATCGGTAGAAACCGCTTGTACGATTGCACCCCAGTCGTTTTTTATCACTCCCATAGCTAAACCATTAATACCACCAAGTAATGATGCAAGCGGGCCGTAGTCACCCTCAGAAGTTTCATCATATTCAGTTGGAGTACCCGTCTCTGTTCCAATAATTGTTTTAGTTATTGTTTTATCACGAGCTTGCTCAGCAGCTACGGCTAAAGCACCGACAGGCACAGTGGTACCATTATTAAATTGCAGCATGCCGCCTTCTTCTGAAATCCATTGCAGACCAAAGTTAACGCCATCGCCTTCCATTACTTCAATTATAATGGCTTCCACTAGTACTTGTGCGCGGCGAATATCTAAGCGCGCAATAACAGATTCTAGTGAACGCATTGTATCTGGCTGAGCGGTAATAACTAATGAATTAGAATCTGGATGAGCTTCAATGCTAGTGTCATTCTTATTACTACTGCGAGTTTTGGTTGCCCCACCTTTTGAGTCCTCTGCCAGCGATTTGCTCACACCTTGGAGTACTTTTACTAAATCTTCGGCCTTTGCGTAGTTGAGGTAAAACACTTTGGTATTACCTTGGCTTTCCAGCTCTCCATCTAAACGTTTAATGAGCTCAATGGCACGTGTGCGTGCTTGGCCTTCACCACTGACAATCACACTATTAGTACGACCATCAGCTACAACTTTAGGAATTAAAAACTCAGGTACGCTACCCTTACCACTATCTTTATAAATATTTTCAACTACTGAGACAACATCATCAGCCGTTGCAAACTTGAGCTTAACGATATCGACTCGCTTATCACCCGCTTGATCAACTGAGCGAATAATTTCTACTAAGCGGTTAACCGAGGCTGCATGACCAGTTAGCATCATGACGTTAGCCGCGTTAAAGTTAGCAACGTGACCACCGTCTTTTTGGTCGCTAAATTGGCGAACTAAAGGGCCTAACTCTTGTACGCTTACATTTTTAACTCGCACAACCCGTGTAATCATCATATCGCCAAGCGCTTGGCTATCAGCAGTAATTAATGGCACGTTTGATTTTTTAGCATCTGAGCTTTTTTCTATTTTGATTATGTTGTTATCCATTTCAACGGCTGAATAACCGTAAACTTCTAAAACATTTAAAAAGAACTGATAGTAAAGCGCCTCATCCATTAATTCATAACTGCGTACATTTACTTTGCCACGCACGTTAGGATCAATAATGATGGTTTTATTAAGGTTTTTGCCAACAATATTAATAAACTCATTAATATCTGTGCCCTTAAAGTTAGCAGCGTATTCAACAGCAGCAACCGACATAGAAAGACTTGCCGCTAAAAAAAGTGCCGCATACTTAGCTAACCCTTTTTTAATTTTTGTGAGGTGTAGCACCTGAACCATTATGTTAAAACTCCAAAGCTAAGTTATTACAGACTAAATAGTACATCTATTTGCTCACCATCACGCTCTATTGTGATAGTTGCATCTGTACTGTTTCGCAGCTCATTCATTGCTGCCATTGCCTGTTTTAAATCTGTTAATTGATAACCGTTAATTGCCACGGCTAAATCGTTATTTTGTAATCCCATTTGTTTAAATAGTTCGGGCTCTTTACCTGGACTCAAACGATAACCTATAAGTTCCCCGTCATTCATCGCTTGAGAAACACGTATATAATCAAATAGCTTGCCAGGACCTTCTAAAAGCTCTTCGCGAGTTTCTATTAATGCTTCTTTCACCTCAAGGTTGGCAGTGGCATCAATTTGTTCATCGCTTTGTGCTGAAGGCGCTAAAGGTCCCATTTCAGACTCATCTCGTGCAGCGAGTACTGGCATTGATACTGTTTTAGTAAAGTCGAGTCCATCAAGCATTAAGGTTTCAAAGCGGCCACTTACATCTAAAATCACACGATCTGGGAGTATTTGCGATACTTTCGCACGTGTACCTTGCACCACATCCTCCACTAAATAACTTGTCTGGCGACCTTGTGACTCAATAATAGCCATTCCCGCCTTATCATCATTACTCACAGCAACAATACCGGTTAAGTTAATACTAAGACGCGTTTCAGGGGCATTATTGATAACTTTAGTTTGCGAAGCAGTATTGGTATTTTTTGTTACATTTACTTTACCAAATAAAAATTGCTCAATGATCGAATCTACAGACTGGTTATTACCGCCCGTTGCTTGGCTAGAGTGGCTAATAGGAACAAGAGGCGATGTTATTGGCTGCGGCCATAATAGCCACATCAATTTTGATAATAAAAATGCAATATAAACAACAACTAAAACCATAACCATTGCACTTAATCTCGCGTGCGGTAAACGGCTTAATAAATGTTTAAATTGTTGAACGTGCTGTTCCATAGGTAGTATTCTTATTTTAATTTATAACGAAATCACTCAGCCATAGTACCTTTTCATTTTTCATTCAACAAGCACGCTAATATTAAACTTTGTAAACAGATTGATTTATTTATCGTATCAGCTATCAAGCAATAGCTACATGCGGTAACGGTTTCGTGATAATTTACCTAGTAGTAAATTTACTAGGGATGTTTTATGACAAAGAAAACTAAACTCAATGACAGCTCAGAAAGCGCTGACGCACTTAAAGTGAGGTTGGACAAATGGTTATGGGCGGCTCGATTTTATAAAACGCGTGCAATAGCACGAGAAATGGTACAAGGCGGCAAAGTACATTATAATGGCCAACGCAGTAAGGCTAGTAAAATTGTAGAAATTGGCGCAATTATAAAGCTAGCCCAAGGCGTTGACGAAAAAACTATCACAGTATTAAATATACTTGAAAAGCGCCAAAGCGCCCCCATTGCACAGTCCATGTATCAAGAATCTGATGCTAGTATTGCTAAGCGTGAAGAAAATAGTATTGCACGCAAAAATAACAGTTTCTTTGCCCCACATCCGGATAAAAAGCCAGATAAGAAGCAAAGACGCGAACTTTTAAAAATGAAATCAAGTTAGGTATAGCCGCTCATGCAACAAGATTTACTTCACCGCTATTTATTTGACAACCTCGATGTTCGTGGCGAACTCGTACAAATAGACAACGCTTACAATGAAATGATTGCGAAACACAATTATCCAGAGCCCGTTAAAGCATTATTAGGTGAGCTGCTTGTTGCAACCTGTTTATTAACAGCAACGTTAAAGTTTGAAGGCGAAATTGCGGTTCAACTACAAGGTGATGGACCCGTAAAATATGCGGTGATCAATGGTGATGATCAACAAAATATGCGTGGCATTGCGCGATTACAACGTGAAGTTACTGGCTCAACGGTAAAAGAGCTTATTGGCCAAGGCTACATGATTATTACGATTACTCCAACTCAAGGTGAGCGTTACCAAGGTATAGTACCTTTAGAGCATGATACATTAAGTGAATGTATAGAAAGCTATTTTGAGCAGTCTGAGCAATTAAAAACACGCCTTTGGTTTGCAACCGATACTGAAGAAGGCAGCGCCAAAGCATGTGGGCTATTTTTACAAGTGCTACCTGTAGATAAACAAAAATCGATTGAAGATTTTGCTCACTTAGAAGCACTCAGCAATACTATTAAAGATGAAGAACTACTAGAGCTTGATGCCAATACTATTTTAACGCGCCTTTATCATGAAGATAACCCACGCGTATTTGACCCTCAACCAATTCAATTTAAATGTGGTTGTAATCGCGAAAAAACGATGGCTGCTTTAGTTAATGTTGGTCAACAAGCGCTTATGGATGATGTCGAAAAAAATGGTGAGATTAAAATGAGCTGCCATTACTGTTTAAAAGATTATGTGTTTAACGAACAAGATATAAAAAATATATTTAACTAATCTAGATTTTTTAAAGCACACTATAAAATAGCCATAATTTTTTATGGCTTTTTTATGTCCAAAAAATGACACCGGTATCACAAGCTGAGCATTTTTCATGACACCGGTATCATTGAAATTATTCATGTTTTTCCCTTAATTTATATGTTTTTACGGCGTTTATAAGCTCGAATATCCTTAATCCATCTGTTACTATATTTGCAGCTTAAAGGTTACTAAGACCCAGAGCTATCCCGTTCAATCTCACACAATTTAGGTATAAACATGACTTCAAGCGCTACCCGTTTTGTCGATCTAACTGCAGCTGAACTTGTCGAACACGCTATCAGCCGTGGCGAAGGGACTTTAGCCGCCAATGGTGCTTTTGTAGCTAACACTGGTCGTCGTACCGGTCGTTCTCCAAAAGATCGTTTTATTGTTCAAGAATCAAGTACTGAAAATGAAATCCAATGGGGCAATGTAAACCGCCCATTCGATGCAGATAAGTTTGATGCCTTATGGGCACGTGTAGAAGCACATGTGCAAAGTAATGACCACTTTATCTCTCACCTTGAAGTAGGCGCTGATCCAGAGCACTACCTTCCAGTGGTTGTAACAACAGAAACTGCTTGGCACCATATCTTCGCTAAAAACATGTTCATCGAACCACAGTCATACAACAAAGCCGACTTTCCTCAGTGGCAAGTAATGAACGTACCTTCGTTTGTATGTGATCCAGAGCGCGATGGTACAAATAGCGATGGCACAGTTATTATTAACTTTGCACAACGTAAAGTGTTACTTGCTGGCATGCGCTACGCGGGTGAAATGAAAAAATCGATGTTCTCTGTGCAAAACTTCCTACTACCAGCGAAAGGTGTGTTACCAATGCACTGTTCTGCTAACGTAGGTGAAGCAGGTGATACCGCATTATTCTTTGGTCTATCAGGTACAGGTAAAACAACATTATCAGCAGATCCAACTCGCTTCTTAATCGGTGACGATGAGCACGGCTGGGCACCAGGTAGTGTATTTAATATCGAAGGTGGTTGTTATGCTAAATGTATCGACCTTTCTCAGAAAAACGAACCAGTTATCTGGGACGCTATTCGATTTGGCACTATTTTAGAGAACGTGGTACTTGATGAAAACCGTGTTCCTGATTTCAACGATACTAGCCTAACTCAAAATAGCCGTGCAGCATACCCATTAGAGCATGTTGAGAAACGCAAAGTTGAAAACCGTGCAGGCGAGCCAAAAGCTGTTGTATTCTTAACATGTGATGTAAGCGGTGTACTTCCGCCAGTGTCTGTACTAACCGAAGAAGCTGCAGCGTTTCATTTCCTAAGTGGCTACACAGCAAAAGTAGGTTCTACAGAGATTGGTTCTACTAGTGATATTGAATCAACATTCTCAACGTGTTTTGGTGCTCCTTTCTTCCCACGTCCTGCAGGTGTGTACGCAGAGCTTCTAATGAAGCGTGTACGTGAATTCGGCGCTAAAGTTTACCTAGTTAATACTGGGTGGACAGGTGGTCCTTACGGTATTGGTAAGCGCTTTGATATTCCAACAACACGTGCTGTTGTTGATGCAATTGTATCTGGAAAATTAGCCGGTGTTGAAACTCAACACATTGACGTGCTAAATCTAGACGTACCAGTTGCAGTACCAGGCGTAGACAGCAAGCTTCTTAACCCAATCAATACATGGGAAGACAAAGCTAAATACGCAGAATATGCGTCTAAACTGGCCGCGGATTTCACAGAAAATTTTGCTAAATACGACGTTTCTGACGAAATTAAAAATGCAGGCCCTAAAGTTTAGTAATCACCTTTAGCCTCATATTTAAAACGCCAACTTTGAGTTGGCGTTTTTGATCCTACCTATTTTAATTTAGCAACGTGGTTTCTTTGCTAATTGCTGATGAGTTACCTAATGTCTAAAGACGTTTTCTCTATGCTTTTGTGCATTTCTAAATAAATACACATCGAGAGCCTATTAAGCTTTAAATAGCAGTTACTGATTTGTATAAACACTGTATTCCATTTCGTGTATCTAAAATTAAACGCCATTTAACTATGTTGAATAGTGCTACTATGCGTTGTCATCAGCAATGAAACAATGCTGCAGGGTAAACCTGCCCAACACCTCACTTTCTACCCTGACAGAGCACATCAAGCAACACAAGCTATTACTGGTAAACTCCTACGAGCACCAGAAGGCTCAAGTCATTCGAGCTGTGCTTGCTTGTATTTGGAGTCGCTGCGGTCTTTTGCCCGTGATTTTCGAGATACTCAACCCAGGCTACGGTGTTCAAGTTAACGCTATACAACTGATAGCTGTCGGCTGATAGCTACATTTTCACTTTCCTGCAGACGTAAAAAAGCCCGACTCTTTCGAATCGGGCTTTCTTGTATTTGGAGTCGGTGCGCTACGCAGTAGAATGACCTACTTTCACATAACACATATGAGCCTTAACTCTGTCAATAGGCATTAGTGTTCTTTTTGACCGTTTTTATAAATTGACGGTCAATTCTAAATCAATAAACAAATTCGTTTACTTCGTCTGTCGATACGGCTGTTAAGCAAGTAGCTTACGGCAAACACATATAGAGGCTCTCTTATTGCGATCTCATCGCAGCCAGGTTTTTCCCATATCCTTTTGGGGTTGCTGGGGCACTAGACATTCATCGGTTAACCTCATCATGGCACTATTCAAGGCGGCTGGTTGCATCATTATGATCCAGTTAGTTTCAGGCTCAAGTCAGGTGTAAGCGACTTTGTTTATTGTATTAATGCACGCGTACTGAGCGTCTAATCAAGACAAGTGGCTTCGGTCTGTAGGCATATAATTAGGTTAAACCTTTTTGGTTATTAACTCACCCAATTGATTGATGCTCAGCCTTATATCCAGTTAGATGTTCAGCTCACTCAGTACCGTGACTAACTCTTTAAGAATTTTGCTTCATCGAATACCGTCTCTTTTTTAAGCATATAATAAACACAGCGACCAAGCTTATGCGCAAGCGCTGACAGTGCTTTGGCTTTGCTCATTCGTTTTTGTAGTTTTTCGAGGTATTTGTTGGCGTTATGATTGTGACGCAGCAGCAATACAGCGGCTTCGGAGAACGCCCATTTTAGATGTGCATTGCCAATTTTGTTACCTTGGGTGCCATAGGTTTTGCCGGCAGACTCTGCTTTACATTTGACTAACCGACTATATGAAGCGAACTTTTGTACGCTTGAAAAACGATTGATGTCACCAATTTCATAGATAATGGTAAGTGCGAGAATGCGGCCTATACCACTAATTGTTTGCAAGATATTAAGGTGGACAGGGTTGTGTTGCTTGGCCATTTGTTCAATATAATGCTCTAAAGGCTTAAGCTCATTGTGATAGCAATCGAGTATGGCCATATTTAAATTAATAGATCGTTGCACAACGGGGTCAGGGAAGTAATAGCGCATCTTTTCTCTGTCGCAGACGTTCTTTAAATTCACGTTGTGGGCAGGTAAATTGTACTGGCTGGCGGTATTGGCGACATGGGCTTTTAAATCAGCCCCGTGGCGAACAATTTTAGTTCTTCGGCGTAATAAGTCGCGCGTAGCACGCATATCTTTGTCATACACATAAGCAAGTGGGAAGTTTCCCCCTCGGATGAGTTTGGCAATTTTATATGAATCTATTTTATCGTTTTTGGCTTTACCGCCATGAATCGCCTTCATATATAACGCATGACCGAGAATAAAGTCGATAGTGTGTTCTTTACAAAAGTCAGCGACCCAATACCAGCAATGCATGCATTCTACGCCAACCACAATGTCACCGGTATACGGTTTAAGTAGTTTTAGTAGTGCTTCTGGGTCATCTTTAATTTTCTTGTGAACAAGGATAAGTCCTGTATTATCAATGATACAGACGTAAAGTAATCGCGCGTGTAAATCGATTCCACAATAATATGGATGCATGTTATTGTAAAAGTTCATTGAGCTTTCTCCTGTAAGGTTGGTTGCCTTTTCAGCGTAGCGAATAATCGCGATGCTGGGGAGGAGGCTCAATGAGTATCAAATGGGATACTATCATTGTGTCGGGGCGGCCTTCCGCGGGGCTCGCCTTCGAGCTGTTTCACTTGATGTATAGGAATACGAATGCCGTGGAGCACAGGATGTGCAAGAGCGGCCACTACTGAGTTCGGCATGGGGTCTTGGCTATTTTTATTAAATCCCAAACAGCAAAAAACCCGCTACATTGCTGTAACGGGTTTCTCTTAATTGGAGCCTGGTAATGACCTACTTTCACATAACAAATGCTACACTATCATCGGCGCTGTTTCGTTTCACTACTGAGTTCGGCATGGGGTCAGGTGGGTCCAAAACGCTATTGTCACCAAGCAAATTTGGTTGTCAGTCCGTATTACTACGCACTAACTAAAATTTGGAATTCTGATAATAAAAGTTTTCAGTAATCTACTTTAGTCTATTAACTTCTTCGCTTGTTTCACTATCACATAAAACGCGTTTGGCGTTGTATGGTTAAGCCTCACGGGTAATTAGTACAAGTTAGCTTAATGGCTCACACCACTTCCACATCTTGCCTATCAACGTTGTAGTCTTCAACGGCCCTTCAGAGACTTTAAAAGTCTAGTGAGAACTCATCTCGAGGCCTGCTTCGCGCTTAGATGCTTTCAGCGCTTATCAGTTCCGAACGTAGCTACCGGGCAATGCCATTGGCATGACAACCCGAACACCAGCGGTTCGTTCACTCCGGTCCTCTCGTACTAGGAGCAACCCCTCTCAATTCTCAAACGCCCACGGCAGATAGGGACCGAACTGTCTCACGACGTTCTAAACCCAGCTCGCGTACCACTTTAAATGGCGAACAGCCATACCCTTGGGACCGACTTCAGCCCCAGGATGTGATGAGCCGACATCGAGGTGCCAAACACCGCCGTCGATATGAACTCTTGGGCGGTATCAGCCTGTTATCCCCGGAGTACCTTTTATCCGTTGAGCGATGGCCCTTCCATTCAGAACCACCGGATCACTATGACCTACTTTCGTACCTGCTCGACGTGTCTGTCTCGCAGTTAAGCTGGCTTCTACCATTACACTAACCGTACGATGTCCGACCGTACTTAGCCAACCTTCGTGCTCCTCCGTTACTCTTTGGGAGGAGACCGCCCCAGTCAAACTACCCACCAGGCACTGTCCGTAACCCCGATTCAGGGGCCAACGTTAGAACATCAAAACTACAAGGGTGGTATTTCAAGGACGACTCCACAAAAACTAGCGTCTCTGCTTCAAAGTCTCCCACCTATCCTACACATGTAGGTTCAATGTTCAGTGCCAAGCTGTAGTAAAGGTTCACGGGGTCTTTCCGTCTAGCCGCGGGTACACAGCATCTTCACTGCGATTTCAATTTCACTGAGTCTCGGGTGGAGACAGCGTGGCCATGGTTACACCATTCGTGCAGGTCGGAACTTACCCGACAAGGAATTTCGCTACCTTAGGACCGTTATAGTTACGGCCGCCGTTTACCGGGGCTTCGATCAAGAGCTTCTCCGAAGATAACCCCATCAATTAACCTTCCGGCACCGGGCAGGTGTCACACCGTATACGTCATCTTGCGATTTTGCACAGTGCTGTGTTTTTAATAAACAGTCCCAGCCACCTGGTCACTGCGGCTCCAATCAGCTTAGAGAGCAAGTCTCATCACCAATCGGAGCGTACCTTCTCCCGAAGTTACGGTACGATTTTGCCTAGTTCCTTCACCCGAGTTCTCTCAAGCGCCTTAGTATTCTCTACCTGACCACCTGTGTCGGTTTGGGGTACGATTCGGTATAATCTGAAGCTTAGAGGCTTTTCCTGGAAGTATGGCATCAGCAACTTCATCACCGTGGTGACTCGTCTCGTGTCTCAGCCTAACAGCAACCCGGATTTACCTAAGTCGCTAGCCTACACACTTTCACATGGACTACCATCGCCATGCTTGCTTAGCCTGCTCCGTCCCCCCATCGCAATTATACCAAGTACGGAAATATTAATCCGTTTCCCATCGACTACGCCTTTCGGCCTCGCCTTAGGGGTCGACTTACCCTACCCTGATTAACATGGGATAGGAACCCTTGGTCTTCCGGCGTGCGGGTTTTTCACCCGCATTATCGTTACTCATGTCAGCATTCGCACTTCTGATACGTCCAGCATACCTCCCGGTACACCTTCAACCGCTTACAGAACGCTCCCCTACCACTCAGAATAAATTCTGAATCCGCAGCTTCGGTGCATAGTTTAGCCCCGTTACATCTTCCGCGCAGACCGACTCGACCAGTGAGCTATTACGCTTTCTTTAAAGGATGGCTGCTTCTAAGCCAACCTCCTGGCTGTCTGGGCCTTTCCACATCGTTTCCCACTTAACTATGACTTTGGGACCTTAGCTGGCGGTCTGGGTTGTTTCCCTCTTCACGACGGACGTTAGCACCCGCCGTGTGTCTCCCGGATATTACTTTACGGTATTCGGAGTTTGCAAAGGGTTGGTAAGTCGGGATGACCCCCTAGCCTTAACAGTGCTCTACCCCCGTAAGTATTCGTCCGAGGCTCTACCTAAATAGATTTCGGGGAGAACCAGCTATCTCCCGGTTTGATTAGCCTTTCACTCCTAACCACAGGTCATCCCCTAACTTTTCAACGTTAGTGGGTTCGGTCCTCCAGTTGATGTTACTCAACCTTCAACCTGCCCATGGCTAGATCACCGGGTTTCGGGTCTATACCTTGCAACTATTCGCCCAGTTAAGACTCGGTTTCCCTACGGCTACCCTAATCGGTTAACCTCGCTACAAAATA